>CAMDZW010000022.1 GCA_945911015.1 uncultured Propionibacteriaceae bacterium
CACCATGATCATCCCGACCAGCAGGACGGCGCCGGCCATCGATCCGACGAGCATGCGGAGGACGGCAAGGCGGCTGGCGACCAGATCGCGGGACTCACTCATGGTCGCAGAGTTTAATGGGTGAGCAGGGTCCAACGGGTGAACAGGTAACCTCGCCGCCATGAGCGACCAACGCGAACCAACCGATGCCGAGATCGTTGGTGGGGAGTACCAGCCCTATGCATCCCATCCGGCCAGCGACCTGCCGGCAGCCACCACCGCTGGATCCACTCCAGCGCCGGTGAAGCCGTCGACCTCGGACGAGGCGGACAAGTCCGACACCGTCGGCACCCAGCAGTTCGTGCTGGGGATTGTCTCGCTCGGCACCGGCATCCCGATCAGCGCGATTGCCGCGGAGAGTATCGAGCCCGGCCTGATCGGGCTGGCCGTGGCCTGGGCCGGGATCATCGGGGTCAATGTGGCCCATGCTTTGGCGCGTCGACGGCGCCGGGACTGAACCACGCGGCCACTGGTCACAAGATCGCACCGTCGCGACGCGTAGGCTGGCAACCGCTGACGTGACACACCCCCATCTGGGAAAGGCAGTCGAAGTGGCTGAAATCGAATTCGTTGGAGCTCGCGAGATCCTGGACTCCCGTGGCAACCCCACGGTTGAGGTCGAGGTGCAGCTCGAGGACGGCGCGGTCGGTCGCGCTGCCGTCCCGTCCGGTGCCTCGACCGGGGCCTTCGAGGCCGTCGAGTTGCGGGACGGAGACAAGAGCCGGTACGGCGGGAAGGGCGTACAGAAGGCTGTGATGGCCGTGCTGGACCAGCTCGGCCCCGAGGTCACCGGCTATGACGCCGCCGAGCAGCGGCTGATCGATGCCGCGATGCTCGAGCTCGACGGCACCGACAACAAGGCCAACCTGGGCGCCAACGCGATCCTGGGCGTCTCCCTGGCCGTGGCCCGTGCCTCGGCCGAGTCCGCCGGGCTGCCGCTCTACGCCTACCTCGGCGGCCCGAACGCCCATGTGCTGCCGGTCCCGATGCTGAACATCCTCAACGGCGGCTCCCACGCCGACTCCGATGTGGACGTCCAGGAGTTCATGATCGCCCCGATCGGTGCCCCCACCTACCGTGAGGCACTGATGCAGGGCGTCGCGGTCTACCACGCGCTCAAGTCGGTGCTGAAGACCAAGGGACTGTCGACCGGGCTCGGCGACGAGGGCGGTTTCGCCCCGAACCTGCCCAAGAACGTGGCTGCTCTCGAGCTCATCGCCGAAGCGGTCGAGACCACCGGTCTGAAGCTGGGCACCGACATCGTGCTCGCCCTCGACGTCGCCGCCACCGAGTTCCACGAGAACGGCCGGTACGCCTTCGACGGCAAGCAGGTGACTGCGGAGGAGATGGTGGCCACCTACGCCCAGTGGGCCACCGACTTCCCGATCGTGTCGATCGAGGATCCGCTGGACGAAGAGGACTGGGAGGGTTGGCAGGGCATCACCGCCCGGCTCGGCGACAAGCTCCAGCTCGTCGGCGACGACCTGTTCGTCACCAATGTCGAGCGCCTGCAGCGTGGGATCGACACCGCAGCAGCCAATGCGCTGCTGGTCAAGGTCAACCAGATCGGCTCGCTGACTGAGACCTTCGACGCGGTCGACCTGGCCCACCGCAACGGCTTCCGCTGCATGATGAGCCACCGTTCCGGCGAGACCGAGGACACCACCATCGCCGACCTCGCCGTGGCCACCAACTGCGGCCAGATCAAGACCGGTGCGCCGGCTCGTTCCGAGCGGGTTGCCAAGTACAACCAGCTCCTGCGGATCGAGGAGGAGCTCGACGACGCCGCACGCTACGCCGGCGCATCCTCCTTCCCGCGCTACCAGGCTGCCCAGGCCTGACCATGGCAAAGGCTGGCCGTCCACCGTCCCGCCCCGGCTCCGGCCCGGGGCGGGGCAGTCGGCGCCGTCGCCCGGCGGCGCCGGCCCAGCCCCAGTTCTCGCAGTCACCGCAGTCCCCGGATGCCGAGTTCGAAGAGGTCGAGGTCGACGACGAGCGCACCCGGGAACTGGTCATCCAACGACGCCGCTCCGGCGTCACCACCCGCGTGATCGCGCTCAGTGTGGTGCTGTTGCTGCTGACCATCTCGTACGCGTCGAGCCTGCGGGTCTACTTCGAACAGCGCCAGGAGATCGCCGCGGCCGATGCCGAGATCGCCGCACGGGAACGCAACATCGACGACCTCGAGGACGAGCTGGCCCGCTGGAACGATCCTGAGTACGTCAAGGCGCAGGCCCGGGAACGGCTTGGTTGGGTCGTGCCGGGCGAGCGTGGCTACCGGGTTGTCGGACCGGACGGCAAGCCGCTGGTTCCCGGTGCCGAGATCGAGCCCGAGGACGGCGAGGACGAACCCCTGACCTGGTGGGAGAAGTTGGCCGGGTCGATGAAGTCGGCCGATGAACCGCGCCGCAGGGTGCCCGTGCCGAGCAGCGAACCGACCGAGCCGCCGAAGACCATCGGCCCCGACGAATCCGAGAGCCCCGACCCGAACGAGAAGGAACCCCGCTGAGCATGTCCGTCTCCTCCGAAGATTTGGCGGCGGTCGAGGCCCAGTTGGGTCGCACCCCTCGGGGGGTCGCCGCAGTGGCGTGGCGTTGTCCCTGTGGCAAGCCCGGTGTGGTCGCCACCGAACCCCGACTGCCCAACGGCACACCTTTCCCCACCACCTACTACCTGACCTGCCCCCGGGCGACGAGCGCCTGCTCGACCTTGGAGAGCCGCGGTGTGATGGCCGAGATGACCGAGCGACTCGGCACCGACCCCGACCTGTCCGCGGCCTACCGACGTGCCCACGAGGCGTACCTGAGCGACCGCGAGACTCTCGGTCGGGCCAGCGTCGGCGAGGTCCCCGAGATCGAGGGGATCAGCGCCGGCGGGATGCCCGATCGTGTCAAGTGCCTTCACGTCCTGGTCGGCCATGCGCTGGCCGCCGGCCCCGGGGTGAACCCGCTCGGGGACGAGGCCGTGGCCGAGATCGGCGAGTTCTGGACCCGCCCCTGCTGTGACGACGAGCCCCAGGACGACTCACCGTGAAGGTTGCCGCCATCGACTGTGGCACCAACACCATGCGACTGCTGATCGCCCAACCCGACGGGGCGGGCGGGCTCGATGTGCTGGCCAGGGCGAGTTCATTCGTACGGTTGGGTCAGGGCATCGACGCGACCGGGGAGTTCCATCCTGACGCGCTGGCCCGCGCCTTTGCCACCAGCGAGGACTTCGCCGCACTGATCGCCGAACACGGTGCGGAGCGGGTCCGCTTCGTGGCGACCTCGGCCGCCCGTGACGCCGGCAACCGTGACGCCTTCTTCGACGGTGTCCAGGAACGGCTCGGGCTGCTGCCCGATGTGGTCGCCGGCACAGAGGAGGCTGAACTGTCCTACTGCGGCGCCACCTTGGGACTGCCGAGCAGCCCCGAACCGATCCTGGTGGTCGACATCGGTGGCGGCTCGACCGAATTCGTCCTCGGCGGGTCGCCGAGTTCGTCGGTGCCGAGTGCGTCGGGAGCACAAGGGCTGGCCGGCCGGATCGTGCATTGCGCCAGCCTGGACCTGGGAGCGGTACGACTCACCGAACGCCTCTTCACTGCGGATCCGGTCCCGGCTGCCGACTGGCAGCGGGCCACCGCCCTGGTCGACGCCGGACTCGACACCATCGGGGTGGACCTGGCCTCCGTACGGACCTGGCTCGGGGTGGCCGGGACCCACACCAGTCTCGCCGCGATCCACCTCGACCTCCCCTCGTACGACCGGGACCTGGTGCACCACACGACGATCCCACGCGAGGCAGTGATCGGACTGGCCGACCGTTTCGCCCGGTCCGACGCGGCCGAACGGGCCGCGATCCCCACCCTGCCGCCGAAACGAGCCGATGTGATCGCGGCCGGAAGCCTGATCGCCGCCCGGATCGCTGCCCGTGTCCGGGTCGACCTCCGGGTGTGTGAGAGCGACATCCTCGACGGCATCGCGCTACGCCTGTTGCAGACCTGACCCGCCCGTCTTGCCCACTCCCATTAGGCTTGACCGCATGTGGCGCAGGATCCCCGTTCGCAAGATCGTCACCCGTACTGCGCTGGCTGTGGCAGCAGTCCAGGCGGGCACCTTGGCGGCGCTTGCGATCGTGGACCATCGGCGCAAGAAGAACCGTGCCCCGGCTGACTTCCCACGGGTCGCACCCCACAGCGTCACCGCTGGTGGATCCGAGGTCACCGTCTACACCTACGGCGAGGATCTCTACTACGACATGTTGTCGGCGATCCGGCACGCCCGCAAACGGATCTTCTTCGAGACCTTCATCTGGAAGTCCGACCCGATCGGGCATGCCTTCAAGGAAGCCCTGATCCAGGCCGCCGACCGCGGTGTCGAGGTCCACCTCATCTACGACGCCTTTGCGAACCTGGTCGTGCCGCCGTCGTTCTTCCAGTTCCCGTCGAATGTCCACGTGCTGCGCTACCCACTGTTCGGTGGGGGACCGATGTTCTGGCATCCCCGTCACTCCGGCCGCGACCACCGCAAGCTTGTCGTGATCGATGACGATGTCGCCTATGTGGGCGGATACAACATCGGCTCGCTCTATGCCACCGACTGGCGCGACACCCATTCGCGGCTGACCGGCGACATCGTCACCGAGATGCAGAATGCGTTCATCGACTTCTGGAACCTGTCGCGGGGCAGCCTGCCCAAACTGGAGGACCCCGACCGTCGGCACTGGGTGCCGAACTTCCGGGTGCACCGCAACCTGCCCCGGCACTACGTCTTCCCGATCCGCGGCATGTATCTCGAGGCGATCGATCGGGCCCAGCACCACATCTGGCTGACCCATGCCTATCTGGTCCCCGACCGCGACATGCGCGATGCGCTGCTGCAGGCGGTCGAGCGAGGGGTGGACGTACGGATCATCGTGCCGGCCGAGTCCAACCACATCATTGCTGACTGGCTGTCGCGTGGGTACTACACCACCCTGCTCAAGGGCGGGGTGCGGTTGTTCCTGTACCAGGGGGCGATGGTCCACGCCAAGACAGCCACCATCGACGGTCAGTGGTCGACCATCGGCACCGCCAACATCGACCGACTGTCCTTGGCCGGGAACTACGAGATCAATGTCGAGATCTTCGATGCCGACGTGGCCGAGCAGCTGGAGAAGATCTTCGGCGTCGACGCCGGAAACTGTGTTGAACTCACTCTGGACCGCTGGCAACAACGTCACCTGGCCACGAAGTTCTCCGAAGCAGTGTTGGCCCCGTTCCGCCCCCTGGTCTGAGCCGGCGATCATTCTTGCGTTTTCAGGGGTTTCCCTCATGGGGTCGGGCCGTCGGTCGTCCTAGTCTGGGCTGAGCGCCTCCCGCCGCGGGAGGCCGCAGAAGGAGAACCTCATGACCACCATCCTGTTCTACCTGGTCCTCGGGCTCATCGCCGGCGCCATCGCCAAGGCCATCCGCCCCGGCAAGCAGGGCGGCGGGATCCTGGCCACCATCGTCCTCGGCGTTCTCGGCGCACTGGTCGGTGGCCTGCTCGGCAACCTGGTGACCGGACACGGCATCGACTTCACCTTGCACAGCAACTGGTTCGTGTCACTGATCACCTCGGTGATCGGCGCGCTGATCGTGCTGTTCATCCATGGCAAGGTCACCAAGTCGGCCAACTGACCGCAGCGAATCCCGTACGGGACGGTGGGCGATCAGACCAACTTGCGGTCGGTCGCCCACCTGGTCAGTTGGTGACGATTCGACAGCTGCAACTTGCGCAACACACTCGAGACATGGGTCTCGACCGTCTTGATCGAGATGAACAGTTCCTTGGCCACTTCCTTGTAGGCGTACCCGCGCGCAATGAGGCGCAGGACCTCCCGCTCCCGGTTGGAGAGTCGGTCGAGGTCCTCGTCCACGCTGGCAATGTCAATCGACCCGGAGAAGGCGTCCAGCACGAAACCGGCCAGCCGCGGTGAGAAGACCGCATCCCCCTCGGAGATCCGGCGGATCGCGTCGACCAGATCGTCCGGCTTGATCGACTTGGTGACATAGCCGCGGGCTCCGGCACGGATCACCCCGATCACATCCTCGGCAGCGTCGGAGACCGACAGGCCCAGGAATTTCGCCTCCGGGTCGGAGGCCAGCACCTCCTTGAGCACGGCGATACCGCCACCGCCGGGCAGATGGACGTCGAGCAGGGTGACATCGGGCTTGGTCCGTCCGATCACCTCGACCGCACTGTCCACGTCATGGCCCTCACCGACGACGTCGACCAGCCGGCCGATCTCGGCCTTGACGCCGCTGCGGAACATTGCGTGGTCGTCGATCAGCACCACGCGCAGCCGCCGCGGTGCCGATCCGGAGTTCGGTGTCTGCTCGGAGTCGGGGGAACCCTCGGTCGTGGTCTCGCTCATGTCTCCATCTCCAGTCGTACTTCGGTGCCGTCCTCGGATGAGGTACGGATCCGGGCGTGGCCACCGTGGCGCTCCATCCGATTGATGATGCTGCCACGGACACCTTGACGGTCATCAGGGATCGTATCGAGATCGAAGCCGCGGCCGCGATCTCGGATGAACACCTCGACATGGTCACCGTCGACCTCACCATAGGCGTCGATCACCTCAGCCCCGGAATGTTTGGCCGCATTGACCATCGCCTCACGGGCGGCTCGGACCAGAGCCCGCAGGCCAGGGGTCAGTTCATGGTCGCCGACCACCACCAGCTCAATCGGGAGACTGTGTTCGTCCTCCACCTCGGCCGCTGCGGCGGTCAGCGCTGCCTTCAGCGTGGTGTCGTCGACCTCGTCGCCGTAGAGCCAATGGCGCAGCTCGCGCTCCTGACGGCGGGCAATGGTCTCCACGGCGCGCGCGTCATGGGACTGCTTCTGGACCAGCGCCAGGGTCTGCAGCACCGAGTCATGCAGGTGGGCGGCGACATCGGCGCGGGCGTCGGCCTGGGCGCGGGCCTGCCGTGCCTCGTCCAGCGCTGAACGGGACCGGGCCACCCACGGGGCCAGCAGGATCGCGAGCCCGGCCAGTGCGAGCGCGGTCATGGCGAGGACCTGGCTGAGCTCTTCCCACGATCCTTGGGCGGAGATGATCATGGCCATGGCGGCCGCCATCAGTCCGAGCCCGGCGACGATCCGCAGCACGGCCGCCCAGCCGCCACCGGCCAGCAGCCGATCCAACCAGGTCTGTGAGGCACCCGGGCGGAGCCGACCTTGATCGGCCTGCCGCCACACCAGCGAGGCGCCGACACAGGCTGCGGTGACCGGCCAGAAGATGCTCAACGGCACCGCCCACGGCGTGGTCTGCACCAGCCACACCATGCCGACGCCGAGTGTGCCCAGCGCGACGACCGAGGCAACATCACCGGCCTGGGGGCGCGATGACGCGGTCCGCAAGCCAGCCCGGGTGTGGGCTTCGAGACCGGGGGAGAGCTTCGGAGTGGTGGTCGGCAGCGCCAGCCACAACACCGCGTAGATCAGCGCGCCGATGAACTGGGCACAGAACAGGGCCACGAAGGCCAACCGGAAGACCAGCACCGGCACACCGAGATGGGCCGACAGACCGGTGCAGACCCCGCCCAGCCAAGCACCGTCGGCCAGTCGGACCGCACGACCTCGTACGGGAGCAGCCCCGGTCGCTGCCTGGGCCTGTCCCGGGTCGTCGGCGGCGACTGGGGTCGAGCCGTCGGGCTGGTCTGGGTCGGTCATGATGCCCCCAGTCTGACCGGTCACGGGGCTCGCCGCCAACACGCCCACCGGCGGTGTCGCACGCTGCGGAGGGTCGGCCACCGGATGGGCGCCGACAAGGCGGGTGTATCTAAGGGTGAACCCTTATTGGAAGCAGCGCGGCAGGAGGGAAGGATGGAGCGCATGCAGGGGCTGGAGTTGGATCGCGTCACCGAGCACGGGAAACTCGCAGGTGTGTGTGCGGGAGTCGCCGACCGGTGGCGTATCGACCCTCTTCTGGTCCGCGTCAGCGCCGTCGTCCTGGGTCTGTTCTCCGGGATCGGCGCGGTCCTCTATGCCGCCGGCTGGGCATTGCTGCCGGTCCGCGGCGCCGAACACTCACCTTTGATGAAGGCTTTCCCTTCGGCACGCAAGGTGCCGAGTTGGGTGTGGATCGCGGCCGTGGTGGTGCTGTCGGCGATCACCTTCTCGGTGCTGAGCCCGATCATGCCGTTCAGCACCGGCCCGGTGATTCTGGTCGCGGGCATCTGGTACTTCGCGGTCTACCGTCCCGGACGCAAGCGCAAGGCCCAGGCCCAGCCCGATGCCCGGACGACCTCACCCGAGACTGAAGTAGATCCGGAGTTCCCGCCGTACGTACCGCCGCCGGCGGATGCACCGATGCGGCACTGGGGCCCCCAGCCCCCGATGCATCCTCAGCCCCCGATGCACCATCCGATTCATCCGCAGGGCTCGATGCCAGTGCATCCTCGGGTGTACCCGCACGCCCGCCACTTCGGCGGGCCGAACCTGCACTCGAATCAGCCGACCTCTCACCAGTCGCCCCCTCACCAGACGAGCCCGCACCAGACGAGCCCGCACCAGACGAGCCCGCATCAGACGAGGACCCGCACTTCGGCCCGGTCTGCCACCAAGGAGCGTCGTCCGGCGGCCGTACGGGTCCGCAATGCCTCGTTCATCGCGGCCGGCGTCCTGGTCCTGTTGCTGGGCGCACTCGACGGTGTCGGGATCGTGTCGGTGTCCATGGGGGTCTACGCAGCGTCGGCTCTGCTGGTCGTCGGTGTCGGCCTCATCATCTCGGCTTGGACCGGGCGGGCCCGCGCCCTGCTCCCGGTCGGTTGTGGACTGGCGGCGGTGACGCTGATCGGACTCGGCTCAGTCACCGCGCCGAGCATGGTCTCGCCCGATTCTGATGCGGTCGGCAGTGTCGGCATCCGTTACGCCGCTGTGGGCCAGATGCCCGATGCCGACTACGTCGAGGCCGGAAACCTGACCGTCGACCTGTCCGAGCTGGCCGTGACCGGCGACCACAGCTATGAGGCCAATGTCGATGCCGGCTCCATCATCGTGATCATCCCGCGCGACACCAATGTCGAGATCGTGGCTTCCAGTGACATGGGCTCGGTCACGATGTTGGGCGAGAAGCGCAGCGGGATCGACATGAGCCAGCGACTGGTCCTCGACCCGAACCCGGGCGGTCCGGTCCTCACCCTGAAGCTGCACGTCGACCTCGGCACCATTGTGGTGAGGTACGCATGAGCAGGCCCCGGCGTCGCATCAGCGCCCCCAGCGGTGTCTCGCTGGTGGCTGGCATGGTCTTCGTCGTGCTGGCCATCCTCACTCTCGGCGCCCTCGCCTGGGGCCTGTGGTTCCAGCTGTTGAATGTCGCCGCGCCGATCATCCTCGTGCTGTGCGGGGTGGTAGGCATGGTGTGGGCACAGCGAGCCAGCAGTGCCCGTACGAAACAACGACACTAGGAGAATCACATGGCTGGCAAGGAACTCGTCCGCTCGACCGACGACAAGGTGATCGGTGGCGTCTGCGCCGGATTGGCCGCCTACCTCGGCCTCGACACCGGTCTGGTCCGGATCCTCACTGTCGTGGTGAGTATGTTCACCGGTGTCCCGATCATCGCCTACATCATCGCGATGTTCGTGCTGCCCCAGCGCACCACCAAGCTGCGCTGAGGCTTCGCGCTCCGATCGACCGGAGGCTCATTCCCATTCGATGGTGGCCGGCGGCTTGCTGGTGACATCCAGCACGACCCGGTTGATCTCGGGCACCTCGTTGGTGATCCGGGTGGAGATCTTCTCCAACACCTCGTACGGGAGACGGCCCCAGTCTGCGGTCATCGCATCCTCGCTGGTGACCGGCCGCAGCACGACCGGATGGCCGTAGGTCCGGGCATCACCCTGCACACCGACTGAGCGGACATCGGCCAGCAGCACCACGGGGAACTGCCAGATCTCGCGATCCAGACCGGCCGCGGTCAGTTCTTGACGCGCGATCGCGTCGGCCTCCCGCAGGATGTCGAGACGTTCGCGGGTGATGTCGCCGATGATGCGGATCGCCAGACCCGGCCCCGGGAACGGCTGGCGCCACACGATCTCGTCCGGCAGGCCCAACTCGGTGCCGACGGCGCGGACCTCATCCTTGAACAGGGCCCGTAGCGGTTCGATCAGCTGGAACTCCAGATCGTCGGGCAGTCCGCCGACGTTGTGGTGGCTCTTGATGTTGGCCGCGCCCTCACCGCCACCGGACTCGACCACATCCGGGTAGAGGGTGCCCTGGACCAGCCACTCGACCTTGCGATCCGCGTGCAGCTCGGCCGCGGCGGCCTCGAAGGTGCGGATGAACTCGCGGCCGATGATCTTGCGTTTGGTCTCGGGATCACTGACGCCCGCCAGCGCCGACAGGAACCGTTCCTCGGCGTCCACGACGACCAGATCGACCCCGGTCGAGGCCACGAAGTCGACCTTCACCTGCTCGGCCTCACCCTTGCGCAGCAGACCGTGATCGACGAAGACGCAGGTCAGCTGGTCGCCGATGGCGCGCTGCACCAGAGCGCCGGCGACGGCGGAGTCGACCCCACCGGACAGGGCGCAGATAACCTTGCCGTCACCGACTTGGTTGCGGATCAGCTCGATCTGCTCAGCCACGATGCTGGCGGCATTCCAATCAGTGCGCACTCCGGCAAGCTTCAAGAAGTTGGCGATGATCTCGCGGCCGTTCTCGCTGTGGTTGACCTCCGGGTGCCACTGCAGGCCGACCAGCCGGCGCTCGGCATCCTCGAAGGCGGCGACAGCGGCGCCGGGGGAGGTGGCCAAGGTGGTGAAGCCAACGGGTGCCCGGGTCACCGAGTCGCCGTGGCTCATCCACACGTTCAGGTCCAGCGGGCATCCGGCGAGCAACTCGCCGGAGGTGGTGACGGTGGCGTGGGTACGGCCGAACTCGGACCTGCCGGTGTGGGCGACTTCGCCTCCCAGGGCGGCGGTCATGGCCTGGAATCCGTAACAGATGCCCATCACCGGGACTCCGGCGTCGAACAGGGCTGGATCGATCTGGGGGGCGCCCTCAGCGTAGACCGACTGTGGGCCGCCGGACAGGATGATCGCCGCTGGCTCGCGGGCCAGGACGGCGTCTGCTGACAGGGTGTTCGGCAGGATCTCCGAGTATGCACCGGCCTCACGGACCCGACGGGCGATCAACTGGGCGTACTGAGCCCCGAAGTCAATGACGACGACGAGGTCACGATCGGGTGAGGTCTGTGTCGGTGCGGTCACAAGGCAACTCTAACGGACAGTGGCCCCGGGGCTGGGCGTCCCCACTATGATCAATCGGTGCCTGAAATCGCAGTGACCGTCGTCGGCAAGGACCGCCCGGGAATCATCGCCGGGACCGCAGAGGTGCTGGCCGGACTCAGCATGAACCTCGAGGACTCCTCGATGACCCGGCTGCGCGGACATTTCGCCATGACCCTGATCTGTGTGGGAGAGGCCACGCCGACCGAGGTGGAGCGGGCGTTGTCCGATCTGTCGGCGGGGGGTCTTGAGATCACCGTACGGCCCGTGCAGTTGGATCCGGTCGCGGTTGCCGAGGGGGCAGAACCGTGGCTGGTGAGTGTGCACGGCGCGGACCGGCTCGGCATCGTGGCGCAGATCGCCGCGGTGATCGCCGACCACGGTGGCAACATCACCGACCTCACCACCCGTCAGGGACGGGATCTCTATGTGCTCAGTGCTGAGGTTGATGTGACCGGGTCGGCTGAGGACCTGCGGCTCGCGCTCGGCCGGGCCGGTGGCGAACTCGGAGTCCAGGTGTCGATGGAGCCGCTCGGCGATGACGAATTCTGAGGCCACGGTGAGCGTTGAGCTGCCCCAGGGAAATGTCCTGCCCGTCGTGACCGCACCCGATCCCGTACTGGCCACGCCTGCCGAGATGAGCGACCCGACCGACCCGACCGTGGTCCAGCTGTGTGCCGACTTGGTGGCAACCATGCGGGTCTCGCCCGGTTGTGTGGGCCTGGCCGCTCAGCAGGTCGGTGCGGTCGAGCGGGCGTTCTGTGTCGACGTGACCGGCCACCCCAAAGCTCGGACCCTGCACGGACTGATCGTGTTGGTCAATGCTGAGGTCGTCACCGCCTCCCGCAATGAGAAGGGCCGGGAGGGCTGCATGTCGGTCCCCGACTTCACCGGTGATGTGAAGCGGGCGAGCCGGATCACTGTACGGGGGCAGCTCCCGGGCAGTGGTGACTGGACCGAGATCGCCACCGACGCCTTCGAGGCGAAGGCACTGCAGCACGAGATGGACCACTGTGCCGGGAAGCTCTTCCTGGACCGGGTTGCCGGAGCGCACGCCATCCACGAACGCAAGGTCTACCTTGCTCCCGGTGAGCTTCCGCCGGCCCACGGTGAGGCCGACCAGTAGGCTTCCGGCACCGGCCCCCGTGGCCCAATCGGTAGAGGCAGGCGGCTTAAAACCGCTACAGGTGTGGGTTCGAGTCCCACCGGGGGTACCCAGAAGATTCGGCCTACCCGAGCACAGCGGGTTTCGTGCCCAAAAGACACCAGGCAACCTGCTGCGGGCGCCGCGGCTGGCCGGAACCTCCCGGTTGGTGCGGCGTTACGTGACCCCGGTCTCAGGGATGTCCCTGAGCGGTCACCCGCAGATGGTGACCGGGCTCGTACGCGCATCAACGGTCGGTAGACTGGGCCCGGCCAGACCCTCAGGAGGAATCAATGCTGCGCAGCTCCAATCCCGTGTTGTCACGGAAGGATGCGTTCACCCCCGCCGAGCCTGCTCGGCAGGGCTACGCCGGGCCCCAGTACCAGCAGTACCAGACCTACCAGTACGGTCAGGTTCCCGGATACGGACAGCCTGAGCCGGGACCGGGTGCCGGTCCGATCATGGCCGAGCCGCAGAAGGGTCGGATGACCCTCGACGACGTCATCACCAAGACTGCGGTTCTGCTGGCCGTGGTGGTCCTCACCGCTGCTGCGTCGTGGTTCATGGTGCCCGATACCGTCGCCATGCCGGTGATGATTGCTGCCGCACTCGGTGGCGTCGTGGTTGCCTTCATGGTGGCGTTCCGCCGGATGCTGAATCCGACCCTGGTTTTCGTGTACGCAGCGGTCGAGGGGGTCTTCGTCGGACTGTTCTCCAAGGTCTTCGAGTCCTACTATCCCGGGATCGTGGTCTCGGCGATCTTCGCCTCGCTGATTGCCTTCGCGGTCACCCTGGCCGCCTACAAGTTCTTCGGTGTACGGATCCGTGGCCTCGTCGCGAAGGTTGCCGTGGTCGGGACCATTGCGTTTGCAATCGCCATGCTGGCCAACTTTGCCCTGTCCTTCGCCGGCGTCAACCTCGGCCTGCGCGCCGGTGTCACCGGTCCGGTCAGCATGTTGGCGATCGGCGTCTCGGCCGTCGCGATCATCTTGTGCACGCTGAACCTGTTCCTCGACTTCCAGTACATCGAGGAGGGCATCAACCGGGGCGCACCGGCCAAGGAGTCGTGGCGCGCAGCCATGGGCCTGATGGTGACGCTGGTCTGGATGTACCTCGAGCTGCTGCGGCTCCTGTCCTACATCCGTCGCTGAACCGGGACCGGATCACGCCGGATCGACCTGCCAGTCGATCTCGGTGCCGCCCTGGGCCAGGAGCGCCGCATTGGCCCGGCTGAAGGGTTTCGACCCGAAGAAGCCACGCGAGGCCGACAGCGGCGACGGGTGCGGACTCATGATCAGCGGGGTGTTGCCCAACATCGGCTTCAACGACTGAGCATCCTTGCCCCACAGGATCGCCACGAGCGGGCCGCCGCGGGAGGCCAGCACCTCGATCGCCCGATCGGTGACCTCCTCCCACCCCTTGTTGCGGTGGGAGGCCGGATGCCCCGGTGCCACCGTGAGGACCCGGTTGAGCAGGAGGACACCCTGCTCGAACCACGGCGTCAGATCGCCAGTCTCTGCTGGCGCAATGCCCAGATCCGCCTCCAGCTCGCGGTAGATGTTGCCCAAACTGCGCGGCAACGGCCGGACGTCCGCGGCGACTGAGAACGACAGCCCGACAGGGTGTCCCGGGGTCGGATAGGGGTCCTGCCCCACGATCAGCACCTTCACCCGGTCCAGCGGGATCGTGAACGCCCGCAACACCTGAGCTCCGGCCGGAAGGTAGGAACGTCCCGCTGCCAGCTCGGCACGCAGGAAGTCACCCATCGCAGCGATGCGGTCGGCGACCGGTTCGAGTGCCTCGGCCCAACTCGGGTGGATGATCTGCGACAGCGGCTGTGACGGGGTCACCGGTTCTCCTTCACCGAGAGGGTCGGAGCACCATCATGTGGCACGCCGGGCCCGACAACTCAGGCGTATCGAGTTGCGGCCTCCCCGTTGTGGTCAGGCCAGCGGTTCGAACTCGATCTGGTGGGCAATCGTGCCGTCGAGCCGGTGGGCCGAGACCTGTAGCTGCTGGTGGTCGGCCCGCCCCTCGATCCAGGTGGCGATGTCGGGGGTGTGGCCACCGCCGGTCAATTGGACGTACGGAGCGTCGGGTTCGGCTTCGATCAGCGCGCAGCGATGGGTGTGTCCCGAGACCACGAGCTGAGTGCCCCAGGTGACCAAGGCGTCATGCCACAGCTCACGACTCACCCGGCTGTACTGGTCCCACTTCCCGGTCCGGTAGTCGAGGTCGGTGAGGACGCGTTCGTCCGACCAGCGCAGCGGCATGTGGCAGAACACCACCCGGTAGGGGGCGTCGACGAACCCCGGTCGGGTGATCTGCTCGGCCAACCAGACGGCCTGGCGCCGTCGGAGCTCGGCGAAGGAGACCCGCCCCGCGAAGGATGGGTGGTCGTCGGGCTTGTCTTCGCCGGTGGACAGCACGATCGCGGCAATCGGTCCGATGCGGAAGCCGTGGTACGGCAGACCGTTCGGAGAGGCCACCACGTCGGGGACACGGTGGGCCCACGGGCCCCGGACGTCATGGTTCCCCCAACCGAACATCATGGGTCGACCTGCGGTGAGGTCACGGCCGGCTGGGTTGAGGATGGTCGGGACGATCTCGTCCGGGTCGTTCCAGTTGTTGCACACGTCGCCGTTCCAGACCCAGACGTCGGCGCCGGGCGAGGCCTCATCGAGAGCGCGCAAGGTGTCGTCGCGTTGGTGGGTGTCGTTCCAGGCCACGAAAGTTGCCGAGGTTGCCGACGGGTCGAGGGTGCGCACTGACTTCCAGTCGGAGACCTCCTGGTGTTCGTCGGTGACGGCAACGGTCACCGTACGGATCAGGTATTCCCGCCCGGGGGCGAGGTCGTCGAGTCGGATCCGCAACACCTGCGACCCTTGGGGGACAAAGCCGTACGGGCCGCAGTCGGCAACGTGTGCTCGGCCAGGGCTCTCGTCGGCAGTACGCCACTCGACCCAGCCTCGGGCCCGGGCCGACACGGCCCACACCACCTCGAAACCGTCGGGTCGTGGCGCCATCACGACGGGCGGGGACATCACCAGCTCGGTTCGGTCCATGGTCGACCATGCTAGACGGTGCGAAGAGACCGTCGCGCAGGGGAAGTTCCAGTCCCCACCCATCTGCGTGCGGGCAGAGTTCTGATCAGGAGGTCGCCCGCGCGTCCGCATACTCGGCCGCCATCTGGTCGCCGACCCGAGACTTCCACCGCTTGACGAAGTCATCCCAAGCCGACAGTGGCTGAGCACCCTGCAAGATCGAGCGTTGGACGTCGAGCATCTCCTTGTTCATCGTCGCGGCCTTGGTCACCTCGGTCTCGGAGTAGAGACCATCGGCCGGGTTGTCCACCCCGGTTGGCATCACACGACTGAGGTAGTCGTGCTGAGCGTCGACATAGGGCCTGTTGCCGCCGGAGTACAAGACGCTGGCGTAGTTTCCTCCGCAGTAACGAAGGTTGGTGGGAACTGGTGGACCGTCCTCAACCTCTGTCGGCTCGCCGTCGCGCATCTGGTAGCTCTCCGGCTCGACCCCGTAGTTGAGATCGATGAACTGCTGGGTCCCAAATGGCGAGGCCAGGAAGTCGGCCACGGCCAGCATCTGCTCCAGACGTGCACCATCGGTCTTCTTCAGCCCGGTGAATGCTCCGTACGCCGGTGTTGACTTGTGCACCGGCGCCGGCTCGCCACCGTCCCAGGCAGGGACCTCCACGTTGACGTACTCCCACTCCACGTTGAACCGGGACTGCCGCACCCAGCCGGTGAATCCCTGCACGTACAGCGCCGTCACACCGGAGTTCCACCAGACCGAGTTGCCTGCCGGATCGGTGAAGGAGTTCGGGTGGAGATAGCCGTCCCGCACGATCTGTCCTGCACGGTCCAGGGCGGTCTTCATCTCTTCGGTCTCGTTCTCATGGACAAACCTGTCCCCGTCGAGCTTCCACACGTTGGGAGCACCGACCATCTGCTTCACGATGCTCAGCAGCCACATCGTCGGATCCGCGCCCATCGCGAACTCGCCCTTGTCCCGATCGGTGAGTTGGGCGAGCAGCTCCATGAAGTCCTGTCCGTCGCGCAGGTCAATCGAGCTCGGATCCGAGATTCCACGCGCGGTCAACGTGTCGGTCCGTGCGGTGATGACCCTCCCGGCCGGCGGCAGGGGCATCGGGATCCCGAACAACCGTCCGTTGACTCTGGGGATGCTCCAGGCCGGTGTCGGGATGTTGGCCAGGCCGGGGTATTTTGCCACGGCGTCGCCACCCAGGACATCAGTCAGGTCGGTGAAGTTCTTCTCGAGCAGTTTCGGTAGTTCAGCGACCGGCATGATCATGCACATGTCGGGTACTTCATTGCTGGCCATCATGACCTGGAACTTGTCGAGGTAGCCCGTCCCGCCGTAGACGATCTCGAGCGGAGATCCCAGCTGGCGAACGATGTTGGCGATGTTGGGGTTCTTGTCGTCAGGGATGCTGAAGGGCGCCCCTTGGAGGAATGCCTGGATCGGCTCACCAGCGGGAAGCGGATAGCCCTCCCGTACGACTGGTGGTGACGGATAGTTGTAGACGCCCGGTGGGATGCCATCGGCTGTGCCGGGCAGGTCGTGCGTGACACCTTCGAACGGCACGAAATCGGGAACCGCCCCACCGGTGTCGGAACCGGCGCCGTTGTCAGCCGACGGTGGGGGCGCAGTGGGCTGCTCGTTCTCCGGGGCACAGGCTGCAAGCATGCTACTCGTGGCGACAGCGGCGGCGCCGCCCAGCACGGTGCGCCGGGTGATCCCTCGGCTGGTGATGGCCTGACCGTGGGTGCTCATTTCGAACCACTCTCCTTTGTCAATGATTCTGGATGGTCGATCATTGTGGGGATTGCTCCTCGGTGGGGGAGCACAACCAACGATCCAGGAACGCATATGACTGTTCACGGATCTCAGGTGGAAACGCGTGGGGTCCCCACCCCATCAGCGAGACGAACCGGTCGGCGGCGTCCAGATCGGTGTAGAGCGCTCCCAGCTGGGCATAGGCGTCCCCGATCGCCTGCCAGTTCGAGAAGATCGAATCCAGCTGCGCGAAGTAGTTGAACATCGGCTTCGGCGCCACCAGTGCTGCAATCTGGGTCAGTTCAAAGGGCACGCGGCCACGGGCCAGATCGCTGTTGATGCGCGGAAGGTGGGTGTAGCCGTCGGCCAGGCGAGCCGTGCCGCCGCGAAGCCCCCAGCGTGTCGGTCGTGGATCATGTCGCAATGGTGCAAATCCGCACGCGTTGACCACTGCACCCACACGTGGGTCGAGGCCTCCCAGAAAGATTGCCGTGTAGCCACCCAGCGACAGTCCGATCGCTCCGATCCGTGTCGGATCGACCTCGGCCATCCCGCTCAGCGCAGTCACCGTGGACACCATGTCGACCTGGTTGCGGCCGATCATCGTGGACCGCGGGTTCGCCTCGTAGAAGGCTGCCGTCCCCAGTGGCTTCATCCCGGAAATGACCCGTTCTCCTGCCGTCAACAGGTCCGGGACGGCGACCACATAGCCGCGCTGAGCAAGCTCCAGACCGTACGGCCAGCGTCGTTCACCCGTGGCTGTGCTGACTGCCCGCTTTCCCTCAACATGGGTGGTGTGGCAGGCAACGATCGCCGCCCGCGGCCGCTCGAGGTGGAGCGGCACCAAGATTTCGGCGGTGATGTCCCCGGCCGCGCCGCCATCGATGAGGACATGGCGGCGTTCGATCCCGGCGTCGGGTTCCTGCTCCGTACGCAGCACCGTGACATCGCCCTGACCGGGCTCGTCCATGTCACCGAGGTAGTCCTGCCAGACCTCTGTGACCAGAGCGCGATGTCGGTCCCACGTCGTGTCAGCAGGCATCAGCGGTGGCGCTGTGGGGGCGGTGTTGAGCTGCGCCAGCGACAAGGCCAGTGGGTTGTCGTCAAACTCTGGCGCGATCGTCAATGGCAGTGCACCGGTACGGGTGTCCCCGAGGGTGGTCATGTTCGTCTTCCAGCTTTCTTGATGTGGTCCGGCGGGGCAGGACGGCATTGTGTTCATGAGTGGTTGTCTGGCCACGTCACTGTTCGTCGAGCCACACCCCATTGGTCGTTGCCTCGATCAGCCGGTCGTGGTTCTTGACGATGTTGGCGGACTTGTACGCGGTGGACTCGGCTCCGGTTGACTGTCCGATGACGGCCAGGGCCACCGATTCACCTGCTCCGGCTCCGTCGATGAGGTTGCCGATGACGATGCCGTCGGTGGCGGTCACTTCGCGAGTCGGATTCCCGGCGCCGTACACGATGCCGCGGTGGCAGCCGATGACCCGGTTGTGGGCGAAGTTGATCCGATTCCCACCGTGGGTGGAAATACCGGTCCATTTCGCCACATTCCTGACCAGGCAGTTCGACACGGTCACATCGGTGGCGCGGCCCTCGACCGTGTTCACCCGATCGGTGACCGAGATGCCGTACGTCTGTGGGGTGGTGTCCTGGTGCACGTTCTCGACCACCACGCGGTCGATGCTCATCCGGTCGGGCGACATCACGATGACTCCGGCGTAGCCGAGCTCGGTCAGGACGCAGCCGCTGATGGTGCTGTCGGTCCACCACTCCGTACAGATGGCGATGTCGCCCATCTCGCGGATGGTCACGTCCCGAACATGACAATCGACACAGGGCTCCTCGGGGGTGCCGTTGGAGTTGATGCCGCGCATCCCTCCGGTGTAGGTCTGGCCGCCGTTGCCGACGATGGTCAGTCCCTCGATGCTCACCTGTGAGCCGTAGGTCCGGATCGCCGACCGATCAAGGTAGTCCGGAGTGGGGGTTGACCCGCCAGTGGCGCGAAGGGTCGCCCCGTATCCCGAGATGGTGGCCGGGCCGGTGACCGACAGGACCGCGTCGGCGACGTAGGTCTTGCCGGCGGTGAACCGAACCGCAACACCGGCCGCCGTTCCTGCGTCGATGGCCTTCTGGATGGCGACCCGGTCGTTGGTGCTGCCATCGCCCTTGGCGCCATAGTCGTCCACACTGACGCCACGCTGGAACCGTACGCGTGCCGACCGCCCGTCTGACCCCGTGGAGTCGTCAGCGGCGGCGGGTGTGACTGATCGTGCTGCTGCCACCACCGCGACGGCCCCAGCGGCCATCGCTCCGGTTCCGGCACGGAGAAGTCCGCGCCGCGCCAGCGCCACGGGGGAGGACGCCTGGGCCGTGTCGTGTTCGATTTCCTGCCGCGTCATCGGGACCGCCTCCTGGAGGTTGGTTCGGAGAACAATGCCGATCGAGGCATTGACCGCGAAAGCTTGGTCGCCGGCGTCGACCACCTGTGTCTTCGCCGTTGACGTGCACCGCACAAGCCAATCTATGGCGCGCCACGGCGGCCAGCCAGGGGGTCGGCATGCCAGTCTGTGCAACAGTTGGGACGGAATGTGAGCCGAGGTCGTGATCCGCTCCGAAGGGCGTCGCGGAGGAGTTCTGCAGCAGTGACCCGCTGGTGTTGACACGGCGAACCGACGATGGTGAGGATGAGGTCATGCCAGGCGTTCGATTGCGTCCGATCTCCGATGATCGGATGCACGTCAGGCCGAGTGTCGGGATCAGGCAGTCAAAGCCGGTCGCGCAGATGATCGCGCGCCCTGCCGGGTGGCGCGAACGGTTCTGCGTCTACAAGACCGTCACCACCTTCACCCCGCTCCATTTCCACAGCATGGCTGAAGTGGCCCTGGTCCAGCAGGGATCCGGCGTGCAGCGCCTCGGCAACCAGACGCACAAGGCCACCGCGCACATGCTCACCTTTGTGCCGCCGAACATGCCGCACTCGCTGACGTCGGCCCAGCCCATCGACAAGCTGGTGTGCATGTTCGACGTCGGTCTGATCGAGTTGCTGCCCACCGCGGCGCAGGTGCACGGGACGTTCGGCCTGATGGGCTCTCTGCAGCCCGCGGCGGTGCAGCTGTCGGTGGACGAGGCACGACGGGTGGCTGCCCTGTTCGGTGATCTGATCGCCGAGCGTCGCTCGCCCGACCGGCTGGCCAGCGGTGCCGTCACAGCAGCGCTGATCGTCCGGATCATGGTGCACCACCTGCGGAGCGCGACCCGCTCGCTGGATCAGACTGCTTCGGAGGGCAACAATGAGGGCCGGACTGACGAGACAGATCAGTACAGCCGCGTGATCAGTTTCCTGCACCGCAACTTCACCGACCCGGTCAATCGGGCCACAGTCGCGAAGTCTCTGGGGATCCGACCCGAAACCGTGAGTCGGGCCTTCGCGGGACGAGGCGGGACCTTCACCGAGTACCTCACCCAGCTCAGGTTGGGGCATGCGGTGGATCTCCTGCAAAACTCATCCCACAGCACCACCGAGATCGCCGTCCTGAGCGGCTTCGGCTCCTACCGGACATTCACTCGCGCGTTCAGTCAGCACTACGGGCAGAGCCCGGCAACCCTTCGTGACGGGTCAACGTGAACTCGGCTGCCTGCTCTGGTGGGCAGGTCCGGGCTCGCTCAGCCCGGTCACCAGGGACGCTTGTGCTGTCAGATAGGTGGCCATGACACAGAAGGTGAGCTGGCCGTGGCTGTCCCACCGGGCAGGGCCGAACAGGGCGGCAGCGACCAAGCTGTCCGAGACCATGAACAGCGTGCCGCCGACGGCCAGCTGACGACCTCGCGGACCCTTGACCACGGTGGCAGCACGGATGGCAGCAGCTCCCATGCTCGCCACCATCGCTGCATAGCCCAGCACCGGCCAGGTCAGTTCGCGCCTCGACCCCAGTGCTCGCCCCAAAATCGATGCGGCGGTCGCGGTGACGACAGCAGCACCGACAGCGACCGCAGCCGATGCCGTACGAGAGGAGGTTCGTCCCAGCGCGAGCAGCTCACGCAGGTAGGCGAGGTGGGCGACGCCGAAGCCGCCGATGCCGCCGAGCACCCCGGGAGTCGACGGCGACAGCAGCGCAGTGTCACCGATGGTCGAGGCGGCGAGCGCCACCCGGGCCCGTCGCGGGGTCCCGGGGCTCGACGCCGCCAGGGCGGGCATCAGCAACGGTTTGGTGACACGGTGGGCCGACCGGGCGAACGGATGGGGGATCACGGCAGTGGCACAGTGGATGGCACTCAGTGCCCAGTACCACCCTCGCGACGCCACAGGTCAGTCCTTCAGCGCGGACTTCTTCGTGACCTGCTCCCACGACAGCGCCCAGTCAGCAAAACCGTTGCCCTGTTCAAGTTTGCGTTGTGAGCCCTTGAACTCGGCCGGGTCGCCGACCTCCATCGTTTCGTACAGCCACTTGGCATCAGCGTTCGACATCCCGACGCAGCCGTGGCTGCGGTTGGACTTGCCGAAGAAGGCGGCATTCCACGGTGCGGCGTGGAAGAACTCACCCGAGTTGGTGACCCGCATGGCCCATTCGACATTGTCGAGGTCGTAGTACTCGGGATCGTTGACATCGTCGGTCTCGGACCGCATCGGGGTGCGGCGCAGCTTCTCGCTGATCACCTTGGTGCCGCTGCGGGTGGTGAAACCGGACTTGCCCGCTGACATCTTGATCGTGCGTGCCTTTTTGCCGTTGACCTCGACGACGATGGTGTGCTTGGCCAGATCCACCTTGGCGACATGTCGAGCACCGATGGCGAAAGCCCAACCGCGAGTGTGCTGGCCGTACAAATTCTTGCCGGCCTTCACGCCGTTGAGCCGAGCGTCGACGGTGACCTTGGTGCCCGCCTTCCAGTACTTCTTCGGGCGGTAATGGACCTCGGTGTCGCTGAGCCAGTACCAACTTCCGGTCTGCTTCGGCTCGGTGACGACATGGAGGTTCTTCTCCACATTGGCCCGATCCTCGATCGGGATGTCGAAGGTGACCACCACTGGCATCGCCACCCCGACGGTCATGCCTTCCAGGGGGTAGATCGAAGGAAAGACCTGCTGATCCAGCGTGAGCTCGTGGGTCTTGAAAGTCTTTTCACCCGATGCCTTCTCCCCGGCTTCGTCCTCGCCGGTCCAGGCCATCGTGTAGCTGACGCCGGGCTCCAGGCCTTCACGGGCTTTCCACCGGTCCTTCTCCTTCGACAAACTGCCGGGCACCTTCTGCGTCTCGGTCTTGCCGGTCTTGCGGTCGGTCACCGGTGCCGACAGGGTCACCTTGGTCAGGGTGCCGTGGGCGGCGGTGACGGTGATGATCGTGTCGACGCTCACCAGCTCGGCGCTGTCGTCGGCGTTGAGGCTCACCGTCATCGGCGGCGGAGGGGTGGGTGTGGGAGTCGGTGTCGGCGTGGGAGTGGGGGTCTGTGACGCCGGACCGGTCGGGCGGGGTGGCAGCGGCTCGTTGTCCTGTGGGGCGCGGCCACAGCCGGCCACCAGGAGCGGCGTGCTGGCAAGCAGGGCAGTCACACGGCGCCGGGGAAGGCGTTCCAAGGTCATCGGGCACTCCGGATCGAGTTTGGGGCTTGACCAACTGTGCCACGGCCCTGAGACAACCCGGAGTGGTGTTTCCAAGCTGTCACCGTTTCGGGAGAAATCCGCAATCAAGTTCTGGACGGTGAAACCCGCGGTCCGAACAAGGGGTAGGGTGAAACTTGTTTCACCGAGGAAGGGGAGCGTGGTGGGTGCGACCGTACGGGACATTGCTCGGCTGGCAGAGGTGTCGCCGGCCACCGTGTCGAGAGCGCTGGCGCGGCCAGATGCCGTGGCGGAGGCGACCCGGCGACGGGTGGTGGAGGTGGCCGAGCAGCTCGGCTACCGTCGGGCCGTCCGAGAGCCGCTGGAAGGGGTCCGCCGCCCCACCGGCACCGTGGGTCTGGTGGTGCCCGACCTCAACAATCCGACCTTCGCGTCCTTGCTCAAGGCGGCTCAGCACCGCCTGGCTGTACGAGGCCTCCATGCCATGGTGGTCGACACCGATCGGCAGGCCGAGACCGAGATCGCGATGGCCCGCCAGCTGAGCGGTGTCGTGGACGGGATGGTGATCTGCTCGCCGCTGGCGGACCCGGCGGACCTGCGCCACCTCGCCCGCCAGACCCCGCTCCTGCTGGTCGACGGCCAAGCTGATCCGCTGCCGTCGCTGACCATCGAGTATGCCGACGGGATGACCCAGGTCGTCGCCCATCTGTCGGCTCTCGGACATCGCACGATTGCCTATGCCGGTGGTCGGGTGTCGACCCATGCCGAGGCGCAGCGGCGGATCGGGCTGGAGGCGGCGGCCGCCGAGCGCGAGGTGACCCTGATCGACCTGGGGCACTTCTCGGCCGGAGTCGGCGGTGGCTACTCCGCAGCCGATGCGCTGCTCACGACCGAAGCGACGGCCATCGTCTGCATCAACACCTTTGTGGCGGTCGGGCTGATGAACCGGCTGGCCCAGCGGGGGGTGCGGGTCCCGGCTGACATTTCGGTCGTCGAGTTCGATGCGGCCACCACCAACCAGTTGGTCTCGCCGATGTTGACCACGGTGGCGCCCTCCTCGGGTGCGGTCGGCACGGCTGTCGCCGATGCGGTGATCCAGCTGATCGGGGCTGAGCAGGAGGCGCCGCGTCACCGTACGATCCCGGTCGAACTGTCGATCCAGCAGTCCACTGCGGTGCCGCCCACCACAGGATGATACGTTTCGTGAAACGTGTCTCTGTCGGAAAGGCGACTCCATGGCAACCCTGCTGCACGACGACTACAGCGATCTGCCCATTGCGGTCATCGCCGGCGACTACACCCCGTCGGGGGAGTACCACGTCGTCCCGCACCTGGCCGAGTCCGGCCGGTGGCGTGAAACCGTCATCCATCACAGCTTCCGGCGTCAGACCTTCAGCCGCGGCAACTGGCAGGTGCTGGAGGAGAGCAACGGCGTCCGCAGCATTGAGCAGACCATTGCCACCGACCTGCACACCCGTCCGATGCTGGTCACCGGTGACCTCACCTGGCAGGTCGCCACGGCAACGATCGGGATCCGCCCCCTGACCCGTGGCGGCGCCCGTGGGATCGCGGTGGGCTACCGCCACGCCAGCCACCATCTGGCGGCCATGGTCAATGGAACGAGCCTGCAACTGATCCGCACCGACTTCGGATTGGGCAACCAGGAGGTGCTGGCCGAGGCGCCGGTCGAGATCGACCCGGACCGGTTCCTTGACCTCGCGGTCGTCGTGGAAGGGGGCCAGGTGAGCGCCACCTTCAACACCGTGACCGTCACCGCGGCCGCCGATGTCGGCGCTGGAGGGATTGCGCTGCTGGCCGATCGTCCGACCCGGTTCGGCCCGGTGAACGTGACGGGGGAGCGGGTCGACACGGTTGCCGGCTCCACCCAGATCGACAGCCGGGTCACTGTGGAGGTCTGGAAGAAGTTCGACATCCCCGAGGGCGGCAGCGATCGCAATCTGCGGTTCGGTGACCTCAACGGCGACGGAGTACCCGAGCTCGTCTTCGCCCGTCGCACCGACCGGATGGGCAGCGACAACTTCTCCACCATCAGCTCGGTCTCGGCCTACACCCTCGATGGCGAGCTGATGTGGACCTTCGGCACACCGAGCGTGAACGCGCACCCGACCACCAGTGACCTGTGCTTCCAGGTCCACGACTGGGACGGCGACGGCCGGGCCGAGGTCATCTTGTGCAAGGACTCCGAGCTCCTGGTCCTCGACGGGGCCACCGGACAGGTGCAGCGCAGGATGCTTCTCCCGTTGAACCCGGACCCCTCCCCGGACGCCTTCCACCGCATGCTCGGCGACAGCCTCCACTTCTGTGACCTGACCGGATCGGGTCGCCCGGACTCGCTGTTGCTCAAGGACCGCTACAAGAACATGTGGGCCTATGACCTCGACCTCAATCTGCTGTGGACCTGGTCGGCCAAGACCGGCCATTTCCCGTACACCAAGGACATCGACGGGGACGGCTGCGACGAGGTCATGATCGGGCATGCCCTGCTCGACCACGACGGGTCGGTGCTGTGGCACAAGGACTATCCCGACCACTCCGACAATGTGCTGCTGGTCAACCTGGACAACGGTCAGGGGGTACGGGAGCTGCGCGCCTTCATCGCCGGCAGCGATGCCGGGCTGATCACTCTGGACCGCAGTGGCAACGAACTGGCGAACTTCCCGATCGGTCACGCCCAGAGCATGTGTATCGCCAACCTGATCCCCGAACGGGACGGGATCGAATACATGTGCAACACGTTCTGGGGACCGGCCGGGATCAACGTCACCTTCGCCGAGACCGGCGAGGTGCTGTGCGACTTCGAGCCGATGCCGTACGCCTCGTTGCTGCAGGTGGCCAACTGGGTCCCGGTGGTCGGCGACCAGGTCCCGGCGGACCTGGCGCTGTTGTCGGTCCACCCGGTCCAGGGGGGACTGATCGATGGTCACGGGGTCCGACGGGTGATGTTCCCCGACGACGGTCACCCGGTGCTGTGCAGTGCAATCGCCGACCTCGACGGCGACGGCGTGGACGAGATCATCTGTTGGGACGAGGACCAGGTCTGGATCTACCGGGCCAGCGTCGATGGCCGTACGCCGCAGAACTATCCGGTCCGCGGGCCCTGGTACAACGAGTCCAACTATCGTGCCCAGGTGTCGATCCCGCGCTCCGAGGCAGCCCTGCGTTGAGTATGTGGGACTGATCCGGTGCTCGACTGCGGCATGGCAGGATGAGCAATTGTGCACATCCTGATCATTGGTGGGTCCGGAGTCCTCGGTACCGCGATCTCGCCGTACCTGCTGTCCGCTGGCCACCGGATCACCGTCCTCGGCCCGGAGGCGCCGACGGTGCCCGGGGTCGACCATGTCGATGGTGATGCGACCAGCTTTGAAGATCTGGCCCAGGCCATGACCGGGGTCGACGCCGTGGTCAACCTCGCCCTGCGGGCCACGCGTGGGTCCGGTGCCGACGAACAGACCGAGCCCGTCCGGCGCGCCTTCGCCGTCAATGTTGGCAGCGTCTACGCCCAGCTGCGCAGTGCGTCGCGGGCCAAGGTGCCGGCCTTTGTCCAGATCTCGACGATGGCGGTGATGCACCGTTACGGCACCGAGCGGCGTTCCGCACTCGAACCCGCCGACGGCGTCGGTCTCTATGCGATCAGCAAACGGTCGGCGGAACTGGCCTGCGAAGCCGAATCCGTACGGAACCCGGAGCTGACCGTGACCGCGCTGCGACTGGCCTATCCGACCCGCGCCCAGTGGTGGCCGGCGTGGGGTCCGCCGGTTGCCTCCGAGCCCCGCGGGGTGCCGAGCCTGGGCGGGCGTGAATTCGCCGCGCTCCATCCCGAGGACCTTGCCGCAGCGATCGCACTTGCGGCGGCGCGACGCGGCCCGTACCTGTGCACAGCGGTGACCGCTGACGTCGAGGAGATCGCCCTCTCCGACCAGTGGCCGCACCCGTTGGGCTGGCAACCGCAGCACCTGCTGGGCTGAGGACCTATTCTCGTTCCCATGAGCGACCTGCAGCCCATTCTCGACGCACTGTCGGCCGGCAAGATCAATGCAGCCGAAGCTGCGCAGCTGATCGCGGCGATGCGCGCCAGTGACCGTGACGCCGATGAGGCGACGGACTCACCAACGACTGATTCATCGTCGTCGGGTTCCTCGTCGACCGCGAGCGGGCCGACTCCCAACGAGTCGTCACCGGGGTCGTCCTCGGGCGACAGGGCTGCCGCTGACCCGGAGTCGGAGGCCACGCCCCCGCCCAAGGCATTCAGCGAGGAGCACCGTCGCAGTTCCGCACCGGGCGCCAAAGGCGTCGAACGAGTGCTGATCCGTGCCTCCGGTCGTCGGATCAAGGTCGTCGGTGACGCGGCTGTGGCCACCGTGCGGGTCGATGGGCCCCATGTGTTGCGCCGCAATCGGCAGGTGCTGGAGATCACCAGCGAAGGCTCCTTGACACCGTCGTTCGACGGGCTGGGCCTGCTGCGCAGCCGCAACCTCAAGGATGTCCGGGACCACACCTTCGGGGGCAAGGAACTGGTGGTCCGGGTCAACCCGGCGCTGCTGGTCGAGGCCGAACTGTCCGGTGGGGGCCTGACGACTGTCGGCGTCGCCTACCTGGGACAGGTCAGGGTGACCGGTGGCGGCGCGCATCTGAGCGGGGTCGCCGAATGCAATGACGTGTTGGTCCAGGCCGGCCAGGCGACGGTGCAGGGCACCTTCCGCACCGGACGGTCCCGCGTACGGGTGGAGTCGGGTCGCGGCGTGGTCGAGTTGACCGAGGACTCCAATGTCACCATCCACGGCGATGCCAACCTGGGCAAGGTGTCGTGGAGTGGTGCGCACAGCGGCGAGGGCGATGAGGTCGTCGTCGGGCTGGGCAATGCCCGGCTCGATGTCGAGGCCGTGTTGGCCTATGTCAGCGTGAAGATCGGTGAGACCGTCCGGCCGGAGCCGGCGGCCCCCTGACACAACGAAACGGTCCCGCACCGAAATGGTGCGGGACCGGTCCGTGGCTGAGGTGACCGGGTCCGACCCGGCACACCGGGTGATCAGCTGGTGAAGGGCTTGACCTCGACGATCGTGACCTTGATCGAACGGCCGTTGGGTGCCTCGTAGGAGGCGTCCTCCCCGGCCGACTTGCCCAGGATCGCCGCTCCGAGCGGGCTCTGTGGGCTGTAGACCTGGATGTTGTCCACGGCATCATCGAGGCCGAGGACCTCGCGGGAGCCGAGCAGGAAGGTCTCGGTGTCGTCGGTGTCGCCGAAGAAGGCGATGGTCACCTGGACGCCCGGGACCACGGTCTTGGAATCTGCCGGTGCCTCGCCGACCTCGGCGCGGCGCAGGATGTCCTTGAGCTGGAGGATGCGAGCTTCCTGCTGTCCCTGTTCCTCCCGGGCTGCGTGGTAGCCGCCGTTCTCCTTGAGGTCGCCCTCATCACGGGCGGCCGCAATCCGGGCAACAACCTCGGCACGGCCGTCAGTGGTGAGGTACTGCAGCTCAGCCTGCAACTTCTCGTAGGCATCCTTGGTGAGCCAGATGGTTTCGGTGGTGTTTTCAGCCATCGCCCCATACTAGTCATCTGGGCAAGTTCGAACCTCAGGTTCGGTCCAGTGTCTGGGAACCGACCCGGTGGACTCTCACCCTGACTCTGCTGATGGGGTGCGGCCACGAGCCTACTCCGTGCCTCGGGTACGGTTTCGTCCATGCCCCAGCAGCACCCGGATCCGGCGGTCGCCGAACGTCTGGCCCGGCGTTATCCGGAGCCTCGTACCCCCCGTACGGCTGCGATCATGGCGATCCTGCTGCTGGCGGTGATCGGCGTCGGCTGGGTCGTCTGGGTCGGTGTCGACCACGCCACCCCGCAGGTGTCGGGACGTCTGGACACGTACGAGATCGTCGACGACACCAAGGCCCACTTCCGGCTGCGGGTCGAGCGCACCGATGTGACGGCCACCGCCAACTGCCGGGTGATCGCCCAGTCCGAGAACTTCGAACGGGTCGGGGAGCTGATGGTCGTGGTCGGGCCGGACCAACCCGAGTTGGTCGTCGTCGACGAGACGATCAAGACCTTCCGGCGTGCGGTGTCGGTGTCCCTGGACGGCTGTTTCGCCACCTGAGTCGTCTCAGGTGTCTGCCCGATTCGGGATTGGGTGCTGGTTCGCGGGATGATGTCGGTCATGACGTCTGCGCCACGCCTTGACAGCACTGGTGAGCCGCTGCGCCTCCTGCACGTGCACGCCCACCCCGACGACGAATCCTCCAAGGGAGCTGCATCCACCGCGATGTATGTCTCCCAAGGAGTTGAGGTGATGGTCGCGACCTGTACCGGCGGTGAACGCGGCGATGTCCTCAACCCGGCGTTGGACCGTCCCGAGGTGCTGGAGAACCTGAGTGAGATCCGCCGGGCCGAGATGGATCGGGCCCGCGAGATCCTCGGCATCCGTCAGACCTGGCTCGGTTTCGTCGACTCCGGTCTGCCCGAGGGGGATCCGCTGCCGCCGTTGCCCGAGGGGTGCTTCGCCTCGACCGATCTGCAGACCGCGACCGAACCGTTGGTCAAGGTGATCCGTGAGTTCCGCCCGCATGTGGTCACCACCTATGACGAGCGTGGCGGCTACCCCCATCCGGACCACATCATGTGCCACCAGATCAGTGTGGAGGCCTTTGACGCCGCTGGTGATCCGGATCGGTTCCCCGGCGCCGGAGAGCCCTGGCAGCCGCTCAAGCTCTACTACCACTTCGGCTTCCACCGCATGAAATACCAGGCACTGCACGACAAGATGAGCGAGCTGGGCCTGGAATCTCCCTATGCCGAGCGGCTCGCCACGTGGAACCCGGAGCCTGATTGGGATGCCCGGGTCACCACGAAGGTCGAGTGTGCCGACTTCTTCGAGGTCCGCGACCAGGCCCTGATCGCCCACGCCACCCAGATCGACCCGAATGGGCCGTTCTTCTGGGTGCCGACCGAGGTCGCCAAGCAGGCCTGGCCGACCGAGGACTTCGAGCTCGCCCGCAGCCTGGTCGAGTCGCAGACCCCCGAGGACGACCTGTTCGCCGGGATCCCCGGTCCGGCGGTCGAGGCCGACGCTCGGCCCGGCGCGGCCTGAGCGTACGCTTGCCAGCATGATCCCGATGGAAGATCTGGCCGAAGTCGCCAAGCCAGGCTGGGTGCCTTTGGTCATCCTCATCCTCATGTTCGTCCTGGTCTTCTTCCTGTGGCGCAGCATGCGCAAGATGCTGCGCACCATCGAGCCCGGACTACCTCACCGTGATGATCCGATCGACTCCGATTCGGCTCAGGCCGAGAGGGACGCCGCCACTCCGGCGAGTCCGCGATGACGCCAGCCCCGGGCCGGTTCGCCGGCCGGGTGGCCTTCGTCAGCGGCGGCGGTCACGGGATCGGGGCAGCCACCGTACGGCGGCTGTGTGCTGAGGGCGCCCGCTGTGTGGTGGCCGATCTCGATCTCGATGCGGCAGCAGCCGTGGCTGACACCCTGCCCGAGGTGACGATTCCCGTACGGTGTGACGTCACCGACAACTCCTCGGTCGTCTCAGCCCTGGGCGAGGCAGCCGAAACGTTCACGCGACTGGACGTTCTGGTCAATGTCTCGGGAGGATCGAATGGTGACTCGGTCCTGGGGCAGGGATCCGACCCCGATGCCTGGCATCGCTCGATCGACCTGAACCTGGTCGGTGCGATGCGGCTGATCCGGGCCGCAGTGCCCAAGTTCCGGGCTGGCGAACCGATCGGAGCATCCCGTGGCGCGATCGTGCTGGTCTCCTCGGTGAACGGCTTGGCCGCATTCGGTGACGAGGCCTACTCCGCGGCGAAGGCCGGCTTGTCGCTGGTGGCCAAGAACCTTGCCGTTGAGCTCGGACCCGAACAGATCCGGACCAATGTGGTCGCTCCCGGCACCGTCCGGACCCGGGTCTGGGACCACCAGGGTGGCCCAGACAAATTCGCCTCGATGTATCCGCTCGGCCGAGTCGGTGAACCCGAGGACATTGCCGCGGCAATCGCTTTTCTGGCCTCCGACGATGCTGCATGGATCACCGGGACGACTCTGCCGGTTGATGGGGGAGTCACCGCTACCGGGCGGGCGTTCCCACAGGACCCCACCTGACCGGGAGGGTGGCAAACGGTCTGCAAGGGTAGAACCGTTGGATGGGTACCTACCCTTGCATTTGGTGCGCCACCCTCCCCGGGTGTGGTGCCGACCCCGGGGTGGCTGGGTGTGGCGGTCACAGCCGTGGGTCGACCGGCTCGGACTCGAGGCCAAGGACGGCCGCCACGATCTGGTGGACCCGCCACAGTGGTTCGCCGTTGACGAAGCGGTGCAGTGACTCCAGTCCGAGCCCGTACTCGCGGGCAGCAAGATTGCGTTTGCGGCCCAGATCCCTGCCTCGCAGCAGATCCAGGGAATCGCGGTAGTCCGGCCCATAAACCATCGTCAGATACTTCGGGCCACGTACCTTCAGCCCGGCCGGCACCTTCCGGTTGACCGGATCAGGCTGTTCCGGCTTAACCACCATGCCCTCACCGCCGGCGTCGGTGAGGTCGGTCCACCACCGTACGGCGTCGGCTCGCGACTGTTCGTCGGCCAGGTCCACCCACCGGTGCCGGGTCGGCACGATCGCCGGATGGTCCAGCGTCGCGAGCTGCATCAGGTGCCAGGCGTGGGAGCGCAGGGCGTAGACCTCGCCGGCACCGGCCAGGATCTGGAAGGGGGCCACCGTCACCTCGTCGGGTCCGTTCACCGGGGCCACGTACGAGGTGTAGGCAGTCCGGAAGGTCTCGGCGTTGACGAGCCGTTGTTCGGTCCGTGCCGCCAGCGCCTCGACGTCGAGGCCGCGCCGGGCCGCGCGGTCAAGGACATCAAGCGTGGCCGGGAGCGCGGTCCGGGCCGCAGCCGCGACCGAGGCGTACTGGTCCGCAATCAGCCCCTGTGCCTTCGCAGACCAGGGCAGAAGTTCACAGTCCAGGACGAGCCACTCCGTGTCGAGTCGGGTGAACAGGTCGCCGACGGCTTGGCGAAGACGCTCCACCAGCACCGTGTCGTCGTCGAAGAAGGCCCGACCGGTGCGGGTGTAAACCAGACCGGTCCGGGAGCTGTCGCCGAAGTACGTGCCGGCCGCTGCCGATCCGGTGGTCAGCACGGCGATCGCTCGCGAGCCCATGTGCTTCTCCTGGCAGACCACGCGCTGCACACCGGCCGCGGCGTAGGCATCAAAGGCCTGGTCCGGATGCTCGAGGAAGCCAGCGGCCTGCGAGGTCGGTGCCGGCGACATCGTCGGTGGCAGGTGCACCAGCCAGCGGGGGTCCGCGCTGAAGCGGCTCAACACCTCCAGCGCGGCCGCGGCATTCTCTTCGGGAACCTTCACCTTGCCGGCAAAGGAGGTTTCGTGCCATTGGGTGCCGGTGATGTCGTCGATCGCCAGCACCCCGGGATCGCGTTCGGTGGTGATCGGGGCCAGTGGCCTGACCGGTTCGTACCACTGTTGGACGGCCGGCACGTCGACGATCTCGCGCTCCGGATGGCGCAGTGCGGTGAGCGAACCGCCGAAGACGGCACCGGTGTCGAGGCAGATCGTGTTGTTGATCCACTCGGCGGTGGTGCACGGGGTGTGGCCGTAGACGACGGCCGCTGCACCGCGGTACTCCTGGGCCCATGGTTGTCGGACCGGCAGCCCGTACTCGTCGGTCTCGCCGGTGGTGTCCCCGTACAGGGCGAAGCTGCGGACCCGCCGTGAGGCCCGTCCGTGGTAGGCCTCCTTCAAACCGGCATGCGCAACCACCAGACGGCCCTCGTCGAGGACATAGTGGGAGACCAGCCGGTCCATGAAGTCGCGGGCCTGGTCAACGAACTGTGGATCCTCGGATCCCAACTGGGACAAGGATTCAGCCAATCCGTGGGAGATGGTGACCTTGTTGCCCCGGAGGGCGCGGACCAGCTTGGCCTCGTGATTGCCCGAGACGCACAAGGCGGTGCCGGCCCCGACCATGCCCATCACCAGCCGCAGCACCCCCGGGGTGTCGGGGCCCCGGTCCACGAGGTCGCCGACGAAGGCTGCGGTCCGCCCCTGCGGATGAGTCGCCCCCACGGCTCGTCCCTGGGAGTCGGTCTCGATCTGCCAGCCGAGTTTTTCCAACAGGGCAAGGAGTTCGGTCAGACATCCATGGACATCACCAATGATGTCGAAGGGTCCGGTGTGGTCGCTGCGGTCGGTCCAGGGGTGTTCGCGAACGATCGTGGCGGCATCGACCTGCTCGGCCCCGGACAGGATGTGGACCTTGCGGAAACCCTCCCTCTTCAGCCTGGGCAGGGACTTCGAGAGATCACGCTGCTGGCGTGCAATGACCGGGCGGCCGAAGGTCCGGTCGGGTCGGTGTTCGTTTCGGGTCGTGGCGAGCTGTTCGCCCACGTCGAGGACGATCGCATCGACCTGCAAGTCGTGGTCCTTGGCGAGCGCGATGAGACTGGCCCGGGCGGAACGCTGCACATTGGTGGCATCGATGACGGTCAACAGTCCGCGGCGGAGCCGGATCCCGGCGATCGTGTCGACCAGGGCGAAGGCGTCCTTGGTGGCGGACTGGTCGTTGGAGTCGTCGCTGACCAGCCCACGACAGACATCACTGGACACGATCTCGGTCGGCGCAAAGTGTCGGCTGGCGAAGGTGGACTTGCCGCTGCCGGAGACACCGACCAACAGCACGAGCCCCTTGGTGGGAATGGTGATCTGGGACATCTCAGACATGGGTGAACACCGCCATCTGGGTCGGGGCGCCGGTGAGCCGGTCATCGTCACCGATGCCGTGGATGGTGACGGCATAGCCGTGACGATCGGCGACCCCGGCAGTCCATGCCTCGAAGGTGGCTCGGTCCCACTCGAACCGGTGGTCGTGATGACGCATGCCGTGCAGGTCCTCGTAGTGGCTGTTGTATTCACTGTTCGGTGTCGTCACGATCACTGCGCCGGGTCTGGCATCGCCGAACACGACCCGTTCGAGTGCGTCGAGCCGACTGAGGTCGAGGTGTTCGATGACCTCCATCAGCACGGCTGCGTCGTATCCGGCAAACCTCGGGTCGGTGTAGGTCAGGGCGCCTTGGACGAGCTGGATCCGGGTCCGCTGCCGGTCGTCCCATTCGTCACGGTGGAGGCGTCGGGCCGCCTGCTGCAGGGCGCGGACCGACACGTCCACTCCGGTGATCCGGGTGAAGCGGGCGTCAGCGGCCAGCGGGGCCAGCAAGGCTCCCGGGCCACAACCGAGGTCGATCACCGCATGGGCCCCCAGTTCGCCGAGCGTGGCCAGGACAGCCTCGCGACGCTGCACCGCCAAGGGGCGCTCAGCCGACCCGGGCTCGTCGACCACACCAGCCGGATCGAGCTGGGCGAGTCGATCCAGCGCGTCACGGGTCAACTCGCGCGGGCCCAGATATCGGCGGGTGATCAGCTCACGTTCGGGATGGTCGGCCAGCCAGCCTTCGCCGGAGCGGAAGAGCTTGTCGACCTCGTCGGGACCTTGCCAGTAGTGCTTGGACTCGTCGAGGGCCGGGAGCAGGACGTAGAGCTGGTTGAGTGCATCGGCCAGCCGTACGGTGCCATTGAGGGTGAGTGACACATAGCGGGACTCTCCCCAGTCGGGCAGCTGCTCGTCGTACGGGACAGGGGTCGCCTGGACCTGCCAGCCGAGTGGGGCGAAGACACGTTCGGCCAGATCGGGGCCGCCCCGGCAGGGAAGCGCCGCGATGGTGATGGTCAGGTCGATCGCCGAGTCCGCCAGCTCCTGGCGGCTGTTGCACCGGCCTGTTCTCGCAGTGGAGAACACATCGGCCAGGGTCACCGCGAAGAGTGACGACGCTGCGTAGGGGCGGTCGTTGATGTACTGCGCCAGGCTCGCGTCGGGGGAGTTGCGGCCCCTGCCGCGGGCGAGCGCGATCGGGTCGACCTCGAGCACCAGAGCGGCCGTGCAGCGCTCCTCGGTGGCCTCGGGATAGAAGACGGTCGCCGTCCCGAAGGGCTGTCGGAACTCCTGGACTCGGTCCGGATGCTTGTGCAGCAGATATCCCAGGTCGGTCGCCGGGGAGTGGGTGGTGGAGATCGTCAGCAGCACCCGATTGAGTATTCCATGCAGGTCGGGGTTCCCCCACCGGGCTTGCCGGGGGAGGATGGGGTCATGACCTATGTGCCCGCAGCTGACCGCTACGACTCGATGACCTATCGCGGGGTGGGGAACTCCGGCCTGAAACTGCCCGGAGTGAGCCTGGGGCTGTGGCACAACTTCGGCCACGACTTCTCCTTCGACAGCCAGCAGCAGACGCTCCGGGCGGCCTTTGATGCCGGCATCACCCACTTCGACCTGGCCAACAACTACGGGCCTCCTGCTGGCTCTGCCGAGGAACAGTTCGGCGTACATCTGCAGCGCAGTTTTGCCGGGCTGCGTGACGAGCTGGTGATCTCGACCAAGGCCGGCTGGGACATGTGGGCGGGTCCGTACGGGGCGATCGGTGGGTCACGCAAGTATCTGGTGGCCAGCCTGGACCAGTCCCTGAGGCGGATGGGCCTGGACTATGTCGACATCTTCTACCACCACCGGCCAGACCCCGACACGCCGTTGGAGGAGACCATGACCGCGCTGGACCACATCGTCCGGTCCGGCCGCGCGTTGTATGTCGGCATCTCCAGCTATTCGGCCGAGGACACCCGTCGGGCTGCTGGTCTGCTCGCCGAGCTGGGGACGCCGCTGCTGATCCACCAGCCGTCGTATTCGATGCTGAACCGGTGGATCGAGGAGGACCAGCTGCTCGACACGCTGGCCGATGTCGGAGCCGGCTGCATCGCGTTCTCGCCACTGGCGCAAGGGATGTTGACCGATCGCTACCTGGGTGGCATCCCCGAGGACTCGCGGGCCGCGCAGCACAAGTCGCTGCAGCCCGACCTGCTGACCGACCAGGCACTGTCCCGGATCGCCAAGCTCGGTGAACTTGCCGCCGACCGTGGCCAGAGCCTGTCCCAGCTGGCGCTGGCCTGGGCGCTGCGTGACGATCGGATGAGCTCGGTGCTGATCGGGGCGTCACGGCCTGAGCAGGTGCAGCAGAACGTGGGCGCCCTGGCCAACACCTCCTTCACCACCGAAGAGCTTGCCCTGATCGACCAGCACGCGGTCGACTCCGGCATCGACCTGTGGCGGGGTGCGCGCAAGGGTGCCTGAGGTCGAACTGCGTCGGGCCGGCGTCGCTGACGTCGACGGCCTGGTCACCCTGATCGAGTCCGCGTACCGAGGCGAGGCGAGTCGGGCCGGGTGGACCACCGAGGCCGACCTGCTCCAGGGTCACCGGACCAACGCCGATGCCGTCCGCGAGGTCGTCACCGGGGCCTCCTCGCTGATGCTGGTCGCCGCTGGTGGTGACCAGCTGGTCGGCTGCTGCCAGCTCGAGCATCGCGGCGAGCGTGCCTACTTCGGGATGTTCGCCGTCCGTCCCGGCCTGCAGGGCAACGGGCTCGGCCGCGCGATCTTGGCTCGAGCGGAGCAGACTGTGCGCACCGAGTGGGGGATCACCACCATGGAGATGACCGTCCTGCAGCAACGCGAGGACCTGATCGCGTGGTACCTGCGGCGTGGCTATTCCCGTACGGGAGAGGTCTCACCCTTTCCCTATGGTCACGAAGAATTCGGAATCCCGCAGCGCGACGACCTGGCCTTCGAGAGGCTGGTCAAGGAGCTGGTGGGATGATCCCGATCCGGAACCGGGTGGACAGGGCACCGTGTTGGTCAGGTGTCAGGACCTCGGTGACTGAGGTGGTCTGACGGCGCACTCCGGCACTGACGAGGGGACTGCTGGAGCACACTGGTGGTTGGGCCTCCTTGCTGACCCCGTTGGTCCCCGTAGGCTGGATCAACGGGAGTCCGTACTTGGCTCCCGGGCACCGCTGCGCGTACAGGAGTCACAATGGCCAACCGCCTCGCCAACACGACAAGTCCGTACCTGCGTCAGCACGCGGACAACCCCGTCGACTGGCACGAATGGGGGCCTGAGGCGCTGGCCGAGGCCCGGGAACGGGACGTGCCGATTTTCCTGTCGGTGGGCTATGCCGCCTGCCACTGGTGTCATGTGATGGCGCACGAGTCGTTCGAGGACCCGGTGGTCGCTGAGCTGGTCAATCGGACCAGTGTGCCGATCAAGGTTGACCGGGAGGAACGTCCCGACATCGACACGGTCCACATGAGTGCCACGATCGCGCTGACCGGGCAGGGTGGCTGGCCGATGTCGGTTTGGCTCACCCCGGAAGGCCACCCGTTCCATGCCGGCACCTACTTCCCGCCCGAACCCCGACACGGCATGCCCTCGTTCACTGATGTCGTGACCGCTGTGGCGCAGGCCTGGCAGGACCGCCGCGACGAGGTCCGCACGGGGGCCAGTGACATCGCAGCCGAACTCGCCGCCCGCACGGTGCCGCCCGCCCCCGGTGACATCGGTCCCGCCGAGATCGACCAGGCCGTGCTCGGACTTGCCGCCAGCTATGACGCGGCCCATCCCGGATTCGGCACGATGCCGAAGTTCCCACCGTCGATGGTGCTGGATTTCCTTGTGGCACGGGCATCCCAGGCGGACGGCATCGTCGCTGACCAGGCGTGGCGGATGGCTCGCGACACCTGTCTGGCGATGGCCAACGGTGGACTGTTCGACCAACTCGGCGGTGGTTTCGCCCGCTACAGCGTCGACCGTGCCTGGCTGGTGCCGCATTTCGAGAAGATGCTGTACGACAATGCTTTGCTGCTGTCGGTCTACGGCAAGGCATGGTCCGAGGCGCGGCGCCGCGGTGAGGACACGAGCCGATACAGCCAGGTGATCGCCATGACGGTTGACTGGGTCGTCACTCACCTGACGACATCCCAGAACGGTTTCGCCTCGTCCTTCGACGCGGACAGCGTCGACAAGCACGGCGAGCACCGGGAAGGAGCCTTCTATGTTTGGACTCCGGACGAGCTCGAGGCGGCCCTTGGACCCGATGATGCCGCCACCGCCCGGGAAGCCTTCGGTCTTACTGACACCCCCAACTTCGAGGACGGAACCTCTGTCCTGCAACGAAACCCGGACGTTGAGCTGCCCGACGAAATCCGGCAGACATTGCTGGACATCCGGGCCCGACGGCACAGTCCGTCCTGCGACGACAAGGTGGTCACTGCCTGGAACGGCTGGATGATCGCCGCGCTCGCCGAGACTGCGATGCAGGCTGGTCGTGACGACTGGCTGACCCATGCCGTCAGCGCCGCTGAATGCGTCCTGCGCGACAACGTGATCGACGGTGCCTTGATGCGCACCTCGCGTGCCGGAACGGCCTCATCGGCCCCGGCAGTCGCCGAGGACTTCGCCGGCTTCGCCCACGGGTGTGCCGTGCTCGCCCAAGCAACCGGTGACCTGGTCTGGTTGACCCGAGCCATCGATCTGCTCGACGAACTTCACACCCGCTTCGTCGACGAGGCGGGGCTCCACGACACGGCCGCGGACGCCGAGGAGCTCTTCCTGCGCCCCCGCGAGATCGCGGAGAATGCGACCCCGTCGGCGACCACCGCAGCGCTGCGCGCCACCCGGATGGTCCATCGGTTGACCGGTGACGACCGCTGGCGTCAGCGAGCCGATGCCTTGCAGCACAGCTGTGGTGAGCTGGCTGTTCGTGCCCCCCGTGGGGCGGGCTGGGCCCTGTCGGATGCGGTGTCGATCCATGGGGCACGGCCGGCGACCGAAATCGCTGTCCTCGGTGCCGACCCCGGAGAGTTGCTCGCGACCGCCTGGACCCAGGCACCGGCCGGATCGGTCTTCCTGGCCGGGCAGGAGACCGAGCCCACTGCCGTACCGACGATCCTGTCGGGCCGGACCACGCAGGATGGTGTGGCGACCGCCTATGTCTGCCGCGGTGAGACCTGCCTTGCGCCGGTGACGACCGTGGCTGCACTGAGCGAGGCCCTGTCGCTAGGCTGACGGCCATGAGCTCACAGACCTTGCGCGTCGGTGTCGTCGGGGCGGGCGGGAACACCCGGCTCCATCACATCCCCAAGTTGCAGGCGATCCCGGGCGTCGAAGTCGTCACCGTGGCCAACCGCAGCCGGGCATCGGCGCAGCGGGTGGCCGACGAGTTCGGCATTGCTCGGGTCGTCGATCACTGGGGTGAGGTGATCGCCGACGACACACTGGACGCCGTCGTGATCGGGACCTGGCCCAACCTGCATGCCCGGGTGACCGTCGCGGCGCTGGCGGCCGGCAAACATGTGCTGTGCGAGGCCCGGATGGCTCGCGACGTGGCCGAGGCCCGGGCGATGGCACAGGCCTCCCATGCGCGCCCTGAGTTGATCTGCCAGATCGTGCCGTCCCCGTTCACGCTGCGTCAGGATGCGGCGATCTCTCGTGTGCTGAGCGAAGGCGTGATCGGGGATCTGGTGCAGGTGGAGGTCAGCGCCTGCGGTGCATACGTGGATCCGGCGGCGTCGATCACTTGGCGGCAGTCGCGGGAGATCAGTGGCGTGAACATCATGGCGCTGGGCATCTGGTACGAAGCGTTGATGCGTTGGGTGGGGGAGGCGACCCGGGTGTCGGCCTTCGCCCGGACCATCGTGGCACGCCGCCCCGATGACGATGGCGTCCTGCGCACGGTTGACGTCCCCGACCATCTCGACCTGATTGGTGAGCTCGCCTGTGGCGCCCAGCTGCGGATGGTCCTGAGCCAGGCGACGGCCAGTGCCGCTCCGGACGGAGCACAGTTGTACGGGACAGCCGGCACTGTGCACGTCACTGGAGACAGGCTCTCGATCACCCGCCCCGGCGCAGAGCCTGAGGCAGTGCCAGTGGCAGAAGATGCTGCCGGATGGCGGGTTGAGGAGGAGTTCGTTGGAGCGATCCGCGGCACCGAGCCGGTCCGTCACACCACCGTTGACGATGCCCTGCGCTACATGCTGTTCACCGAGGCCGTGCATCGCAGCATCCACGAGCACCGGCAGGTTTCCCTGAGTGAGCTGTGAGCACTCCATGGATGTCACACTCGAACGGGCACCCGAGGCTGACCGAGGCGTAGTCGGCAGTCGATCCGAACCTGGCCCACACTCAACGGAGCTTCGCCCCTCCAGCTGTGGCAGCTCGTCGGCCTCAGGCGGTGTAGGTGGCGATCGAGATCGCGGTGTAGTGGCAGATGAAGGCCAACACGGTGCAGAGGTGGAAGATCTCGTGGAAACCGAACCAGGTGGGGGAGGGGTTCGGCTTCTTGGTGCCGTAGACGAGCGCGCCCACGCTGTAGAGCAGGCCGCCAGCAACGATCAGGAAGAACACGGCCGGTCCACCGCTGGCCCAGAACTGGTTCAACCAGCCCAGGGCGGCCCAGCCGACGGCGAGGTACAGCACGGTGTAGAGCGCGCGGGGGGCCGACAACCAGAACAGTCGGAACAACAATCCCAACACGGCGGCACCCCAGACCAGACTGAGCAGCACGACGCGGCCGGTTCCCTCCAGCAGGAGCAGGGCCAGCGGTGTGTAGGTGGCAGCGATGAAGACGAAGATGTTGGCGTGGTCCATCCGGCGCAGCACCGCATTGGCGCGATCGCTCCAGTAGAACCGGTGGTAGATCCCCGAGGTGCCGAAGAGTAGGACCGAGGCGAACAGGAAGACCGCACCGCCGAGCTTGCCGAGACCGGTCGGGGCGACGGCGATCAGCACGATCCCGGCGGCCAGCGCCAGCGGGGTGGTGCAGGCGTGCAGCCAGCCACGAAGCTTCGGCTTCACCTCTCCCACGGCTTTGGACACTTCCGTACGGGCAGCGTCGAAGCTCTCAGCGGGGTTGGGGTGTGGCGGATTCGCAACTGCAGCCATCGGGGCTCCTGGGTTCGGGAGGTGACCGACTCGAATCGGTGTCTACGTCAGCGTAGGTTACGTTTGCGTAGGTTTCAAGAGGCTCGGATGGAAGGCGGCGGCCGCGATCACCCCTCGGGGTCTAGAGTTGTGCTCCATGGCGCAGAGACGGAAGTGGCGGGAGTTGCTGGACCGCATCCACCCTGCCGGGCTGCTGTACTCCACCTATGAACATCGCGTCCTCGCCGAGATCAGCCCCGATCAGCGGCCTCGCCATGTCGCGGTGATGGCTGACGGCAACCGCCGGTGGGCGCGCGCCAACGCCCCGGGGGAACCGCTCGAGGTCGGTTACCGGGCCGGAGCCCGACGCCTCGTCGAATTCTGCGAGTGGTGTGATGAGGCCCAGATCCAGGTGGTCACGCTCTGGGTGCTGTCGACCGAGAACATCAAACGGGATGCCGCCGAGGTCGGACCGCTGCTCGAAGTGATCGCTGCTCTGGCCGATGAGCTCGCCATCCACCGCGACTGGCGGGTCCATTGTGTCGGTGCCCTCGACCTGCTGCCCGATGACATCGCCGACCGACTCCGGTCGGCAGCCGAACGCACCGACGGCGAAACCGGCATGGTGATCAACATCGCAGTCTCGTACGGCGGACGGCACGAGCTGCGCGACGCCGTACGGGCGCTCCTGGCCGAACACGCCGATCGTGGTACCACCGTCGCCGAGCTCGCCGGGAGCCTCGAGATCGAGCACATCGCCAGCCACCTCTACACCGCCGGTCAGCCCGACCCGGACCTGGTGATCCGCACCTCCGGCGAGCAGCGGCTGGGTGGATTCCTGCTGTGGCAGTCGGTGCACAGCGAGTTCTACTTCTGTGACGCCTTGTGGCCCGACTTCCGCAAGGTCGATTTCGTACGAGCCCTGCGCTCCTTCGCCCAACGCGAGCGCCGCTATGGCAAGTAGGGCTCGATCGCTGCGGGAGTGGACACCTGTTGTTCACCCCCGCGGACGGCGCGTCGCCACGATTGGCCCAGATGTGAGTCGTACCGTCGAAGTGCGAACGGTGGGGAAGCCGCTCGCGCCGGACAGGATCAAGGCCACACCAGGAGGATTGGCACTTGAGACACCATTGGCCCGCACCAGGCCCGGGGACTGACCGGCCCGCTTGACAAGGCGAGGCCGGGCGTCGGTGCCGCACGGTCTCGGGCAAGGACAGGTCCATGCAGAAGACGACCGGCCACGAAGCGAGCTGGCGCCGTACGTACGTCATCGACACCTCGGTGCTGCTGAGCGATCCGTACGCGATCCGACGCTTTGCCGAACATGATGTGGTCCTGCCCATCGTGGTGATCACCGAACTCGAGGCGAAACGGCACCACAGCGAATTGGGCTACTTCGCCCGCTCCGCGCTGCGCCAGCTGGATGAGCTGCGGGTCCGTCACGGCAGCCTCAACGCGCCGATCCCGGTCAACGATGTCGGCGGCACCGTCCACGTCGAGCTGAACCACAGTGACCCAATGGCACTGCCCGAGGGATTCCGGCTCGGCGACAACGACTCCCGGATCCTCGCGGTGGCTCTGAACTATCGCCAGGAGGGCCATGATGTCGTCCTGGTCTCCAAGGATCTGCCGATGCGGGTCAAGGCAGCGGCGGTCGGGCTGGCCGCCGAGGAGTACCGCGCCGAGCTGGCCGTCGAGTCCGGGTGGACCGGGATGACCGAGATCGACATCGACCAGCCGAGCGTCGATGAGCTCTACGAACAGGGCGTGATCGACCACGACGCCGCCCGGGATCTGCCCTGTCACACCGGTGTCGTCCTGCTGGGCACACAAAGCACTGCGCTGGCGCGGGTGAACCCCGGCAAGCAGCTGCAGTTGGTCCGCAGTGACCTCGAGGTCTTCGGCCTGCACGGTCGCTCGGCCGAGCAGCGTGTCGCACTCGACCTGCTCATGGATCCTCAGGTCGGCATCGTCTCCCTCGGTGGACGAGCCGGTACGGGCAAGTCGGCGCTGGCGCTGTGTGCCGGTCTCGAATCAGTGATGGAGCGCCGCCAACACTCCAAGGTTGTCGTCTTCCGGCCGCTCTACTCGGTCGGCGGGCAGGAGCTCGGCTACCTGCCCGGTTCCGAGGCGGAGAAGATGGGGCCGTGGGCCCAGGCGGTGCACGACACCCTCGGTGCGGTCACCTCCCAGGTGGTGATCGATGAGGTGCTCGACCGCGGCATGCTCGAAGTGCTGCCGCTGACCCACATCCGAGGTCGCTCCCTGCACGATGCCTTCGTGATCGTCGACGAGGCGCAGTCGCTGGAACGCAATGTCCTGCTCACCGTGCTCAGCCGGATCGGCCAGAACTCCCGGGTCGTCCTGACCCACGACGTCGCCCAGCGCGACAATCTGCGGGTCGGTCGCCACGACGGTGTCGTCGCCGTGGTCGAGAAGCTCAAGGGGCATCCCCTCTTCGCCCACGTCACGCTGACCCGGTCCGAACGGTCCCCGATCGCGGCTCTGGTCACCGAGATGCTGGAAGACGTGCAGATCTGATCTGTGGCTCAGTTCTGAGTTGTGGCACAGTGGGGAACCGTGCGTGACGCGATCCGATCCCTCCTCGTCGCCGCCACCGTGGCCGCCCTGGTCATCGGTGTCGCCGCGGCGGTGTCCCTGCACATCTCGGCCAGTGCGCTGCCGAATGAAGTCGGTCGAGTCGCGGTGCCGGTGCCGACCGGTGTCTCGTTGGCCGAGCGGGAGAAGAACCTCAGTCGCGGTGACGACCGGGCACCGATTGCGTCCGACCGTGCCCTCCAGGAACGGTCACAGCTGCTCGATGAGCAGCACAAGGATGCCGAACGGGAGGCCGAGGACCAGCTCCGGCGGATCATCGAACGCGACGGCTACGACCCCCGCACCGCCGACACCCCTCGTGAGATGGGCCAGCAGATGGCGGCCAACCTGTACGGATGGACCGGCTCACAGTGGACGTGCTACGACAAGCTGGTCATGTCCGAGAGTCGGTGGGTGGTGACCGCGACCAACCCGAGCAGCGGGGCGTACGGCATCCCGCAGTCTCTGCCCGGCAGCAAGATGGCCTCCGAGGGTGACGACTGGCGCACCAACCCGGCCACCCAGATCAAGTGGGGGCTCAAGTATGTCCAGCAGCGGTACGGGACACCGTGTGCTGCCTGGTCGTTCAAGCAAGCGAATAACTGGTACTGATCAGCGCACCTGACCGATCACGACACGAGTGACTCGGTCCCCGGTCCACGAGCTCGGCCGATAGAGCATCAGCTCACGCGGAGAGATCTGGAGCAGCAGGTCCTTCTCGGTGATCTCCACCCACGCCGGCTGCTCCCGCCGGGCCACCGACTCAATGAAGGCGAGTGCCTGGGACTCGGTGAGCACATCGGTGACCTGGTTGGGCTGCGACATGTTCTGCTGGCCAGCCCGCTCATTGATGATGAGCACGACATAGCGGCCACTGGTGCTCGGTGCTCCCGGCTGGTACTGCGGGAACTCGATCGGTGGGGGATCCTGGGGTCCAGAACTCATGGCACCAATCTAGGCCGCAATCAGCTCGATCGCAGCGCGCGACCGGGCCGCGCGCCGACGGCATCCCGCGCTCCGGTCACCTCGCCGCCAACGACCGCGGCAACGCCATTGACGTACACCCGGTCGATGCCGACGGCGAACCGGTGTGGCTCGGGGTAGGTCGCGGGGGAGTCGACCGTGTTCGGGTCGAAGACCACCAGATCGGCCACCGCACCGACGACCAACCGGCCCCGGTCGGTCAGCCCGAGTCGGTCGGCCGGTGCACTGGTCATGTGCCGTACGGCTTCGGCCAGACTCAGCGCGCCGGTCTCGCGGACATAGTGGCCGAGCACCCGGGGGAAGGTGCCGAAGGCACGTGGGTGTGGTTTGGCGCCGACCATGATGCCGTCGCTGCCGACGGTGTGCCGTGGATGCTGCATCAGGGCCCGGACATGCTCCTCGATGCCAGAGAACATGACACAGGAGGCCGAGAAGTCCGTGCCCCGCAGGAGATCCATGGCTGCCTCCACCGGATCGGTCCCCACCCGCTGGCCGATCTCAGCCACCGAGAGCCCGGTCGTCCACGACCAGTCCCCCTCGGGCACACCACCGATCACGATCCGGTCCCACTCGGCCACGAATCCCTGGTGGCCATCCGAACCAGTGACATCCATCGCCTCCCGCATCCGGGCGCGGGCCCGGACGTCGGCGAACAGGGCCTGCTGATCGGCGAGGGTGCCGACTTGTGACCAGCTCGGGAACTGCGCAAACAGGGTGGACATGCTTGCCGCATAGGGATAGCTGTCGAAGCTGTAGTCGACACCGTCGGCCTCGCCGGCATCGAAGATCGCCAACAGCTCGGGCAGCCGGCCACGGTTGGCCGGATAGCTCAGATGGGCGTGTGCCATGTGCAGGCGGACTCCCGAGCCCCGTGCAATGTCGAAACACTCCCCGTACCCGCCCATCACATCGACGCCGTAGTTGCGGTGGTGGGGGACATACAGCCCGTCGTACTCGACGACGACCTTGCACAACTCCACGAGCTCCTCGGTGGTGGAGAACATCGCCGGCACATAGGTCAGGCCTGCGCTCATCCCGTACGCGCCTGCTTCCATCCCTGCGCGCAGCAGATCGGCCATCGCCGAGATCTCAGCCGAGGTGGCAGGCCGGTCCTCGGTGCCGATCACCAGCTGGCGCAGATTGCCGTGTGGCACCAGATAGGCACCATTGCAGGCAATGCCCTGGTCGAGCCGGTCCAGGTACTCGGCCACCGATCGCCAGCTGAACCGATACCCGGCTGGATCGTCGTTCCAACCGCGGATCCGGTCGGCAATGATCGGCAACACCTCATCGGTGACCGGTGCATAGCTCAGTCCGTCCTGGCCCAGCACTTCGGTGGTGATGCCCTGGCTGATCCGGCCGGCATGGTCAGGGTTGACCAACAGCTGCAGATCCGAGTGGGTGTGCATGTCGATGAAGCCGGGCGCGACGACCTGGCCGCCGACGTCGATGACCTCACCGACCGAACCCGGCCCCGGGGCGACCTCGACGATCCGTGCCCCCTCCAGGACGAGGTGGCCCTCGAACGGCTCGGTGCCGGTGCCGTCCAGGATGGCGGCATTGGTCAAGGTGGTGACTCCGGACATGGGCCGCACTGTAGACCACCGTCGTCGATCTGAGGACCGTCGTCCGACGCGGGTGCCGGCTCCGGTCCAGTACGGTGACGACCATGGGTCTGGACTCGAACCTGGCACAAGCGCTGCTGCTCGCCATCCCGTTGTTCATCGCGGCTGTGGCCGTGGCGGTGATGGTGGTCTCGATCCGTCGGGATCCGCGGTGGCTCGGCAACGCCTACCTGACCGTGGTGGCACTGGCGATGGTGTTGTTCGCCATCAGTACCTACGACACCGCCGGCGCCGCGATCGTCGGCCTGTTGACCATGGCTGGCTTTGTCGGTTCGCCGCTGCTGATCCTTGGCATCATCGGATTCCTCATCGTCAACGGCGTCATCACGATCCGCCGCGAGGGGCTTCGGCTGGTCAATGCGTTGCCGTTGTTGCTCGGTCTGGCACTGTTCGGCGCGGTGATCGTCTTCTTCGCCGGCCTGGCGAGCTCCTCGGTCACCGCAGCAGCTGCGGTGTGGGTCTTCCTGGTCTGCGTGTGGATCGCCTTTTTGATGTTCTGCATGGTGCTGTACGGCTACGTCTACAGCTGGGTGGTGCAGGGGCGGCGCGTCGACTGGGTCGTCGTGCTGGGCTCCGGCCTGCGCAAGGACGGCAGTGTGACGCCGCTGTTGGCCCGTCGGGTCGAGAAGGGACTCAAAGTGCAGGCCCGGCAACTGCGCAAGGGACGGCGAGTGCCGATCATCATGTCGGGGGGCAAGGGCAGCGACGAGATCCGCTCCGAGGCCGAGGCGATGCGTGATCATGCCCTCAGCCAGGGTGCGGACCCTCAGTTGGTGCTGATCGAGACCGAGTCGACCAACACCGAGGAGAACCTGCGCAACTCCGGCGAGCTTGTCCTGGCCAGCGCGGGGGTACCCGCAACGGCCCGCGGGATGATCGTCTCCAGCAATTACCACACTCTGCGCGCGGCAACCTTGGCCCGCGAACTCGACCTGCCGTTGCAGGCCACCGGCGCTCCGGTGGCGTTCTACTACTGGCCGGCAGCGGCACTGCGAGAGTTCGTGGCGTTGGTGAAACCGCACCTGGTGGCCCACCTGTTGGTCGGTGCCTTGGTCACCGTGCCCCTCCCGCTGTTGATGTTGGTCCTCAACAACTGATCGCAGCCCGGGTCCAGGCCCGACAAGCGTCAGGCGGTCGGTGCCTTGGTCATCGACAAGGTGTCCAGAGCGGCGTCGAGCTGCTCCTCGGTCACCAGCCCGGACTCGACGAAGCCGAGTTCGACGACGGTCTGGCGGATGGTGGCTCCCTTCGCCAGTGCGGTCTTGGCGACCTTGGCGGCATTCTCGTAGCCGATGTACTTGTTGAGCGGAGTGACGATCGACGGTGACGACTCGGCCAGCTCGCGGCAGTGCTCCTCATTGGCGGTGATGCCGTCGACACAACGCTCGGCCAGCAGGTGCGAGACGCTCGACAACAGACGGACCGACTCCAGCACATTGCGCGCCATCACCGGGATCATCACGTTCAGCTCGAAGTTGCCCGAGGTGCCGGCCACGGTGACGCAGGCGTCGTTGCCGATCACCTGGGCGGCCACCATGAGCGCGGCCTCACACATGACCGGGTTGACCTTGCCCGGCATGATCGACGAACCCGGCTGCAGGTCGGGCAGCGCAATCTCGCCCAGTCCCGTACGGGGACCCGACCCCATCCAGCGCAGGTCGTTGGCGATCTTGGTGATGCCGACCGCGATCGTGCGCAGCGCACCGGACGCCTCGACCAGACCGTCCCGAGCGCCCTGGGCCTCGAAGTGGTCGCGGGCCTCGGTGAAGCCGATCGAGGTGTCGGCAGCGATCTCGGTGATCACGGCCTGGGCAAATCCGGCCGGGGTGTTGATCCCGGTGCCGACCGCGGTGCCGCCGAGGGGGAGTTCGCTGACCCGCGGCAGCGCCGCCTGGAGTCGCTCGATCCCGTACCGAACCTGTGCGGCGTAGCCGCCGAACTCCTGACCGAGGGTGACCGGGGTCGCGTCCATCAGATGGGTACGTCCCGACTTCACCACGCCGGCGAACTCGGTCGCCTTCGCCTCCAAGGAGGTGGCGAGGTGGTCCAGTGCCGGGATCAGGTCGGTGGTGATCGAGGTGGAGGCAGCGATGTGCACCGCTGAGGGGAAGACGTCATTGCTCGACTGGGAGGCGTTGACGTGGTCGTTGGGATGCACGGTGCGGCCCAGGATGCGGGTCGCCAAGGTGCCGATGACCTCGTTGGTGTTCATGTTCGACGAGGTGCCCGAACCGGTCTGGAAGACATCGATCGGGAAGTCATGGTCGTGCTCGCCGGCGATGACCTGGTCAGCGGCCGACCGGATCGCGTCGGCCATATCGGCCTCGATCACGCCGCGATCGGCATTGGCCTTGGCCGCGGCCTTCTTGATCCGGCCCAGAGCAGCGATCAGCGCCGGCTCGATGGGGGTGCCCGAGATCGGGAAGTTCTCCACGGCCCGCTGGGTCTGTGCCTGGTAGGTGGCTGCCGCAGGCACCCGTACCTCACCCATGGTGTCGTGTTCGATGCGGTAGTCGCCGTCAGTGGTCATGGTGCTCCCCTCGTTGCTCATGGGGGTCATTGTGTCAGCCGGTACGGCGGTCGGCGACAATGGGATGGTGTCGAGATCCACCGAGCCTGCGGACAATCCCGAACTCACGGCCCCCCAGCCGGCGACGGGACGTCCTGGTCGACCCCGGGCCAAGCGGGAGTCCACTGGTGGCGACATGGTCCGTTCACTGCTGGTGCTGTTGATCCCGCTGGTGCTGATCAGCTTGTTCTTCATGAGTCGCGAGGTCGACCTCGCCGGGGACGATCCGGTCGAGTGGGAGCAACTGATCGCGGTCGCTGACGACGAGGCGGAGTTCGTCCCGGTCGCGCCGCGGAACATGCCCCAGACCTGGACACCGGTCCGGATGAAGTGGGAACCCGGCACCGACGGCCGGGATCAGCGATGGATGGTCGGCTGGCTGAGCCCGGACCAGATCTTCTTCGCGGTCGAGCAGAGCAATGTCGACCCGCGCGCGATGATCGAACGCGTCACCCGGAACGGTTCCCCCGATGGCACCTCCGAGGCGATGGGCCAGACCTGGCAGCGGTATGTCTCCGAGGACGGTCGGACCCGGTCGCTGGTGCTGGTCGGTGATGACGTCACCACCATCGTGGTCGCCGACGCCAGCTATGCCGAACTCGAGGCTTTCGCCGACACCGTGTCGTGAGCTGGCCTCAGTCGGATTCACCACGCTCGGCGATCCGGGCCTCGATCCTCTCTTGGGCCCCGTCCAGCCGGGCCCGGCACAGTGCAGCGAGTGCTTCGCCCTTTTCCCACAGGGCAAGGGATTCCTCGAGGGGAGCTCCGGCTTCGAGCTGGGCCACCACCTCGACCAACTGCTGGCGGGCCTGCTCATAGGTGAGGGTGTCGTCGACCTTGTCGGTCATGGTTGCTCCTCGGCGTCAGGATCGGGATCAGGATGGGTGGCGAGAACGGTGGTGTCCACTCTGCCGGAGGCGAGATGGAGAGTGACCGGGTCGCCGGGGGAGACCCGGTCGGCCGAGACCAGAGCATGTCCGTCGGCACCGACGGCAAGGGTGTAGCCGCGTTCCAGCGTTGCTCGCGGCGACAGGGCCCGGCACCGGGCCACCAGATGCCCGATCGAGGTCCGTTCGGTCGACACCGTACGGGAGACGCTGCGGCTGAGCCGGTCGGCCAGCTGGTCGACCTGTTCGCGGTGGATCTGCACCGTCGCGGTCGGTGCCTGCAGGACCGGACGCGACGCCAGCGCCGCGAGCTGTTCCCGGTCGCGCCGCAGCCGAAGCCGTACGGCATGGTCGAGGCGAGTGAGCACCTGGTCGAGTCGATCACGTTCCTGGGCCGCATCGGGGACGACCAGCTTGGCGGCATCGGTGGGTGTGGAGGCGCGGACGTCGGCGACCAGATCCAGGATGGGGGAGTCGACCTCGTGGCCGATCGCGCTGACCACCGGGGTGCGACAGACCGCGACAGCCCGGACCAGGGCTTCGTTGGAGAACGGCAGCAGGTCCTCCAGGGAACCACCACCGCGGGCCATGACGATCACCTCGACATCGGCGTCCTCGTCGAGACGACGGACCGCAGCCACCAACTGGTCGACCGCTTGGGGGCCCTGGACCAGGGAGTGGACCGGGCGGACGACGGCGGCGGGCCAGCGACGGGCGATGTTCTCGACGACATCCTTCTCCGCGGCACTGCCCTGGGCCGAGACCAGCCCGATCGTCTGTGGCAGGAACGGCAGGCTCTTCTTGCGTCGAGGATCGAACAGCCCTTCGGCCTGCAGCATCCGCTTCAACTGCTCGAGCCGGGCCAGTAGCATGCCTTCGCCGACCACCCGGATCTCGTCACAGGTGAAGGAAAAGCGTCCGCTGCGGATGTAGAAGTGCGGTTTGAGATGGGCGACGACGGTGGCCCCGTCGGCGAGGGGGCCGACGGCATCAAGCACCTGAGGGGTTGCGGTCACCGAGGCCGACACCTCACCGAGCTTGTCCCGCAGCGTCAGGAAGACCAAAGAGCTGCCCGAGCGGCGATTGATCTCGATCACCTGGGCCTCGACCCAGATCCAGCCGAGTCGGGAGATCCACTGTTCCACGCCCTGCGCGACCCGCCGCAGCGGTTGCGGCTGCTCGGGAGAGGAGTCCAGTGCCATGGGCGACACCCTAACGTTCGGTGAATCGCAGTAGGTTGGTGACGTGACCGATTACGTGGCCCCACCCCCTGATGGCAAGGACTGGACCTGGGTGATCGAACGCCCGTGCCCGGATTGCGGCTATGACGCCGCCCAGAACTCTGCGGCTGAACTGCCCGGGCTGATCCAGCTGCTCACTTTGCCGTGGGCGAGCGTGCTCACCGCCGATGATGTCCGGGTGCGGCCCGCACCCCACACCTGGTCACCGTTGGAATACGGCTGCCATGTCCGCGATGTCGCGACGGTCTTCGCCGAGCGGACCCGGCTGATGCTGTCCGAGGACGGCCCGACCTTCGCCAACTGGGACCAGGACCAGGCCGCGGTCGACGGCAGCTACCACCTGGCTGACCCGGCACAGGTGACCGACGAACTCGCCGCCGCAGCCGGCGCCTGGGCCGATCTGTACCAGACCGTGGCCGACCATCAGTGGGACCGGCAGGGCTTCCGTGGCGATGGTGCACCGTTCAGTGTGCTGACCCTGGGCCGGTACGGCATGCACGACCTCGCCCATCACCTGGTCGACGTCGGCGCAGCCCACCCCATCGATGCCCGCCCCGCCGACCAGGGGCCCGGTGAAGGGACACCCCGGTGAGTCACTACTCCCAGGATCCGTACTCGCCTCACCCCCAGGGGCAGTGGGAGGCGACCCCGTACAGTGCCGCGAGTCCGTACCAGCCAGAGCCGTCTCCTCAGACGTACGTGCCGTCGATCCCACCGCAGCTGTTGGGGGCGTGGCAGCTCGAGGAAAGGGGTCAACCCGAGGGATGGGACTTCTCCTCGTTGGTGGGGCGAGTCACCGAGTCGACGCTGCCGTGGAACCTGGAGCGGATCTACCGCGAGGCGATGCGCCTGTCGCGCCATGTGCTGGACATGGGCACCGGCGGGGGAGAGTTCCTCAAACGGTTCGCCGCCGTCCTGCCCAGTGACACCGTCGCCACCGAGGGGTGGGCGCCCAACATCCCGGTCGCCGAGGAGGCGCTCGCTCCATTGGGCATCACCGTGGTGCCCCATGACCCGACCACCGATGCGGTGATGCCGTTCCCGGACCACCGGTTCGACCTGATCCTCAATCGCCATGAGGCCTACCGGCCCGAAGAGGTGGCCCGAGTCCTGTCGCCGGGCGGGGTCTTCGTGACCCAGCAGGTCGGCGGGTTGGAGCTGTCGGAGCTGCACGAGCTGACCGGCAAACGGCCCGAACATCCCGAGGTCAACCTGCGCCAGATGACCCAGGACCTGACCGATGCCGGGCTCGAGGTCGTCGACGACGGCGAGGACCGCAACGGGTACTACGAGTTTGCTGATGTGGCCGCCCTGGTGGCCTATCTGCAGTTCGTGCCGTGGGACGTACCGAGCGACTTCTCGGTCGACCGCTACCGCGGTGTGCTGTGGGAACTGCACCGTCGCGGACCGATGCAGGGCGAACCGCTGCGGCTGACCAAGATCCGGTTCTGGCTGCGTGCCCGCAAGCCCATCATGTGACCTGCCTACACTGGGCCCATGGCCGATCAGTTGACCAGTACGGTGTCCCTTCCCCATCCCGGTGCCCCCGGTGAGAAGCGGGTCGTCGTTGCGGCCCCGCGAGGCTACTGCGCCGGGGTCGATCGGGCCGTGATCACCGTGGAGAAGGCCCTCGACCGGTACGGTCCGCCGGTCTATGTCCGCAAGCAGATCGTCCACAACAAGCATGTCGTGGAGGACCTGGCCGCCCGCGGCGCGATCTTCGTCGAGGAGCTCGACGAGGTGCCCGAGGGCTCAACCGTCGTCTTCTCCGCCCATGGTGTGTCGCCCGCGGTGCGGACCGAGGCCGGCGGTCGGAGCCTGAAGACGATCGATGCCACCTGCCCGTTGGTCACGAAGGTCCACAATGAGGCCCGCCGCTTTGCCCGTGAGGACCGGGAGATCCTGCTGATCGGGCATGCCGGTCACGAGGAGGTCGAAGGCACCTCCGGAGTGGCCCCCGAGAACATCACTTTGGTCCAGTCTCCCGAGGAGGCCGATCTGGTCGAGGTCAAGGATCCGACCAAGGTGTCGTGGCTGAGCCAGACGACACTGAGTGTGGACGAGACGATGGAGACCGTCCAGCGACTCCGGGCCCGGTTCCCGCTGCTGCAGGACCCGCCCAGCGATGACATCTGCTATGCCACCTCCAACCGGCAGGCGGCAGTGAAGCAGATCGCCGCCCACTCCGATCTGGTGATCGTGGTCGGCTCGGCGAACTCGTCGAACTCGGTCCGGCTCGTCGAGGTCGCCCTCGACGCCGGGGCCAAGGCAGCCCATCGTGTCGACAATGCCGGCGAGGTCGATCTGGCCTGGCTCGACGGGGTGGCCTCGGTCGGTGTCACCTCCGGGGCCTCGGTGCCTGATGACTTGGTACGTGGCGTCCTGGATCTTCTTGTGGAACAAGGGTTCCCGGTGGCCGAGGAAGAGCGCCTCGCCGAGGAGAACCTCGTCTTCGCCCTGCCGCCCGAGCTCCGCAAGGATCTCAAGGAGACCTGACCCTCCCCCGGGAGCGGGGAGCCCCGAGGCCACGCTCCCGGGGCTGCCGCTGCAGATCCTGCCCGTCCCCGACGGTGCCTTCCCGGAGATGTCGCGGGGTCGGGCACGCCGGTTTTTTGGGCTGGGACCCACAGATCCGAAGCGCTTCGGTAAGGTGGGGGCGTGGATGATCTGGGAGTGTTGGTCGACGTGGCGGAGGCACGCACCGCAGCGGTCTGTGTCCGTGGCGAGCTGGCACGGCTGGTGATTGCAGCCCGCGGCTGGGTGCTGGTGGTTGATCCACTGACCGGGACCTGTGACCAGCTGCACTTCGAGGATGACGACTATCCCTACACCTGCATGGCAACCCGATCGGGGATGTTCTGGACCGGGGCCGGCGACCAGCTGATCCGGGTCGACCCGTTCACCGCGACGCTGACCACCCTGCGGCCCCTGCCGGAGGAGGACATCGTCGGTTTCGGACTCGCCGAAGGCCCCGACGGACGGATCTGGGCCACCACCCACCCGCACTGTCGCCTCATCATGGTCGACCCCGACACCCTGGCGACCGAGGAGGGCCCACGGCTCAGCGACACCGAGAGCTATGTCGCCCACCTGGCGGTCGACGACGACGGCTGGCTGTGGGCCGGCGTCGGCACCGAACACCGCGACCTGGTCATGGTCTCTCCCCAGGGCGAACTCACCTCCCTGGTCCCTGCACAGGACCGCGCCGTCGGCACCGGCTGGGTGCACCGCGGCATCGACGGCGAGATCTATGCCCATGCCGAAGCGACCGAATTGCACCCCCAGGTGAGCAACAACCTCGTCACCGCCAGTTCCTGGCAGCGTTGTCGCGCGGGCCAGCGCACACCGGTCCCGGCCTCCGAGGTGGCCCCCTCGGTCACGGCAGGTCGCGGTTTCGGACGGATCCACACCCCGGTGCCGGCTCCTTGGCAGGTCGAACGACTGGCCCTGCCCGATCACGAACTCGTCGTCTCCGGCCCGTTCGGCGAGCGTGTGGTCCGGCTCGACTACCGCTCCGCCGGGGCTTCGCTCTCGCCCTTCGTCCGGGTCGGGGAGACCGATCTGGTCGGGACCTCCAACCATCCACTGCGCTTCCACCGGTACGACACCACGGCCGAGCAGGGCACCGTCCATCCCAGCGGTCACTTCAGCGAGGCCGGTGGCAATGTCGCGGCCTGGGCCGAACAATGTGGCCAGTGGTACGGCGCGGCCTATCTCGGTGGTCACCTCTACCGGTGGGATCCCCACGCCCCGGTCGAACTCGGCAGCAATCCCAGCCATCTGAGTGTCGTGCCCGAGGCGGCGCGGCCGCGTTGCGCTGTCGGACATCCCGACGGATCCCATGTCATCTGGGGTGGCTACGGCGACTACGGACAAGCCGGCGGCGCTTTGGTGGTGCACCGGGTGAGCGATGACCAGTCGAGCGTCCTCAGTCACCAAGCATTCGCCCCTGCCCAGTCCCCGATTGCGCTCGCCGTCGACGGCGACGGTGATCTGTGGGTCGGCACCTGTGTCGAAACGCCGGGAGGAGCGCAGTCCGTGGCGACCAGTGGTGCCGTGGTTCATCTGGCGTGGCCGGAGTTGACCGTACGCAACACCTGGACTCCGCTGCCCCAGGTCCGCAGCTGGGCCGCAGTCTGCCCGGCCGCCGATGGCACCGTGCACCTGGTGAGCCGGGACGGCTGGCATGTCCACCTCGATCCGGCCACCGGTGAGAATCTACGGGTTGACGACTGGACCGGCGACGGGACCGTGCCGTACGGCGGCGTCATCACCACGGGGCATTGGGTGGAGATCGTGCAAGCTACCGCGATCAACCGGATCGGTCTGGGCGACCACAGCATCGTCCGTACCCCGGTGACCGATGGGCCCATCACCGTCGGTGGTGCGAGGATCGGAGCGGATCTGTATGTCGGATGCGGGTCCCATCTGGCCCGCATGACGACCGGGCCGCTGGAGGAGGAATCGCCATGACGGCACGACCACCTGCACGGCGACGTGTCCGGCTGAAGGAAGTCGCGAAGGCCGCCGGGCTCAGCGAAGGTCAGGCCTCGGCCGCGTTGAGCGGCTACCGCGGGGTGAGTGACGCGACCCGGGAGCGAGTCCGCAAGATCGCGGCCGACCTCGGGTACCAGCCCAGCGAACATGCCCGCTCGCTGAGTGGGCGCGGACGCCGGACCACCCATCGACTGGCCGTGGTGTTGAACGCACCGACTGGCGTCGACCGTGAGACCGGTGGGATCGCGGTGACTCCGTTCGTGAGCCCCATGCTGGAGGGGATCATGTTGCGCGCCAGCGAACTCGACATCGACGTCCGACTGGTCCGTTGGCCCGACCTGGCTTCTGGGGTCATCGAACTCGCCGCTCGCGACGGTGCGGATGCGGTCGTCGTGCCCTCGTTCACTGGCTTGTCGGTGGACGATGTCGCCGCCCTCCGCGACTCCGGACTGCCCTTTGTGCTGCTCAACCGACATTTCGTCACCGACCCGACCGTGCCGACGGTGATTGCCGATGTCGCCGGTGGGATTGTCGAGCTGGTCTCCCGACTCACGGCGGCCGGGCACCGCCGGATGGCCCTGCTGACCGAGGTCGGCGAGTCATCGGTGGTCGCCGACTACCATCGCGGCTGGCAGGAGGCCACCACCGGCCACGGGATCGCCGACAGCTGTGTCGCCACCCGGGTGAGTCACGCCGACCGTGCCGCACGGGATGCGGCGATCGCCGACCTGCTCGACCGGGAACCCCGACCGACCGCGATCGTGGCCGTGGATGAGGCCGCCGCCCACCAGATCCTCGCTCAGGCCGCCGCTCGCGGGATCACAGTCCCCGACCAGCTCAGCGTGGTGACCTTCGAATCGATGATCGCGCCGTACACGACACCGCCGCTGTCCGGGCACGACCTGAGACTGAGCCGGATCGGTGCCCGAGGTGTCGAAAGGATCGCCGCCGACTGGGGACTGGTCCCGACCGGCGCCGAGGGCACCGAAACCATCCCGCCACGATATGTCGATCGCGACAGCGTGGCACCTGCTCCCACGCTCCACAGCCCGCCCACCGACACCATTGACCCCAACAGCAAGGACTGACATGTACGACCTGGCCGACCTCCACCGCGAGGGTCCGCCGGCGCTCCCGGTCGACGACTGGACTGCAGCCCGGGCCACGATTCTTCAACGCTGGTTGGACGTCCTCGGTCCGATGCCGGAGCTGATCGAGCCCGAGCACGAGGTCCTTGAGGTGACTCGTGAGCCGGACCACGTCCGGCATCACATCCGCTACCGCACCGGTGACGGCGACCAGGTGCCCGCTCTGGTGTTGGTGCCCCTCGACGAACCGACTGGTGCCGGGGTGATGGCGCTGCACCCGACCAACGCCGCCGGCAAGGCTGACGTCGCGACGGCGGCCGGACGGGATGGCCGCCGCTATGGCCTCGATCTGGTCCGGCAGGGACATGTGGTGCTTGCCCCCGACGCGATCACCGCTGGCGAGCGGATCGCGGCCGGGGCCGATCCCTTCCACACGGCCCAGTTCGTCGCTGACCATCCCGGGGTCAGCCCGGTGGCCAAGATGCTGGCCGACCACCGTCAGGGCGTGAGTGTGCTCGCCGCCTGGCCGGGGGTGGACCCGGACCGGATCGGCTCGGTCGGTCACTCACTCGGCGCCTACAACTCATGGTTCCTGGCCGGGATCGACGACCGGGTGCGGGCTGTCGTGTCGAGCTGCGGGTTCGCCACGTTTGCCGGTGACAGCCAACGACACCGCTGGGGGCAGCGTGACTGGTTCAGCCACTTTCCCTTGCTGAGCAAGGATCTCGACGACGGGCGGGTGCCGTTCGAGTTCCACGAGATCATGGCACTGGTCGCACCGAAGCCGGTCATGTCGTGGGTGGCGACCGCCGACCGGATCTTCCCGAACTGGAGCGAGTCCACCCAAGGTCTGAATCGGGTCTTCGATCTCTATGCTGCTCTCGGCCACGCAGACCGTTTCCTCACCTGGGTCGGCCACGGCCCGCATGACTTCCCGGCTCAGGTGAGCTCTGTCGCGTACGACTTCCTGTCGCGTCACCTGTCATGAAATGACCGGCCGAAACTCTTGACGTGGTGGGGGATGCTTGCTTGACTGCAAGCGTTTGCACCCTCGAGTCCCCACGACAGGAGCACCACCAATGGAGTTGTCACGCCGTTCCCTTCTCATCGGATCCGGCGTCGCCGGTGCAGCGCTGACCTTGAGCGGGCCCAGCCTTCCCGGCTGGGCCGCACCGGTGACACCGCGGCCGGTCGAGACTGATCTCGACCTGTCCTCGGTCGTCATCGTCGCCCCGGACGAACCCGACTGGCTCGCCGCCGCCGACACCCTCGCGGCTGCCATCGCCGACACTGGTGTCACCGCACCCGAAGTCCGTACGCCGCAGGAGGAACGATTCTCCGACGGCTGGGACGGACACGTCATCCAGCTGGGTCAGCTGGGCAACAACATCGAGCTGGCACGGCTCTACGGCATGCGCTACGCCATGGTCGACTCATGGTTCCCCGGAGCGGGCGGCCACTGGACCTTCACCCTGGCCGACCCCTTCGGCAACGGAGGGGTCACCCTCGTCATCGGAGCCAGCGACGTGGCCGGTGCAGAGGCTGGGATTGCCGCCTTGCTTGAGGAACTCGACGGAACGACCCTGCCACGGCAGCATCGCGCGGCGCTGGCCGACGAGGTCACCCACGTGTTCCCCAACCAAGGCGTCACCGACCCCGACTACCTCGCCTCCCAATCGGCGGCCCTGCAGGCCAAGCTTGATGCCCTCGTCCCCTCGACAGGGGTCGAGACCGATGCGGTCAAACTGCATGGGATCCTCAACGACCTGAGGCTCATGGGGGAGGCGCACCTGCTGACCGCCGACGCTGGTTTCGCCGAACTCCACCACCAGGTCATGATCGGCTACGCCGACTTCGTCACCGCGCACCCGGACGAGGCGACCGACCAACTGGACAATGCCCGCAACATGTGGACCAACGGCGAGGAGCTCATCGCAGTCTGGGCGATGATGGAGACCACCGGTGTCTACACCGACGCTGAACGCAGCCATGTCCTGGATGCGCTGCAGCTCACCTTTTCCGCCAACGCTCTGGACGGCTATCTGCACAGCGCCGCCGACGAGGCGCCGCGGTGGAACCACGAGGCCTACCCGGCTCTGTCGCTGGTTGCGGGGGCGGACTATTTCCAACGCCACCACCAACTCGGGGTCGCCGACGAATGGCATGCGCTGGGGGATCGGATCTTCCAGGGCAACACAGCGGTGATCAGCCTCGACGAGGGCTCGGACTATCTGATGCATCTGCCGATCATCACGATGGACTATGCAATGTTCACCGGTCAGTACGACTTCCTTACCAAGACCTTGCGGCCCAGCGCCGACCTCAACGTGCTGATGATCGACAACGGTGGGGCGATGGCCGGCGGTGGTGACGTCTACCCGTACGGCTACTCCGGGGTCTACTCGTGGGGCCACTCGCAGGTGATGTATGCGGCGTCCTGGCTGTTCCCCGATCCGATCTACCCGGTGTTGCTGGAGCGTGCCCGCAGTGGCCCGTTCAGTGACAACCGCAACTCCGACCTTGCGCTGCCGCTGCACCGCTACCAGGTCGACGGACCCGACGACGACAACGTCGAACTCACCACGCCGACGGTGATGGCCTATCCGGTCGAGGAGGGGGTCTACGACTACGTCACCGACACCGACCCGACTGAGGTTGAGCAGCAGCGGACCTTCCACAAGATGGCGTTCCGGTCCGGTCTGGACCTCGACGACACGACTGTGTTGATCGACGGGTTCGCGGGTGGCCGTCACAACCACCAGGACGCGAACACCATCATCGGGTACACCTCGCACCAGCGGATCCTGCTCACCGACCGCGACTACATGGAGAACACGCCGGAGCACCACTCCGGTCTCGTCGTGGTGCGTGACGGCCAACAGCCGGTCAAACCGCAATTCGCCCGGCTGGACTGGGTCGCCGATGTCGACCGGGCTTCGATCAGCCGGTCCTTCCTGCAGGACTGGAACGGCACTGACTGGACTCGGACCGTGCTGACCGGTGACGGTGACTTCCACGTGGTCTGGGACGAGGTCGACTTCCTCGCCGATGGCGACTATCTGGTGAAGAATCAGTGGCAGACCCTCGGTGTCGGCACCGTTGACGGGCAGCGCTACTCGTGTGCCCAGCAGGACGTCACCATGGTGATCGACAGCCTGGACGACTCGGTGCTGCAGACCAGGGATCGTTACGGCCACTTCCGCAAGTACTACCAGGGCACCATTGCCTATCCGTATGCCGAGGCCGAGACCATCCTCAGCCAAGTCCAGGCCGAGCAATCCCGTACGGCGGGGGATCGGCTCCAGTTCGTGTCGGTCATCGCCACTGGCTCTGGCGAAGGGCCAGCAGTCTCATCGCGCCGGTTGACCGAGACCACCTGGGAGGTCACTCTCGACGGGGCCGAGTGGACCTTCATCACCGGAGCATTGTCCGGTGCGATCGCCGCCGATGCGGTGATCTCGATGGTTGGTCCGGATCGGATCGTCGTCGCGGGTGCCTCGAGCCTGACCGTCGGTCGGGACCACCTCGACTTCGACGAGCCTGTGATCTGGATCCTCGACACCGCGAGCGGTGACTGGCAGGCCCATGTGGTGCGGCGTGACCATGCCCAGTACGACGAGGTCGGCAGCCCGGTCCGGCCCGAACCGGTCGGCACCGGCACCACGGACTGGCGTCCCGAGACGACCGCGCGACTGTTGCGCGCCAATCACGGTGGCGGTGGCTGGCGGGTCGGCGAGCGCACCCTGCCCACCGTCGTGGACCTGCCCGCCGGTTGGTCCACGGTCGGCTCGGTCTCCGCTGAGGTCACCGAGGTTGCTCATTGGGTCGGTGCCGAGGATGTCGTACGGGTGGGTGTCGGCTCAGCCGATGGTCAGGTCAGCGTGCTGAACGGGAACGGCACTGTGGCGTGGAGCGCTGACGTCGGGTCGCGGGTCAACGAGATCAGCCACCATGTCCACGGCGACACCGAATTGATCGTCGTGGCGACCGAGGGCTACCAGGTCCACGCCTTCGACGCTGACGGCGGCGTCGTCTGGCAGACCAGCATCCCCGACGACCCGGCCCGCCGCGAGCAGAAGGGCAACCTGATCGGTGTCACCGTGGTCCGGCTCGGGTACGTCGCAGGACAGGATGCGGCGCCGTCGCTGATGGTCGGCACCCAGTTCCGGTGGGTCTACCGGCTGAACTGGTCGACCGGTGCGATCGAGTCGGAGAACATGCACTACTTCTATGGGATCACCGATGCGATCTTCGCCGACCTCGACGAGGATGGCGTTGACGAGGGTGCGATTGCGTTGGAGTACTTCTACCCGTCGGTGTGGAAGGACGGCGGCGAGCACCGTGGCGGGGTCGGCGGTCCGGGCTTCACCACCGTCGGATTGGTGGAGCGAGCCGAAGGTCGCCCGTGGATTGTCTACGGCACCAAGCAGAACATCGTGCGCACCTACGAATACCGCGACGCGAAGTTCGCCGAACAGTGGGCGACTGACGTCGGTGGGCAGGTCACCGACATGATCAGTGGCGTGATTCACGAGTCCGTCGGCGCGGAGGTCGTTGTCGGGACCACTGGTTTCCATCTGACCTCGCTCACCCCGGCGGGAGAACTTCGGTTCCGCACGGTGATCGGTGACCGGGTGAGCAGCATCCTTCCGGTTGCTGGGCAGGGGTATCTCGCCCTGGCCGAACACGGGCTGGCCGTGGCGGTCGACACCGAGGGTGGGGAGACCGGACGGTGGCGCTTCCCGGAGGCGGTTGCCGGAGGTGGGATTGTGGACGGTCGCGCGCTGTTGGTGCTGGCCGACGGCACTGTTGTCGCCCAGTCCTGAGTGGACTGCACACGGGCTGCTCGTACGGGAAACGTGCGAGCAGTCGTGTGCGCGGGAGAAACCCCGGGTTGTGCTGCGCCCAGCTCGTGGAACGGGCCGACGTCGGGAGACTGGTTTCTGAAGGTGCGGCCCATGGTGGAGTCATCAGCCCAACGATGTGAGGACTCACCATGGTCAATCCCGAAGAAACCTCGGTGCTGCGCGCGTCCCGCCGCACGGTGTTGCTGGCCTCGGCCGGACTGGCTGCTGTGACGGCAGCTCGGACCGCGGTCGCGTCAGCGGCACCCGCACCAGCCGCACCGATCGACCTCAACCCGGGAGACGCCGCAGCCAGCATCCAACAGGCCATCGACCAGACTGCGGCCGACGGCGGCGGGACGGTCGAACTGCCGGCCGGCACCTTCGAGATCAGTGCCTCGCTGCGCATGCGCAGCGGTGTCAGCCTGCAAGGGGCGGGGCGGGAGGCGACCGTGCTGAAGGAGCATGCCGACCTAGGGGCGAAGCCGATCATCCAGGTGCAGGGCACCCCGCGCGAACCCGTCGTCGAGGTCACCCTCTCCGCGCTCACGGTCCGCAATGGCGCAGCGACGACCGAGGGGTGGTCGTCGGGTCAGGACGGGATCGTGGTCGACTGGGCCGAGACCATCAGCCTGCACGACATCTGCGTCACCGAGATCGCTGGCCGCTACGGTGTCCGTTTCTACGCGACCGGAGGCATCACCGTACGGGACTGTGCCTTCCTGCGTTGCACCCACACCATGCTGCAACTGATGCCCGACACCCGCGACATCGTGGTCGCCGACTGTGTCTTCGACACCGTCACCTCGACCCGGTACAGCTACTCCTACACCTTGGCCACCGGTCACGACGGCAACCTCAACCAGTTCGGCACGCACTGGCCGACCAACCTGCTGGTCGAGAACAACGAGTTCCGCAACAACCCGCGCTGGGAAGGCATCGACTGCCATGGCGCGGTCAATGTGACGATCCGTAACAACCATGTGGAGAACTGCCGGGTCGGGATCATGGTCGGCATGGCTTCGCCCTGGCATGTGTCCCATCCCTCGACCAGCAATGTGGTGATCGAGGGCAACACCGTCATTCAGGGTGAGGTGGACAATGCTCCCGCCGGTCGCGGGATCATCCTGGCCGGTGGCTCGGAGGACCGTCAAGACACCTACCGCACCCACAATGTGAGCATCCGTGACAACCACGTGGTCGGCTTCGGTGGTGCGAGCACCTCCCACGGCGTCATCACTGTCTACTCCAGTGAGAACGTTGCCATCGAGAACAACACCCTCGAGGACTTCGGGGGTCACGGGATCTCCTTGCTGGACACCTTGTACCGCGTCCGGGTGAGGGGCAATGTCTTCCA
>CAMDZW010000023.1 GCA_945911015.1 uncultured Propionibacteriaceae bacterium
GTACGTGGTTCGCCCGGCGTGGCCTCGAGGTCGACGCCGACGAACTGACCTCTCACCTGATCGGACTGGCATGGTGAGTCAGCCTGAAGGCAGATTCAGTTGGACCGGAGAACCCACGGCCGACGTCAGGCACCATCTGACTGACGAGTGATCAGCACTCGGGCCTCCGCCACTCGCTTCCTGACAGTCAGATAGTCGGATGCCAGGGATGCCCATACCACCAGCGCGAGTAGAGTCAGAATCGCAAACACCCCGGTGACGGGAACACGCAGTATGTTCGGCCACGGAGCCATCCAGTAGTAGTAGGTCAGATAACCGAGCCACGCTGGCCATACCATTGGCCAGACTTTGACCCACGCACCGGGCAGCACCGCGCTCACAGCGAACCACACGCACCACACCACGGACACCGACTCCTGCCCGTGGAATGCCTTCCACCCCCAGACCGCAGACGCAATCACGGCGATGACCCTTATGAGCACCATGGCCGACTTGGACCCATCGTCGGGCATCTCGCCGCGACTGATGGCGGCTTCTGCTTCCTCCTTCTTGCGCGCATCACGCGCTTCCGCTTCAGCCTTGCGCCGCGCCTTTGCGGCTGCCTTGGCCTCTCCTTGCGCCGATGCTTTGGCTTCCGCGGCGGCGCGTCTCTCAGTTCGGACTTCTTCGGTTACGGCGCGCTCACGCTCCAGCCGTTCTCGTTCCTCCTGCTCACGTTTCGCTAGCTCCACCGGGCGAAGCATGACACTGTGAGCCGAGGGATTCACTGCCTTCATGGCGCCTGTGAGGTCATAGGTGAACAGAGCTATGTCCACGTCATTCGCGAAGCTGATCGCAGGCCTGGAGTATCCCGCCCCGCAGATGAAGATCAGCTGCTTCGATACATCACGTCTGGCCGCCCCGAGGAGCTGCTGCAGCACAGGCAACCCGACCTGCGCCGCTTCGAACTTCACCTGAGCGAGCGCATCACCAGCGACGACATCGATACCGCCGTCGGCACCGTCGGCGGTCAACCTCGCATCGGCGAATCCCCAATAGCGCATCCACGACACAGCATTCTGTTCGGCTGCGCGCCACGAGTTAATCTGGTACGGCTCCGGTTGCTCCATAAAACATCCTGACTCACACTCTGATCGATCAATCATTGCTCAGCCGATGACCGTGGTCGCTACTGCTGGACTTCAAGCTCGAAGGCGTTGAAGTACTCTTGCGCTTCAGACTCACCGAGGCTGGCCGAGACCCGGAGCAGCACGTTGCCCCGGATCGCGTGGTACTCCTCCCCTGCGCCGAAGAATCCCATGATCGACCGTAGGTACGAAGCGCGTCGCTCAGCAGTCTTCGCATCGCGCCAGATCTCGATGAACGCACCACAGGCTCGACCCAACGTTTCTTCCGCTCGATCGTCCCGGTCACACGAAGCTCGACGATCCTTGATCACGACACCACCGACGTAACCGTTCATCCGACCGATCATCCTGTTGGGGTCGTTGTCCTCCGTGATGACGACGGCCTCCGTGGCCGCATCAATCCGCTCGACGAAAGCCAGGCCAACCGGCTCGGCGGCGTCGCCCGGTGTTACTGGATCGGCAGTACAACCGCCCATCAGCACGGCCAAGGACATCACCAGAACGACGGCGAACTTCTTCATCACGAGTCGTGATCATAGCGCTATCACACCCTTCGACTGGCCACTCGTCAGGGAGGTTGTCCCTCTTCGGCCCGTCGTCGCCAGTGGCTGATGTCGAGGATTTGACTGCGCGTCTGCGACCTCGGGCTGCAACGCCCGAGGCTGAACCACGAGACACAGATTGCGACCGGACCGATTATGGTTGGCCCAGGATCTGGATACTGAGAGGGGGGCGGGGTGAGCGCGCCGAAGGACCAACGGTGGACAGTGGTGTCGCCGAGCCAGTTCACCCATGAGGACGAGGGCCTCGAGATCGTCCGCAACCTCCTGCCCGACCAGGCGCCCTACCGGGCTTGGTCGAATTTTGAGTTCCGAGACGGCCGCGGACGCTGGCACGAGGTCGATCTGCTGGTCCTGGGGAGGCGCCGCCTGCACCTGGTCGAGCTCAAGTACTACTCCGGCACTCTGCACGGTGACGACCACACTTGGCGCCGCGACGGGCACCGCGCAGAGGACTCCCCGCTGAAACTGGCCCGCCGTAAAGCCCAGTACTTCGCCAGCAAGCTCCAGGACGAGTACGAGCGTTGGGTGCGAGAGCGGAACGTGCCCGACGCTCCCAGGGCTCGCGAGGTTGTGCCATTCGTCCAGGAGTCGGTGTTCCTGCACCATCCCCGATTTGTCTCGGAGCTCTCTGAGGCCAGCGCGAGGGGCCTGTACGGCATCGACGGGCTGGAGCACCACAGCAATCTGCCAGGGATCTCCGAGTTGCTGCTCGAGCCGGGCAACGACACGGTCCGCGACGCCGTGCTCTCCCAGCTGATGAAGCGCATCGGGCTGGTGCAACGCCGCGAACGTGAAGCAGGGTCCTGGGTGATCCAGGACGGGGCCATCGCCGAGGGCGAAGGTTGGCAGGAGTGGGAGGCCTACCACCGGGTCGTCCAACAACGCAGCGCCCGCATCCGGTTCCAGGTCGTCCCGCAGGATGCCCCGGAGTCGGAGCGGCGTCGCGTGCTCTCCATCGCCGAGCACGAGTTTCGGGTGATGAGCCACCTCAATCATGAGGGGGTGCTCCGACCTGACGACATCATCGACGACGATCTCGGTGTCGGCATGGTTTACCCGCTCAGTGACGACTGGCAACGCCTTGACCTGTGGCTCGCCGACCATGGCGATCAAGTGTCAATCGAGACACGGCTCTCGATCATCCGCCAGGTCGGTGAGGCCCTGCAGTACGCCCACGGCAATCGTGTGGTCCACCGAGGCATCAACCCGAGTGTCATCTGGGTGCGCCCATCAGACGGCGGCGAGCTGCGGGTCCAGGTCCGCGACTGGCAGACCGCCGGCAGTGTTGCCGCGGAGCAGCACAGTTCTGCCACCCCGACCGGCGTCACCGCCCTCATCGGTGCCGATTCCCGAGCGGGGGGCACCGGCTGGCTGGAGGCGTTTGCCGCTCCGGAAGGCAGCCTTGCTCGCGGGGTGGACCGGGTCCGGGTCGATGTCTTCGGCCTCGGCGCCGTGGCGTTCTACCTGTTGGCCGGAGCCGCCGCTGCTGACTCGGTTGTGGCGCTCACCACGCGGCTGCGGGAGCAGAACGGCCTCGACCTGTCCGCCGATGTCCCCGAGGTCTCGACCGAGCTTCGCACGGCCATCCTCAACGCCACCCGACCAGCAGTGTCGGAGCGTACCTCGGACATCGCGAGCTTCCTCGACCAGCTTGCCGCTGCCGAGGCGCCTCCTGCAGAGGACGAGCGGAGCATCGATCCACTTGACGCATCACCCGGCGCACTGCTGGGTGACCGGTTCCGGCTGGTCCGGCGACTCGGACGCGGATCCACCGCTGATGGACTCCTGGTCCGTGACGAGTTCCGGGAGGACAAGCCGGAACATGTCCTCAAGGTCGCGATCAATGACAGGGCCGCGGCCCGCCTCCACGACGAGGCCGAAGTCCTGCGGGCTGTGTCGAGCCCCCGTGTCGTCGAACTGATCGAGGGACCGCTCAAGGTCGACGGCCGCGAAGCGCTCCTGCTCGCGACTGCCGGCGACCACACCCTCGCCCAGGAGATGAGTCAGCGCCCCCGCGTGTCACTCGACCTGTTGGAGCGGTGGGGCACCGACCTACTGCGCGCGCTGATCGAGCTAGACACGGCCGGCATCGACCACCGCGACATCAAGCCGGCAAATCTGGGCGTACGTGAAGGGCGCAGCGATCGCGCCAAGCATCTCGTCCTGTTCGACTTCTCCCTGTCGCGCGCTGCTGCCGACGCGGTGAAGGCGGGCACCCCGCCGTATCTCGATCCATTCCTGGGCACGGATGGCCGCATTCTCTACGACAGCGCAGCCGAAATGTATTCCGCTGCGGTGGTGCTGTTCGAGATGGCGACCGGCCAGCCCCCGGTCTACGGCGATGGCCTGTCCGACCCGTCAGCGATCACCGATGCGGCCACCGTCGTGCCAGCACAGTTCGATCCATCCACCGCGGAGCCGATGACCGCGTTCTTCCGACGTGCATTGGCCCGCCGAGCAGCCGACCGTTATGACACTGCGCGAGATCTGTTCGCAGCTTGGCAGCAGATTTTCGAGCGCACCACGACCGGCGCTCCGGACAATGCGGCCGAACTGCAAGAACAGGCCACCCCGGAAACGCCACTCACCCAGGCTGGTCTCTCGGCCCGAGCGATCTCGGCGCTCGAACCGTTCGCGCTCACCACCGTCGGCGACCTGGTCGCGGTCGACGCCGCGCGCCTGTCCCGGCCGCTCGGAGTCAAGGACCTCACCCGCAAGGAGATCCGAGCCGCGGCCAGGGTCTGGCGCTCCAAGTTCGGCTCGGCGATACGCACCCGACGGGCAGCGACACCCTTGCGTACGACGGTGCTGCCGGATCCTTTGACGATCGCCGATCGACTCCTTGCCGTTGTGCGTAAGGACAGCAGGACGAGCTCTCGTGCCGACTTCGCTGCCCGCCTGCTGGGCGTGACACCGGGTGTCGATGCTTTCGCTTCGCAGGGACAGATCGGGGCGAGCCTGTCCAAGCCGGTGACCGCGGCGCGGGTCAACCAGATGGCGGCTGAGCTGCAGGATGCCTGGGCTGCCGAGGACGACACCCGTGACCTCCTCGACAGGATCGGTGAGCAGGCACTTGCGCATCTGAAGGATCTCGGCGGGATCGCCACCGTGGGTGAACTGGTCGACCACCTCATCACGGTGATGGTCGAGAACGTCGACGCCGATGACAACCATGAAGTACGAGTGACTGCCGGGCTGCTCCATGTGGTCACCGATCGGCTACGGGCCCGAATGCGTGGTGGCGACACCGAGGTCACCGAGTTGCAGTTGCGTCGCCACAGCGGCCGTCCACTGGTGATCGGCACCAACTCCGACCTGCTGGACTCGACCGATGAGCTCGCCAGGGCCGCGGACCGTCTCGTCGCGGCGGTCAACCCCGGCGACCAGACCGATGGGATTGTCCCCGCCGCCCGGGTCGCTTCCTCACTTCTCGAGGCCACCCGGGCGGCAGAGGCAACTGACTCACCACTCGAGCCTGGTCGACTGGCCCGTCTCGCGGCCGTCCTGTCGACGCGTGCCGCAGCATCAGCCACCCATGAACTGCATCACCGTGGCCTGCCAGCCCATCGTGCACTGGCACTCGCGCTCAAAGCGGTCGCTCCCGGTCAGAAACTGCCGCCGGCCGAGATCCGTGACCGGGTCCGTGCCCGGTTCCCGTCACTCGCCTCCCTTCCGGAACGACCACGGCTCGATCAGATCGTCGCCGACTCCGGTCTCGACCTGATCTATGACGACGTCGCCCGTGCCTACCGCCCGCCCGAGTCGATCCACGACACCACAGGACTTGAGTCCCGCGCCCCGACTTCACTGGCCACCGCCGCGCCTGCGCTCTCGGCCGATGGCGTCGTCGGACAGCGGCTCGCCGACAGCATCGCGCGCCGGTCTTTCCTAGCCTTGGCAGCGCCCGGCAGTCAACTGGACCGGTTGGCACGGGTGCTGCAGGAGCGCCACTCGGTGCAGGTCGTCAATCTGACCTCGGAGCTTCTCGGCGCAATGCACGCCCAGGCCGACTCCGTCGGGCTGCCGTGGGACCAGGTCCTCGCCGCTGATGCAGACGCCCCCGGCAGTCGAGCGGCCCGCGGTCTCCAGAGCTTGGTCGAGCGAGCCATGCCAACCGTGACCGCTGCCATCGAGTCCGCCCTCACCACTGACGCGACCAGCCCAGTGGTGCTGACTGATGTCGGTGCCCTTGCCCGGTACGGCGCGATGGCGACATTGAGCCGTTGGACTGATCTGACGACATCGCGGCCTCGGCCGTTGTGGCTGGTCGTGCCGCAGTTGCTGGCCGACCGCGGCTCGATCGTCGAAGGAAAACCCCTGCCCTTGGCCGCGCCGAGCCAATTCGTCGTGGTCGATCGTGCTTGGATCGACTCCCAGCTGTCCGCTCCACCCGCCGAAGGAACACCTGCATGATCAACTCCTCCGAACTGGTCACCGCGCTGAAGCGGCAGGTGCTCGACCTCGAGGACGATCTGCGCGAGCGGCTCGAGGTGTTGCCGGACAAGGCTCAGCAGTGGCGCGATGAGCACACGCGCCTGGTCGAAGCTGAGCGCACCGCGTCTGCATGGGTGGCCTGGCGTGACGACCGTGTCACCCAAGCAGCCGTGGCATGGGTGCTCACCACTGTCTTCATCCGGTTCTGTGAGGACAATGGTCTCGTCCGGCCAGTCTGGATCAGTGGCCCCGCCGACCGTCGGAGCGACGCAACCGATGGTCAACTCGCCTACTTCCGGTCCAATCCTGATGACACCGACCGCGAATGGCTCGCCACCGCGATCGACTACTTGGCCACGCTGCCGGCGACGGCCGCCCTGGTCGAGGAACACTCCCCGTTGTGGTCGGTGTCGCCGTCTGGTCAGGCGATCACGGCACTGTTGCAGTTCTGGCGGCGGACCGATGACGCCGGCAATCTGGTCTTCGACTTCACCGATCCGCAGCTGTCGACGCGGTTCTTGGGTGATCTCTACCAAGATTTGTCCGACCATGCGAAGAAGACCTTCGCCCTGCTCCAGACGCCCGACTTCGTCGAGGAGTTCATCCTGGACCAGACGATGGAGCCTGCCCTGGCCGAACGGCCCTTGGAAGGCTTCTCCATCATCGATCCCACCTGTGGGTCCGGTCACTTCCTGCTCGGGGCCTTCCACCGACTGTTGGACCGTTGGGCCCGACATGCGCCGGCCATGGAGCCGCAGGCACGGGTCCAGCAGTCCCTGGACGCAATCCACGGTGTGGACATCAACCCGTTCGCCGTGGCGATCGCCCAGTTCCGTCTGACGATTGCTGCCATGCAGGCGTGTGGACTGTTGTCACTGGACGACGCACCCCGGTTCCGATACCACCTTGCATCGGGCGACTCGCTGCTGTTCGGTCGCGACGAGGATCGACTCTTCAGCGAGGGGGACCTCGGAGACGTCCTATCTACGGCCGCGTATTCATCGGAAGACCGCACGAACCTGAACGAGATCCTCAGACCTGGACAGTACGACGTCGTCGTCGGCAACCCTCCCTACATCACTGTGAAGGACAAGAAGCTCAACGCGGCCTACCGGCGCCTCTACGACAGCTGCCACCGCAAGTATGCGTTGACCGCGCCCTTCATGGAACGGTTCTTCCAGTTGGCAAAGCCACGCTCCGGCGATTTCCCTCCCGGCCGAATTGGTCAAATCACATCAAACTCGTTCATGAAACGTGAATTTGGAGAAAAGCTTGTTCAAGAATTCTTCCCCAAAATTCGCCTTGATCTCGTAGCCGACACATCCGGAGCCTACATCCCCGGCCACGGAACCCCTACGGTAATTATCATAGGGCGCAACACTCGACACGCAACTGGAACAACTCGCTGCATCCTTGGAATCCGAGGTGAACCCTCTCGCCCTTCCGACCCAGGCAATGCCCTCGTATGGTCCTCAATTAGAAACAACATCGACAGAGTTGGTCATGAGGACCAGTGGATTACAGTGGCCGAACTTCAACAACAAGCACTCTATGCTCACCCTTGGAGCTTGTCCGGGGGGGCCGCCGCACCACTCTCAGAGAGCTTGGAATCTGGCACAGCACGCCTTGCCGACATGGTCGAATCGGTCGGATTCGGGACAATAACGGGTGAGGATGAAGCCTACATTTTCGACCGAGTTGCTGCCAGCTTGAAACGGGATACGGTTCCGGTTCGCCAATTTGTCGAGGGAGATCGAGTCAGGGACTTCAGAGTAAATCGCCCAAGGGTTGCAGTATTCCCATATGTGAACACTGGTTCAACAATGGACCTCAGTCGCAATCGAACCTTTTGGCCACTTCGGTCCACCCTAAGCTCCGGCCTCGCCTTCGGGCGAACTCGAACCGCCATGGGCAAGAAATGGTGGGAGTACATTCTTCCGAACTGGCCGCGCTTGAACGCCGCAAACCTGATCGCGTTTGCGTTTGTTGCCACGCACAATCACTTCGTACTGGACCGGGGCGGGAAGGTGTTCAAACAGTCGGCGCCGGTGATCAAGCTGCCGGAGGGTGCGAGTGAGGACGACCATCTCGCGCTGCTCGGAGTGCTCAACTCATCGACGGCGTGTTTCTGGCTGAAGCAGAACAGCCACGACAAGGGAAACGGTGGCATCGGTGGCGGAATCGCAAGTTCCGAATGGGAGAGATTCTACGAGTTCACCGGAACCACTCTGCAGGATTTCCCGTTGCCACCAGTGCTGCCGCTCGAGCGTGGTCGCTCACTGGATGCACTCGCCGAGCAGGAGTCGGCCGTGGAACCGGAAGCTGTCGTCGCAGACGCGGTGCCTACAGCAGATCTGCTGAGTGAGGCAGCAGCGGCCGCTGAGTCACTGCGGGGACAGATGATCGCCGAGCAGGAGGAGCTCGACTGGGCGGTCTATGGCTTGTACGGGCTGCCCGGCGGTGACCTGGTCCATGATGGCGAGACGCCCGAGCTGAAGTTGGGCGAGCGCGCCTTCGAGATTGCCCTGGCCAGCAAGGTTATGGCTGGCGACGAAGAGACTGCATGGTTCGAGCGCCACGGCTCGACGCCGATCACTGAGATCCCCCGACATTGGCCCGACTCGTACCGTGACCTCGTGCAGCGGCGGCTGGATCTCATCGCCTCCGACCCAGGTGTCGCGCTGCTCGAATCACCGGAGCACAAGCGGCGGTGGTCAACCGAGCCGTGGGCGGTCCGGCAGGACCGGGCGCTGCGGGGTTGGCTGCTGGACCGGCTCGAGGACCGCGCACTGTGGTTCCACGGAGCGACCCCGGCGCCGCAGAGCATCGGCCAGCTGTCCGACCAGGTGTCCCGCGACGCCGAGCTGATATCGGTCCTGCAGCTGTGGGAAGGCCGGCCCGACGTCCCGGTCGTCGAGTCACTCACCAAGCTGATGACCGATGAGGCAGTGCCTTTCCTGGCGGCGTACCGGTTGAAGGAGTCGGGGATGCGCAAGCGTCAGGCCTGGGAGGAGACGTGGACGCTGCAACGCCGCGAGGACGCAGGTGAGGACGTCGGGACCATCCCGGTCCCGCCGAAATACACCTCGGCAGACTTCCGCAAACAGTCGTGGTGGCAGGCACGCGGCAAGCTCGACGTGCCGAAGGAACGCTTCATCCTCTACCCCAATGCCGGACGGACAACCGACCCGACCCCCATGCTCGGTTGGGCCGGCTGGGACCACGCCGAACAGTCCCTCGCGCTCTCGGTGATCATCAGCGCACGTGAGGACGAAGGTCGACCGGACGACGACCTGATCCCGCTGGTCGCAGGTCTGGCCGAGCTCCAGCCCTGGGTGGCGCAGTGGCACGCCGAGGTCGATCCCCGGTTTGGTCAGAGCATGGCGGTGTTCTGTCAGGAGCAGCTCGACAACCGGTGCCGCCAGATCAACCAGTCCATCGAACAGCTCGCCGCGTGGCGTCCCCCGGCAGCGACCCGAGGCAGAAGGAAGAGTGCGAAATGACCACACTGCTCAAGGACCTCATCGACATCCCCGAGCGGGCGGGTGCCGAGGACTATGTGCTGCGGCTCAGCGACAGTGTCGGCGATGAACACTCCCGTGCCACTCTCGATGCCTATGTCGTCACTCCCGACCTGGCCGATGCCTTCGACACCGCGCTTGGGCTGGTCGCCAACGCGGTGACCGGCAGCATCAGTCGGGGCGCCTTCCTCACCGGCTCGTTCGGCTCCGGCAAGAGCCACTTCATGGCAGTCCTCCACGCCCTGCTGCGCCACGACCCGTATGCCCGAAGCAAGCCGGAGCTGCACCCGGCCATCGCACGTCACGATGCCGCACTGCAGGACAAGAAGTTCCTCCCGGTCACCTTCCACCTGCTCGGCTCCGACACCATGGAAGATGCCATCTTCGACGGCTATCTCCGACAGATCGCCGAGCTCCACCCCGGCGCGCCGCTCCCCGCCCTGCACCGCTCCGACGCTCTGCTCGAGGATGCCGCCCGGATGCGGACCCGACTCGGCGACGACGCCTTCTTCGAGCAGCTCAACGGTGGCGAAGGGGGCGAGGTCGATGCGTGGTCGGCCCTGCTCGGATCCGGCACCTGGAATGCCGACACCTACGAAGCAGCCCAAGCGGCAAGCCCCGCTTCGAAGGATCGCCAGCAGCTGGTCAGCGCTCTGGTCGACACCTACTTCCAGTCCTACACCCGTCAGGCCGGGTACGTGGACCTGGACACTGGTCTGGCCGCGATCTCCCGCCATGCCCAGCAGTTGGGCTATGACGCCGTCGTGCTCTTCCTCGATGAGCTCGTGCTGTGGCTGGCCTTCGGCGTCCAGGACCGCGAGTTCTTCCGCCGGGAGTCACAGAAGATCACCAAGCTTGTCGAGTCGTCGGTCGGACAGCGTGAGATCCCGCTGGTCTCGTTCGTGGCTCGGCAGATGGATCTGAGGCAATGGTTCGCCGATGCTGGCGCCAGCGGTTCGGAGCAGGATGCCCTCGACCGTGCCTTCAAACACCAGGAGGGCCGCTTCACCACGATCGAGCTCGGTGACGACAACCTCCCGCATGTTGCGCAGAAGCGCCTGCTCGCCCCGCGGGACGAGCAGGCACGCCAACAGCTCGCCGAGCACTTCAGCCATCTCGACCGCCGGCCCGCGGTGTGGGACGTGCTGCTGGACGGGGTCAACACCGACGACCGTCATCGCGGTGCCGACGAAGCTGCATTTCGGCAGACCTATCCGTTCTCGCCGGCCCTGGTGTCCACCCTGCGGGCGCTGGCCAGTGTGATGCAGCGGGAACGAACCGCGCTGAAGGTGATGCAGCAGTTGCTGGTCGACCGTCGTGACGACCTCACCGCCGATGACGTCATCCCGGTCGGCGACGCGTTCCGCTACGTCGTCGAGGGCCACAGCGGTCAGGCGCTCGACCAGAAGGTCGCAGCGTTGTTCCGGGCCGCCAACACGCTCTACACCGAGAAGCTCCACCCCGTCCTGCTGGCACCCTACGGTCTCAGCCAGGCCGACCTGGACGGCGGCAAGCCCAAACCTCCCGCGCTCGTCGCCGACGAACGACTCGCCCAGACACTGCTGATGGCTGCGGTCGCACCGAACGTGCCCGCACTGAAGTCACTCACCCCGAGCCGACTGGCCGCACTCAACCACGGCTCCATCGTCTCACCGCTCCCCGGCAACGAGGCAGCCCTGGTCGCCGGAAAGGTTCGTGAATGGGCCCGCCAGGTGCCCGAGATCCACGTCGAGCCGGACGCCCGCAATCCAATCATCCGGATGGAGCTGTCCGACGTCGACTACGAGTCGATCGTCGAGAAGGCCCGCGGCGAGGACAACGAAGGTCGCCGCCGCGAGCTCATCAAGGATCTCGTGATCGAGAGTCTCGGCATCGAGCTCGGCCCCGAGGACATCCGTGGCGCCCGTCCCTATGACATCGTGTGGCGGGGCTCACGACGGCAGGTCGATCTCGTCTTCGGCAATGTCCGCGACAGCAGCTGGATGCCGGACGACGCCTTTAGGACACGAAAGGGCATCTGGCGGATCGTCATCGACCACCCCTTCGACGAGCCCGGCCACACCTCCGCCGAGGACCTGCAGCGCCTCGATGCCATGATGGCGGCCAATTTTCGCGACAACACCATCGTGTGGCTCCCCCGGTTCTTCGCCGAGGACCGCATGCGGGAGGTGCGTCGGTTGGTGATCCTCAACTGGCTCCTCGAAGGGACCGGCGAACGGTGGGCCCGTCACGCTGATCACCTGAGCGAGACCGACCGCGTGCAGGCACGCGCCATCCTCGAGTCGCAGAAGAGCCAGCTCAAGCACGGCATCGTACGGACCCTCCAGGAGGCCTACGACGCATCTGCTCCCACCGGCGCAAGCGGCCTCATCGAGGATGCCTCCCATGAAAGAGTCCTGACCTCGCTGGATGAGTCGTTCCAGCCACAGCGGCCGGTCGGAGCGACGTTGGGCGCGGCCTTCCACCACCTGCTGGAGCAGGCCTTCGAGGCGACCTGGCCCGGCCATCCCCGTTTCGAACCCGGCGATGTCGAAGTCAAGCCGCGTGAGCTGAAGGCCGTGCTCGACCACATCGATCGGGCTGTGGCAGACCCCGAGCGCCGGGTCCCGCTCGAGGGTGACATCGCTGCGGTTCGCCGCATTGCCAACACCCTTGAGGTCGGGCATGCGGCTGAAACGCACTTCGTGTTCACCGATGACCGATTCGGCACCTGGGGCACCCATTTCGCCCGTGAGTCCGGGCGGGGCGGTGACCCGACCGCTCCGGTGTCCGTCAAGGACTTGCGGTCGTGGGTCGACAGCATCACCCCTCCCAAGGGTCTGGCCGAACCGGTGGCCGACCTGGTCATCCTGGCGTGGGCAGCCCTGCGTCAACGGGCCTGGTACAGCCACGGCGCAGCCATCCCGCGGCCGTTGCCCGGAGCTCTGCGCCCGGAGATGGAGCTGCGGGTCCAGCCGCTGCCCGGTGCCAACGACTGGAGCGCCGCGGCACAGCGTGCCGGGCACTGGTTCGGTCTGACTCCTCGGCCACATGTCACCCCGGAAGCCGTTGCCACCCTGACCGCCGACGTCCACCGGGTCGTCGCCGAGCGGCGGGACTCCGCCCATGCTCTGGTGACCGCACTGACCGAAGCGGCCCCTCGGCTGGGGATCGACCCGTCCGGGAACGCGGACCGGATCGCCACCGCGCACACCGCCACCGAGCTTCTCGAGCAGCTGCGCCACCTCGATGGGGTTGCCCTGGTCCAGCGCCTGGCCGACGGCACGACCGTCTCCGACCAGACCCTTGGCCGTTCGATGGCCTCGGCTGCGGCGGTGACCGCTCAGATCAGGGCCTTCCACTGGGACCGTCTCGCACCGCTGCACCAGGCTGCACAAGGAGAAGGGTCCCGCTCGGACGAGGCAGCCTCGATCCTGAACCATCTGCGGCAGCGCTTCACCAGCGACGAACTGGCTGCCCCGATGGCCGAGGCATTGCAGAGCACCGACAGCAGTCTGTACCGCTGGCTCGCCGACGCTCAGCAGACTGCCCCCGCTCCCTCCCCCAAGCCCACCGTCGCTCCGGAATCCACTCCCGCTCAGGCGACAGCGCCAGTTCGCGGGCGACGCAGTCGACTCGCACCGAAGGACTCGACGTCGACCGTGTTGGCCGAGCTCGACCAGTTCCGCAAGGACAACCCCGGGGTCGAGATCGAGGTCGAGTGGCGGACGGTCGAATGAGCGGTGAGCAGCTCACGGCGACCGCCGTGACCCGCGCGATGGTGCAGGCCACCATCGACTACGTGCATGAGCGTCGCTACACCAGCGCTGACGGGGCGATCGGGATCAGAGGGCGGATGACGCAGCCGATCGGCGCATTCACCCATGACGGCACGACCGTCCGCACGGTGCACTGCACGTCCTCGCTGGCCGCTCGGGACGCGCTGCTGAAGCGGGTCCCCGAAGAATGGTTGGTCATCGTCACCGACCGCAGTGACGACGAGCTCGGCACCGGAGTCCTGACCCATCTGGTCGGGCACCAACTCCGACGACCCGACCCGTGGCAGACCGTACGACAACGGTTCGCCGCACAGGCGGTCGATCCCCAGCTCGTGGCACGGGCCGGACACCGTGACCTCGCCTTCGGTCTGTTGGAAGTGTTGCCCGGTGGTGCATGGCCGCCGGCCCCGTCCGGTCTGCTGACCCGCGACCACGCCTTCAGCACCCTCGCCCGTCAAGTGCTCGGCCTGCCTGACGGTCCCATTGACCTGGTGACCGTGCTCGGTTGGGCGGCCAGGCAGGACGCCACCCGCCGACTTCGTGAGATCCGCGACACCGGGGGCAACTCGCTGGCTGATGCCCTCATCGAATGGCTCGCCAGCACCGCCGGGACGGCCGCACCAGCAGTCTTCGGCCTGCTGTCGTCGGGGCGTCCCGGTGACCTGCTCCCCCTGGGACTCGTGATCAACCTGCTCGATGACCATCCCGGCCAGGCCCGTGAGCTTGCCCTGGCCCGGCTCGGTCACCACTGGTCCGGCATCCCCGATGCAGCGATGCACCACCTCGCCGACCAGGCGCCGTCCATCAGCGGCTCCATGCTGCTCGACCGATCCCGCCACAGTGACGCCGAGCGAGCAATCGCCCGCGCCGACGCGCTCCTGGAAGAAGCTCAGGCCACCCAACTGGCCGGCAGCTCCGACCAGTTGCGTTCCGGGCTGGACGTCCGTCTGAGACAACTCGGCCACGCCTTGTCCGGAAGCGGAACGGAGGCGGCCACCGCCGTGGAGCAGGCGTGGCTGCACGTGAACGCCCATGTGCTCAGCAGCCCGAACAACCCGCTGCTGTCGGCCTTCCACGGCGCGGTCCGGCTCCACCGCTGGCTGACCAGCGCCGCCCCGGACTCGTCGGATGGCGACTTCGCAGCGCTCGCCCGCCGTCAGCTCGACACCGACGGATGGGTGGATGCTGCCGTCAACGATGCCTCCGCCGGTGCCGCCGACGACCAACTCGCCGCAGCGCTCAACTCGATCCTCACCCGTACCCGTGAGGTCCGCGACGCTCACGACCGTGCCTTCGCCCATGCGCTGTCCAACCGGGCCGCCGAACCGTTCGGCACCCTCACCGACGGCAACGGGCGGACCGTGGTCGGGCTCGAGGACGTCCTGCCGACGTTGATCCTCCCTGTCGCGCAGCATGCTCCGGTCCTGTTGCTCGTCCTGGACGGGCTGAGCACCGGTGTCTCGGTCGAGCTCTTCGACGACCTCTTCGGCGGGGACCGCCCCCACTGGGCCGAGCTGTGGTTCCCCGAACGGAGCCATCGTGTCGCCGGGGTGTCCGTCCTGCCGAGCGTCACCGAAATGAGCCGTACCTCGCTGCTGTCGGGCACCTTGATCCGTGGCACCCAGGACACCGAGCGCAAGAACCATGCCGCGCTGGCCACGGCCCACGGTCTCACCAGCGACATCTTCCACAAGAAGGCACTCGACAGCGTCGCCGAAGGATCATCCCTGGCGACCGAGGTCCGTGCTGCGATCGACGATCCGCAACGACAGCTCGTCACCTGCGTCCTCAACACGATCGACGATTCCCTCGATCGCAGTGACCCTGCCGGCACCCACTGGTCGGTGTCCGCGGTCAAACATCTCCAAGCGCTGCTGGACCGGGCACGTGCCGCGGGCCGGATCGTGATCATCACGTCCGACCACGGCCATGTCGTCGAGCGTCGGCTCGGTTGGTCGCGCAACGACGCCGGCACCGGACCGGCCCGCCATCGCGCATCCGACAACACGGTCACCGAGGACGAGATCACCGTCACCGGAGAGCGGGTCCTGACTCCGGACCACACGGCCGTCCTGGCCGTCTCCGAGCGGCTGCGCTATCGCAAGCTCAGTGCCGGCTACCACGGCGGTGCCTCCCCTGCCGAAGTCGTCGTACCGATCGTGGCTCTCGCTCCGACCGAAATGGATCCACCCCCTGGCCTGTCCTTGGCAGTCCCTGCTGAGCCCGCCTGGTGGAGCGGCGTGGTTCAGGTCCCCCGCGAGACTGTTGAACCGCCGGTCGCCACGGAGTGGACGCAGCAACCTTCACTGCTGGACGAGCCGGCCGAACCCGCACCAGCCTTCGGGCCAGCGCTGGTCGCCAGCACGGCGTACGCAGTGCAGAAGCAGCTCGCCGGCCGAGTCGTGGTGCCCGACGAACGGATCGCTGCCTTGTTGACCGCAATCGTGGAGTCCCCGCAGTCCCGGCTGACGAGTGTCCAAGCCGCGCAGCTGCTGGGCCTACCCCCGTCGAAGATGACCGGTGCCTTCGAACAGCTCCGCAAGATCCTCAACGTCGATGGATATCCGGTGATCCAGCGTGACACCGCCACCGGTGCGGTCATCCTCGACCAGGGGCTCGCCAGAGAACAGTTCGAGGTGCCCTCGTGACCGTCGTCTCGCCCCGCCGCCGCCGTGAAGTGATTGATGCGTTGCGGCGCGGCACCGTGCCCGTCCAAGGACTGGATCTGCTCGCTGTCGGGCTCGACCGGTATCAGACAGCCCTCGACGGCGAGCTTGACCTGGTCGCCGGTGGCGGCTCGGTCTTCAAGGCCGTCCGAGGCGAGTACGGGTCCGGCAAGACCTTCTTCAGCCGTCACCTTGCCGAGCGAGCCCAGCGCCGCGGTTTCGCGACCGCCGAGGTCCAAGTCTCCGAGACCGAAACCCCACTGCACCGACTCGAAACCGTCTACCGACGGATCACCGAATCGCTGCGGACCGCTTCAGTGCCACCGAGTGCATTCCGCTCGGTCCTCGACTCCTGGCTGTTCACCCTGGACGACGAGGTCGCCTCTGCTGATCTGGGCGATCCAACCGGTGCCGGGTCAGCGGTGGACCGAGTCCTCGACCAACGACTCGCTGGCGTCAGCACCTCCATGCCTGCCTTCGCCGCGGTGTTGCGTGCCTACCGGGCAGCGGTCGATGCCGGCGATGGTGCACGGGCCGAGTCGCTCGTGGCCTGGCTCGGAGGCCAACCCCATGTCGCCGCAGCAGCGAAGCGAAGTGCCGGCGTCAAGGGCGATCTCGACCACTTCGGCGCACTCGGCGCGCTCCAAGGTCTCCTCGTGGTGTTGCGCGACGCCGGACATCCGGGTCTGCTGGTCGTCCTCGACGAGGTCGAAACCCTGCAACGGATGCGCGGGGACGTCCGGGACAAAGCGCTCAACGCCATGCGCCAACTCATCGACGAAGTCGACTCCGGCCGGTTCCCCGGCCTGTACCTGGCGATCACCGGGACCCCCGCATTCTTCGAGGGGCCCTCCGGCATCAAACGACTTGCCCCACTCGCCCAACGGCTCCACGTCGACTTCGACACCGACTCCCGGTTCGACAATCCACGTGCCGTCCAGGTCCGACTGCGTGGATTCGATCACGACGCACTCGTCGAACTCGGCGCACGGGTGCGCGACATCTACGCTGACGGCGCCGACAACGCCGAGCGGATCCGCTCGGTCGTCGACAACGACTACATCGCCAGCCTGGCATCGGCCGTCGCCGGCAACCTGGGCGGAAAAGTGGGGATCGCACCCAGGATCTTCCTCAAGAAGCTGGTCGGTGACGTGCTGGATCGGGTCGACCAGTTCGACGACTTCGACCCGCGCGTCCACTACCAGCTGACTGTCGCCGACGGTGATCTCACCGAGGTGGAGCAGAACCTCACCCGCCCCGCCCGGTCGGGCGACATCGACCTCGATCTGTGATGAGTTTCGCCCACCTGCACCCGGCGATCCAGCACAACATCGTCAACACCCTCGGCTGGCGGGACCTGCGACCACTGCAGGCCGAGGCCATCGGACCACTGATGGCAGGCGATGATGCAGTCCTGCTCGCGCCGACCGCGGGCGGCAAGACCGAGGCCGCCCTGTTCCCGGTCCTCAGCCGACTGGCGGCCGAAGACTGGGCAGGGCCGTCGGTGCTCTACATATGTCCCCTGCGAGCTCTGCTCAACAACCTCGAGCCCAGGGTGTCCGACTATGCAGCCTGGCTCGGCCGGACTGCAGCTGTCCGTCACGGCGACACCGGCAGCGGCGCCCGCCGCCGGATTGCGGTGACGCGACCTGACATCCTGATGACCACCCCCGAGTCGCTCGAGGCGATGCTGGTCTCCACCACGATTGACCCCACGCTCCTGCTCAGCGAGGTCCGCACCGTCATTGTCGACGAGGTGCACGCCTTCGCCGGCGATGACCGTGGCTGGCACCTGCTCGCCGTCCTGGAACGGATCTCCGAGGTCGCCGGCCGCCCCGTCCAACGGATCGGACTCTCAGCCACGGTCGGCAACCCTGACGATCTCCTGGCCTGGTTGCAGGGCAGCGGCCGCACCACTCGACCTGCCACCATCGTCAATCCTCCAGCTGGGACCGCCGCTTCGGTCGTACCGGAGATCGAGCTCGACCACGTCGGGACCATCGACAACGCTGCGACCGTGATCGCAGCACTCCACCCGGGTGAGAAGCGGCTCGTGTTCGCCGAAAGCCGCGCCCGGGTCGAGGAACTCGCCCAACGACTCATCGAACGCGGTGTCGAGACCTACGTGTCACATTCCTCGCTGGCCGTGGACGAACGCCGACGAGCAGAACAAGCCTTCGCCGAGGCCCGCGACTGCGTCATCGTGTCCACCTCCACCCTCGAGCTCGGCATCGATGTGGGTGACCTCGACCGAGTCATCCAGATCGGCGCCCCCGGCAGTGTCGCCTCGTTCCTGCAGCGACTCGGACGGACCGGGCGCCGTCCCGGCACGAGCCGCAACACACTCTTCCTGGCACTCAGCGACACCGAGCTCGTGTCCTCCGCCGCCATCCAGCTCCTGTGGAGTGAGGGTTATGTCGAGCCGGTCGTGCCACCGCCGAGTCCTCGTCACCTGATGGCTCAACAACTCGTGGCGCTGTGCCTGCAGAAGGGCCAGGTGGGTCGTCACACCTGGTCCGTTCCCCTGCGAGGCCTCGGCCTTGTCAGCGATGACGACACCACCGCGATCACCGACTGGATGCTCGAGACCGGCCATCTGGACCTCGACAGCGAGATGTTGATGGTCGGCCCCAGTGCTGAACGGCACTTCGGACGCCGGCACTTCATGGAAGTGCTGTCGATCTTCACCTCGGCTCCGGAGTTCACCATCCTCCATGGCAACCGGCAGATCGGCACCGTCGACCCGTACGTCCTGATCCGCAAGGTCACCGGACGCCGCGTCATCACCTTGGCAGGGCGCGGCTGGAGTGTCGGCACGATCGATTGGTCCCGACGCCGAGCGTGGGTCGAGCCTGACGACACGCTGGGGATCTCCCGATGGATGGGTGTTGCGCCCCCCATGCTTCACACGTTGGTCCAGGCAGAGCGTCGGGTCCTGCTCGGGACCGAGCCTGGTCAGGTCGTCCAGTCGCGACGTGCCATCGACGAGTTGGCTCGGGTCCGCGACGAGGACGGGCACCGTGTCCACCCCGCCGCCACCGTGATCGAGCCGGCCTCGGGACGCACCCGCTGGTGGACCTGGGGCGGGGCCCGCGCCAATGCCGTCCTGATCGCCGCACTCGAAACGATCGACCGGACACTGATCGACGACGACTACATCTTCGACAATCGATCCATCGCGGTGAGGCCAGGGGTCGGTGCCGCCGAGTTGCGTGCCTTGCTTCCGCGGCTGCGGACAATCGTCACCGGCGATGCTCGGGCACCGATCGCTCCCTTCGTCACGGACCGTGCCCTCGAGGAGCTCAAGTTCAGCGAGCTGCTGCCACCCGACCTCGCCCGGGACACACTCGAGGCCCGCCACAGCGACCACCGTGGTGCACTCGACGTCCTGGGACTCACCATCACCGATGCTGCGCCGCATCAGGAGTGACCGGGCCAGGCACTGAGCCGACGCTGTGAGTCCCATCTCAACCGGTATTCTTCAATCCATGACCAGCCCGACCCTCCCGAGCACCATGCAGGCAGTTGTCTGCTACGGCCCCGAGGACTATCGCTACGAAGAAGTGGCGGTGCCGACCCCCGGTCCTGGCGAGGCGCTGGTCCGGGTCGAGGCGGTCGGAATCTGCGCGAGCGATCTGAAGTGCTACCACGGCGCAGCCAAGTTCTGGGGTGACGAGACCCGTGCGGCCTACGTCGAGACCCCCGTGATCCCCGGCCACGAGTTCGTCGGCCGGATCGTCGCGCTCGACGACGATGCACGCCAGCGGTGGGGTGTCGAGGTCGACGACCGGGTGACCTCGGAGCAGATCGTGCCGTGCTGGGAGTGTCGCTACTGCCGTCGCGGTGAGTACTGGATGTGCCAGCGCAACGATGTGTACGGCTTCCATCACCGTAGCTCCGGAGCGATGGCCGAGTACATGGTCTTCCCGGCCGGTGCTCTGGTCCACAAGGTCAGCGACACCCTGAAGCCCGAACATGCCGCGTACGTCGAGCCACTCAGCTGCGCCCTGCACGGCGTCGAGCGCGGCAACATCAAGTTCGGTGACGTCGTCGTGGTCGCTGGAGCTGGCCCGATCGGGCTGGGCATGACCGCCGGCGCCGCCGCCAAGAGCCCCGCCGCGGTCGTCGTCCTCGACCAGTCCGACGAACGACTCGACCTGGCGCGCGCCTGCGGCGCGACCCACACGGTCAACATCGCCACCCAGGACGCACAGAGCGTCATCAACGACCTGACCGACGGCTACGGCGCCGACGTCTACCTCGAAGCCAGCGGTCACCCCTCCGCCGTGACCCAGGGGCTCGACCTGCTCCGCAAACTCGGCACCTTCGTCGAATACTCCGTCTTCGGTGCCCCGGCGACCGTCGACTGGACCATCATCGGTGACGACAAGGAACTGACCATCCACGGTGCCCACCTGGGCCCGCACTGCTGGCCAGCTGCACTGGACATGCTCGCCTCGGGACGTCTCCCGATGGACCGCATCTGCACCCACCAGTTCTCCTTGGCAGACTTTCAGCATGGACTGGACCTGGTGAGTTCGGGCACCTCATCAGTCAAGGTCACCCTCATCCCCGACCTGCCCGCCGATGGAAGGAATTCCCTGTGACCCCGATCCCCACCGACCCCCGCGGACGCCGTCGTGACCGTCGCGACAAGCCCCGGACCGAGACGGTCGAGGATGCGCTGCAGAAGTTGATCGACGACAAGCAGCGCGACGAGGAACAGGCCGAACTCCGCGAACGCCTCGACCAGCTCTACCGTGAAGTCAAGGGCGACGAGGACGACGACGATTTCGATGATGACGACGACGAGGAGTACGAGGACGACTGATCCCGTCCCGGGCGATAGGCTGACCCCTGTTGCCATCCATCGCCCAGGAGATCACGTGTCCGACAGCGCCCAGCTCGCCAGCACCTCGTACCAGTCCGCCCTCAAGGTCATCGAAGGGGTCGAGCCGCGCATTGCCGGCGCGATCCGCTCCGAGCTCACCGACCAGCGTGAGTCACTCAAGCTCATCGCCTCGGAGAACTACGCCTCGCCCGCCGTCTTGCTCACCATGGGCAACTGGCTCAGCGACAAGTACGCCGAAGGTACGGTCGGGCACCGCTTCTACGCCGGCTGCCAGAACGTCGACACCGTCGAGACCGTCGCCGCCGAACATGCTCGCGAGCTCTTCGGCGCCGAGTACGCCTATGCCCAGCCCCACTCCGGGATCGACGCCAACCTGGTCGCCTTCTGGTCGATCCTGGCCCACCGGGTCGAGACCCCCGAGCTCGCCGCGGCCGGCGTCAAGAGCATGAACGACCTCGACGAGGACGCCTGGGAGGTGCTGCGCAAGAAGTTCGGCAACCAGCGGATGCTCGGCATGAGCCTCGACGCCGGTGGTCACCTGACCCACGGCTTCCGTCCCAACATCTCGGGCAAGATGTTCCACCAGCGCTCGTACGGGACAGACCCCCAGACCCAGCTCCTGGACTACGACGCGCTCGCTGCCCAGGCCCGCGAGTTCAAGCCGCTGATCCTGGTCGCCGGCTACTCCGCATACCCGCGCCGGGTGAACTTCGCCAAGATGCGGGAGATCGCCGACGAGGTCGGCGCCACCCTGATGGTCGACATGGCCCACTTCGCCGGGCTGGTGGCCGGAAAGGTCTTCACCGGCGACGAAGACCCCGTGCCGCACGCGCACATCGTCACCACCACCACCCACAAGTCGCTGCGCGGCCCCCGCGGTGGTCTGGTGCTGGCCACCGAGGAGTACGCCCCCAGTGTTGATCGCGGCTGCCCGATGGTGCTCGGCGGCCCGCTGTCGCACATGATGGCGGCCAAGGCCGTGGCTCTGGCCGAGGCCCGGACGCCTCAGTTCCGCAGCTATGCCCAGCAGGTCGCCGACAACGCCAAGGCGCTCGCCGACGGATTCCTGCGCCGTGGCGCGACCCTGGTCACCGGCGGCACGGACAACCACATCGTGTTGGTCGACGTCAACAACTACGGCCTGACCGGCCGGCAGGCTGAGAGCGCGCTGCTCGAGGCCGGTGTGGTCACCAACCGCAACTCGGTCCCCCACGACCCGAACGGCGCCTGGTACACCTCCGGTGTCCGGCTCGGCACCCCGGCCCTGACCTCGCGCGGCTTCGGTGCCGACGAGTTCGACAAGGTCGCCGAGCTGATCGTGGACGTCCTGAGCAATGCCACCCCCGCGCCGACGAAGTCGGGCGTCCCCGGCAAGGCCAAGCACATCCTCGCCGACGGTGTCGCCGACCGGGTCCGTGGCGCCTCGGCCGAGCTGCTCAACGCCCACCCGCTGTACCCGGGCTTGGAGCTCTGATCACCCGAGGATCTGCCGACCGGTTCAGCGGCTGAAGAGCTTGCCAGAGACCGTCGTGACGAAGTTTCGCAGCGAGTCCGGCAGATCCTGCAGGTGCCAGTTCTGTGGTCCGTGGTACCAGTCGAGATCGGTCGGGTCGGCGTCCTCGTCATCATCGGCAGCCACGATCGCGTCGATCCAACGGTCCACGCCGCCCAGCACGACCGCATAGGGCAACAGCTCCGACAGTTCCTCGAGCTCGCGCCCCTGGGGCATCTGGTCGGTGGGTGCGGTGTGGAGCTCATGGCTCAGGTGTTGCAGACCGGCCAGCAGGGCCGAACCGGACCGGGTCCGGGCCGGCATCTCCTGCGCGACGAAGATCATCCCCAGCGCGACCGCCACGGCAGCCAGACCGAGCAGGCCGAAGGTCGTGAACGCCACGAGCACGCTGGTGCCGAGCACCGCGACCACCAACGCACCCAAAGAAATGCTGACCCAGGTGTTGCGGATCTGGTCCGGGCGCCGTTCATACCACCCGTGCTCGACGACCTCGTCATAGAGCGCATCCTGGATGTCGCGAACCCGGGGCTGGATCTTGCTGGCCAGTTCACTGATCAGCGCCGGTTCGTCACCGACCGCGTCGAGCAACACCTGCTCGTACGGGGTCAGTTCGTCACTGCCGTCACGGCGGACCAGCTGCCAGTCGGTCCCGGCGAATTCGCGGGCCCGCGGCAGTTCGACGATCCGCAGATGTCCCCGTACGGCCAGGTCGAGGAGGCTCGCGGTGACATCGATCGGGTCGACCCGCTCATCGGCGACCGTGCCGACATGGCCCGGACGGACTTGGCCGAAGTGGCGGAACTCGCTCTCCCCGGCACCGACCGGGGTGAACTCGCCGACCTTCTCCATCGCGCCGCCGGCGGCAGCATCACGACCGGCCCGGCGATGCTGGGCGAACAGCACGACACCGCCGACCAGCAACAGAGCGAGAGCGGACAGCAGTTCGGCCGCGCCGACGGAGAAGGCCCCGCCGAGCGTCCAACGGTGATCGATGATCGCCGAAGCCGCCACCACATCGGGGGCGAACGGCAAGATGATCGTGACCTGTTCGCCCGGACCGCGCGGGCCGTCCTGGAAGGTCGGGATCTGGGCATCATGGGTGCCCTGCTGCGCCATCAGGCAGCGGGCAGTCGAGTTCGGTGGACCGGCATAGCAATCGATGCCCAGGGCCAACCGAGGGGTGTTCACAGTGATCCGGACGTCATCGACCTGGACGTTGAGTCCCTGCAGCGCCCGGTACTCCAGCACGTGGTCGGCTCCTTGCTCCCGGACCGCGCCGATCACCCGGTACGACATGACGACCGTCTCGCCCGCTTCGGCGAGCGGGACCGTCACCACCGTACGGTCGCGTTCGACCTGCACCAGTGCCTCGACCGGGGCACCGTCGACGGTGGCAGTGAGTCCCTCGATGCGCTGGCGGTACTGAATGTCGCCAATCCCATCGGCCCGGGTCGAGAAGGCCTTGACCAGTTCCGCGGGGGCGCCCTCACCGCTGAGGGTGTACGTTTCGCTGACCGTCAGGTTGCCGTCCTCCCCGAGCGTGGCGTCGACGACGAGCGAGGCCACCGGGCCGGCAGCATGGGCCGTCCGCTGGGCGACGCCGACCAGGGTCAGGGCAAACACCATGGCCACCGCGACCGTGGCCAGGAGCCTACGACTGTTCACGAATTCCTCCATCGGGGGCGTAGCAACCCGGTCACTATTGCACAGCACCGGGACCAATCGTTCAAGAAGTTCTCAACCCCGGGGCAGAACTTCTACCATCGGGGGATGTCACTCCCCCAGCAGCCGCCGTACTGGCAGTCCCGGCCCGCATGGCAGACCCCGCCGCCGGCGTGGCAACCGCCGCCGCAGCAGCCGTACGGCACCGGGTATCCGGCACCACCGCCCCCGGCGAGGAAGTCGACCAATCCCCTCGCCGTGGCCCTGGGGGTGATGATCGTGTTGATCGTGATCGGCATCGCCGCACTGGTGGTGCTGGGACTGCGCGCCCTTGCGGAGGAACAGGTCGCCTATGCCAATGAGGACTACCAGGCGCCGGCGATCACCACCACACCCGACCCGTACCCGTGGCCCGGCAGCATGGACATGGCGGTCCAGTGGACCGATCGCAACAGCCTGTACGAGCAGAGCTTCCCGTCCCCGTTGCGCTGTGACCTGGCCACTCTCGCCCTCGACGCCTCCGACGCCGAGATCGAGGCAGAGCTCAACGCCATGGTGGCCTGCATCATGAGCGGATGGGACCAGCCGGTCACGACGATCGGTTGGACACTGCCGCGCCCAGGCGTGACCGTCTACGACCAGACCGGGATCGAAAGTCCCTGCGGCTGGCGTGAGGATGCCAATGCGTTTTGGTGCGGCGCCAACCAACAGCTCTACTTCGGGGTCCACCTGGCTGACTATCTGCCCTTCGACCAGATGCGGTTCGGACCGGAGATCATCATGGCCCATGAGTTCGGCCACTACCTGCAGGGACGCGTCGGCATCGCCGGTGGGATGTTCGCCCAGGCCGACGGGGTGTCCGAGCGCGAGCAGGAGCTGCTGAGTCGCCGCCACGAGGCCCAGGCCGACTGCTTCGCCGGTCTGTTCCTCCACGGCATCACCGACTACGCCGAAATCAGCCCGGCCGACATCGACCAGTTCAACCGGCTCTGGAGGGTGCTCGGTGGCGACGAACCCGGCACCAACCATCCGTCGGGGCCGTCCCGGGTCCACTGGTTCAACATCGGCTACACCACTTTCGACATCGGCCAGTGCAATACCTATGTCGCAGATCCGGGCAGTGTGGTCTGAACAGGTTCTACGATCATTGAATGTCGCTTCCGCAGCCACCGCAGAACCAGTACGGGTTCTCCCCGCAGGGTCAGCCTCGGTTCGCTCCGCAGGGTCAGTACGGCTTCCCGCAGCAGGGCCAGTATCAGCAGCAGAGCCAATACCAGCACTACCAGCAGGGCCCCTCGCCGACGCCTCAGGGATTCACCCCGCAGGGTCAGCCCCGTTACGCCCCACAGCCCCGTTACGCCCCACAGGAGCGTTACGCCCCACAGGTGCCCGGCAAGCGGGGGCCACGCCCCCTGGCCCTGGCGCTGATCGCACTGATCGCACTGATCGCGATCGGCATGGCGGCGCTGATCGCTCTCGGCTTCAGTTCCCGCGGCACATCGTTCTCGCCCGACGGTACGGTGCCGATGCCACCACGCTGGGCCAACACCGGCTACGAACCACCCGAGGTCAACACCAACCCCGACGACATCCCCTGGCCCAACTCCTTGCAGCAGGCCATCGAGTGGACCGAGGAGAACCCGATCTACGACCAGGAGTACACCCAACCGCTGAAGTGCGACCTGGAGCGGCTCAAGCTGCGTTCGGTGTCTGACGACAAGCTGGAGGCACAGCTCAATGACATGGTTGCGTGTCTGATGGGCGGCTGGGACCAGCCGATGAAGGCCATCGATGTCACGATGCCCCGGCCGGGACTGACTGTCTACGACCGGACCGGTCTCCAGACCCCGTGCGGCTGGAAGGATGAGCCGAATGCCTTGTGGTGCAGCGGAAACCAGCAGCTCTACTACGCCTCCCACCTGATCGAGCGCCACCCGGAGTTGGCGGAGATGAGGTTCGGGCCCGAGCTGATCATGGCTCACGAGTTCGCCCACTACATCCAGGGCCGGGTCGGCATCGCCGGCGGCAGCTACGCTCAGCGTGAGGACATCTCCGAGGCCGACGCCCTGCTGCTCAACCGGCGTCACGAGGCCCAGGCCGACTGCTTCGCCGGACTGTTCCTGCACGCCATCACTGACTATGTCGAGATCAACGACACCGATCTGGAGAACTTCAATCTGCTGATGTCACGTCTGGGCGGTTCGTCGCCGGGCACCACGCACCCGTACGGTCCGTCACGGATCCACTGGCTGTCGGTGGGGCTGAACACCTTCGACATCGGTCAGTGCAACACCTATGTGGCGGACCCGAACACCGTGATCTGATCTCAATCGAGGGTGATCAGGGCCGTGGCGATGGCGGCAATCCCTTCGCCGCGGCCGGTCAGGCCCAGCCCGTCGGTGGAGGTCGCCGAGACCGACACCGGGGCGCCGATCGCCGTCGACATGACCGCTTCGGCCTCGGTGCGGCGGACTCCGAGCCGCGGCGAGTTGCCGATCAACTGCACCGCGACATTGCCGATCCCGAAACCGGCCTCCCGCACCCGGCAGGCCGTCTCAACGAGGAACTCAACTCCGGCCGCCCCGGACCACCGGGGATCGGAGGTGCCGTAGTTGCTGCCCAGATCTCCCAGCCCGGCCGCGGACAGCAGTGCGTCACAAACCGCGTGGCAGACCACGTCACCGTCGCTGTGGCCCTCCGGACCGAAGGGTTCATCGGGGAAGGACAGCCCGGCGACCATCATGGGACGACCAGCCACCAAGGCATGGACATCGGTGCCGATCCCGGTGCGGAACTGAGTCATCCACTCTCTCCTTGCAGCAGCGCCTCGGCCATGGCCAGGTCGGGCGCGTGAGTGACCTTGAGTCCGGTCGGGCTGCCCTCGACCAGGGTGATCGGGACACCAAGATTTTCGCAGGCACCGGCATCATCGGTGACTGCGACCCGCTGAGCCGCCACGGCTTCGTGGGCGCGCTGCAGGGTGGCCAGGTCAAAACCTTGCGGGGTCTGTACGGCCACCAGCTGGGATCGATCCATCCCGACCGATCCGTCACCGGTCAGTCGGCGCACCGTGTCCACGACCGGCACGACCGGGATCACCGCGACGGCTCCGTCGGCGACAGCGGCGATGACTCGGCTGATCGTGTTCGGGTCGACCAGGGGGCGGGCAGCATCGTGGACCAACACGATCCGGGCCCCGGGGACGTTCCCGGTGACATGGCCGAGCCCTTCCCGTACCGAATCCTGTCGCTCGGCACCACCGGGGACGAGGTCGATGGGCAGGTCCAGCCCGGCCAGGGCCTGCTCGAACAACGCCTGATCGACCGGACGGATTGCCACCACCGCGTGTGTCACCCCGGCCTGAGCGAGTCGGCGCAGCGCATGGACGATCAGGGGTTCGCCGGCCAGGGGGCGCAGGGCCTTGGGGACCTCACCTCCGAGGCGAACGCCAGAACCGGCCGCCACCACGAGGGCGACGACCGGTTCTGTTGTGTCTTGGGCGGTCAGGATGCAAGGACCTCGTCGAGGAGGACCTCTGCCTTGTCCTCGGCAACATCTTCAGCCAGCGCCAGCTCGGAGACCAGGATCTGCCGGGCCTTGGCCAGCATGCGCTTCTCGCCGGCCGACAGGCCACGATCCTTTTCCCGTCGCCACAGGTCGCGGACGACCTCGGAGACCTTCATGACATTGCCGGAGTGCAGTTTCTCCAAATTCGCCTTGAACCGCCGCGACCAGTTGGTCGGCTCTTCGGTGTGCGGCGCACGCAGCACCTCGAAGACCTTCTCCAACCCGTCCTGGTCGACCACATCGCGAACGCCCACCAGATCGAGGTTGCACGCCGGAACACGAACGACGAGATCGTTCTGTCCGACAATCCGAAGGACCAGGTACTCCTGGTCCTCACCCTTGATCTTGCGCGTCTCGATGTCTTCGATGACAGCCGCCCCATGATTGGGATAGACCACCGTTTCACCCACTGCGAAGGACATGTGATAGAACCCCTTTCCCACAGGACATTCTACCACGTCACAGTTCAGTAGACTTGGCCTCCAGAAACCCATCGTCGCTAGTCAGAGCCACATTGGGCGTCTCAGTCTTTACTTGACAAAACATAGTCAACTGTGCCTTCCACGGGACCGTGTGGCCCGGTTCGTGGACCGTCCGGTAGCCTGTGCCACGCAGTGTTTCCCCGCGCCGGGCGGGGTCGGATGAGGAGAGTCGAACAGTGCGAGTGAATGCCCGTCTGGGCCGCGCCATCGCGGCCGGAGTGCTGTGTGCGACAGCGGTTTTCGGAGTCGCCGGCTGCCAGTTCGCCAGCCTGACCGAGTACCCGCCGGCCAACGGGATCAACGCCACCTCCAACGGTGTCATGGTTCGCAACATCGTCGTGGTCGAGACCGCCCCGGGCGAAGGTGTCCTGCTCGGCGCGATCGTCACCGACAACGACGAGTCGCTCGGCTCGCTCGACGGTGTGACCCACACCCCCACCGGCGACGATGCGTCCGCGCTGCAGTTCACCATGCCTGCCAGTCTGGACCTGCCACGCAAGACCGTGGTCAGCCTGGCCGACAAGGGCATCACGGTCACTTCGCCTGATCTGCGCGCCGGCCTCACCGTGACCGTCGACCTGACCTTCCGTGACGCCGGCACCATCTCGGTGACCGTGCCGGTGATGTCGTCGGAGTCCGCCGAGTACAAGGACTTCGTCAAGAACCTCTGAGCGTGCCCGCTGAACCGCTCAGTGCCCGTTGAAGAGGGTGCTGACCGATTCTCCACAGTTGGTGCGTCGCACGGCTTCGGCGAACAGTGGGGCCACCGAACAGACCGTCAGGTTGTCGAGCTGCTTGTCTGCAGCCAACGGCACGGTGTCAGTGGTGACGATCTCATCCAGCTCGAGTGATCCGAGATGTTCGATCGCCTGCCCGGTGAACAGGCCATGGGTGCAGGCGATGGAGACCGACCCGCTGGTCTGCTCCTTCACCACCCGTACGATCTCGGCCATCGAACCACCGTTGGCGATCTCGTCGTCGAGGACGATGACGTCCTTGCCCACCACATCTCCCACGATCGAGTCGATCACCACCTTGTCGTCGGCGAGGCGGCGCTTCTGACCGGCCGCCACTGGCACTCCGAGTTGGCGCGCCAACTGGGTGGCGACCTTTGCATTGCCCAGATCGGGTGAGACCACGACCGTGTTGGACAGGTCGCGACTGCTGGCGGCGAAGTAACGGGCCAGCTCGTGGACCGCTGTCAGGTGGTCGACCGGGACCGAGAAGAACCCGTGGACCTGGGGCGAGTGCAGTGCCATCGTCAGCACCCGGGTTGCGCCGGAGGCGACCAGCAGGTCGGCCACCAGGCGAGCACCGATCGAGATCCGCGAGGCGTCCTTCTTGTCGGAGCGGGCGTAGCTGAAGTGAGGGATCACCGCAGTGACGTGGGCTGCACTGGCGCCACGGGCGGCATCGAGCATCAGCAGCAGTTCGACCAGGTTCTCCTGGACCGGAGGGACCAACGGCTGGACGATGTAGACGTCGCGTCGACGACAGTTGGCCTGCAACTGCACCTGCAGACAGTCGTTGGAGAACCGGTCCGTGCTCGACGGCGACAACTCCACCCCCAGCAACTGGCACATCTGCTGGGCGAACTGCTGATGTGCGGAACCGGAGAAGACGGTGATGTCGCTGGCCATGAGGCCAGACTATCGGCGGTCCCGGCCGGGTTCAGCCCTCGAACTTGTAGCCGAGACCGCGGACGGTGATCAGGTAGCGCGGCGAGGCCGGCTCGGGCTCGATCTTGGCGCGAAGTCGCTTGATGTGGACGTCGAGGGTCTTGGTGTCACCGACATAGTCCGCACCCCAGATCCGGTCGATCAGCTGGCCGCGGGTCATCACCCGGCCGGCATTGCGCAGCAACATCTCCAACAGCTCGAACTCCTTGAGCGCGAGCCTGACCCGTTCGCCGTTCACCGTCACCTCGTGGCGTTCGACGTCCATCCGGACCCCGGCGCTCTCGACGACATCGGGGACCAGCTCGACATCCTGGCCACGGCGCAACACCGCACGGATGCGGGCAACGAGCTCGCGGTGGCTGAACGGCTTGGTGACGTAGTCGTCGGCGCCCAGCTCCAGACCAACCACCTTGTCCACCTCGGAGTCGCGGGCGGTCACCATGATGACCGGGACCGAGCCACGCAGACGGAGTTGGCGGCAGACCTCGGTGCCGGGCAGACCGGGCATCATCTGGTCCAGCAGCACGATGTCGGCGCCCACCCGGTCGAATTCGGCCAGGCCTTCGGCTCCGTCCGCGGCCTCGATGACCTCGAAGCCCTCCTTGCTCAGCTGGTAGGCCAGTGCCTCACGGTAGGACTCCTCGTCCTCCACCAACAGCACACGGGTCACAGCGATACCTCCTGGTTGTAGCGGGTCAGCTCCTGGTCTGCGGTCAGTTCAGTGAGCCGGGGATGGTCCGGGATGGTGATCGTGAAGGTCGATCCCTCGCCGGGCCGACTCCACACGTCGATGGAACCGGCATGGGCCGCGGTGACATGTTTGACGATGGCCAGGCCGAGCCCGGTCCCGCCGTCGGCCCGGGTCCGGGCATAGGCCACGCGGTAGAAGCGTTCGAAGATGCGGTCCTGCTCCTCGGGGGCGATGCCGATGCCGTTGTCGGAGACCGCGATCTGGACCGAGGACTCCTCACCGTCGACGACCCGGCGGGCCGAGACAACCACATTGGCACCGGAGTCGGAGTACTGCAGGGCGTTCTCGACCAGATTGGACACCGCGGTCGAAATCTGGGCGTGGTTGCCGATCAAGGTCAGCCCCGGATCGCAGACCCGGCGCAACACGACCTTGCGGTTGGCAACCTCGACCTTGACCCGGTCGACGACCTCGTCGAGCACCTCCTCGACCTCGACCACCTCCCCCTCGGTGAGCGGATCCATCGCCTGGAGCCGGGACAGTTCGATGATCTGGTGCACCAGTGCGGTCAGCCGGACCGACTCAGTCTCCATCCGCCCAGCGAACCGGCGGACCATGGCCGGATCGTCGGCAGCGTCCTGGATCGTCTCGGCCAGCAGCGAGATCGCTCCGATCGGCGTCTTCAGCTCGTGACTGACATTGGCGACGAAGTCACGGCGTACGGCCTCGACGCGCAGCGCCTCGGTCTGGTCCTCGGCGAGCGCAATGATCAGGTCATCGCCCAGCGCGGCCACGCGCAGTGCGTAGTGGACCGACGCCTGGCCGCGCCCTCGTCGTACGACGAGGGCGGTGGCGACTGTCTGCTTGGTTCGCCGCACCTGACGGACCAGGTCGAGCAGCTCCGGCTCGGTGATCCGGGCGCCACGCAGCAGCGAGCTGCCCACCGCCGTGAGATTGGCGCACATCACCTCGTCATGAGGGCCGATCACCATGGCGCAGGCGTGGAGCACCGCGACCAGGTTCTCGATCTCGGGCGGCACCACCACAGGCGCGGCGTCGAGGTCCAGTTCGGGAGCAACCGGAGCATTCACCGATCGCCGTACCAGGATCGCCACGACGGCGCCGACCCAGATGCCGACGACCAGTCCGATCACGAGAGCCCAAACCGGATGCACGGCGCCATCTTAGGACCCGATTCGGGGTCGGCCCCTCAGGTTCATTGACAGTTCACCGAGTGTTCGCGGTGCGACGGCTGGTTCGTACGCCGGGCGCCTACCATGGCCGACATGCGTGAGTCCTATCGTGAGCAGCTCGACGAGATCCTGGCCGATCTCGTTTCGATGTCGGAGAAGATTGCCACCGCCGTGCGGAGGTCGACCCGTGCGCTGCTCGAGTCGGACCGCACCGAGGCCGAGGCTGTCATCTCCGCCGACGAGCAGATTGACCAGATGCGGGTCGACATCGACGCCCGTTCGTTCAACCTGCTCGCCCTTCAGGCACCGGTGGCCGGCGAGCTACGCCTGCTGGTTGCCACCCTGCGCATGGTGACCGAGATGGAGCGGATGGGTGACTTGGCTGCGCATGTCGCCAAGATTGCCCGGATGCGCTATCCCGAATGCGCTGTGCCCGACGATCTGCGAGGCAACTTCGCCCGGATGGCCGAGGTCGCCGAGGTGATGGTGCTCGGTGTGTCACGGGCTCTCAAGGAGAAGGATGTCGACGACGCCGAGGCGGTGCAGGAACGTGATGACGAGATGGATGAGCTGCGTCGCAGCCAGTTCCGTCTGATGCTCGGCGAGGCCTGGCCGCACGGGGTCGAAGCAGCCGTGGACGTGGCCCTGTTGGGCCGTTACTACGAGCGGATCGCCGACCATGCCGATGCGATCGCCCGCCGGTTGGTCTACATCGTGACCGGTCAGCTGCCCGAGGACGGTGGCGCCACCCCGGTGTGACGCCACCCTTGCTCGGACCGGTTACTTCTTGCCCTGGTTCTTGACTGCCTCGATCGCCTCGGCTGCTGCGGCCGGGTCGAGGTAGCGCCCTTCGCCGCTGACCTTCAGGTCATCGTCGAGCTGGTAGACCAGCGGGATGCCGGTCGGGATGTTGAGACCGACCACGGCGTCATCACTCAGCCCGTCCAGATGCTTGACCAGGGCGCGCAGCGAGTTGCCATGTGCCGCGACCAGGACCACCTTGCCGGCGCGCAGATCCGGCACGATCTGGTCGTACCAGTAGGGAAGCATCCGCTCGACGACATCGGCCAGGCACTCGGTGCGGGGACGGGCCTCGCTCGGGAGTGCGGCATAGCGCGGATCGTTGAAGTTGGAGTACTCGTTGTCCTCGGCGATCTCCGGCGGCGGGGTGTCATAGGAACGGCGCCAGATCATGAACTGTTGCTCGCCGAACTGATCGCGGACCTGCGCCTTGTCCTTGCCCTGCAGGTCGCCGTAGTGGCGTTCGTTGAGGCGCCAGGAACGCTTGGTCTCGATCCAGAACCGGCCCGCGCCGTGGAGCGCGATCTCAGCCGTCCGGATGGCGCGCCTCAGCACCGAGGTGTGGACCACGTCAGGCAGCAGACCCTTGGCGGCCAGCAGGTCGCCACCACGGGTGGCCTCTGCACGGCCCTGTTCGGTGAGGTCAACGTCCACCCAGCCGGTGAACAGGTTCTTGGCATTCCATTCGCTCTCGCCGTGGCGCAGCAGGATCAAGGTTGCAGTCATGGTCTCGAGACTAACGCGCCCAGACGAGGGCAGTGAGGACCAGTGGGACGCTGGCACGCTCGTGCGAGACTGCCACCATGACTACTTCAACTTCACCCACGGCCGTCGTCACCGGGGCGTCGAGTGGGATCGGAGCTGCCTGCGTACGCCAGTTGGCCGAGGCCGGCTTCCACGTGATCTGCGCCGCTCGGAGGGAGGATCGGCTGGCCGAGGTCGTGGCCGGACTCGATGCCGAAGCAGTCGTGTGCGATGTCTCCTCGCCCGCTGACGTCGCCGCGCTGGCGCGAGCTGTCGGGGACCGGTGCGACCTGGTGGTGAACAATGCGGGCGGGGCACTCGGCCAAGAACCCTTGGCCTCGGACGATCTGTCGCGATGGACCGCGATGTATGCCTCGAATGTGCTCGGCGCCGCCCAGGTCACCCAGGCCCTGCTCCCGGCGCTGCGGGCAGCGTCGGGAACGGTCGTCTTCGTCACCTCGACCGCGGCCGAGGCACCGTACGAAGGAGGCGGCGGCTACTGCGGGGTCAAGTCTGCCGAACGTGCCATGGCCGGGTCCCTGCGGCTGGAACTGGCCGGGGAACCGATCCGGGTCTGTGAGGTCGCGCCGGGCATGGTCCACACCGAGGAGTTCTCCCTGACCCGGTTCGACGGGGACCGGGCACGGGCCGATGCCGTCTACGCCGGGGTGCCTGATCCGCTCACCGCCGACGACATTGCCGAGGTGGTCGGTTGGGTCGCCAGCCGTCCCTCCCATGTCAACATCGACCGGATCGTGGTCCGCCCTCGGGCACAGGCGGCCAACCACAAGGTCCATCGGGTCAGTTGAGTGCTGATCAGTCGTCGGGGCGTAGGTGAGTGAAGGCGGCAAGGTTGCGGGTTGACTCCCCACGGTCGAGGCGCCAGCGCCACTCCGCTTCGATGCTCGAGGCGAAGCCGAGCTCCAGGATGGTGTTGAAACTGTCGTCGGCGGTCTCGGCCACGATGCCGGCGACCGTGTCGACGAGCTCAGGGGTGATCGCCGCGGTCGGGATCCGGCCATGGAGGTGGATGTCGCCGTGCCGGTCGATCGCGAACCCGACCAGGGCGAGCTTGAGGTTGCGCTCGAGCAGCCAGCGGTGCACGGCATCGTGGTGCTCCTCCGGTCGGCGGGCGACGAAGGCATGGACGGTGACCATGTGACGATCGACGTCGAAGGTGCACGCAGTGGTGAGCTTGCGGGTGCCCGGCAGCGTCACCGTCACCGAGCGGTTCGCCGAGCGAACCCATGCGAGACCGAGGTCGGTGAAGGTGTCCTCGACGATGCGGAGTGTGGTCTGGGTGCCCATGGGAGAATTCTGCTCCATGAGCAGAACACCGGTGCGGTCGCGGATCTACCGGGCCCATCTGGGGCCTGCGTGGCGCAGCGCTGCGCCCGATGTCGTACGGGAAAGAGTCACCGACCGCACGGTGCTGGTGACCGGGGCGTCCTCGGGGATCGGGGCAGCGACGGCCGCCTGGGTCGAAGAGCTGGGAGCACGGGTGATCGGGCTGTCCCGTACACCGGCTGCGGTGCCGACGGTGCGTTGTGACCTCACCTCGGCCGACTCGGTCGATGAGGCCGTGGAGTCCCTGGCCGAGGAGCGGATTGACATCGTGGTGTCGAATGCCGGGATCTCCCTCCATCGCTCCATCTCAGCGGCGAGTGACCCGATGCGGGATCTGGACCGCAGTGTCGCCACCAACCTGACCGGGCCGGCCAGACTGTTCCTGGGGTTGTTGCCCAGCATGGCCTCCGGCGGGCAGTGGATCAATGTCGGCACAGTGAGTGCGTTGGTGCCGACATCGGGCTGGGCGTCCTATGCCGGATCCAAGGCAGGGTTCGCCGCCTGGTGGCGAGCGGTGACCGCGGAGCATCCACCGGTGCTGATGAGCACCGTGCACTTCCCGCTGGTGCTCTCCCCGATGAGTGCGCCGACCTACCGGACCAGCTGGGGGCTGACCACCACCCAGGCAGCGCAGATCATCACTGGGGTCATGGTGAGGCGCCCCCGGACCGTCGCCCCGTGGTGGGCGCGAGTGGCCGCTGCCGGGTTGGCGTTTCGATGACCTTCCCTGTGTGGACGGCGATCCGATCCGTTGCGCGCCATGGATTCCAGTTGCGTTCACTGGCCGAGGTGGTGCTGTCCGGACCCGATGATGACATGGTGCTGGTCGACCGGGACGGGCCGGTGAGCAGGGCGGAGCTGCGCCAAGCCGTGCGGGAGTCGGACGTGCACGCAGTGGTGGAGGGCCATCACGACCGGACAACGATCGTCGGACTGCTGGCCGCAGGACTGGCCGGCAGTGACGTGATGGTGATCCATCCCGGAGCCGAGATCCCAGTGGTGGAAGGAAACTCGGGGCGAGTCTGGTTGGGCACGACAGGCACCACCCGGACCCCGCGCCACAGCGCCCGCGCCCGATACGGCCCGGGTGTGGCGCGGCCGGTGCTGCATCTGTGGCGGACCTGGTTGCGGGGGCGCCCGGGGGCGGTGATGGTGTTACCGGGGCTGGACCACGGGTACGGGCTCGGGTTCGTCCTGGCGACCCTGCTGCTGCGACGGACTGTGATTCTGCCCCCACGTCGCGATCCGACAGCGCTGGACGAGCTGGCGACACGTTGGTCCCCGTCGATGGCTGTGGCGGTCCCGACCCAGCTGCTGTGGCTGACTGAGCTGACCAGCTGGTCGCCCTCGGTGTTGGTGACCGGGTCCTCGCCCCTGTCGTTGGAGGTCCAGCAGCGAGTGGAGGAACGCTTTGGCCCCGTCCTGCACAACCTCTACGGCAGCACCGAAGCCGGGTTCTCCACCGTGGCGACACCGTCGGATCTGGCCAGCGTGCCCGGCTGTGTGGGCCGGCCGCTGCCGGGGATCAGGATCCGGATCCGCCATGGCCTGGTCGAGTCCCGCAGTCCGTTCGCGACGCACCGGGGTCATTGGGTCCCGACCGGCGACACCGGGCACTTCGAGGAGGGGCTACTGGTGCTGGACGGTCGGGCGGACCGGATTGCCGTGGTCGACGGGGTCAACCTGTCACTGACCGAGATCCATGCCGCGCTCGCCACCCATCCCGATGTCGACGAGGTGACGGTCACCGCCCGGCCCCATGAGGTGAGTGGGCAGGAGGTTGTTGCCTCCGTACGGGCGACGGTGTCGGAACCGGAGATGCAGCAGTGGCTGCTCCAGACCGTGGGGCCGAGGGCCCGCGTACGGCTCAGGATTGTGAGCGGACCTTGACCTTGCTGGTGAACTCCGAAATGAACAGCTGCCGGACCTGGTCGTTGTCGATCATGCCTTCGGAGTTGCGCAACTTGCCGCTGGCCACCCGGGCGCAGACCACCGCCCAGGCCTGTCCCATGGCGAAGGTGAAGGTGCTGGCCACTCCGGCGCTGATCGCTCCCCCGGCCACCGTGCCGACGCCGGGGACCAGTTTGAGCAGGCCAGTGAATGCGGCCCGACCGGCTTGGGTGGCCGCCGTCGTGGACGCCACGGCCAGCAGGGCGGCCCGTTCGAACTTGATCTTGTAGATCTGCGCGATCCGGGCCATCATCCCCAGCTGGATCGGGACCAGCATCGCGGCATCGGAGAACGGGATCGGGCTCGCCGCAGCAGCGGCTGCAGCCCCGGCCCCGATCACGACGTGCTTCTGCGCTTCGAGCCGCTTGCGTCTCGTGTCGATCTGCTGCGCCGCGACGAGGGCCCCTTGGACGGCTTCCGGGGCGACGCGAAAGGTGGCATCGAGAAGCTCCTGCAGGCCATGGGCCGGGTTGGCGGAGAACTCGTCGGGAATCGCATTGGTGAGGTACGGATGTCCGCCCACGATCGGCAGTTGCATCGCGGTGATCCGATGGGCCAGCTCGACCGCATCGGGATGGAACCGGCCCTCACGCAGCGGCACCTGAGTCATCACCAGGACGACCGGGACGCCGGCTTGGTCCAAGTGACGGATCAGATCGGCCTCGGACTGCTCGAAGCGACGGTCCATGCCACGCACGCAGTACCAGGCGACATGGATCTGCTCGCTGATCGGCATCTTGCGCGACGTCTTGACCAGCTCGTCAATTTCCTTGAGCAGTTGCTTGTCGTCACGGCCGACCTCAAGGCCCTGGGTGTCAATGACACCGAGATTGCCGGAGTCGGCCCGGTAGAAGTGGCTGCCCTTGGTGACAGGCTCGCCGATGCCGGTGCGGGCGACCTCCTCGCCGAAGATCGCGTTGACCAGAGTCGACTTGCCCACCCCGGTCTTGCCGAGGATCGCCAAGTTGAATCGCCCCATCGAGGTCTGTTGCCTGAGGTACTCGGTGCGGAACGAGTCCTCGAACCAGTCTCCGGCCATCGCATCTCCTCGATCTGGTCGTGTGTGTCCGCGCTCCTGCTGCGGACAAGTCACGGTCCAGACTACCGACCGTCGCCCTAGGATGACCGCCATGACGCTCCGGGCTCCATCATGAGTTTTCCCCGAGACGTGGCACGTGCGGTCCCCACCGAGAACTGCGGCATTTCCCGCTGCGAGGAGGGCTGGTCCTGGCGACCGCGGCTCGACGACCATGATCTGTGGTTCGTCGTCCGCGGCCGCGGCGAAGCCCACTATGCCGGTCAACGGTATGAGCTCCACCCGGGATCTCTGTTGTGGTTGAGGCCAGGCACGACCGGGACGTTCACCCAGGATCCGGTCCACCGTCTCACCGTGGTGGCCTGCCACTTCGACCTGCTCGATCACTTCGGCCAACTGTGGCTGGGCGATCTTGCCCAGTTGCCCGGCCCCTACACCGAAATCACCGAGATCGCTGCACTCACGACTGTGCTCCATCGACTTGTCCGCGCCGCCCATGTCGGGTCCGCATGGTCTCGCCTCGAGTCCGAAGGACTGCTCCTGCAGGCCCTCGCGATGATCTACCGGGCACAAGCACGGCAAGCGGGAGAGGTTGAGATCGATCCCCGGCTCGCCGAAGCCGTCGAGCTGATCCAGATGGACCCGGCGAGCAGGCCGACCCTGACCGAGCTTGCCGCACAGGTCGACCTGACCCCACGACGACTGTCACAGCTGTTCCGTACCCAGATGGGATGCAGCTTTCGCGACTTCGTGGTCGAGACCCGTCTGCAACGGGCCCACACCCTGCTCAAGGAGTCTGCGATGACGGTCACCGAAGTGGCCATCGCTCTGGGATACCCCGACCATGTCCTGCTCAGCCGCCAGTTCCGCGCCCGGTTCGGCCAACCGCCGAGCGCGGCACGTCACTCGGTGCACGTGGGCGACAATCAGGACATGGCTTCTCACTGACGCCGGCTCTAGCGTCAGCGGTATGACCACCACCACCGACCAGCACGGGGGCGACTACCCCGCGGAGCTCTACTCCGACCACGTACGAGCACCGCTGCTGTCGGACCTGTCACAGGTCGACGGTCCAGCGATCGATCGATATCGACGTGACGGCTATCTGGGGGTCGAATCCCTGTTCACCACCGATCAGGTCGCCGACTTGCTGGCCGGGCTGGATGCCATCCTCCAGGACCCCCAGGATCCGGTCATCGTCCAGCTCGAGTCATGGGCCGAGACTGCGGCGCAAAGCCTGGACCGACGCCTCGACGGTGTGCGTCGGCTGATGAGCTTTGTCGGGCAGGACAGCCGCCTCGCTGCCGTGGCCCAGGCCCCTGCCCTGCTCGACGCGGTCCAGCAGTTGCTGGGGACCGACGACGTACGGCTCATCCAGGACATGGCCCTGTTGAAGCCGCCCGGCGGCGGAAGGGAGAAGCCATGGCACCAGGACAAGGCATTCTTCGACCTCGACCTCCAGGCGCCGGTGATCGGGGTGTGGATCGCGCTCGACGAGGCGACGACCGCGAATGGTTGCATGCACGTGATCCGCGGGTCCCATCGCGAAGGTCCCGTCCCCCACTTCCACCGTCGCGACTGGCAGATCTGTGACACCGACGTACGAGTCGTCGACGATGTTGCGGTACCGCTGCCGCCTGGCGGAGCACTGTTCTTCGACGGCTATCTGCACCACGGCACACCAGCCAACCGAACCGACACCCGGCGACGGGCCCTGCAGTTCCATTACGCCCCCGCCGACATCGCCGACATCCCCACCGAGGCACGACTCGACGTGTTTGGCCTCGAGGGGCGCGGCGCCGAATGTTGAGAACCGAACGACGACGTCTCGAGGACACATGAAGAACCGAATCATCCAAGGCATCGCTGCTCTGTCGTTCCTGGTGGTGATGGCGACCGCCGCCTGCAGCACCGCTGCCGACGAACCGTCATCACCGACCCTGCGCATCACCTGGTGGGGATCGGACTCGAGGACGGCCGCGACCCAGGCGGCTCTCGACCTCTACAGCGTGCGTCACCCCGAGGTCACCTTCGTGGTGGAACCAGCCAGCTTCTCCGGCTACTTTGACCGGCTCGGCACTCAGGTCGCCGCCCGGGAGGCTCCCGACATCGTGCAGATGCAGTACCTCTACCTCAACGAGTACGCCCAGCGAGGCGCTCTGGTGGAGCTCGACCAGTACAGGCCGAAACCGCTCGATCTTTCGTTGTTCGACAAGGTGATCGGCAATCAGGGCGTGATCGGAGGCACCCGCTACGCCGTCCCGGCCGGAGCGAACACCCAGACGGTCCTCACCTCAACCGAAGCCTTCCGGAAGGCGGGAGTCGCAGTGCCGGGAGCAGACTGGACGTGGGACGATTTCGAGGACATGGCTGACAAGCTGGTCTCCTCCGGTGTGGTCGACCACGCATCGGGCGACTTCACTCCCCTCGACTGGGTCTTCGACTACTGGCTGACGCAGCGGGGCGGCACCTTCTACACCGAGGACGGCGAACTCGGGTTCACCGCCGAACAGCTGGCTGAGTTCTGGTCCTGGGGTGTGGATCTGCGAGAGAAGGGCTACCTTCCGCCGATGACAGTCACAGCCGAGGTGGGCGACCTGGAGACCTATCCGGTGGCCACTGGCACGGCCGCCATGGACTTCATCTATTCGGCACAGATCACCGGCTTCGACGGGCTCATCGACGGCGGTGTCGAACCCGTTCCGTTCCCTTCCGACGGGCTACCGGCGCAGTACGTGATCGGGACCGGCATGGCCTGGGTGATCAGCACGAACAGTCGACATCCGGAGCTGGCAGCTGATGTGATCGCCTTCCTCACCTCCGATCCGGAGGCGATTGCCCTGCAGGGCATGGAGCGCGGAGCACCGCTCACAGGCCAGGGCCGAGCCACGCTCGCCAAGGACGCGACCGGCGCCACCGCTCGGACCATCTCCTTCACCGAGGAGGTCCTGGCGCGGCCGACAGTGCCGGACAGTGTCTTCTACAATCGGCCTCCCTTGGGCGCCAACCAGGTGAGTGGGCTGTTCACGAGCAATGCCCAACTCGTCGGGTTCGCCAAGCTGTCCCCCGAGGCGGCAGCGCGAGAGTTCGTTGCTGCGGCCAGCAAGGAACTGGCCCACGCTCGCTGACCGTCATTCGGCGTGCCAGAGGAGCGACCGATAGATTTGGGGTGTGCGCGACAGGATGACCCCGGGATGGAGACGAGCACGGGCGACCCTGTCCGCGATTGCGATCGTGTGGACCCTGGCCACCGGCGTCGGCTGGGCCTGGCCGACCGGGTCGGCACTGTGGCTGATCATGGCGGTGCCGGCCTTCTTCTACCTGATGGCCGCCATCGCCCTGTTCACCGAGGACGACAAGCCGACCGGGTTGAGTGCCTCCATCACCCCGTACGTGGTGATGGTGATCGGGTGGTTCGGCGGCTACTTCCTACTGGCTCAGTTCACCCCCGAACCGAGGCTGGTCACCGACATCTGGATGGTGATCAACGGTCTGTGGCCGCTGGTGGTGCTGGTGTTGGGCGTCACCCGCTGGATCTTCGGCAAGGCCGGAATGTCGGCCCAGCGGCGGGCGGTCCGCCGAGAGATCCGTGAACGAGAGCTGAGCAGTATCCTCCACGAGCAGCGCACCGCTCGGGCGGTCAGCCAACCATCACTGCCGGGACGGAGCACCGGCTACGAACCGGCTCATCTGGCTCTGGTCGAGGTGCCGGAACATCGGTGGTCCTACGGCGAACCGACCGGACGGACCGACGCGTTCGCCCGGGCACTCACCAAGGCTGGTCTCCACCACCGGTTCGCGATCTTCTGGTCGTACGGGAAGGAGGGTGGTCTGGTCGACTGTGTCGTGGTGACCGGCCGCCGGGTCATCCCGATCGATGTCGAGGATCGGGTCCAGGGCGACGTCACCTGGCTGATGGCCGACGGCGAGATCCGGATGGTCGACGGCGCCACCGGCGGCTATGTCGGTGGGCCCCAACCGGCCTCGGTCGACCTCTCCGAAGCCAGCCGTCGGATCCGTGAGCTACTCACCGGGGTGGGCATCACCCGTACGGTCGACCCCATGGTGGTCTTCCTGCCGACCGAACAGGGCATCGGCAGCTTCGAGGATGTGCGCTGGCCCGGAGCGGTTCCGGCATTGGGCATTGACGATGCTTTGCGCAGGCTGGCCGGGGACCCGGACTTCGAGGGATCGTCCGAGTCCGGACGGATCATCGACCTGCTCTGCGAATCGACCGGTCAACCATTGGCCCACTACGACGCCGTCGCCGCAGACGTCGGTCAGCCCAAGGTGCTGGCCTCCTGTTCGGCGTGCGGAGTCCCGTACGAACAGGGCATGACCTACTGCCTGTCGTGCGGCCAGGTGCGCAGCTGAAACCCTTCGGTTCGTTGCGGGACCATGGTCGGCCGTACACTGTTCGGCGGCCCTTTTCACACCAATCGGAAGACCGTTGATGCCTATTCGCTCTGACCTCCGCAACGTCGCCATCGTCGCTCACGTCGATCACGGCAAGACCACCCTCGTGGATGCCATGTTGTGGCAGTCAGGAGCATTCCGCGCCAACCAGGACGTCGCCGAGCGCGTCATGGACTCCGGTGACCTCGAGCGCGAGAAGGGCATCACCATCCTCGCCAAGAACACTGCGGTGGCCCACACCACCCCGGACGGTGAGCAGGTCACCATCAACATCATCGACACCCCCGGCCACGCCGATTTCGGCGGTGAGGTCGAACGCGGCCTGGAGATGGTCGACGGGGTCGTCCTGCTGGTTGATGCCTCGGAGGGGCCGCTGCCGCAGACCCGGTTCGTGCTGCGCAAGGCACTGGCCAAGAAGCTGCCGATCATCGTGGTGGTCAACAAGGTCGACCGCACCGATGCCCGGATCGAAGCGGTCGTCGACGAGACCTATGAGCTCTTCCTCGACCTGGCCGACGAGGACGCTGCGGACGCCCTCGACTTCCCGGTTGTCTACGCCAGCGCCAAGGCCGGCCGGGCCTCGGTGAACCGCCCGGCAGACGGGGGCATGCCCGACAGCGAGGACCTCGGCCCGCTGTTCGGCACGATCCTGGAACACATCCCCGCACCCTCGTACGAGGAGGGCGCCCCCCTGCAGGCCCACGTCACCAACCTGGATGCCTCGCCCTACCTGGGCCGTCTGGCGCTGTGTCGAATCGTCAACGGCGAGCTGCACCGCAACCAGGCCGTCGCCTGGTGTCGCGCCGACGGGACCGTCCGCACGGTGAAGCTGAGCGAACTGCTGATCACCAAGGCACTGGACCGCGAGCAGGCCGAATCGGCCGGCCCCGGTGACATCGTGGCCATCGCCGGCATCCCCGACATCACCATCGGTGAGACCCTCGCCGACCCGGCCCATCCGGTCCCGCTGCCGCTGATCACCGTCGACGAGCCGTCGATCTCGATGACCATCGGCATCAACACCTCCCCACTGGCGGGGAAGTCGGGCAAGAACCTGACCGCCCGACTGTTGAAGGCCCGCCTCGACGCGGAGCTGATCGGCAACGTGTCGATCCGGATCCTTGCAACCGAGCGCCCCGACACCTGGGAGGTTCAGGGCCGAGGTGAGCTGCAGCTGGCCATTTTGGTCGAGCAGATGCGTCGGGAGTCCTTCGAGCTGACCATCGGCAAGCCGCAGGTCGTCACCCGCACCATCGACGGCAAGCTCCACGAGCCCGTCGAACGGCTCACCGTCGACATCCCCGAGGACTACCTCGGCGTGGTCACCCAGCTGATGGGTCTGCGGCGCGGCCGGCTCGAGGAGATGGTCAACCACGGCACCGGCTGGGTACGCATCGAGTACATCGTGCCCGCACGGGGACTGATCGGATTCCGTACGGAGTTCCTCACCGAAACCCGCGGCACCGGCCAGATGCACCATGTCTTCGAGTCGTACGAACCGTGGGCCGGTGAGCTGCGGACCCGCCCGACCGGTTCATTGGTGGCCGACCGCACCGGCGTGGTCACCTCCTTTGCCCTGTTCAACCTGCAGGAGCGTGGCACCATGTTCGTCTCCCCCGGCATGGAGGTGTACGAAGGCATGATCGTCGGCGAGAACGCCCGGTCCGAGGACATGGACGTGAATCCGGCCAAGGAGAAGAAGCTGTCCAATGTGCGTTCCTCGACCGGCGAGGAACTGGAGCGGCTCATCCCGGCGAAGATTCTTTCCATGGAGCATGCGTTGGAGTTCTGCCGCGAGGACGAATGCCTCGAGGTGACCCCGGCCGCGGTCCGGCTCCGCAAGGTCGAGCTGAGCTCCACCGTGCGTGGCCGTCAGCGCAGTCGCGCCAAGAATCACTGAGGAGACTTCGGCCTCAGCTGTCGTCGGGACCCGGGGGAACCCGGAACACCCCCTGGAGTGCTGCCTGGCGCTTGCTTGCGCTAACTCTTGCAAGCAGACTGTCTGCATGGCAACATTCGGCAAGGACCAGTGGGAGAGCGTCGGCGAGTTCATCGCCGACCGGCGTCGCGCCGCAGAGCTGTCCCTGCGCCAGCTTGCCGAGCGCGCCGGCGTCTCCAACCCGTACCTCAGCCAGATCGAGCGAGGTCTGCGCAAGCCGTCGGCCGAAGTGCTGCAGCAGGTCGCCAAGGCACTCCAGGTCTCGGCCGAGGTGCTCTACATCCGGGCCGGCATCCTCGACCCCGATGACGATCCGGCGACGACCTTCGAACATGTCGTCTCCGCCGATCCCCGCCTCAACGAGCGCCAACGCAAGATCCTGATCGATCTGTACGCCAGCTTCGTCGAACCTTTCGACGTCGCCGAACCCACCAAGGAGAAGTGATGACCGAGCCCACCACACCGGATCCTCGCGATCCCGAGAACACCCCAGAGATTGTCATTCCCGAGAACGGCGCCCCTGGCCCTGACAGCCCTGACACCGACATCGCCGATGACGAGCTCGGCCCCGGTGCGTTCGACACCCCGGCGGCAGAGCCCGCCGATGAGACAGAGAAGGACCCCAAGAAGGCCTATGTCGGTCGTCCCGAGCTGACACCGCTCTATGCGATGGCCGGCGTCGCTGACCTGGCGGCCGCGATGGTCCGCGACATCGTCAACGAGCAGATCGCGGCCTACCGGGCTCGTCGAGCCAAGGAGGAGCCCGCCGCTGAGGACACCCCCGAGGACGAGGCGAAGGACAACACCGCCCAGTTCAACGAGTTCCTGACCAAGGCGCAGCAGCGCACCCAGGAGATCTTCGACCAGGCGGTCACCCAGTACGAGCATCTTGCTGATCGTGGCCGAGTTGCCGTCGGCGACATCCTCGAAGCCGCCAAGCAGCAGCAGAAGGCTCGCCAGGAGGCAGAAGCGGCCGAGGCACCGAGGTCGGCGGACTCACCCGATTCACCCGATTCACCCGATTCACCGGCCTCACCCCCCTCGCCGGCCGACCCGAGCGAGGATGCGCCTCGCGACTGAGCGGCCTCTGGCCACAGGAGACTGCACCCCGTCACCCATCAGGTGGCGGGGTGCGCCGCGTCAGCGGGCGCGCAACGCCGCCTTGAGCGCAGCCTTGGCCTCGTCCCGCCGCGCGCGGGCCCGGGCCTCTTGCTTCTCCAGCTGCTGGGCCTGACGCTGGGTCGCCTTGCGCAGTGCCACGGTGTCGGCCAGCGCGGCCTCAGCGGCGGCCAGTCGATGTTCGGGCGAATCCGGCGGCGATGGAGGTTCAGGTGATGCGGATCCCGCGCCCCACTGTCGCTCGATGCCGGCGGCGACGAGTTGCCAGGCCACCTCGACGTCGTCCTCGTCGGTGTCGATCTCGCCACCGAAGTAGGTCCCGTCCTCGATCACGGCTCCGATGTCGACCAGCCCGGCATCGGCGACCACGGCCCGGATCAGCTCGACGGTGGCAGCGCTGGGCCCACCCGACACCGAGTCGATCTCGCGCCGCACCCCGGCCAGTCCCCGAACCAGGACGGACAGGGTCATCAGAATCCCGACCTTCTCGGCTGGCGTGGCCGACAATCCGCGCATGGCGCGCAGCCCGGCATTGGCGGCCTTCATGTGACCGGGCATGAGCAGCGCATCGCCCGACAGCTCGATGTCGAGTGCCCACAAGTGTCGGCTGTACGCATCACTCATCACCCGGACCCACTGCGACAGCCCCATGCGCCAGTCAGCATCGTCGATCGCCCAGGCGTCAGGGGCGGTGACCGCGTCGAGCATCAGTTGATGCAGATCGTCCTTGGAAGCGACGTATCGGTAGAGCGCCATCGTGGTGAACCCGAAACCCTGCGCGACGCGCTGCATGGTGACCGCGCCAAGGCCCTCGGCATCGGCGAGCTCCACGGCGGCCTCCACGATGCGCTCATGACTCAACTCGCGTTTGGGTCCGCGCTGCGGAGCGACGGCCAGACCCCAGGCCAACGACACCAACCGGGGCACATCCTCCGAACTCATCGCACCACTGTATGCGAACCATACTGTGTTGCACATATACAGTATGTGGTACACACTGTATGCGCCACATACACAAGGAGGACAGATGTCCCTACCCATTGAGGTCACCCACCTCGCCAAGACCTATCGCGAGCCCGTCCTGACCGGACTTGACCTCAGGATCAGCGGCGGAGTGGTCGCACTGCTGGGCGCCAACGGCGCCGGCAAGACCACGCTCGTCTCAATCCTGACCACCCTCGTGCGCCCCGACTCGGGCACGGCACGGATCTGCGGCCATGATGTCGTCAGGGACCGCGCCGCCGTACGACGTCGGATTGCAGCCACCGGTCAGGAGGCGACCCTGGACGACCTGCTGACCGGCCGCGAGAACCTGGTGATGATGGCGCGTCTCCACGGCCTGTCCGCACCTCGCGAACGAGCGGCCGAGCTGTTGGAGCAGTTCGACCTGACTGCTGCTGCGGGTCGCGTCGTCGGCACCTATTCGGGCGGAATGCGGCGCCGTCTCGACCTTGCCGCCTCCCTGCTCGCGCCCGCTGAGGTGCTCTTCCTCGACGAACCGACCACCGGACTCGACCCGATCAGTCGACGTCAGGTCTGGGAGGACGTCCGAGAACGGGCCAAGGCCGGCACCACAGTGCTGTTGACCACCCAGACCCTGGATGAGGCCGAAGCCCTGGCCGATCGGGTCGTGGTGCTGCGCCAGGGCCAGATCGTGGCCGACGGGACCGCCGCCTCACTCGCTGCTCGGGTCGGCGGGCCCCGGCTGGTGTTCTGCGATGCCGATGGGCAGGAGGTGCACAGCATCGACACCGACGGATCGGCCGCTGCCGTGGCCAGTGCACTCCGATCGTGGACCCTGCAGCCCGGCAGCGACGACGCGCTCCGGGTGAACCTGCGCACACCGACGTTGGACGACGCCTTCGTCGCACTGACCGGTGAGGAGGTTGCCGCATGAGCGGGGTCGGGGTCGGACGGGCCAGCTCGGTCTTCATCGGACGGAGCCTGCGTCACAGTCTCCGGGACGGGGAGGGCCTACTCATGGCGATCGCCCTGCCCGTGATCATGTTGTTGATGTTCACGTTCGTCTTCGGCGGCGCGATCCAGGCCGAGGGATACGTCGACTTCGTGGTGCCCGGGGTGATTTTGGTCTGCGCCGGGTTCGGAGCATCATCGGTGGCAGTCTCGGTCAACCGGGACATCACCCGCGGCGCGATGCGCCGCTTCCGGACGATGCCGATCCCGTCGGCGACGGCCCTGTCGGGGCATGTCGTGGCGAGTGTGATCCGCAACCTCGTGGCCACGGCCATCGTTGTCGCGGTCGCGATCGGCATCGGTTTTCGACCGACCACCGATCCGCTTGCCTGGCTCGGGGCGTTGCTGCTGGTGACCGGATGGATCCTGGCGATTACGACACTGTTTGCCTTCCTGGGGATGGTCAGTTCCAGCCCGGAGGCGGCCAACGGATACGGCTTCGCGCTCCTGTTCCTGCCCTACCTGTCGAGCGCCTTCGTGCCGATCGAGACCATGCCAGCAATCCTGCAGCCGATCGCCCGACATCAACCGGTCAACCCCTTGGTCGAGTCGATCCGCGGGCTGCTGGTCGGCGGGGAGGCGCCCCTGAGCGCATCGATCACCTGGTGCGTCGGGATCACGACCGTGGCGTTGGTGCTGATCGTCTGGCGCTTCGGCCGTGACCGAGACCGCTGATCGTCACCGGTCCGTGGGGCGCGGCTCCTACAGTGGAGGTCATGGATCTCGCCGCCGTACGGAATCGTCTGACCCACCAGCCGCCGACTGTCCTGGAACTCGACCTCGGTCAAGGGGTGCTGACTGGCCCCGCGACCGGGCCGCGCGAGGCGCTCCGGGCCCTGCACACGCCACGCCTGCAGGCCATCCGTGACGGTCTGCACAAGGCTGCGACCGACGAGCAGGTGGCGGGGTTGGTGGTCCATGTGGGCGATGCACCCCTGGGTGCGGCCGATCTTGATGAGATCGCCGGACTGATCACCGCCTTCGGCGAGAAGAAGCCCACCATCGCCTGGAGCGAAACCTACGGTGAGCTCACCAGCGGTCTGATGGCGTACCGACTGGCCAGTCACTGCCAGCAGGTGTGGATCCAACCATCGGGGATGATCAGCGCCCAGGGTGTCGCGCTGACCGCGACCCTGTTGCGCGGCACCCTGGACAAGGTCGGCCTCACCCCCGAGTTCGGCCAACGTCATGAGTACAAGTCCGCGGCCGACCAGTACATGGCGAGCGAGGTCACTCCGGCACATCGGGAGATGCTGCAGCGGATCGCCGATTCCCTGCTCGAGGAGACCGTCGCTCGGGTGGCGACCGCACGGGGGTTGACAACCGAGGTCGTCCAGGACGCGGTGGACCGCTCGCCGCTGAATGCCCAACAGGCGCTGGAATCCGGGCTGGTCGACCGGATCGGATACCGCGACGAGGTCTACAGCTGGTTGCGGGAGAACTGGGGCCGGGTGATGGAGCCACGACCGTGGCAGAAGCAACCCGAGGATGACGGTCCGCAGGTCCACCTGCAGTACGTGCACCGCTATGCCAAGGGGTTGCCCAGCGTGCTGACCGGGCGGGGACGTCCGAGCATCGCGGTGGTCAACGTCACTGGCGGGATCGTCGGTGGCACCGGCAGGCGGTCGCCGCTGTCCGGCCCGACGGCCGGCTCCGACACCGTGTCGGCACAACTGCGGGCCGTTGCCCGGGAGGACTCGACCAAGGCCGTGGTCCTGCGGGTCGATTCACCCGGCGGCTCCTATGTCGCCTCCGACACCATCCGCCGCGAGGTGATCCGCCTCAAGGAGGACGGGATCGCCGTGGTCGCGTCGATGGGGGCCGTGGCCGCCTCCGGTGGCTACTTCGTGTCGATGGCGGCAGACGAGATCATCACCACGCCATCCACGCTGACCGGCTCGATCGGTGTCCTGGCTGGAAAGCTGGTGACCAGCGGGCTGACCAACAAGCTCGGGCTGGTCCGCGAGACCATGGCAGCCGGTGAGAATGCGACCATGTTCAGCGACCTCACCCCGTTCACCGAGAGGCACTGGGAGATCCTCAACGGCTGGCTGGACGAGGTCTACGCCGATTTCACCGCCAAAGCAGCTGCCGATCGCGGGCTCGATCTCGCCAAGCTCGAACCGCTGGCCCGCGGTCGGGTCTGGACTGGCGCCGATGCCGTACGGCACCAGCTCGCCGACCAGCTCGGCGGCATCGACCTCGCCCTGGACCGGGCCTGCGCCCTGGCCGGACTGGAGCGGGATGAGGTGTCGGTCAGGCCGGCGGCCAGCGGTGGCTGGTTGGCCCGGTTCCGTCCGGCCGAGTCCTCGGAGAGCCACCGGACCGAGTCACGGCTCGATCTGCCGAGTGGGGCCGAGGGCCTGTGGCATCGACTGATGGAGGCCAGCGGCCTGGCCCCGGCCGGGGTGTTGGCCCTGCCCTGGCGTTTCACGATCGGCTGAGCGCGCTTGACCTCCGCGCGCGGAGACCATAACGTCCAATTGTTTGGATTTTACCCCTAATTTGTTTGCCCTGAGTCGTGGAGGTCTCGTGCAGCAGGTCGTCATCCGTCCCGGGATCGGTGTCAGCGTCATCGATGCCCCTGAGCCGCAGGCAGGTCCCCGCGATGTCGTCATCGACGTCCACCACAGCTACATCAGCGCTGGCACCGAACTGGTGTCGGTGCGGGGAGCTCGCGGACGCGAGCCGAGTGAGCAGACGATCCCGACCGGCTACAGCCAGTCCGGGGTCGTGGCCGCGGTGGGAGATCAGGTCACCCGGATCCGACCCGGCGACCGGGTGGCCGCGATCGGCCAGGGCGCCTTCCATGCCAACCGGACGGTCGTGGCGCAGAACCTGGTGGTCCCGGTGCCTGACGAAGTCGACCTGGTCCAGGCAGCAACCGCCGCCATGTTCTGCTTCGCCATCGAGGCGGTCCACAAGTCACGGGTGAAGCTCGGGCAGAAGGTCGTCGTCTTCGGCGCCGGGATGATGGGTCAGTATGCGGCACGGCTCTATGCCCTCTCCGGGGCAGATGTCGCGGTGCTCGACGGCCTGGACATGCGACGCGAAGCGTTGCCCAGCACCGTCCTGGCCCTGCCCCTGGACGACACCGGCTGGACCGAGCTGGCGACCTGGGCCACACCGTACGGGGTGGAACATGTCTGCGTGGCCTTCGGCGGTGACGCCACCGAGTCCGTACAGCGGATCAAACCGTTGATGGTGACCGCTCCCGACGGTGTACCGCACGGACGGATCGTCTTCCCCGGTGGTGCACAGATCCAGCTGATGATGGCCTCGGCGATGGGCAACATCGAGCTGCTGTCCTCGGCCAAGGCCGGTCCCGGATATCGCGATGCCGAGTGGGAGGCCGGGTCCGACTACCCCAATGCCCATGTCGACCACACGGCACGGCGCAATGTCGAGACCATGCTGTGGCTGTTGGAGTCCGGGCGTCTGGACCTGACCGGACTGGTCTCCCACACCTATGACCTGGCCGATGCTGTGCAGGCCTATGCGGACCTGGAGGAACGTCCCGACGAAATCCTGTCCGCCGTGCTGAATCATCCGCGATGAGGGTCCATGTCCTCGATGCCGAGGCGAGCATCACTGACCATCTGATGGAGCACCCCATGGTGCTCAGCAGCGGCACCATCACCCACCTGCCCGAGTTGACCGTACGGTTGCGCGTGACCGACGGTTCGGTGGTCAGCGAAGGAATCGGCGCGGTCAACCTGAGCGCGATCTGGGCCTGGCCTGACCCCGATGTGCGGTTCGAGCACAAGGATGCCGTGATGCGCTCCTATGGTGAGCGCGTCGCCGCATCAGCAGCAGAACGGACCGGAGCACCGGCCCATCCGCTGGAACTGGGCCTGCGACTGCACGACACCGTGCTGGCCGACAGTGACGACCACGGTCCGGCCCTGGCACGCTCGGTCTGTGCCAGCGCGGTCGACGCAGCGCTCCATGATGCTGCGGGACGGCTGGCCGGCGTCTCGGCCTTTTCCTTGTACGACGAGGATGTCGCCGTCCCCGGCGTCGACGACCAGTTCACCGACGGGGTCATTGCGGCCGTCCGGGACGTCCTGCGCCCGCCGGCGGAGTCGTTGGCCGGTTGGTGGGCCTATGCGCCCGGTGACGACCTGTCCCTGCTCGAGCAGGCAGTGCGCCGCCACGGGATGGGTCGGTTCAAGATCAAGTTGAGCGGTGCCGATCCGGCGGCCGATGCCGTACGGGTCCACCAGGCCTGGACCCGTGCCGGTGAGCTGGTCAGATCACCGGTGCTGTCGATCGACACCAACGAGGGCAGCCCTTCAGTGGCAGCTGTGGCCGACTTCCTGGCGGCCCTGGCATCACTCGACCCCGCAGCGGTCACCGCGATCTCACACCTGGAACAGCCGACACCACGGGACTCGCTCGCGGTCCACGACTGGCACGACGTCGCCGACCGGGTGCCGGTCCTGCTCGACGAGGGGCTGACAAGCCTGGCTGACCTCCCGGTCGCGGCCGAGAAGGGGTGGAGCGGCCTGGCCCTGAAGACCTGCAAGGGCCACAGCTTCGTGCTCGCCGCCGCTGCCTGGGCCAAACAGCACCAGATGTCGCTGTCGGTCCAGGACCTGACCAACATCGGACGCTCGGCGATCCACTCCTGGCTGTTCGCCGCCCATCTGGACGGGGTCGACAGTGTCGAGCTGAACTCGCCGCAGTACCTGCCCCGCGCCAACGAGCCATGGCTCCCACGGCTGGCCTCGCTGTTCGCGATCCGAGACGGCCACCACCGCTTGGCGCACCGGGATCTGATGGGACTCGGGAGCGACATGTGAAAAATCAAGGGAGACGGTCATGCTGGGCATCGGAGTCATCGGCTGCGGCAAACTGGGCTCGGCCCACGCAGCAGCGCTGGCCGGCCTCGACGACGCCGAGCTGCGCGGGCTGAGCGATCCCTCCATCTCCGCCGCCGAGAATCTGCGGGACCGGATCGGAATCGATGCCGCCGTGCATCCCGAACCCGAAGCGCTGTTGGCCCGCGATGACATCGATGCGGTGTGGATCGCCACCCCCAACGACTCCCATCTGCCACTGACCCTGGCGGCACTGTCGGCAGGGAAACATGTCTTCGTGGAGAAGCCGCTGGCCCGTACCTCCGCCGAGTGTGCCGATCTGGTGGCCGCAGCCCGGGCCAGTGATCGGCTGGTGATGGTGGGGTACAAGCTTCGCTTCTTCTCCCTGGTGCAACGAGCGAAGGAGATCGTGCCGGAACCGATCTCGGTCCAGGTGCAGGTCCTCGACAACCGGTGGCCTGACGGCAGCTGGGTCAACGATCCGGCGATCGGCGGCGGCAACATCGTCTCCCAGGGCTGCCACGGCACGGACCTGGCCCGACATCTGATCGGCTCGGACCCCCTCGAGGTGTACGGGGTCGGTGGCCAGTTCTACTCCGACCGGGTGCCGACGAATCTGTCCGCGATCTACCGATTTGCTGGCGATGTCGCGGCGACGGTGACGATCGGAGACAGCGACACTCCCCCGGCGACGTCGAAGTTCTTTGCCCAGATGGTCGGCGACGGAGTCTCGGTGAGCCTGACCAACCGACTCACCACGCTCACCGTCCATCGGGCCGGTGAACCGACCGAGGTGATCGAGGGAACCGAGGTCGAGTGGGCGATCGAGGACCGCGCCTTCATCGATGCCATCGCCGACGCTCAGGTGTCCCCGATCTCGGCGCTCGACGGCTGGTGGGCAACCGCGATGGCCGAGGAGGGCATCCAGTCGGCCCGTGACCAGGCACCGGTGCGATTCACTGTGCCTGTCTGACCACCGGAACATTGCCGAGCCGGCCGGGAAGCCGGTCGCCCTGATGGTCCAGCGCCACCGTACGGGTCTGTCCACCGGCAACGTCGACCTCGGACTCCCTCACCCACACACGGATCACATCATCGCCATGGTTGGTGAAGGCGATGCTGTCCTGGTCCAGGGTGACGGCCAGCGTCTGCCCACTGAGCTGCAACCGGAACCTGATCCCGGCCCAGTCGACCGGGAGCCGCGGGTCGAAGGTCATGGTCCCGTGGTGGTCGCGGAGCCCGGCGAACCCGTACACGATGGTGGCCCACAGTCCGCCCGTCGAGGCGACGTGGACGCCGTCCACGGTGTTGCGGTGCAGATCGGCCAGGTCGACGTACAGGGCGTGATGGAAGTAGTCGAGGGCCATCTCGTGGTAGCCGACCTCGGAGGCGACAATCGACTGCACCACCGCGGACAGGGTCGAGTCGCCGGTGGTGATCGGGTCGTAGTACTCGAAGTCGGCCCGCTTCTCCTCCATGGTGAACTGGTCCCCCTGCAGGAACAAGGCCATGCACACATCGGCCTGCTTGATCACTTGGAAGCGATAGATGACCAACGGATGGTAGTGCAGCAGGAGAGGTCGCTTCTCCGGCGGCGTCTCGGACAGGTCCCACACCTCACGGTCCAGGAAGTGCTCGTCCTGGGGATGGATGCCGAGGGACTCGTCGAAGGGGATGTACATCGCCAGCGCGGCCCGTTCCCAGCCGGCCACCTCGTCGTCAGTGAGGCCGAGTTGTGTGACCAGACCGGCATGGGCCTGGGGCTCGGTGAGCTCGAGGCGTCGCACGGTCTGGGCCGCCTTGGCCAGGTTGTACCGGGCCATCACATTGGTGAACAGGTTGTTGTTGACCACCGCGGTGTATTCATCGGGACCGGTCACGCCGTGGATCTCGAAACGCCGACCGCCGTTGTGACGCCAGAATCCGAGATCGGCCCACATCCGTGCGGTCTCCACCAAGATCTCGGCACCTTCCTTCAGCAGGAAGGCGTCGTCACCGGAGGCCTCGACATAACGACACAGCGCAAAGGCGATGTCGGCATCGATGTGGTACTGCGCCGTCCCGGCGGCATAGTAGGCGCTGGCCTCTTCGCCGTTGATCGTCCGCCAAGGGAACAGCGCACCCTCCTGAGCCATCTCCCGGGCGCGGCGCCGGGCATCGTCGAGGAGCTGGTAGCGGAAACGCAGGGCATTGCGGGCCGTGTCGGGGCTGGTGTAGGTGAGGAAGGGCAGCACATAGATCTCGGTGTCCCAGAAGTAGTGGCCCTCATAACCACTACCGGTCACCCCCTTGGCGGGGATGCCGGACTGCTCGGCCCGGGCCGAGGCCTGCAGGACCTGGAACAGATTCCACCGCACAGCCTGCTGCAGGGCGGGCTGGCCGACCATCTCGACATCGGCCCGCGACCAGAAGTCATCGAGGAACTTCCGTTGTCTGGCAGCGATCTCGTCGACCCCCAAGGCCTTGACCCGGTCCAGGGTGCGCACACACCGATCGGCAAGTTCGGGGACCGGGACACCTTTGGAGGTGTGGTAGGCGACACTCTTGGTGAGCCGGATGGTCTGTCCGGGTCGGGCATCCAACCGGGCCACCCATTTCGCGGAGTCCTTGCCGGTGGTGGCATTGATCTCGGCGTGCCCCTCGAAGTCGAGGTCATGGTCGACCCCGACCGCCAAGGTCATCCGCGACTGCATGGTGCGATGTCCGAGCAACATCCGACGGCCGGGTCCGACCCGATGGATGATCGGTTCGAGCACCCGGGAGGTGAATCGACTGGCCTTGCGAGGATCAAATCCCTCGCCCATGGCGTCGGCACGCACATGGTATTCGTCACTGCCGTCCTGCCGGTTCAGGACCTGCGAGGAGATCACGACCGGCGCTTCGGCATCGAGCAGGGTGATCTCCATCGACAAGATGGCGACATGCCTCTCGGTGAAGGAAACCATGCGACGGCTGGAGACCTTGACCCGTTTGCCCGACGGGGTCCGCCAGACCAGGTCGCGGGTGAGCTGGCCGGTGTCGAACCGCAACGACCGCTCGTACGAGATGAGGTCGGCCTCGTTGATGAGCAGCGGCTCGTCATCGACGTAGAGCTTCATCACCGAGCTGTCAGGGGCGAGAACAATGGTCTGGCCGGTCTTGGCGAAACCGTAGGCCTCCTCGGCATGACGGATGTGCCAGGTCTCGTGGAAGCCGTTGATGAAGGTGCCGTGGGTGTGGGTCTCGCGGCCCTCGGCAGGTGTGCCCCGCATCCCGAGATATCCGTTGCCCACAGAGAAATTCGTCTCGGTCACGCCCATGTCGTCGCGGCTGGGCCGCAACTCGGTCCAGCTCCAGTCGCGGACCGGGAAGCGGGTGCGATCAATCGGATCGGTGATCACGACCCGGCCACCAGTTCGGCCAGGTCGTCGACGACCAGATCAGCGCCGGCCGCTTCGAGGGCCGCATGTCCGACCCCACGATCGACCCCGATCACCAGACCGAAGGCGCCGGCCCGACCTGCGGCGACGCCTGAGGTGGCGTCCTCGACCACCACGGCACGGGCATCGGGGACCCCGAACGTCCTTGCTGCATGGGAGAAGGTGTCGGGGGCAGGCTTTCCGGGGAGGTCATGCTCGGCAGCGACAACACCGTCGACGATCACCTCGAACCGGTCGAGCAGACCAGCGGCCGACAGCACCGGGCGGGCATTGCGCGAGGAGGACACGACTGCGAGTTCGATCGGGAGCGTGGCCAGATGGTCGAGAAGTTGGACCGACCCCGGGTAGGCCGTCACCCCGTCACGCTCGAGGATCTCGGTGAACAGGTCGTTCTTGCGGTCCCCCAGCTCCCGGACGGTGTCCTCGCTGACAGTCACACCGCGAGAGGCGAGCATCTCCCGTACCCCGTCGTAGCGGGGCCGACCGTCGATGTGGGCGAAGTAGTCGTCCTCGACGTACGGGGCGGCACCGGCCGGCAGTGCCGCAGTGAAGAGCTCCCGCCAAGCACGTCGGTGCACCTCAGCCGTCGGGGTCAGCACCCCGTCGAGATCGAACAACACGGCGTCCCAGTTCGTCCAGTCCACTTGCCCCACACTAGTGGACGTTCAGCTGGCCGTGGCAAGCTCCCTCTCGCAGCACAACTCGGCGATCCAGCCGCCGCTGCGGGGACAGAATCCACCACCGACATAGGTCAGGTGCAGCCCGCCTCGGTCAATGCTCTCGCCGCGGCGCATCGCGCTTCCTCCGGACCAGCCAGGGTCCGAGCCGAGGAAGGCCAGGCAGATCTCGTCGGCATCGGCGTGGATCACCCCGACCCGGTGGCCGCCGGGCAGCGTTGCCACACTCGGATGCCGCAGTCGGTAGGTGTGGCGGTCGGCATTGGTCGCTGACATCGTCATCGTCGTCTCCTTTCCTCAATGAGGTGTACGCGCTGGACGACGGTTTGGTTGCCCGGGTTCCAGAAATTTCTTGCCAGGGCAAGTTCGCAGCATGCCGGTGAACGGTCGCCGGATCACTTCTGATCCGGGGCACAATGGCCCTCATGCCCGCATTCCAGGTCGCCCCCAGCCCCTCTGCAGACGTACCGGTGTCCGAGTGGTGGCCCGAGGATGACCAGGTCTATTCCGGGCTGCTGATCGAGCAGTGCCGGATCACCGCAGCGGTGGCAGAGCTGGTCGAGATCGATGACTCGCTGTTGCGGGGCGTGTCGTTCGGCGGAGCGGAGCTACCGAAACTTGCGGTCACCGACGCGGTGCTGGAGTCGTGCGACCTGGCGGTCTTCCAGAGCCGGGACAGCAGTTGGACCCGGGTGAGGATCGGGGAGTCCCGGCTCACCGGTCTCGGATTCACCCGCGCCAGCCTGCAACAGGTCGAGCTGACCGATTGCCCGGCCGGAGACAGCCTGTGGCGCTCCGCCTCGCTGCGCCAGGTCCGGTTCCGCGACTGCCAGCTGACCGGGGCCGACTTCGCCGGTGCCCAGCTGACCCAGGTCGAGTTCATCGGTTGCGACCTGGCTGGTGCAGACTTCTCCCAGGCGCGGGTGCGCGGCGGCACCACCTTCACCGACTGCACCTTCACCGGCACGACCGGGCTCGACTCACTGCGCGGTGCCGAGATCGGATTCTCCGACCCCTACGATGCGGTCGCCCTGGTGGTGCCGCTGGCGGCGGCTCTGGGGCTGAAGGTCCGCCAGCTCTGAGCGCCGGTCAGCGCAGCTTCGGGCGAACGTGCAGCCCGACCTCCGGGTCGACCAGCACCTCCTGACCACAGGCGATCTCCTGGGTGACCAGTTCGGCATCGGTGGCCGTGTTGCGTTTGACCAGACCGAGCGCGATCGGGCCCAGCTCGTGGTGCCGCGAGCTGCTGCCGACGAAACCGACAGTCCGGCCATCCAGCTGGAGCTCATCGCCGACGGCGGGCAGCTGTTCGACCGAGCCGTCGAGGTGCAACATCACCAGCCGCCGCGGCGGGCGGCCGAGATTGTGGATCCGGGCGATGGTCTCCTGCCCGCGATAGCAGCCCTTGTCGAGGTGGACGCCGAGCAGGCCGATCTCATTGGGGATGGTGCGGTGGTCGGTGTCGACGCCGATCCTCGGGATCCCGGCGGCAATCCGCAGCGCCTCGTAGGCCCAGGTCCCGGCCCGCTGGTCCCCCAGCAGTCCTTCGATCTCGTCGCGTGGCGCAAACACCTCGACCCCGCCCAGAGCATCGCTGAGGTCCCGTCGGGCACACCGGTCGGTGACCGAGACCTCGGAGCCGGGACGCCAGACGACCCCGTACGAGTCCTCGATCTGGACCTCGACCCGCATCATGAACCGCATCGAGTTGAGGAAGTCGACCAGCGCTTGGGCGGCACCGGGCTCGGTGTGGGCCCAGAACGTTTCACCGTCGTCGACACCGGCCATGACATGCTCGATGTGACCATTCGGCGAGAGCAACAACGCCGTCGTGGCCTCCCCCGGTGGCAAGGCGGCAACAGGCTGGCTGGTCGACGAGGGCAGCCAGGGCAA
>CAMDZW010000024.1 GCA_945911015.1 uncultured Propionibacteriaceae bacterium
CGCGGACGGTCGTCACGGTTGAACCCGCCACGGCTGTCACGATCATCACGGTTGAACGAGCGGCGCGGACGGTCGTCACGGTTGAACCCGCCACGGCTGTCACGATCATCACGGTTGAACGAGCGGCGAGGACGGTCGTCACGGTTGAACCCGCCACGGTTGTCACGGTCATCACGGTTGAACGAGCGGCGAGGACGGTCGTCACGGTTTAACCCGCCGCGGCTGTCACGGTCATCACGGTTGAACGAGCGACCACGATCGCTGCTGCGATCATCACGACCGAAGTCACGGTCGCGACCGAAGGACCGACCGCCACGATCGTCGCGGCCGAAGGAACGCTTACGTTCCCCCGTGCTGCGGTTGGGGTTGTCGTCGCGGCCCCAGGCACGCGGCTCGGCGCCGAACTTGTTGCCGCTCTTGCGGCGGTCACGGGCGTCACGTTGGGCTTGGGACCAACGAGCCTTCTTCTGACCGGGTCCGGTCTTCTTGCCTTTTGCGCCAGTGGGACGGCGCGACGAATCTGCGGATGGGCTTGACATCTGTTGTACTTCCTGGTCTGTGCCCAATGCCGCAAACAATGAAGATGGGGAGCGGTTCGGCACGTCGTGACCCTGCCGGCGATCCTCGCGCACAGCAACACTGCGCCGAACCAGTCAGGGAGTCGTTTTGCACGGGATGCCGTGCAGGAAAACAACTTACCCCATCGACACTCGATCCGACGAATCGACCCGACTCTCCCCCACTTTGGCACCCAGATTTCGAACCGAGCAACAGACCATCGTCTGGAAGGGGCAGGATGAGGCCAGCAGATTGCCACTGACCGACCTCTGGGAGCACCACGTGACTACATCCAACGAGCAGCAGGGCATCGAGCAGCCGGGCGAGTTCTCCGGACTGGTCGCCATCGTCACCGGAGGCTCTTCGGGCATCGGTCTGGCGATTGCCGACGAACTCGCCAGGCGTGGCGCGCGGGTCGCCGCCCTCGATCTCGCTCCGCAGGAGGGGGTCAGCCATCACCAGATCCGCTGCGACGTGTCCGACAGCGCATCGGTCGAGGCCGCCGTCGCCGAGGCCGTGGCTCACTTCGGCCAGCTCGACATCGTCGTCAACAACGCCGGCATCGGCGCTGCCGGCACCGTCGAGGACAACTCCGACGAGGAATGGATCAACGTCTTCCACGTCAACGTGCTCGGCATGGCCCGGGTGACCCGGGCCGCACTGCCCCACCTGCGCAGGTCGTCGTCGGCCGCTGTTGTCAACACCTCCTCGATCGCGGCCACGGTCGGCCTTCCGGTCCGCGCCGTCTACTCGGCTTCCAAGGGTGCGGTGCTTTCGCTGACCCGTGCCATGGCCATCGATCACCTGAAGGAAGGCATCCGGGTGAACTGTGTCTCACCGGGCACCGCCGACACTCCGTGGGTCGGCCGCCTCCTCTCTGCTGCCGACGACCCAGCGGCCGAGCGCGCCGCACTGGAGGCGCGCCAGCCGCACGGTCGTCTGGTCAGCGCCGATGAGGTGGCCGGAGCGGTGGCCTATCTGGCATCGCCGCTGTCCGGGTCGACCACCGGTGTCAGCCTGGCGGTCGACGGCGGCATGGACAGCCTGCGCCCCCGGATCGGTTGACCACCAGACCTGACCGCAGGTGACATCCGCCTGAACTGAACACGGCTGACGGGTGAATCGGCTGGTAGCCTCGATTGTCGTCATGGCGAAACTTCTGGCTCCTGCTTCACCGTCCGTCGGCCGCGCTGTCCTGTCCCGCCTTCTGGTCTGGCTCACTTTGGCCTGCCTGATGCTGGCCGGCTGGATGCGGTATCGGTTCGGCGACCAGCTCAGTTTCGATGCAATCCTGACCAATGTGCCCGGAGTCGGCGGCAACGGTGCAGGCAACGCCGACCTGGTCCCTGAGGCGATCGTGCTGGTTTTGGTCCTGCCCGCGGCTGTCGTCCTCATCGGCTCGGCAGTGTTGGCCCTCGTACGACGTGGGCGGGGCCAGGTGCGTCGGTTGCGGATGTTGATCCCGGTCGGCGCCTTTGTGGTCTCGCTCGGCATCCTGCTGACCGTGGCCGGAGTGCCGCGGCAGGCGATCGCTCTGTTGAGCAAGGAATCCTTCGCCGAGTACTACACCGAGCCGCAGGTCGTGAGCTCCCCGGACAAGCCGCGCAATCTGATCACGCTCTATCTCGAGTCCATCGAGAACTCGTTCTCCGACGAAGAGGTCTTCGGGGAGAACCTTCTGGCCGAGCTCGACCGGGCCACCGAGGACTTTGCCCGCTACGACGGACTGCACCAGTACCCCGAGGGCGGCTGGACGATGGCCGGCTTTGTCTCCACCCAGTGCGGGATCCCGCTGAAGAGCTCATTGATGGGCTTGGGCGCGGATCCGAATCTGGTCGGAGAACAGGCCGAGCAGTATCTGCCCGGCGCGGTCTGCGTCGGTGACGTCCTGGCCGACCATGGCTACACCAACACCTATGTCGGCGGCGCTGACACCGAGTTTGCCGGCAAGAAGACCTACCTTCACAACCACGGATACGACGATGTCTGGGGCCTGCGGACCTGGCAGGGTCGCGGCGTGGACCCAGAACAGACCAGCCCGTGGGGGCTGTCCGACCATGCCCTGTTCGAGCGGGCCCGAGAGGTTCTGGCCGACCTCGACGCCAAGGACGAGCCTTTCCATCTCACGATGTTGACCCTGGACACCCATGAACCGGCGGGGATCTTCCCGGGCTGCGACCAGAACGACCCAGTGCGGATGGCCTCGGGCATCAAGTGTTCCATGCAGCAGGTCGGTCAGTTCCTCGACGACATCGTGGCCGAGTACGGCGACGACACCGTCATCGTGGTGATGGGTGACCATCTCAAGGGCACGGCCGGTGCCAGTGACTACAAGGAGGAGATGGCCTCCTTCGACGAACGCACCATTGCGCTGCGGATCTGGAGCCCGGACGAGGTCGTCTTCAACCGGGAGACCGCCGATCAGTTCAGCATGGCCGGCACGTTCCTGGAGTTGCTCGACTTCCAGCTGGAGGGCGGTCGCGCCGGGCTCGGCGTCTCGCTGATCGGGGACCATTCCCTGGCCGGCACTGCCCCCGGGTTGCCACCCGACGAGTACGAGGCCGCCGTCACAGCTCGATCCGCGGACCTCTACCGTCAGCTGTGGCAGGGCACACCCAGCTAGCTGACTGCAGTGAGCCGTACGGTCAGCCTGGACCAACTGGGCATCTCGCCCGGATAGGTCGGCAACGAACGGCCGTCACGACGCGCCTCACGAAGGCGCGCGCGATCGCCGTGTGATCCACAGGCGGCACGTTATGCCCCGACGGATGCGACCAGTTTCACCGTCATCGGCGGCAACCCGGTGAAGGTGACCGACGCGGTCTGTCCGACGTGGGCCCGGTGGACCCCGGTCACTGCTCCGGTGGCAAACCAGCTCCCTGCCGCGGCCCACCGCCCGCGCCGACCGAGGATCGTCAACGTCTGCGCGAGGGAGGTGTGGATCCCGCCGGGGATGGCTGCTCCAGTTGCCTCCCCGACCACAACACCGTCGATTTCGGTCCGTACGTGTTGGGCGTTCAGTCCGGCTCGGTTCAGCTCGGCACCGATGACGATGCCCTGGTTGTTGCCGAAGTCGGAAGCAGTCACCGCCGGCCCGTGGTCGTTGATCTCGGCATAGGGACTGCTGGCGATCTCGATCCCGGCGTGGACGGTGTGTGGCAGGTCCGCGGCCTCGTCAGCGGTCCACGATCGAGGTGCCAGATCAGCATCGATCCGGATCAGGAACTCGCCTTCCACAGCTGCGAACCCTTCACCGTGCACCGCCATCTCCAGACCGTCGGCAGCCACGTGGACGGTGTCGGCCCAGATCGGTCCGACCAGGCGCTCGTCACCGCCGGGACTGCGCAGGGCAGGGGCGATCAGACCGGCCTTCCACCCGGCGACGTCGCCGCCACGCAACTCCATCGCCGTGTCCTGGATCTGATAGGCGGTGTCGAGATCGGTCGGCAGTTCGCCGGGGTAGGTGGTCAGGCCCTGGGCGAGGCGGCGGGCAGTGACAAAGCCGGTGGCAATCGCGTGGACGTCCATGACCGGAATCTATCGGGTCCGGTCGGCGCCAGGTTGGGCACCGTGATGTTGCACGCAGACCGCCGCAGCTCGGGTCGCGGCGAGCATCGCCTCCTGCCGGCCGACACCACTGGCGAGCGCGGCGGCCAGGGCGCCGCAGTAGGCATCGCCGGCGCCGGTGGTGTCGACCACGGCGACCTGCTCGGCCGGGACCATCAGCTCACCCCAGCGAGAACCGTCGGAGCCCTCGGTGACCAGCAGACTCGCCACGTCGACCCCGCTGGCCCGCAGGTCGGCTGCCTCGCCGGTGTTGACCACGACCGGGTCACACAGGGCAAGCACGTCGGCAGGCAGCGCGGCCCAAGGGGCGAGGTTGGCGATCACCCGAGCCCCGTGTGATGCCGCGTGCCGGATCGTCTCGGCGGCCACCTCGAGGTCGATCTCGAGCTGCAGCAGCACCACGTCGGACGGGCTGACAGGGGCCAGTGATGAGCTCACCTCTGCCGCCGACAGGCAGAGATTGGCTCCCGGGGACACGATGATCAGGTTGTCCCCGGCACGGTCGGTGGCGACCACAGCGGCCCCGGTGGCGCGGTCGACCACCCTGACCTGGTTGACGTCGACACCGTGAGCGGCGAGTTGGGTGAGGCAGTCGGCACCGGCCCGGTCCGACCCGACGGCACCGATCATGATCGTACGAGCGCCGGCTGCGGCTGCGGCGACGGCCTGGTTGGCGCCCTTGCCGCCGCAGCGGTGGACAGGATCGTCGGCCAGGACGGTCTCCCCCGTCGCCGGATGATGACCGACGTCCAGATGCAGGTCCTGATTGATGGATCCGACCACCCAGACCGTCATCAGCTGACAGCGGGGTCGAGGACAGTCTCCTGACCAACCCGGCGACAGTCCATGGCGAATTCGAGTTCGACCACCGGTGGCTCGCAGGGCTGCCAAGCGAAGGCCTGGCCGGTGGCTCCGTGGACCTCCTCCGACAGCAGCCCACCGATCTCACGGCTGCTGTAGACCTGTGTCCGGGTGACTGACGACCAGGAAGCGCCGACCGCGTGGAGTCGGCGGCCCATTTCGGCCACCACCCATCGGATCTTGCGGGTCAGACCGTCAGCGCTCAGGTCACCCCGGGCAACGATGTGATCGGCGTGGTTGGTGGTCGGTTCGGGAACCTCACTGCTGCCGGAGATGACGAAGGTGTCCTCCAGTCGGGCCAATCCGCCCGGAACATATTCCTCGACCGGCACGACATGGCTGAACGCCTGGACCGACACGTCCGCTGGCGGGTCGACCGCCGGGATGACATTGGTCCGGGCCACAGGGTTGATCCTCTCGTCGGCGGTGATCCCGAGCAAGCCCAGCGCGTGTCGGTATCGGCGGTGATGGTCGTCGAAGTCATTGGCGGTGAACCGGCGTGGCGACCGGAGCTCCAGTGCACACAATGATCCACCGGGCAGACCGAGACTGTCGAGATGTCCGATGATGAGCTCGATGGCAAGTTCATGGACCACCGGTGTGGCCAGTTCGACCCGCTGGATGAGATATCCGGGACGGGCCAGAACGGCCAAGGAGTGACGTCCGGCCGCAGGCAGGAAGTCATATCCGAAGCCGGAGTCCCGTAGCCGTGCCATCGTGTCCCTTCCCCGTAGACCCTGTGCCCGACCCAACATAGTCGCTAGGGGTTCGGACTGGCAGACTGTGGACATCTGCCAGTCCGCACCCCCGAGGAGGTCGACATCCGATGGCTCGTTCACCGCAGGACCCGACCAGTGACCAGGGGGAGGGCACCCCGTACGAGAAGACCGTCAGTCCACATGTGTCGGCACTGAGCGGCGGTGAGACTGCCGCTGACCACGTGGAGTTGCCGCGGGTGAGCCCGATGGCGATCTCGGCACTGATCCTGTCGTGCGTGAGCGTGTTCGGCTTCGTCTACGTACCGCTGGGGATCTTCGGGCTGATCGGGCTGATCGGCGGATTCAAGGCACGCAAGCGGATCAGACTGGAGCCACTCGAGATCGGCGACGGCTATGCCATGGCGGCGATCTTCGTCGGCGCCGCGATGGTGCTCATCACCGGCCTGTACGGGGTGCTGTGGACCTCGTTCTACATCCTGCCCATTCTGCGCTGAGACAATCCACTGGCCCGGTGCGATCTGAACTGGTTGACTGGCCACCATGATCCCCGGCGACTGGACTCCGTACCATCGGATCGACGACGGCGAGCTGATCGGCTATCTGAAGCCGGCCGGTGACGACCTGTACACCCCGGTGACCCTGTTCGGCCATCCGCTCTCGGATGAGTCCGGCGAGGACTTCTGGGCCGAGGATGTGCTTGAAGGGTACGGCCTGTCGTATCTGGCCGATCGGTGGACTCTGGACCGCGGCGACGGCACCACGAGCCGGGTCGTGATCACCGAGTGCGGTCCTGACCACATGGTCGTTGCACTGGCCGAGTTTGCCCAGGTGATCGCCCCGGAGGGAACCGACCGCAGCACCGAGGACTGGGGGCAGACCTGGCAGCTCCCGGTGCCGACTGATCGACTCAGCCGCTGATCACGAGGTGCGTTCGACCGCAACCCATTCCCCACCGGAAGCCAGGGACCGGTCCGAGCCAGCCAGCACGCCGACCAGTCGTGCCAAGTCAGCGGGCGACGACTCGGCCGGGCCTCCGGCAAGAAAGTCCAGGTAGTGCCGTAGCAGGTTGGTGTAGAACGCGTCGTGATCGGTCACGGTCGCCGTCCGCCACTGATCGGCCACCTTCACCCCGCAGGTCCAGCCGAGGGCCGAGGCCCCGTTCTCCCCGGCCCGGCAGTCGATCGTGGTGCGGCGTGACCCGTGGTCCAGCAGCAGCAGACGGCTCTCGGCCGTGCCGCACTCGCGGACGCGGGTGATGGCGTGGCCGCCGAGGCGGACGGCCATGGACACGGTGTGGATCCCGTAGTGCGACCAGACCCCAAACCCTCGGGCAAAGGCATCCTCGACCCCGCTCGGGTCGACGTCGACCACAAGCTCCTCGATCTCGGCGGCATAGCGCAGTGCCGATCCGGAGAAGATCCTGGTGCCGGTGGACTCGGCGAGATCGACGATCTGCCAGGCCTCGTCCGGGTCCAGTGCGAGCAGCTTGTCGAAGACCACGGGTTTGCCGGACGGCAGGACCTCTCGAGCGGTGACGAGATGGGTGTCAAGGTTGTCCGGGGCCAGCACGATGATCCCGTCGGCCCGGTCGACGGCTTCGGCGACTGACGCCGCGCGGACGACACCGTGCTCAGCACACCAGTCCCTGCCCGGGGTCGGATCCGTCTCGTACGCGATGAGCTCGATGCCGCGATCGGCAAAGGTGGAGCCGAGCAGCCGATGGAAGACATCGGCATGCCAGTTGGCGAGGTGATGGTCGATGAAGGCGATGCGCACAGTGGATCTCTTTCGTTGCGGGTTCAGGGTTGGTCATCGAAGAGTTCGGCGCGGATCCGTCCGGCCTGGCCGGTGATGGTGTGCTCACCGGTGACATGGGTCCGGGCAGCGCTCTCGGCGGCATCAGCATCACCGGCCCGGATGGCGGCGACAACGGCACGGTGCTCGACCAGGTCGGATGCGGCCAGCTCGACGGTCGCCGGCAGGACAGCCCGGTAGCGGTTGACCTTCAACAAGGTGAGGTCGATCAGCTCGGCCAGCACCGGCATCCCGGCGCAACCAGCCACCGTCAGGTGGAAGGTCCGGTTGAGCTCGAAGAAGTCGTCCAGATCACCGGCGGCCACTCTCGCCGCCAGGGTGTCGAGTTGCTGGTGGAGTCGATCGAGTTGCTCGTCGGTACGGGATCCGGCCGCGGCTCGGGCAGCGGCTGGCTCGAGCGCTCCGCGAGCAGCACGGATCCCGCGAAGTTCCTGCCAGGACAACGGCGTGACGATGGCACCAGCATTGTGGCGGTAAGTGACCAACCCTTCGGAGGTGAGGCGTCGCAGCGCCTCGCGGATCGGGATCTTGCTGAACCCGAGGGTGCGGGAGAGGTCGTCGGCGTTGAGGCTGGCCCGGGGCAGCCGCGCGCCGGACAGGATCTGGTCCCGGATCCACCAGTAGGCCGTTTCGGACTTGGCCGCCACCGACCCTCCCCGCTGCTCGAGCGCGTCAGGCGGTGCCGTCGAGCACGGCGCCGAGTGCGCGCAGTTCCTGACGCAACTCAACCACGTCGAGTTCGCGGACGTCACTCAGACCCCGCTCGGCGTATCGCGCGGCGGCCAGACCGACCGTCTGTCCCATGCCGACACACGAACCCATCACGCGGGCCGAGCCGTTGGCGCCACGCTCGCTGGACAGGCAGCGGCCGGCGACCAGCACGTTGGACAACTGCGGCAGCACGGTGCCCCAGCCGATGTCGTACGAACCACCGTTGCCGACCGGGATCCGCAGCTGTTCGGTGCCGGCACCATGGATGTCGACATGGTGCGAGCCCTTGGCGATGCCGTCGTCTCGTTTGCGCCCGGCGATCACGTCGGCGTCGGTCAGCCGGTCGTCGCCGACGATGCGGCGGGTCTCGCGGATGCCGGGTCGCGGCGCAACCGCTGACAACTCGGCCCGGGCGAATCCGGGAAGATTGCTGCGGCAGAAGGCCATCCCGGTCTTGACCTGCCCGACCAGCTCCGGCCAGGCAGCATTGACCTGGGCCTGGTCGGTGCCGTCCACTCCGGCGACCCGGGTGGTGTTGAGACCAACTTCGCCCCGGGCGACGCTGGTCGGCCAGGTGAACACGAAGGTGCACGGGTACATCTCGCCGCTGTCGATGGCACCACCCAGCAGCGGCCCGTCACAGCTGAGCGCCAGGTGCGGCAACCCGATCTCGTACGACTTGAGCGCAGCTTCTGCTGGGGTCAGGCCGATGACCGGGTTCTCGGCCAACAGGAACTCGCCCGGGTTGTCCCGGACGAATTCCATGTAGGGACCGAAGTCGACACCGGTGAGCCGGTAGGTGAGGCTGATCGGTTGCAGCAGCCCGGAGTCGTCGCTGATCTCGGTCGCCGCACCGGCCTTGTCGACGACATCGGCATGACCGGAGCAGTCGAGCACGATCGGGGCGCTGAGGCGCAGATGGCCGCCACGGGTGACGGTGTCGACGGCAGTGACCCGGCCTGCACCGTCGGTGTGGACCTGGTCGACCATGGTCTGCAGGTGCAGTGAGACGCCTGCTTCGGCGAGGGCGTCGATGATGACCAGCTTGAACAATTCCGGATCGACACAGACCGCATACATGGTCCGCCAGTCGAAGACCGGACCGACATAGCCGCCGATGGCTTCGAGTCGGTCGAAGAGGTCCTTCAGGATGCCGCCCTGGATCCACTCACCACGGGCGTTCACGCAGCTGTCCAGCGGCAGACCACAGACGAGTTCACCCCCGGGGAAGGGCGCTGCATCGACGAGTGCGACGCGTGCCCCAGCGCGTGCGGCCGAGAGCGCAGCGATGGTGCCGGCTGCACCGGCACCGACAACGATGACGTCATGGTTGTTCTCCATGGAGCAGTATCGTATACGATTGGTCCCGTGGTGGAGAAGACAGTGACGGTCACAGCACCCCACGGACGGGTCCGGGGAGAGCGATCCGAACAGGTGGATGTCTTCCGCGGCATCCGTCACGCACGGCCACCGGTCGGGGCACGGCGACTGAGGGCCGCCCGGCTCGCACCACCCACATCTGATGTCGAGATCGACGCCACCCGTTTTGGCCCGGCGGCACCACAGCAGGTGCCGTTCTACCTCTGCGATGTGACCGAGTTGGACGAGGACTGCCTGAGTCTGAACATCTGGCGACCCCGGCATCGTGACCCCGACCTCCCGGTGCTGGTGTGGGTCCACGGTGGTGGGTTCAAGGCCGGCGCCACCTCGGGCCGGGTCCACGACGGCGCAACTCTGGCCTGCGAAGGACTGGTGGTGGTGACGGTCAACTACCGAGTGGGAGCACTCGGCTTTGGGCCGTTCGCCCATCGCGGTGGCCGGCTGGCCGAAGCGACCAACCTCGGCCTGGGAGACGTCATCTGTGCCCTGCAGTGGATCCAGCGCAACATCGCTTCCTTCGGCGGCGATCCGGATCGGGTCTGTGTCGCCGGACAGAGCGCCGGAGCGTTCCTGGCCGGGGCCCTGCTGAGCGCACCGACAGCTGCTGGCCTCTTCCGGCGGCTGGTGCCGATGTCAGGCGGCCCCTACAAGATCATCGATCCCGCCACGGCCGAGACCATGGGCGAACACCTGTTGGCCGCAGTCGGGCTCGGCGACGATCCCACTGACGCCGATGTCGCCGCCATCCCGATCGAGAGCTGGGTTGCTGCGGCCGACCAGGTGACTGCCGGCGATGTCGGCGACCGGAACGCCGTGACGATCAGCGGCCTGGCGGTGGCCGACGACAGCTCCCTGCCTCGCGGTGTCATCTCCGGTCACCCGCTGCGCCTCGAGGATCCCGGGGCCGAGGTCCTGCTGACCGCAACCGGTCAGGAGACAGAGTTCTGGGCGCGACTCGGACCCGCCCAGCTGCGGTCGATCAGCACCGGCGCCGCGCTGCGCGACGAATTGGTCGCCTGGGGCATCCCCACCGTACGAGTGCCCACGATCGCCGACTGGTACCTGTCCCGGTCCAGCTCACCCGATGAGGCCCGACAGGCCTTGCTGACCGACTGGATCTTCCACCTGCCCCAAGCTCGGTCTGCCCGCCATGCCTCCCGGGGATGGCTGGCGATTGTCGAGGTGCCGGGCCTGGAGCGCACCGGGCACTTCGATGACACCCCACACTTCTTCGGCACAGCAACCGGGGCGACTCCCGAACAGTCCCGTTGGGGTGCGAGGTACCGCCACCTGGTGGCCCAGTTTGCGGCCACCGGCGAGTGTGACTGGCCCCGCGTCAGTGGTGACACGGTGCCCGTACGGCATCTGGGCGAGTGCGTGCGCACCGATCAGCTGAACGAGATGGTGGCGCTGTGGGACGGCATCGACCGACCGTGAGCCACGGCGCCAGCCTTTTCATCGTCTCTACGTCGACCCATGGATCGACGGATCATCCACTAGTTTCTGCCGGGGTTGTGCAAAGGTCACCGGCGATCCCGTGCATCCAGCTCGGCGACCCGACGCTTCGGCGCGGTGAGTCGGTATGACTCTTCGATCAGCTCTCCGATCTCGGCCCAGTCGGTGTCTGCGGTGATGTCGATCCCGGTCCAGCCCGACGGGCCCAGATAGGCAGGCACAAAGGAGTCGGGAAGCTCGCGCAGAGCTTCGCGGTCACTGCTGTCGGCCAGCACCATGATCGAGTGTGGATGCCGCACCCAGTTGCCTGCCACCCTGACCGAACCGCCGTAGTAGCAGAAGACCTTGGTGGTGAAGAAGGCCGGGCGTCCATGGGACACCTTCTCCTGGGATCCCGGCAGCTTGCCGGCGATCTCTCGTACGCGAGCCAGCAACGGATCCTGGTCGTCGAACATCTGGGGGTGCGCCATGTCGGCTCACTTCGCCGGCGGCGCCGTGGACTCGCGCAACACCAAGGAGGGTTGGACATTGAGGCGACGGCCACCCAGCGGTTCACCACCGGAAAGGTGGGTCAGCAGATAGCGAGCGGCCGTGCGACCGACACCGCGCCGGTCGGGTGAGATGGCCGACAATGGTGGCAGTCCGTCGGCAGCGATCTCGTTGTCGTAGGAGATGATCGACAGGTCACCGGGAATGCTCCAGCCGCGGCGGTGCGCCTCGTGAGACAGCGAGATCGCCAAGGTGTCGCCGAAGACCACCACCGCGGTCACTCCCGCCGCGCGGATCCCGTCGAGGATCTCCCCGCTGGAAGTGGTGGCGTACCACTCCCAGGCCCTCGGCTCCGGCGGCCGATCCACGTCGAGCGTGACGATGGCGTCGGCATATCCACGACGGATGCGGTAGCGGCTACGGCTGGCGTGGCGGATGGCGACGAAACCGATCTTGCGGTGCCCGAGTTCGGCGAGGTGCTCCACGGCCGAGTGGACCCCCGCCTCGCGGGCCGTGGTCACCGAGGCAACCGAGTCGGACACGATTCCGTCGAGGTCACGTTCGACGAACACGATCGGACAGTCAAGCTCGCCGAGCAGTTCCCGATAGCCAGAGTTGGAGCCGCTGCCGTCGACCGCACCGGGGGTGAGCAGCAAGCCATCGGCGCCGACCCCGAGCAGGCCCCGGGCCGACTCGAGATCGTCCGCGGTCTCGGCGTACCCGGAGACACCGACCACCAGGCGGGCGCCGAAGGATTCACAGACCTCTCGCGCCCCTTCGATGACATTACGGTAGTAGTACGAGCTGGTCGGCACCTGCATACCGATGGTCAGCTGAGTGTTGTTCCCACGGGTCGCCACACTGGCCGAGGCACTGTACGGGGCTGAGGCACCACCATGGACCTTGGCCACCGCACCCGCCTTGGCCAATCGGTCGATGTCCCGCCAGACCGTGGCCCGGGAGACCTCCAGCCGATCAGCCAGATCGGCAGCATGGACGAAGCCCGATGCGCGGATCTCCCGCAGGATGTACTCGCGCCGTTCGTCACTCAACATGGCTCCGCCTCTCATGCAACAACCTGAAACAGGATGCCATAGATTGAGCTGGCATCTGAACGGATGCTCATGACCCGACCCCCGTTCGATCGTGACAGGATCGAGCCATGCCCCAGGAACGTGCCGACATCGTTGCCGCCGCCACCACACTCGCCGCGGACGGGACACTGGTCGAGGTGCTCTCCCGCCGGATCCCACACCGGACCGAAAGCCGGGCTGCCGGCTGTGGTCAGTCAATGCGGGGCTACTACACCACAGAGATCACCCCTGAGCTGGAGCGCCTCGGCTTTGCCGTCAGCACCGTGGAGAATCCCGTGTCGCATGAGCATCCCCTGTTGATCGGACGTCGCATCGAGGATCCATCGCTGCCGACCGTACTGCTCTACGGCCATGTCGATGTGCAGTTCGCCGGGGAAGGCTGGAGCGAAGGCATCGATCCCTGGCAACTCACCGTCATCGGCGACCGTCTGTACGGACGGGGCACCGCCGACAACAAGGGCCAGCACACCGTCAACCTCCTCGCCCTTGGCACCGTACTGAAGGCGCGCGGACAGCTGGGCTGGAATGTGACGGTGCTGTTCGAGAGCGGGGAGGAAGCCGGCTCCCCCGGTCTGGCCGCCGTTGCTGAGACCCACCGGCACGACCTGGCTGCAGATCTGTTCCTCGCCTCTGACGGTCCTCGTTACCGGGCAGAGGTGCCCACGATCTTCCTCGGTTCACGGGGCAACATGCATCTGCGCTTCGAGTGCCAGGTCAGCGAGTCCGACCACCACTCCGGCAATTGGGGCGGCATCCTGGCCAACCCCGCCACGATCCTGAGCCACGCCATGAGCCTGTTGGTCGGACCACGCGGCGAACTCCTGCTGCCGGCATTGCAGCCGACCCAGATCCCCGCCCAGGTGAGAGAAGCAGTCGCTGCTCTGCCCGAGAACCCCGACTTCGCGATGGCCCCGGGCAGCCCGTCTGCAACCTGGGGCCACCCGGGCCTGACCACAGCCGAGCGGCTCTTGGCATGGAACGCGTTCGAGATCACCACGATCGGCGCCGGCGAGTTGGCCAGACCGGTGAACTCGATCCCCGGCCGCGCCGCAGCGCATGCCAACCTGCGCTGGGTGGACGGCACCGACATCGACGCCGTGGTGCCCGCGATCGAAGCGGTGTTTGCCGAGCACCATCTGCCGGTGACAGTGAAGCTGATCAGCAGCGGGCTCGCCACCCGACTGGACCCGGATTCGAGTCCAGCCCGGGCAGCGGTCGCTTCCCTGACCCGCACGACCGGCGCCGTTCCAGCCGTACTTCCCAACTTGGGCGGCACCATCCCCAACCATGTCTTTGCCCGTACGCTGGGGCTGCCGACGATCTGGGTGCCCCACTCGTATCCGGGCTGCCAGCAGCACGCCGCCGACGAACACGCCTCGATGAGCATCTTGACCGAGGGGCTCTCCCTGATGGCGGGCCTGTTCGTCGATCTGGCCGAGCATCGGGACGACTGGCTCAGTCATGATCGGCCATGATGGGGGCCATGACTGAGATCGCACCGACGCTCATCCAGAACCTTCTCGCGACCTACCAGGACCTCCACCGTCATCCGGAGCTGTCGATGCAGGAGCACCGGACGGCCGGCATCGTCGGTGAGCGGCTCACCGAACTCGGTTTCGAGACCCGGCAGGTCGGCGGCACCGGAGTGGTCGGCTGGCTGGTCAACGGAGACGGCCCGACGCTGGCCTTCCGTGCCGACATGGACGGCCTGCCCATCGTCGAGGACACCGGCCTCGACTACGCCAGCACCGCAACCGGAACCCTCCCCGACGGCACCACCACTGCGGTCATGCACGCCTGCGGCCATGACATCCACACCACCTGTGGGCTTGGGATCGCGTCCCACCTCACTGCCCACCGTGATCAGTGGCAGGGCACTGTGGTCATGATCTTCCAGCCGGCGGAGGAGACCGGAGCCGGAGCGAAGGCGATGGTTGCCGACGGCTTGTGGGAGGTTGCGCCACGACCCCGTGCGATCTTTGGCCAGCACGTCACCTCCGCCCGGGTCGGCTCGGTCGATCTCACGCCCGGTCCGGCGATGGCGATGGCCGACTCCTGGCAGGTCACCGTCCATGGCCGCGGCGGCCATGGCTCCCGTCCCGAAGCGGCCCTCAATCCGGTCCTGCTGGCCGCCCACATGGTCGTCCGCCTCCAGTCGGTGGTCGCCAACGAGGTCTCGGCACGGGACGTCTCGGTCGTCACCGTGGCGACCTTCCACGGCGGCACCAAGGAGAACGTCATCCCCGATCAGGCCACGTTCACCCTCAACATGCGCCACCACGACCAAGCCGTACGGGACAGAGTCACCACCGCAGTCCGCCGTGTGCTGAGTGCCGAGGCCGCCGCGTCCGACGCCCCCGAGCCCACCATTGAGGTGCTGTCGACCTTCCCACTGACCGTCAACGATCCGGTTCAGGCGGATCAGGTGAGGGCCGCCCTGAGCAAGGAGTTCGGCGCCAATGCGGTGACCAGCGCCCCGACCCGGATGGGCAGTGAGGACTTCACCGTCCTGGCGACCGCCATCGGCGTGCCGTCGACCTTCTGGTACATCGGTGCCCTGCCGGCCGAGGTGGTCGATGCCGATGGTCCGAATCCTTCGACCCACAGCCCCTTCTTCGCCCCCGACGCCGAGCCGACCATCACCAACGGTGTACGGGCAGGTGTGTCGGTGTTGCTCTCCAGGTTCGGTTGATCGGACACGACGGATACAGTCATCGCCGTGTCCGATCTGCTCATCCGCAACTGTCGACCCCTCGACCTCGCCGGCGCGACCTCGGGCGAGGCCGTCGACATCCGGATCCGAGACGGCCTCGTCGCCGAGATCGGGGCGAACCTGTCTGGCAACACCGAGCGTGAGGTACGGGCCGAGGGACGCTGGGCGATCCCGGGCCTGTGGGACCGTCACGTCCATCTCGACCAGTGGGCCCTGACCACCCGGCGCCTCGACCTGTCCGGCACACACTCCGCAGCCGAGGTCTGCGCCCGGGTTGCCGCGGCCGATCACGGCTCGACCATCCAGGGCTACGGGCATCGCACCGCGACCTGGGCGGAGCAACCGACCGTGGCCGAGCTCGATGCCGTCACCGGTGAGGTCCCTGCGGTGTTGATCAGCGGCGACGCCCACCATGGCTGGCTCAATTCAGCTGCACTCGCCGCGCTCGGCATCCCTGCCAGGGAAGGGATCATCGAGGAAGCTGAATGGTTCGACCTCTACCCCCGGCTCAGTGAGCTGCCCGGGGTGGGCGTCGTCGCCGACCAGGCCGTACGGGAGACACTCACCGCTGCGGTGAGACGCGGGATCGTCGGGATGGTCGATCTCGAGTTCGCCCCCAACCACGAGCGCTGGGCGGCCCGAATGGCAGACCCGGCGTGGGCCGGGACACCGATGCCACGGATCGAAGCCGGTGTCTATCCGGTGGATCTGGCCGCAGCGATCGACGCCGGACTGCGCACGGGTTCGACGCTCGGCTCGGGACTGGTCCGACTAGGGCCACTGAAAGTCATCTCGGACGGCTCCTTGAGCACCCGGACCGCTTTCTGCTGTGAGCCCTATGCCGATGCGGTCGAACTCCCGATGCCGTACGGCGTGGCCAATGTGGAGCCGGCCGAGCTGACCGAGCTGGTCGCCACAGCCTCGACCCACGGATTCCACTGTGCCGTCCATGCGATCGGTGACGCTGCCGTACGGGATGCGGTGCGGACGTTCGCGGCGGTCGGAGCCACTGGTTCGATCGAACATGCCCAGTTGGTCAACGACGCCGAGATCTCTGCGATGGCGACACTGAGCCTGGTCGCCAGTGTCCAACCGGCCCACCTGCTCGACGACATCGATGCCATGGAGCAGTGCTGGCCAGACCGGGTCACGCACTGCTTCCGTCTCCGGACGATGCTCGAGGCCGGGGTCGACGTCCGGTTGGGCTCGGACGCCCCAGTCGCTCGCCTCGACCCGTGGTGGACGATGGCTGCGGCCGTGCACCGCGGCCTGCCGACCGCTGACGCCTGGCATGCCGAGGAAGCGATCAGCGTCGCCCAGGCTCTGCGCTGTTCGACCAACGGCATCGACCGACTCGACGTGGGCGGTCCCGGTGACATTGTGCTGTTGGACGAGAATCCTCTTGCCTGGCAAGGAAATCCGTCATCGCTGGCCGGCCGCCTGGGGACGATGAGGGTGGCGGTGACCGTGGTCGCAGGCCACCCGTGGCAGCTCAGCTGACCAACGTGGCCACGGCCTCGAGTTGGGACTCGTCGGCAAAGGCCGAGCCGAGCGCGACCATGGCGGCCCCAGCTCCGAGGTAGTCGGCAGCGTTCTGTGCGGTGACTCCGCCGGTGGCGACCAACTGCAGGTCGGGGAAAGGACCCCGCACCGCCGTGAACCAGGCCGGGGTCAGCACGGACGCCGGGAAAGCCTTCACCACCTGGCATCCGAGCCGGCGAGCCTGCTGGATCTCGCTCGGGGTCGACACCCCGGGCAGGTGCGGGATGCCGTGCTCCTGGCTTGCCGCCACAACCGCCGGGTCCAGACCGGGCGCAACGGTGAACCCGACGCCCAGGCCGGCGCACCGGACGACCTGGTCGGGATGGACGACAGTGCCGGCACCGACGGTGCGGCCTCGTTCCTGACCGGCGGCGACGACAGCGGCGAGGGTGTCCCACGCCTCAGGTTCGCTGACCGGCACCTCGACCAGGTCGATGCCGAGATCCCAGGCCCGGTGGGCGAGCTCAAGGGTGCGCTCGGTCCCGAGAGCCCGGAAGATGCCCATCACGGACTGCCCCGAGATCAGGTCGACCAGCTGCTGGTGGATGCTCATGATGCTCCTTGGAGGACGTCGGGGGTGATGTGGAGACTGCGCCATTCGGCCTCGGCGAGGCCGGCCCAGTGCTTCAGTTGGCTGGCTGGCGGCCAGGCCGGCAGGTCCAGCGGAGACTGGATGGTGCAGGCGGCCAAGACATGACCCAGCCGCAGACCGAGCCCCTCCTCGCCCGAGGACAGACCGGCGAGATAGCCGGCGGCGAAGGCGTCGCCGGCCCCAACCACCTCGATCACCTCGGCACGCAGGGCGGCCGTCGTGCGGACCTGGTCACCAGCAGCACCTCGGACGAACTCGTGAGCGGCCACGGCGCCGTCCTTGACCACCAACCGCGCGGGGTCAGGCAGCTGCTCCCGTACCGATTCCGGGGTGTCACAGCCCCACAGGTCATGGGCTTCGTCGAGCCCGACCAGCACGATGTCGGCGGCATTGGCGAGCGCGGCGAGCTGTGGCGCCGCAGCCCCGGGAGGCCACAGCTGGGCGCGATGGTTGACGTCAAAACTGATCGTCACCTCGCCGAGGACCCGGTCGCACAGGATCGCCTCAGCCAGCGCAGCGGTGGAGTCCGACAGCACCGGGGTGATCCCGGACAGATGACAGATGCCGACCTCGCTCACGGCTGAGGGAGTCAGGTCCGCAACGCTCAGCGCAGAGGCCGCCGAGCCGGCCCGGGCGTAGCGGACCACGGTGGTGCCGTCCCGCACGGTCTTGACCATCAGACCGGTGGGTCGCTCCGGATCGACGGTGACCGCCGCGGTGTCGACGCCGCGCTCGGTGAGGAAGCCGGTGATGATCGGCCCAAAGTCGTCGTCACCGACCCGGGACAACCATCGTGACCGGGCACCCAGGTGGGCCAGCCCGGCCGCAACATTGCTCTCCGCGCCAGCTTGGTGGACGTGCAACAGGGGTTCGGTGCGCAAATCGGAGACGGGGGTGAGTAGCCCCATCGTCTCGCCGACGCACAACACCACCGGTCCCACAGTTCTCCTCCCAGAATTCTCGGCGCCCGGATGCAACCTCCTCACCGGCCCGCAGCGTTCCACTAGTGGAGGACGACGCAACGACAGGAGGGCATCGATGGCTGTTTCGTCGCTGACCCTACCGGTGGATCACGTAACCTCGGCGTCCGTGGACGATCATCTCGCTGCTGACTTCACTCGGTTCGTGACCCATCACGACCGGGTGCTGCTCGGCTTTGCGCAGATGATCGCCGGCAACCGGGCCGATGCCGAGGATCTGGTGCAGAACGCGCTCGCCAAGGCATTCCTGCGCTGGGACCGGCTCGGCAGCGACGACTTCGATGCCCTCGCCTATGTCCGCCGGATCATCGTCAATGACCACCACAGCCTGTGGCGGCGAGCCTTCAAACGACGCGAACATGCCACCGAGCACCTGCCCGAGGTCGGCGTCCACGACGACCACCCCGATGACGAGCTCTGGCAACAGGTGATGGGGCTGCCTCCGCGGCAACGTGCTGTGATTGCCCTGAGGTACTACTCCGACATGAGCGTCGCCGACACCGCTGGAGTGCTGCGGTGCACCGAGGGCACGGTCAAGTCACAGACCTCGCGGGCACTGGCCACTCTGCGAGGAATGATCGAAGAGGAAGGAGGCCAGGCATGAGTTCCGACCCCGAAGAGCTGGGCGCACGGCTGCGCAGCCATGCCACCCGCACCTCAGCTGGCACGGGTCTGGCCGCCGGCTCGCTGCGACGAGCCCGAGCCATCCAACGCCGCCGCACCATGATCGCTGCCGTCGCCGCACTGGCCATCATCGCCGGTGGCGTCGGCGGCGCCGGGGCGCTCGGTCTGTTCGGCGGACAACCTGACGACCTTCCGGTCGCCGGGCCTCCGGTGACCTCGACCGAGCCGGCACCGAGCCTGACCCGGCCGGCCTCCGACTCGCCGACACCGACCCCCGACCTCCAAAACACCACGCAGGACTCGGGGCCCCCGGACACCCCGCCCACGGCCACCCCGCCGGCAACCACCCCACCACCGAACTCCGGGTCCCCCAGTGACACCCCGCGGCGGGTCGACCTGTGCAGTCTGGACAACTCCGAGGTCCGCATCGACATCGGTCAGGGTGCTGCCGGACATGTGGAGTACTTCATCGTCGTGACCAACGCCAGCGACCAGGCCTGCACGATTCATGGCTTCCCGGGGGTCTCGATCGAGTCAACCTCCGGCGGGCAACTGGGCGCAGCTGCCATCTATGACCGGTCCGTCGACGATCCGGCGATCACCGTGGCCCCGGGTGAGTCCGCCAAGGCCTCCTTGTGGCTGGCTCAGGCCGATGCGTACGGCGATGAGTGCCGCGCCGAGCCCGGCGCCGGATTCCGGATCTACCCGCCCGAGGAACTGGACTGGGTGGTGATCCGGATGGAGGTCACCGGTTGCGCCAATGACGACATCGCGCTGATGCAGGTCCGGCCGTTCCAGCCGGCCTGAGCGGAGCCGTTCAGTCCCGGACGCGGTAGAGGATTTCGCCGGCGTTGGGGATCACCACGGTGCCCGGCTCGGCAGCCAAGGCCTCGAGATCAAGCGAGGCCGGATCCGCATAGCCGAGGTTGATCGACTCGCAGACCTCCCGCGGGATCTGGGTGGCCAAGGTGACCTTGACCCGCAGGTTCTCCTCACCGGTCGCCGGGTCGTAGGTGCCCTTCCCGCGCAGGTGGGTCGAGTGGGCCAGGACACCCCAGTGGATGTGAGAGAACTTGTCCCACTGGGTCACGAAGTAGTCGCGGCAGTGGTAGCCGATCTCCAGGATTTCGTGATGCACCTCGGAGACCTGGGTGACATGCGGGGCGTAGATGATGACCTCGCCGCCGTCAGCAACTGCCGGCTCGAGCTTGTAGAAACCCTTCGCCGCAGTCCAGATGTCCTCGTACCGTTCGGGCATCATCGACACCACGCGCTGGAAGGGTTCGTCGACGTAGGTGACATGGGTCTCGGCGGCGATCGGGGCGGTCAGTTCCCAGGCCCGCTCGGTGGTGCCGAAACCGACGGCCTCGATCTCGCCCGAGCCAGATTCGACGACCAGGCAGAAGGCGAGCTTCAGCCCCGGGATGAGTGAGGCGCCTTCGTTGATCATGGCGCGGACCGGTGTGATGCCAGTGGTGCCGATGATGTCGTACGAGGTGATCAGCGCCCCGACCCAGTGGGTCATGTCGATGAACTCCTGCGAGGCGACCCCGGGGATGAAGTACTTGTTGCCGCCGGAGATGCCGACCACCTCGTGCGGGAACACCGGACCGATCACGATGGACACGTCCGCCTCGACGACATGGCGGTTGATCAGGATCTCGGCGCCGACCTCGAGCCGCCCCTCGGACAGTTCGGCGATCCGCTCGCTGGAAACCGAGCCGACACTGACCAGCATGTTCGGGTCGGCCCATTCGTGGTTGACCACGGCCATCCCGGGGTACGCCGCGTCGAGGCCACCCGGCTCGGTGCCGAGCATGCGCTCGATCTCGTCGGTCTCCATGTACGAGTGGGTGCCGAGCGCGATCACGGCGGTCAGGCTGGCGACCCGATCGATCAGGTGGCGGTGGACGGTGCCGAGCACCAGCGGCAGCGGGCAGCTACGCGTGCCGTCCGGGATCACCAGGGTGACAGATTTTCCGTCGAGGTCGAGCTGTGCCAACTGCTCCCGTACGAAAGTGTCCAGTTCCTCGGCGGTGACGTGGTGGAACGGGCCCCCGACGAGACCGGACGGCACGGAGGCTGATGTGGCGGTGTCCATGAGGTCATCGTAGATGGTCCTTGCGGCCCGAGATGTCCCAGCGCGATGACGTTGACGCCATCGGCTCGGGAATCCACCGCCGTCCTACCTGACGCTGCAGACCGTGCTCGCGCTGTGTCAGCTCCGCGGAGTGGCCTGAGCGACAATCTCTCGCGCTGCCCTCAGCAGACGCTCCGCCGAGGCTCCCGGCGCCTCGCCGCGCGGGCTGGTGATGAGGTGACCTTCCGGGAGAAGGCGCCGCAACTGCGCAGCATCGTTGCCTGCCTCAGCAATCGCCTGCAGGTCCCAGCCACGTGCGACGAGCCGCTCCTCACGTACGGAGGCTGGGACCTCCCAGCCGAGCAACACCCCACCGTGTCCATGGGACACAGCCAGCTGCGCGGCATCGGGCACCTGGACCAGCATGATCACCGGGATCCCTGCCCTGCGGACGATGTGGGCAAACTGGAGCCACAGCTGGTCGTAGGCAGGCCAGATGAGGGCTGCCTCGGCTGTGGCGATCGGTATGCCCAGAAGTGACCCGTCGGTGAGAATCTCGTCGATGTCGACGATCACCTCGCCACGCGACAACGCGACCATCTCCGGCAGGACCGTGGTCTTGCCGGTCCCCGGCGGCGCCGCGATCTGGACCAGAGCACCATGACTGGACGGTGACATGACCAAACACTAACCACTGGCCGAGGTCTGCAGGCCGACGGTGTGCCAGTCTCCGCACGAGACCGCCGTCATGTGTCGCCAGGTCTCGACATCACATGCACCCTCAGCAGTGCGTCCGGTTGCCAGCACCGTCCCGTCGGAACTCACGCCGAGCGTTCGTCGCCAGCCCGCTGCCACCGCTGAGATGTTTCGCCATTCTGCGATGTCACACTGCTGGTCGCGGTTCCACCCTGTCGCCAGCAGGGTGCCGTCTGCGCGCAGGCCGACGGTGTGCGATCTGCCCGTGTTGCGGGCACTGTGGACATTGCCTGCCGCGACGGCAATCACCTGTCCCCAGCGGTCGACATCGCATTCACCAGCTCTGCTGTCGCCGACGGCGACCACAGTGCCGTCCTGCCGGACGGCGACCGAGTGCCGCCGACCTGCCGCCAACACGGATCGGCGCCCTCGAACTGCTGCCTTCACACCATCAGGATATGTGTGCCCCGGGGTGGCGAATCGCTGCGCTCACGCCGAACCCACGTTGGGTTCGACGACACAGACTCTGGCATCTACCGCCAGCCGAAACCGGCGCTCGACAACAGACCGGTCAGGTTGGCGTGTGATCGCGCCAGCCGCGCATCGATCTCCTCGGCAGGCACGTCCTCGCCGCGACCGTCCAGTCGCTCGACGATGATCGGCCCTTCGAATCCGGCGCGGTGCAGATCGACGAACATCGTGGCGAAGTCACATTCGCCCTCTCCCGGCACGGGGAAGTTGGCATCGGCGCGCGCACCGGCATGGTCCTTGACCACGAAGGAGGCGGTCCGTTCGGCCACTGGAGGAAAGTCCTCGGCCGGATTGATCCCCTCGTAGAACCGGACATTGCCCGGGTCGTAGCAGGCCCGTACGGCATCCGATCCGATGGCGGCCACAGTGTCCAGCAGGATCTGCGCCGTGGCGGTGTTGCCGGTGTGTGGTTTGAGGGTGATGATCATCCCGCGGCGTTCGGCCTCGGCCGCATGCACGCGGTACCGCTCGATGAACTCTTGGTAGCGCGGTGCCAGCTCGGCGTCGGTCATCGGCTCGTCGGGGAAGCGGCGGTAACTGGAAATTCCCAGACAGAGCAACTCGGTCACGCCGAGCTCCTGCAGGAAATCCATCCGGCGCTGCGCGGCCTCCACCGGCCGCGACGGTGCGAGGGCGTCGGTGCTGACCCAGCTCACCGGCGCCAGACCGTAGCGGTCCAACAGGGCACGAACCCGCTGTGCCTCGCCGGGCGCAGCGTCGTCAATCGGAGCCGCTCCTTGGTGCGGCAGGCCCAACGAGACATGTCCGAAGCCGGCCGCAGCCACTCCCTCGAGCCCTCGTTCCAGAGGGTGCTTCTGATAGGGCCAGGTCATGCTGGCCAAGGTGACGGTACGGGGTGAGGTCGGGTCATGCGCCATGACCGGCACCCCCACCCGGCTCGGATGACCCGCTGGCCCCGGATGACCTGCTGGCCCCGGATGACCTGCTGGCCCCGGATGTGGCGGCCGCACGGACGGCGGCCAGGTCCACCGGCACCTCGCGTCGCTCGGCCAGGGATCGCAGTGCTGCCTCGGAGATCGCGATCGCCTGCATACCGTCCAGCAGGCTGACCAAGGGCTGCTGCCCCTGGCGGATGCAGTCGATGAAATGACTGCCGAGCGGCTGCCACATGTCATTCTCGCTGAAGGTGGTCCTGCGTTCCGGGCCGGTCGCATCCTTGACCCGCATCTCGCCGTCATTGTTCATCACGGTCATCTGCTCGGTGGCGACGCCGGTGATGTCGTAGTCGACGCGCGTCACCCACGGCGTGCTCACCTGCCCGATCGCACCGTTGGCAAAGCGCAACGACACCGTGAACGCATCGGCGACGCTGCCCGGTGGCAGCAGATAGTTGTCGCCGATCGCAAAGACCGACTCCACCTCGCCGCACATCCAGCCGAGCAGGTCATAGTCGTGCGAGGCGTGCGAGAAGATCGGACCCTTGCCGTGCTCGGCGTCGAAGTACCAGGCCGGCGTGGCGTAGTAGTGGTCGCGGTACTTGTCGTAGACCTGCTGTTGCGGGTCCAGGAAGTGGGTGCGCATCGACCAGGCCTGGATCGGCTTGCCGACCCCGGCACGGGTGACCTCACGCTGCATCGCCTGGTAGACCGGAGAGAACCGCAAGGGGTAAGCCACCAACGCCGCCAGGTCCGGACGGGCCTGGCCGGCCGCCACGATGGTCGCTGCATCCTCGAGTGAGGTCGCGATCGCCTTTTCCAGGAACAGATGGCGACCGGAGGCGAGCACCGCCGTGGCCGGTTCGACATGGAGGTGGTCAGGGGTGGCCACGACGACACCGTCCAGGTCGTGCTCCAGCAGCTGTTGGTAGCTGTCATAGACCGTGGCACCGCCGACTTCCTGGGCCAACGCCTCAGCCTTGTCGCGGGACCGGTTGTGGAGGGCGGCGACCTCCACGCCTGGCAGCGAGGCAAAGGTGCGGGCGTGCAGCGATCCCATCAGGCCGCAGCCGATCACCCCAATCCGTACTGGGCCGTCATGGGTGCTCATCGGACTCCTCCTGCGTTCAGATCGTCCCCGGCATACATGTCCCAGATCGCCCGGTGTGAGCGCAGTGCCTCGACCCCATCGGTCTCGGGCGACTGGCCGGACTCGATGCTGGCCAGGAAGTGCTCGACCTCGTACTGGACATTGGGCCGGGCGTCCTCGGGCCGGGAGTGGAGCACTTCGGTCTCCCCGTCGGGGGTGGTCCACTCGATCGTCCACATGTCGTTGTTGAGCTGCAGGACACCGGTGGTGGTGTGGATCTGGTAACGCGCTGGCGAGCGCGGGGCCACGATCCCCCAACTCGACATCAGGCTCCCGATCACCCCGTTGGGGAACCGCAGGATCGCGTGCGAGGTGCCCTCCCCCTCCAACCACTCGGTGCCGTTGCGGGTGCCCACATGGGCGACCTGGGTCGGATCACCGAAGAGATAGAGCAGGATGTCGATGTAATGACAGCCGTGGCTGAACAGGACACCGCCGCCCAGCGTGGCCCGACGGGAGAACCACGAGTCCGGCGGCCTCGGCTCCAGATGAGCCCGGACCCAGCCCTGGATGCTGATCGGTGTCCCGTACTCACCGCTGTCCAGCAGAGCCTTCAGCTGTCGGATCGCCGGGAGGTAGCGGACCACGTAGGCGATCATCAGCCGGACGTCGTGTTCCTGCGCTGCGCTGATCAGCTCCTGGCACTCGGCCTCCGAGTTGGCCAGGGGCTTCTCCATCAGCACGTGCTTGCCAGCACGGATGGCCTTCAATGCCTGGCTGTGGTGCAGATGGTGCGGGGTGGCAAACGAGATCGCATCGACCTCGTCGAGAATGCTCTCCCAGTCGGTGGTGTGAGCACATCCGAGCTCACCGGCGACCTGCTCTGCCAGTTCGGCATCGAGGTCGACCACATGGGTCAGCTCGGCGTTGTCGACCGCTGCATAGGCTTTTGCATGGGCCAGGCCCATCCGTAGGCCCACCACCGCAGTCCGGACCTTGTTGCTCATCACAGTGCACTCCTCTTCAAGATGTTGCACTGACCCTGCCCGATTGTGACCAGCAGGTTCCAGCAGATGAGCAGTCCTTCTCACTCGCTGAGATTGCAGTTTCTCTCCGGTGCACGAACTGTCACGTACAGGGCACCCAATTGCTCGGCTCCGCCGGAATCCGTGTCACGTACGCCGCCGACACCCAGGATCCGTTGTCCAGCAGGTACCACTGGCGCTCCCCGCCGACGTTCTGCGAGTTCACATAGCAGGTGACCTTGACCTTGGTGCCCGACGGCAGTGCGCCCTGTACGGTGTCGGCGGTGGTGGGACCGGTTCTCATGGTGAGCCCGGTCGTGGTCTGCCCGACGCCGTACTCGGTGGCCTCAGCGGGGCACCTGTCGGGTGCGGCGCCGATGTTGTCGACATAGCGGGCCGACACCCAGCCGTTGCCGTTCGACAGCTCGTACCACAGGGTGTTGCCGTCCACGCGGGTCCCGGTCACCTTGCAGTCGATCGAGATGGTTGTTCCCTGGGCGACCGAGCCGGCCGAGCCGGCATGTGTCGATGGCGCAGTGCGCACCACCAGACCGTTCTTGGCGATCACCTTGCCCTTGAATCCACCCTGCGCCTGGGCCGGTGTGGCTGCTGCCAAGGATCCGACAGCAACGCCGACAGCGAGGACTGCCGACATGGTCACGCGTTTCCATCGTGAGATCGTCATGATCTTCCTCCATCCGGGTTGGGGTTGTGGAGGGTCTACGCAGCCCAGCGAGTGCCGGTTGCATCGAACGACGAAAAAGTCGCGATCAGTCGTCGGGGTCGTAGCCGAGGTTGGCCGAAAGCCACCGCTCTGCCTCGGCCAGGGTCCACCCCTTACGTTCGGCATAGTCGACGACCTGGTCCTTGCCGACCCGGCCGACCACGAAGTACTGCGAGTCGGGATGACTGAAATAGAAGCCGGACACGGCCGCGCCCGGCCACATCGCCATCGAGTCGGTGAGCTGGATGCCGGTGTTGGTCTCCACATCGAGGAGCTCCCAGAGCAGCTGCTTCTCGGTGTGCTCGGGGCACGCCGGGTAGCCCGGAGCGGGACGGACCCCGTCGTAGGCCTCCTTGATCAGCTCCTTGTTGGTGAAGTTCTCCTCCGGCGCATAGCCCCAGAACTCCTTGCGGATCCGTTCGTGCAGCCGCTCGGCGAAGGCCTCGGCCAGACGGTCGGCCAGCGACTCGAGCAGGATCGCGTTGTAATCGTCGAGGTCGGCCTTGAACTCCATGATCTTCTCGGTGGCGCCGAGGCCACCGGTGACGGCGAAGGCGCCGACGTGATCGGCCAGCCCAGCGCCCTTGGGCGCGACATAGTCCGAGAGCGCCTTGTTGGCAATACCCTTGCGGTGCTCACCCTGCTGTCGCAGGTGATGCAAGGTCATGTGCACCGCAGTGCGGGAGTCGTCCTCGTACACCTCGATGTCGTCGCCGACCGCATTGGCCGGGAACAGGCCCACGATGCCGCTGGCGGTGAGCCACTTCTCGGCAATCAGTTGATCCATCATGGCCTGCGCCTCGTCGTACAGCTTGCGCGCCGTCGGGCCGGTCGCCGGGTTGTTGAGAATGTCGGGGAATGAACCCTTCATCTCCCAGGCATTGAAGAACGGCTGCCAGTCGATGTAGTTGCGCAGCTCAGCCAGGTCATAGTCCTCGAAGACCATGACCTTCCCCCCATGGCTGTCGTACGACTTCGTCACCCCCGGGGCTGTGGTCAGGTCGGTGTCGAAGACCGCCGGGCGGGGCGGGACATAGTCGGTCCAGTCGACCGGGGCAGCGTTCTCCCGGGCTTGATCGAGGGTGATCAGTGGACGATCCGTCTTGGCAGCGTGCCGGGCACGGAGGGACTCGTAGTCGGTCGTGATGCTGGCCATCAGCTCCGTGCGCTGGTCAGGACTGAGCAGCGCGGCGGCGACCGGGACCGAGCGGGAGGCATCCTTGACCCACACGACCGGGCCTTCGTACTGCCGGTCGATCTTGACCGCGGTGTGGGCACGCGAGGTCGTCGCGCCACCGATCAGCAGCGGGATCTCAAAACCCTGCCGTTGCATCTCGGCTGCCACATTGACCATCTCGTCAAGCGAGGGTGTGATCAGACCGGACAGCCCGATCATGTCGGCCCGGTGTTCCTTGGCGGCGTCGAGGATCTTCTGGGCCGGGACCATCACACCGAGGTCGATCACTTCATAGTTGTTGCACTGCAGCACGACGCCGACGATGTTCTTGCCGATGTCGTGGACATCGCCCTTGACCGTGGCCATCACAATCGTGCCGTTGGTGTCCGAGGCAGCCAGCTCTGGGTTCTCGGCCTTCTCAGCTTCGATGAAGGGGATCAGATAGGCCACCGACTTCTTCATCACACGCGCGCTCTTGACCACCTGGGGCAGGAACATCTTGCCGGCACCGAAGAGGTCGCCCACGACGTTCATCCCGGCCATCAACGGACCCTCGATGACCTCAATGGTCTGGCCGCCGCGACCCTTGATCTCGGCCCGCAGCTCCTCGGTGTCGGCCTCGGCGAAGGAATCAATCCCCTTCACCAGGGCGTGGGTGATCCGCTCGGCGACCGGAAGCGAACGCCACTCGTCTGCCGTGGCTTCTTCCTCCCCATCGGTGGAGCGATACTTCTCAGCGAGTTCGAGAAGCCTTTCGGTGGCCTGCAGGGGATCTTCGACCCGGTTGAGGATGACGTCCTCGATCGCATCACGCAGCTCGGGGTCAACCTCGTCGTAGACGACCAGCGCGCCGGCATTCACGATGCCCATCGTCAGACCTGCCGTCACCGCGTGGTAGAGGAAGACCGCATGGATCGCCTCACGCACGGCATTGTTGCCACGGAAGGAGAAGGAGACATTCGAGATGCCGCCCGACAGGGACACCCCGGGCAGGTTCTGCTTGATCCAGCGCACGCCCTCGATGAAGTCGACCCCGTAGTTGGCGTGCTCCTCGATGCCGGTGGCGACAGCAAAGACGTTCGGATCGAAGATGATGTCCTCGGGCCGGAAGCCGATCTCGTCGACCAGGATCCGGTAGGCCCGGGCACAGATGTCCTTGCGTCGCTGGAGGTTGTCGGCCTGGCCGTCCTCGTCGAACGCCATCACCACGACAGCCGCCCCGTACTTGCGGCACAGGCTCGCCTGTTCACGGAACTCGTCCTCGCCCGCCTTCATCGAGATCGAGTTGACGATCGGCTTGCCCTGCACGCATTTCAGACCAGCCTGGATCACCTCCCACTTGGAGGAGTCGACCATCAGCGGGACCCGACTGATGTCGGGTTCAGAGGCGACCAACTTGAGGAAGCGGTCCATCGCCGCGACCCCGTCGATCATGCCCTCGTCCATGTTGATGTCGATGATCTGGGCACCGCTCTCGACCTGCTGGGCTGCCACCTGAAGGGCAGTGTCGTAGTCAGCATTGCGGATGAGCTTGCGGAATCGGGCCGAGCCGGTGATGTTGGTCCGTTCACCGACGTTGACAAAGAGTGAGGAGTCGTCGATCAGCACCGGCTCCAGCCCGGACAGCCGCAGGGCCGGCCGGGTCTCGACGATCGTTCGCGGCGTGACGTGGTCGACCACGGCACTGATCGCGGCGATGTGCTCGGGAGTGGTGCCACAGCAGCCACCGACCAGGTTGACCAGGCCGGCCTGGGCGAACTCCTCGACAACGGTCGACATCTGGGCCGGGGTCTCGTCGTACTCACCGAAGGCGTTGGGCAGACCTGCGTTGGGATAGCAGGAGACATGGCAGTCGGCGAGTCGGGACAGTTCGGCCAGGTAGGGGCGCATCTCCTGGGCCCCCAGCGCGCAGTTGAGTCCCACGGCCAGTGGTGTCACGTGCCGGATCGAGTACCAGAAGGCTTCGGTGGTCTGTCCGGACAGGGTACGACCGGAGGCATCGGTGATGGTGCCCGAGACGATGACCGGCCAACGACGGCCCCGTTCCTCGAACAGGCTGAGGATCGCGAAGATCGCTGCCTTGGCGTTGAGGGTGTCGAAGATGGTCTCGATCAGCAGGATGTCGGCTCCGCCGTCGACCAGACCGCTGATCTGTTCGGTGTAGGCCTCGACGAGCTGGTCGTAGGTCACATTGCGCGCGCCCGGATCGTTGACATCGGGGCTGATGCTGGCGGTCCGAGTGGTCGGGCCGATCGCTCCGGCCACATAGCGTGGCCGTTCCTCGGTGGCGAACTCATCGGCAGCCTGACGAGCAAGCTGGGCCCCGGCGAAGTTCATCTCGTAGGCGAGGTCCTCCATGCCGAAGTCGCCCTGTGCGATCCGGGTGGCGCCAAAGGTGTTGGTCTCGACAATGTCGGCCCCGGCCTCGAAGTAGGAGCGGTGGATGTTGCGGATCATGTCTGGCTGGGTCAGCACCAGGACATCGGAGTTGCCCTTGATGTCACTGGGCCAGTCGGCGAACCGCTCCCCGCGGTACTCGTCCTCACCGGGTGAGTGTCGCTGGATCATAGTGCCCATGGCGCCGTCGATGACCATGATCCGCTGGGCCAGGGCGTGGCTCAGTTGTTCGGTCGCATCGGGCCGCACGTGGGTGTCGGTGACGGTGGTGGACACAGTTCTCCTCCCGGACTGATCGGAAGGCGTCCTTGTTGCGTCAGATCGAGCGTGGCGGACCCATCGGATCCGTTGCAACGCCTCTCGACCGGGCTTGAGTCTACCCAGCGCGAGCTGAAACAACCCGCCGGGCACATACGCCGGAACAGTCAGGGAGCGAGATTTCGCAGTGAGGTGATGACAGTCCCGTCGTCGGCAACCAAGGTCGGACCGGTTCCTGTCACCACGAGACGAAAGGCGGGCTCACCCAGCGCATCGGTGTCAATCTGCTCGACGACACGATTCACGGACTGGACCCCGGCTGCGATCTGACCGCCCCCCAGCTTGACCTCAACGGCCCCCCACCGACCGTCCGGGATGGTGACGACAGCATCGAACACGGCCAGGTCATGAACGACCGCGCTCTCGAACAGCACGCCCACGGTTCCGAGGTCATCACACAGCTGCTGATGTCCCGCCCCCAGTAGGAGCCGGCGCAATTCAGTGCGGTCATCGTCTTGCCGCTCGCCCGTGCTCCTTCGATGAGGACTGCCCCAGCCACCCCGAGCGCCCGACTCAGCGCGTGGTCGATGACGCGCGGACGGGTATCTCTGTCCGAGGATCTCCGACGTGTCCATGACGCAGCTGTAGCCCCTGGGCCGATCTTTGCAGAAACTCGACTGCCGTCTGCCAGCACAGTCATCAGGCCAACCCACCACCTCCTGTGCGAATCGCGACGAGGCAGACGCACCATGGAGACGTTCGTGTCAGCTCAGTGGGACTCGCGGCTGACCTCGGAGCCGGAGGACCCGACCAAGAAATCGAGGTCAGCCCCGGTGTGAGCCTGCTGGACGTGGTCGACGTAGAGCTTCTCCCAGCCACGGCTCGGTGCAGCAAAGCCGGCGACGGCTGCGGGAGCCAGCTCGCGGGAGTTCAGTACCTCGTCGGGGAGGTCGACCGACAGCTGCCGGTTCTCCACATCGAGGATGATCCAGTCACCGGTCCGAACCTTCGCCAGCGAACCACCGGCCGCCGCCTCAGGACTGACATGCAGGACGACAGTGCCGTACGCGGTGCCACTCATCCGACCGTCGCAGATCCGGACCATGTCCCGTACTCCTTGTTCCAGGAGTTTGCGCGGCAGTGGCATGTTGGAGACCTCCGGCATGCCGGGATAGCCCTTCGGCCCACAGCCGCGCAGGATCATCACCGAATCGGCATCGATGTCGAGATCCGGGTCGTCGACCCGGGCGTGGAAGTCCTCGATTGAGTCGAACACCACAGCTCGACCGCGGTGCTTCAGCAGGTTCGGCGATGCCGCCGACGGCTTGACCAGGGCTCCGTCGGGCGCGAGATTTCCCCGTACCACAACGAGTCCTGCCTCTTCCTGCACCGGAGCGTCGATCGGGGAGATGACATCGGTGTCCCAGATCGTGGCATTCTCGAGCCCCTCGACCAGAGGCCGTCCCTCGACGGTGAGTGCGTCCGGGTCGAGCAGGTCCTTGACCTCACGCAGCACGGCCCGCAGACCGCCGGCACGGAAGAGGTCATCCATCAGGTGCTTGCCGGCCGGCTGCAGGTTGACCAGCAGCGGCACCCGGGCGCCGATCCGGTCGAAGTCGTCGATCGTCAGGTCGATCCCCAGCCGTCCGGCGACCGCGAGCAGGTGCACCACGGCATTGCTGGATCCGCCGATCGCGGCCAACGCCACGATCGCGTTGTGGAACGACCCCTTGGTCAGGAAGGTCGACGGTCGACGGTCCTGGGCGACCATGTCGACGGCCAGCCTGCCCGCGGCATGGGAGGCCTGCAACAACCGAGTGTCCGGCGCCGGAGTGCCTGCCACCCCCGGGGGGATGAATCCGAGGGCCTCGGTGACCAGCGCCATCGTCGAAGCGGTCCCCATCGTGTTGCAATGTCCCTTGCTGCGGAGCATCGCCGACTCACTGGCCTCGAAGTCCTCCTGGCTCAACGTGCCGGCACGGACCTCCTCACCGAGCCGCCACACATCGGTGCCACAGCCCATCGCCGCCCCGCGGAAGTAGCCGGTGAGAGCCGGTCCGCCGGGGACCACCAGGGCCGGTAGGTCGACCGAGCCGGCTGCCATCGTCAACGAGGGGATCGTCTTGTCGCAGCCACCGAGCAGCACCACACCGTCGATCGGGTTGGCTCGCAACATCTCCTCGATCGCCATCGCTGCCATGTTGCGCCACAACATCGCAGTCGGGCGGACATTGGTCTCGCCGAGCGACACGACGGGCAGCTCGACCGGGATGCCGCCAGCCTCGTAGACGCCGTTCTTCACCGAAGCGGCCAGCTCACCCAGATGGGCATTGCACGGAGTGAATCCCGACGCAGTGTTCGCAATCGCGATCTGGGGCCGCCCGGTGAACGCATCATTGGGCACCCCACGCCGCATCCACGCCCGGTGGATGTAGCCGTTGCGGTCCTCCTCGCCGTACCACTGAGCACTGCGCAGCCCTCGGTGCTGGATCGGTTCGCCGGTCATCGGCCAGTCCCTTCTCACGCCCATTCTCTGCGGCCTCACCGTAGCCTCTCCGCCACGGCCCGAGGTGCTAGTTTCACCCCCATGGCCGTCGTTGCCGGGATCGACTCGTCGACCCAGTCCTGCAAGATCGTGCTCCGTGACACTGACACCGGCGCACTGGTGGCCTCCGCCTCCGCACCCCATCCGGACGGCACCGAGATCGACCCACAGCACTGGTGGGACGCCTGCCGTACGGTGATTGCTGCAGTCGGTGGACTGTCGGGTGTGTCGGCACTGTCGGTGGCAGCCCAGCAGCACGGCCTGGTCTGTCTCGACGACCAAGGGCACGTCATCCGGCCCGCCCTGTTGTGGAACGACACCCGTTCGGCGAAGGCCGCCAGCGACCTGGTCGCCGAGTACGGCGCATCCCGGTGGGCCACCGACACCGGCTCGGTGCCGGTGGCCTCATTCACCGTGACGAAGCTGCGCTGGCTGGCCGAGCACGAGCCGGACCATGCGGCCCGAGTGGCGGCGATCTGCCTCCCCCACGACTGGTTGACCTGGCGACTGTCAGGCAGCACCGACATCAACGACCTGGTCACCGACCGCTCCGATGCCTCCGGAACCGGCTGGTTCTCCTCGGTGACCAACACCTACCTACCGTCACTGGTCCGGCTGGCCCTGGGTCGCGACGATGTCGTGCTGCCGCGCGTGCTGGGACCGTGCGAACCGGCCGGACACGGCGATCCGGGGCAGGGGTGGGATCGGGTCGTCCTCGGGCCGGGCTGCGGTGACAACGCCGGCGCAGCACTCGGACTCGACCTCGCGCCGGGCGAGAGCCTGGTGTCGCTGGGCACCTCGGGGGTGGTGGCCTCAGTGTCGACCACGCCGACCCAGGACGAGTCGGGTCTGGTCACCGGCTTTGCCGACGCCACCGGACGACATCTGCCCCTGGCCTGCACCCTCAATGGCTCCCGGGTGCTCGATGCCACCGCCCGGCTCCTCGGCGTGGACCACGATGAGCTGTCACGCCTCGCCCTTGCTGCCGATGAGGGTGCCAGTGGGATGACGCTGATCCCCTATCTGGAAGGCGAGAGGACGCCCAACCTGCCCGATGCGACCGGCACACTGACCGGACTCACGTGGACGTCGATGACCCGGGAGAATCTGGCCCGGGCCGGTGTCGAAGGGCTGCTGCAGCTGATGCGGGGAGCGATGGATGCCGTTCGCGACCAGGGCGTCGCCATCGACCGGGTCCAACTGATCGGTGGCGGTGCCCGGTCGGTCGCCGTGCAGACTTTGGCCAGCGCATTCCTCGGGGCCGAGGTCGTCGTACCCGAGCCCGGCGAGTACGTCGCCGAGGGCGCGGCTCGTCAAGCAGCGACCGTTCTTGCCGGTCTCGGACAGTGACGACCTGTGGTACGGCAGGTGCTCAGGAAGTCCACGCCTGGGTGAAGGTGTGCTCGCCGGGGGTCAGTTCGTGCACCGACCCGTCGGGCATGGTCAGCTGTGCCGGGACCTCAGGCACCAGCACCTGGACGGTGAGGGTGCCGTCGGCGATCTGCCAGCGGCTTGCCGCTCGACCTGCCGGAGTGTCGGTGATGGTCTCGGCCCAGGTCAGGCCAGGTCCCGGCACCGGCCGGTAGTCGATGGCGGCGTAGCCGGGCGCGGCCGGCCGGACTCCGCCGACCACCTGGTGCATCCAGTCGGAGACGGCGCCCAGCGCGTAGTGATTGAACGAGGTCATGGAGCCGGGGTTGATCGACCCGTCAGGCAGCATCGAGTCCCACCGTTCCCAGATCGTGGTGGCCCCCATCGTGACCGGGTACAGCCAGGACGGGCACTCGGTCTGCAGCAGCAGTCGGTAGGCGTCCTCGACGTGGCCACAGTCGGTGAGCGCCCAAGTGACGAATGGTGTGCCGGCAAACCCGGTCGAGATCCGGTGGCCAGCATCGCGGACCACCTGCGCGAGCCGAGCCCCTGCCCGTACGCGATCCTCGTCGGCGAGCAGATCGAAGCAGATCGCGAGCGCATAGACCGTCGCACAGTCGGAGGTGATCAGCCCGTCGTCGCCCACATAGTGCTGGTTGAACGCCGTCTTCAGCCGTGCGGCGAGCGCGTCGGCCCACTCGGCAATCTCAGCCTCGCCCAGGGTCCGGGCCGCTTCCGCAGTGGCATGAGCAGACCGATGGGCGCAGGCAGTTGCCACCACACCCTTGTCGGCCTTCGCATCCCCGGGGGCATCAGCCGGGGCGTCCGGGTCGAGCCAGTCGGCGTACTGGAACCCGGTGTCCCACAGTCCGGTGTCGGACAACGACGACTCGACCGAGGCCACATGAGCCACCATCGCCGGGAAGTGGGCGGCCAACCGGTCGATGTCGCCGTAGCGCTCCCACAAGGTGTTCGGCACCCACACGGCCGCATCGCCCCACACGGCAGTGGTGCCGACCTTGACCCCGCCGACCTCGACGTCACCGAAGGAGAACATCGGCCACACGTTGGGCACGATGACCGGGACATGGCCACGGATGTCGACCTCTTCGCGCAGGTCGAGCAGCCACTTGTGGAGGAAGTCCGACACATCGAACAGTGAAGCGGCCGCCGGTGCAAAGGCAGCGATGTCTCCGGTCCAGCCGAGTCGTTCGTCGCGTTGCGGGCAGTCGGTGGGGATGTCGACGAAGTTGCCCTTGAGGCCCCACACGACATTGTGTTCGAGCTGATTGATCCGGTCGTCGGAGCAGCGGAACCATCCGGTGCGGCGCAGTTCGCTGTGGACGACCACCGCTTCGAGATCGCTGGCCTTCAGCTCGTCGGGCCAACCGGTGACCTCGGCATAGCGGAAGCCGTGGAAGGTGAACGTCGGCTCGACCACGGTCGGCACATCGGAGCAGATGATGTGGTCGGTGGCCTTGGCCGAGCGCAGTGGACGGGTGCCGAGTTCACCGTGCTCGAGGACCTCGGCATGACGCAACACGATCTCGCGTCCGGGGTCGGCCGGCGTGGTGAGGCGGATCCAGCCGACCAGGTTCTGCCCGAAGTCGACCAGGGTCTTGCCCGACGGCGAGGTCCAGATCCGCACCGGCGCAACGGTGCCCTGACGTCGTACGCCGGCATCGACCTGTGGCACGAAGGTCGAACGGTCGACCTCCACGGTCCTGGGGGTACGGGGAATCCCCGGCTCCAGGCGCAGGTCGAGGTGTTGGCCGTCGTACCAGGTGTTGAAGGTGGTCCGGCTGGTGGTGACCTGCCAGTCGTCGCCGGTGGCGATCTGGGTGGTGGTGCCGTCGGCGAGTTTCAGGGTGAGGACGGCGATCACGCCGATGTCGGTGCCGTAGTTGGCTGCAGCGTCACGAAATCCGAGGTTGCCGCGCCACCAGCCGTTGCCCACTTCGATGCTGAGCCGGTGACGGGCGCCGGTGAGCTGTGCGGTGACGTCGTACTGCTGGACCTGAAGTCGCTTCTGATAGGTGGTCCAGCCGGGGGTGAAGAGTTGTTCACTGACCGGCCGGCCGTCAATGCTGGCCTCGTAGATGCCATGGGAGGTCGCCGTCAGGGTGGCTTCGACCACTGGCTGGTCGAGGGTGATCTCGGCGCTGACCACGAATGCGGACTCGGCCGGATCCGGCGAGCTGATCATGGCCGCGGAGTCAAGGATCTGGGTGAGGTCCATGGGGATCCATTCGGGTACGTGACCGCGGACTGCGGCGTTGAAACGTTTCCACCTCAGACTAGGCCAGATTTGTCCGTCCAAGGCAAGGTCCGGTCCACCGATCGAACAGCTCGCCGTGACGCCGACTCTTTCGTCCCGTAGTATCGCGCCCGACCCCGTGAGTCTCTGCGGCTCGCGACACAGCCCGCCTCGAACCCCGAGGTGACAACGTCAAGGACTTTGAACATGAGTCAACCTCCTCAACCCCCATTCCCGGGTGACCCCAACCAGGGCCAGTTCCCGCAGGGCGGTGGCGGCCAGTACCCACAGGGCGGTGGCGGCCAGTACCCACAGGGCGACGGCGGCCAGTTCCCGCAGGGCGGTGGCGGCCAGTACCCACAGGGTGGGCCGCAGCAGCCCCCGGCCGGGGGCCAGTTCGGCCAGGGCCCGGGTGGTATCCAGTTCGACAACCAGGTGCCCGGCCAGCAGCCCCCACAGAAGGGCGGCTTCCTGAAGAGCGTCGGCGGACGCATCCTCGGCGCGGTGCTCTCGCTCGTGCTGGTGGTCGTGCTCGCGCTCGGGTTCACCGTGGGCCGCAACTTCTTCGACAAGAAGGGTCTGGAGGACCAGGTCGGCAAGTGTGCCGTGCTGACCGGCACCGGCAACGACGTCGACACCGAAGAAATCGACTGCGCCTCGGAGGACTTCCACTACAAGATCGTGGCGACAGCCGAGAGCGAGAACGGCTGCCCGGACGGCAACTACACCACGCTGACCACCACCCGGACCAGCCGTGGCTCGTCGACCACCGTCGGCACCCTGTGCATGATGGCTGATCTGGCCAAGGACAAGTGCTACACCGACGTGGGCACCAGTGGCAGCAATGAGCTCGCCGCCGTCGACTGTGCCGATTCGAATGCGCTGTTCAAGATCGCCGAGATCCTTGAAGAGAATGACGTCTCCAAGTGCACCTACCCGGATGCCTCGCTGAGCTACAGCGAGCCCCCGCGCACCTACTGTGCGGTCGCACCGAACGAGTGACCATCTGAATCGTGCCGAACGGCCCCAGCTCTCCACCAGGAGCTGGGGCCGTTGGTCATTGGCGGTCAGACGGTGACGATCGTCCCGGCGATCTGGCGCAGCGCGGCGTCGTAGTGGACGACCAGATATGAACCGTCGTCGAGACGGGCCGCACTGGGGTAGCTCTGGTCGACGACACCGGGATGGGCATGCAGGGTGACTGTCAGCCCGGAGAGGGTGCGGTCGCGGCCGTCGACGATGCGCCCCCGGGTCGGCCGGGTGCGTGGCTCATCGGCCCGGTAGTCGCCCCAGGTCATCAGCACCCGGCCGTCGCCCAGAGCCGCCAAGTTCGGCGCATGCCCCGGGAAGTCGAGCTCGATCGGATCGGTCCAGGTGGCACCCAGATCCGTGGACCACAAGGCGTAGGCGGGGTTCGTCGGATGGTTGCGCGAGCGAGCCACCATCAGCAGATCCTGCCCGCCCAGATGGACCAGGTCCGGTTCGACCAGGCCAAAGGGTTCAGGTGCTGATGGAACCGGGATCTCGTCGTCCCAGGTCGTGCCCTGGTCGGTGCTGACCGCGAGACGGACCACATAGGGACCGTCCGGCTGCTCGGTGGCGTAGCCGTACAAGGCGAGGAGCAGACGCCCGTCCGGGAGCTCGAGCGGAGGCACGGTGACCGCCGAACGGTCAAGCGTGGTGGGGATCCAGGCCGGCGCCGCCCAGGTGGACCCCTCGTCATCGGAGGTCATCACCAGGCAGTGGCGCAGCCGATCCAGATCGGCCGGGTCACGCCGGAACCAGGTCACGACAAGCCGGCCGGACCGGAGCTGGGTGATCGAGGGGTCCCGGTCGTCCACGCCCGGATTGTCCAGCAACCGGATCGGCGCCGACCAGCGCCGGCCGTCACCAGAGCCTCGGACCAACCTGATCCGACTGTCGGGGGTGTGCATGTGCTCGCGCGAGTCGTAGTAGGCCACCAGCAGTTCACCGCTGGACGTGCGCACGACATCGGGGAAGTAGACGCTCCGTCCATCATCGCCCCGGGCGATGATCACCTCGTGGTCGTCGACCGTCATGATCTGGTTGGTCGTCATGCGCCCAGCACCTCCTCGTACTCGCCGGCGATGGTGTCACCGACGGCAGACTGCCATTCGGAGACGGTGTCGGTCCACGCCGAGATCGGAGCACGGTCTTGGATGACCTGAGCTCGGACATCGTCGAAGCGAGCCGCCCAGGTGGCTCCTTCGGAGGACTGAGTGGCTGAATAGAGGCCGAAGGTCGGATCCTCCTTGGGTGTGGCGTACTGCTCGGTGAGGCTGGCGTGGAAGTCGCGATACATGTCAGCAATCACGGTCGAGGTGGCAGTGAAGGTGACCGGGGCTGCGGCCAGGTATCCCAGCACCATCAGCTCGTCCTTGTGGTCGGGATTGGCGGTGACGGCGCCGTCGACCATGTCGAAGTTGCGGCCCTCGATCCCGTAGCGGGACAGGGTGCCCTCCTTCGTGCCGGTGGGCGCAGCGATCCAGTTGAGGATGCGCAGCCGTTCGGCGATCTTGTCGGGAGAATCGGGCCTAAGCACCGAGATGCTGCCGAGGCCGAGCACCGTCCAAGCCTCGGCCGTGCCGCCACCGTCGAAGCGCGGGAGGGTGAGGAAGCCGACCCGATAGTCCGGGTCACCGGAGATGCCGACCTTGATCCGGGTGCCGGGGTCGAATCCGCCGTACTCGATGACGGTGGTGCCGGCATCGAAGGATCCCGGGAAGGTGCCGGTGGCAAAGGAGTCCGGGTGGTAGACCTTGTCCTGCCAGAGCTGGACGACTGTTTCCATCGCGGCAAGGTACTCCTCGGAGGCGAAGAGGTGGGTGAGCGTGCCGCCGTCATTGCGCCAGCCATTGGGGGCACCCAGCATCTGGGCGAACATGTCGACCGAGGGGACGGCCGAGGCCCACCGATTCGCGCCGGCTGCAGCTACTTCGCGCAGCAGGTCCATCATCTCCTCACCATCGGCGGGTTGGACCTCGGCCAGTCCCAACTTCTCCAGGACGTCGAGCCGGGTCCGCAGGGGCGCACCGCCGTAGCGAGGCACGGTGCGAGGGATGCCGAAGATCCCCTTGTCGTAGGCCAGGTTGGCCCAGGCGGTGGACGAGTTGAGAGCAAGGTTGGGATAGTCGGCGATCCGGTCACCGGACAGGTGCTCGGACAGGTCAGCGCAGGACGAGGTCAACACTTCGGGCAGCCGAGGCGTGTCTGCGGTCAGCATGAAGACATCGGGCAGTTGACCTCCGGCGAGCAGGGACTGCTGTTTGGCAGCCCACTCGGCCCCGGGTGAATAACTGATGTTCAGCGTGACACCGACTGCTTCATTGATGGCCTGCCAGACCTGGTTGCGATCCATCGCAGTCGGAGTCGGGACGTAGATCGGGCAGGCCGCAGTGAGTTCACCTCCCGTGCCGGGCGTGGCGTCCACCGTGGCGGGCGGGTCATCAGGGTAGCTCAGCAGGATGCCGGGCACGATGCCGTCGGCCGACGGCGTCAGATCGTAGGGCAACGCGTCGTTGACGATGGTGTCCGGCAGGACACTGCCGTCGTCTTCGGGACGGAGGGCGGGTCCGGGGTCACGCGGCGTGGCGGTGCAGCCGGCGACCGCGAGGGCTCCGGCTCCGCCGAGGGCGAGTGCGGTCCGACGGGTCAGGGTTGATGGTGTGGTCACGGTGTCCTCATCATGGTCACGGCCCTCTTCAGGGCCAACAGCCCACTTCAGGGCTACTGGAGCCGGCATCGATGCGGCCGAGTGTTGCGTCTTTTCCTTTGACGCTTGGGATCCACCGCCTACCAAGGTCTCGTGGAACATCATTCCATGTCAGTGTGGCAGTGGGAATGTTTCATGTCAAGGCCATCGCTGGACGAGGATCAGCGGCAGTCGCGGAGCACCCGGCCCGGCCGAGCGCCGGCGTGGTGGCCATCGTCGACCACGACGACACCAGCGACGATGACCTGGTGGATGCCATCCGGGGCGGCATGAGGATCGGTGAAGCCACCGTTGTCGGTGATCCGGTCCGGGTCGAAAACGACCAGGTCAGCGGCCGCGCCCACCGTGATGCGACCCCGATCCAGACCCATCAGGTCAGCTGGTCGACTGGTGCAACGAGCAATGGCCTCGGCCAGCCCCTCGGGTCCGTCGGGCCGGTACTGACCGAGGTAGCGGGGGAAGCAACCGAAGCTGCGCGGATGGGGTGTGCCGGCGCCGGTCGGACCATCGGGATCCATGGCCAGCCCGTCGGAGGCGACCACGGCCGAGGGCTGCGACAGCACCGTACGCAGGGCCAGGTCGCTGCGACCACCGGCCACCATGAGGATGCTGGTGCCGTGCTCGGCGAGGAGATCGAGCGCCCAGTCCCGTGGGTCGAGGCCGCGTTCGGCGACGATCTCGCTGACCGGTCGACCGAGCAGGTGCGGATCGGCATCGGGGAACCAGCTGATCATGGTCTCGTCCCACCCCACCGGAAGGTCAGCCCAGGCGTCGCGGATGCGGGCCCGGATCCGTGGATCACGCAGTCTCGGCACCCATTCACTGGCCGGGCCCTGCTGTGCCCAGGCGGGGACACGTTGAGCCAGGGGCGCATTGCCGTGCAGGTAGGGATAGATGTCAGTCCCGATCCGCAGCCCACCGGCTCGACCGGCCTCGATCCTGTCGAGCACGGCCTGCAGTTGGGGCCAGTTGCGTCGACCCACCGCCTGGAGGTGCGAGATCTGGGTGCGACAGCCGGTCTCCCGAGCCACCTGCAGGGCTTGGTCGACCGAGTCGGTGAGACCGGCACCGTAGTCGCGGACATGCCAGGTGAAGACGCGGTTCCGTTCAGCACAGACCGACCCGAGGCCGACCAGCTCAGCCATGGTGACGGCCGGCAGCGGCGCATAGACCAGACCGGTCGACAGACCCCAGGCGCCATCGTCGAAACCCTGATGCAGCAGCTGTTTCATCCGATCGAGCTGCCTTGGGGTCGCGTCGACGGAGTCGAAGCCGCAGACCGCGACATGGAGTGGGAGATGTCCCACCAGAGTGGCGATGTTGACCGAGGGACGGGCGGCCTCGAGGGCAGCCAGATGGCCGCTGGTGGTGGTCCAGGTCCAACTGACATCGGGGTCGAGGTCGAGATAGGAGACTGCCGCCCGTACGGCCTCGGTGTTGTCCCCGGACAACGGCGCCACCCCGAGCCCACAATTGCCGATGACTTCTGTCGTGACGCCCTGACTGACCTTGCTGATGGCCAGCGGAGAGGAGAGCAGGGTCAGGTCGGAGTGGGTGTGGATGTCGACGAAACCGGGGCAGACGACGGCACCGGCCACGTCGATCACCCGATCTCCGGGTGCAGGCGCCAGATCCGGACCGACGGCACCGATGCGATCGTCGATGACCAGAAGGTCCGCTCGGACCGCAGCACATCCCGTACCGTCAAGAATCGAGCCGTTGCGCAGCAGCAGGCGAGACATGGACACCCTTTCATCGGTGAACATGCAACATCGTTCCACATTTGGGTCGGGCGGGCCATGCGAGGCGGACCAAGCCCGCGGAACTGGGTTCCATGTAGGGTGCGAGCCACTATTGCTGCGGAACCGAGGTGAGGAGACCGAGATGGCAGGAGCACGACCCGGAGCCCGGGCCGGCGACGAAGGTGTGCACTACCACGCCAATGCCCTGGCCCGCGGCCTGTCCCTGCTGGAAACGATTGCAGGCCGCCCAGCACCGGTGACACTGGCCGAGTTCCATGAGCTGACCGGCCTGCCCAAGAGCACCCTGGTACGACTGCTCAGCGTCCTCGAGGACCTCAACTATGTGGTCCGGGTCGACGAGCGGCCTGCCTATCGACTCGGCCACCGGATCCTGCCTCTGGCGCAGTCGTACGTGCAGCGGCTCGATCTCGGCACCGTGGCGACACCGCATCTGCAACCACTGGTCGATCAGCTCGGCCAGACTGCCAACATCGGCATCCTGGACGGAGACTCGGTCCTGCACGTGTGTGTGGTGTCGCCGGAGCGATCGCTGCGTTTTGCCGGCATGGCCGGCCAGCGCGACAGCCTGCACACCACCGGCCTGGGCAAGATGCTGCTCGCCTCACTGCCCGAGGACGAAGTGGGCGACCACCTGCCCCCCGAGCCGTATCCGGCGAAGACCCCGAAGTCACGGACCAGCCTGGCGGCCCTGCTCAAGGACTTGCGGACCACCCGCAAGCGCGGACATTCCTTGGATGACAACGAGAACGACCAGGGCGTACGGTGCCTGGCGGTCCCACTGACGGTCGACGACGAGACCATCGCTGCACTGAGCGTTTCCGGTCCGGCGGCCGAGTTCGGGCCGGAGGACCAGAAGCGCTGCCTGGTTGCGCTGGCCGAGACCGCAACGGCACTGACTGAGGATGCGGATGTGGTCGCTGCACTGCGGCGCATCCGCGATCAACTGCGGGGGGTCATCACCAGCCTGTGAGCCACACCCTTGTCGTGGAACACAATTCCATGTCAAGGTTGCCTCATGACAACGTCGCGTTTCTTCCGTTTCGACCTGTCCGGCATGGTGGCCTGGGTTGCCGGTGGTGCCGGACATCTGGGCGGTGAGAGCGTCCGTGCCTTGGCCGATCACGGCGCCCATGTGGTCATTGCCGACCGGGCACTTGAAGCCGCACAAGCCCTGGCCGCCGAGTTGAACGGGGCCGGCCACTCTGCCTCGGCTTTGGCCCTCGATGTCTCCGACACTGCAGCGATCGAGGCACAGGCCGACCAGATCCGGGCCACCCACGGCCGGCTCGACTGCGCGGTCTACCTGCCGAGCTACAACACCGGACTGGACTACGAGGGGCTCCACGCCGAGGCACTGCGGGACGCCTTCGACATCCACCTCACCGGGCCGTTGGTGTTCAGCCGGGCATCGGCACGCCACATGTCTGAAGCCGGCCGGGGCGGCCGGATCATCCTGTTCAGCTCGATGTACGGGATGGTCAGCCCACAGCCGAGGAACTATCCCGACGGCGTCCCAGTCAATCCGGTCGACTACGGCATGTCCAAGGCAGCGGTGCTGCAACTGGTGCGCTGGCAGGCGGTGAAGTTCGCGCCGGACAACATCCTGGTCAACGCGGTCGTCCCGGGCCCGTTCCCCAAGCCTCACGGTCAGGGGGCGATCGACGAGTTCATGGAGCGGCTGCACCAAGGGGTGCCGCTGGGCCGGATCGGTCGCGGTGAGGAGATCGCCGGAGCAGTCGCCTACCTGGCCTCACCCGCTGCGAGCTTCGTCACCGGCACCCACCTGGTCGTCGACGGCGGCTGGACCGCGTGGTGACCCCACTGGTGGTCGGGGCCGCTCAGTTCGGTCTCACCTACGGGCGCCACCAACGCCCGCCGGTGAGTCGCGCCGAGGCCTGCGCGATCCTTTCACTGGCGGAACGGCTTGGCTGTGGCGCAGTCGACACCGCCCGGGCGTACGGGACCAGCGAGGAACTGATCGGCGACATCGGGACCAGCCTCGACATCGTCACCAAGATCCGCCCGATCCGGGAGAGCGACGCTGCCGCTGCAGTGACGGCGAGTCTCGATGAATCCCTTGCTGCCCTGCGGACACCACAGCTGGGGACCGTCCTGTTCCATCGCGCTTCGGACCTTTCGCTGCCCGGTGCCGTGGACGCCGTCCGCGCCGCCGTTGCCAACGGCCGGGTCCACCGGTGGGGTGTGTCGCTGTCAACGCCGCCAGAGCTTCTCGAGGTCCTGGCGGTCCCTGATGTCCAGCAGATTCAGTTGCCGTTCAACCTCCTCGACCGCCGCTGGTTCTCCCCGGAGGTGCAGGCGGGGCTGGCCGCCCGGCCGGAGGTGTCGATCGTCGCTCGATCCGCCTTCCTGCAAGGGATCCTCCGCGATCCCTCGGCGGCCACCTGGCCACGGGGCGGACAGCCCGATGCCATGACCGTACGAGGAGTCCTCACCGCCCTGAGCACCGAGCTCGGCCGCTCGATTCCCGCGCTGTGCCTCGGTTTCGTCCAGGCGCAACCCTGGATCAGCGACCTCGTCGTCGGTGTCCGGACCGCAGCCCAGCTCCAGGAGGCCATCGACCAGCTCGCGACACCGCTCAGTGCGGCCGAGCAGGACCTGATCCGGGACCGGGTGCCCGCGGGATCATCCCCACTGCTCGACCCGTCGACCTGGACCTGATCAACCGGCAGCGCGGACCGGGGTGCGCTGCTCACCGAGGTCTCCGACCCGGGCCAGCATGAGGTCACCGGGGGCGAGGAAGGTGCCGGTGGTGGCGCCGACCCCGGACGGTGTGCCGGTCTGCAGCACGTCTCCGGGCTCGAGGGTCATGAATGAGGAGGCGAAGCTGATCAGCTCGGCGATCCCGAAGATCAGTTCCGAGGTGGAGCCGTGTTGGCGGACCTCGCCGTTGACCGCGAGATGGAGCTCGAGGTCGTGCGGGTCGTCCACCTCGTCGGCCGAGACGAACCAGGGACCGAGCGGGGCGAAGCCATCGGGCCATTTCCCCATCAGCCAGTCGAAGAAGGGACGACGGTGCTCCTCGTCGAGATCCTTGTCCGTTGTCAATGACCGGGCGGAGATGTCGTTACTGGTGACGTAGCCGGCAATCACCGACAAGGCATCGCCTTCGGAGACGTTGCGGCAGCGGGTGCCGATCACGACGCCGAGTTCGACCTCCCAGTCGGTCTGTTCGGACACGGTGGGCAGCTCGAGGGTGTCGTACGGACCGAGGATGGCCGTGCGTGGTTTGAGGAACAGCCGCGGCAGGGCCCGTTCGGCGACCAGGGGTGTGCCACCGGACTCCTTGACATGGGAGGCGTAGTTTGCGGCCACGGCGAGGATCTTGCCCGGACGGACCAGTGGCGCCCCGATGGTGATCTCGCCCAGTCCGAAGGCCGGACCGTCGGCGCCGGCAGCAGCCGCCACCTGTTCGGTCTCGAGAAGTTCAACCAGGTCGCCGCGGCCGAGTTCGACAACTCCGGTGCCATCATCGGTGAGGCGGCCGTGGTGGCGATGGCCGTCGCGGAGGTAGCTGAGCAGTCGCATCATGCGCTCGTTTCGGTGCGGGCCCGGGCGAGGACCGAGGTGATGGCGGCGAGCTCGTCTGAGCTCACCAGGTCGGATGCGGTCATGCTCGGGTGTGCCCCGAACCCCTGTCGGTGTTGACCTTCGGCGGTGGTGACGACCAGAGATGGGTTCGCCAGATCACCCAACACCACCCCTTCGGTCCCCATCGCTCGTACCAGATGATGGGGAGCCTCGGGCCCGGTGCAGGTGAGTGCGGTGAGACTGCTGACCAGCCCACGCTCGTACGTGATGCTGGCGCTGAGGTGCCCCTCCGGGCCTTCCCACACGACACCGTCCACGGGCAACAGTCCGGTGAGGTGGGTGACCGTTGCGGCCAGGGTGGTCAGGTCGATGTTCGTGGCGCGATGCTCGATGACCACGCTCCAGGGCAGCCCGATCCGGCCGGTGGCGACAGCGGTGCGGAGGCGAGTGAGGGTGGGATGGACCTCAGCCATGATGGGCCCCCTTCGGGTCCGGGCTCGTGGGTTGGAGGGAGACGGGTCGGCCACTGGCCAGTGACTGCTCGGCGGCGGCGCCCATCCGGACCGCGCACAGACCGTCGACACCGGTGACTGCTGGTGGCCGTTCTCCCCGTACGGCCGCGACCCAGTGGGCGGCCTGACCAGCGAAGGAGGATGAGCCGGGCAGACGATTGGTGACCCCTTGATCGAAGAGCAGCGGAGTCTCGCCATCCCAGGGCAGGTGGGCCGAACCGGCAGAGCCGGCGAGGAAGACCTCGCGGTAGTTGATGGCACGCGGCTGGTTGGCTCGGCTCATCTCACACACTGCAGTCTGCCCACCGGCGAAGCGGACGCTGATGAGCAGATGGTCATGGATCTCGAGCTCGGCAGCAGCCTGCTTGCGACCCAGGGCGTGGACCTCGACCGGTTCGTCGTCGATCCACCAGGCGGCGAGGTCGAGCAGATGGACGCCGTTATGGAGGGAATGTCCGCCGGAGAGCTCGCGGCTGACTTGCCAATTGCGCCAGTCGGTCCAGGTCCAGCCGCCGAGCATCGTCACGCGCACGTGGACCGGATCACCGATCTGCCCACTGGCCGCGACGGCCTTGACAGCATTGCCGTACTCGCTGAATCGGTGGCTGTGGGCGGCAGACAGCACCAGACCGGCCCGGTCGAAGGTGGCCACCATCTCGGCAGCCTTCGCTTCGTCGATGGCGAGCGGCTTCTCCACCAGGGCATGGACGCCGGAGGCCGCCAGCGTGGCGCCGATCGCCGGGTGGGTGCCGTTCGGGGTGCAGACCACGGCCGCATCAGGGGTCAGCTCGATCAGGGCAGCGTCCAGATCGGTGTGGGCAGCGACGCCGCCGGCGGATCGGGCGAAGGCGGCACCACGGCCAGGATCGACGTCGACGACTCCAACCACCTCGGCATCGGGAAGGGCGTCCAGGGCCTTGAGATGTTCACCGGCGATGAATCCGGTGCCGATGAGGATGACCCGTGTCGGTTCAGGCATCAGCGAACTCCCCGTCCCGCACCATCGTGGCCAGCACACGCTCGGCGGCCACCAGCGTGGCGTCGATGTCGTCAGCGGTGTGGGCGAGGCTGATGTGGTTGCGTTTCAGCGACATGGGATACATCAGGAATCCTTCATCGATCATGCGGCGGTGGAACTCGGCGTAGGCATGATCATTGTTGCGCAACAGGTCGCGGTAGCCACGCACCTCTCCGGTGAGGAAATAGGTGACAAAGACCGAGCCGATGCCGGTGACGACGGCCGGGATCCCCAGCCGTTCGACGATCTGCGTCAGCCCGGTCCGCATCCGATCTCCCAGTGCGTTGACGTGGGCGTGGAAGCCGATCGCAGGGTCGCTGATCACGTCGAGGGTGGCCAGGGCCGCCGCCATGGAGCTGGCGTTGCCGTTGAAGGTGCCGGCCAACATGACCGTGCCGCCGGCCTGAGTGAACTGGCTCATCAGGTCCGCACGTCCGGCAAACCCTGCAACGGCATGGCCGTTGCCGAGCGACTTGCCGAAGGTGGTCAGGTCGGGGGTGATGCCGCACAGCTCCTGGTAGCCGCCCAACGCGTGGCGAAAACCGGTGATGACTTCGTCGAAGATGAGCACCGCACCGTGTTGGGTGGTGAGTTCTCTCAGCCCTGCCAAGAACTCGTGGTCCGGCAGCAGGGCCCCGACATTGTGCGGGACTGGTTCGAGGATCACCGCCGCGATCCGGTCGGGGTGTTCGTCGAAGAGTGTTTGGACCGAGGCCAGATCGTTGAACTCGGCGATCAGGGTGTGGGTGAGCGCTTCGGTGATGACACCGGACGAGTTGGGGTCATAGCCGTACGCCTTGTCCGCGGTGGAGATGACATTGCGGGCGACTGGATCGTAGGAGCCGTGGAAGCATCCTTGGAACTTGACGATGAGGGGCCGACCGGTGGCTCCGCGGGCCAGGCGGATCGCGTTGAGGACGGATTCGGAACCGCTCATGGTGGCCACGACCATCTCGGCCGACGGGATCGCTGCGACGATCCGATCGGCGAACTCGACCTCGAGTTCGGTGGTGCCGAGACCGACGAGATCCACGGTGCGCATGGCCTCGGCTGCCGCGGCCGTGACCCGCTCGTCGCCATGTCCCAGGAGCATGGCGCCGAAAGCGGCGTGGTAGTCGAGGTAACTGTGCCCATCACGATCAGTGACTCGGGCACCGTGTGCGGAGGAGAATGCCCATGGCGGCCCGATCCGGCGGGTGGCGGAGTTCACACCACCGGGGATCAGCTGGGCAGCGCGAGCAGCAAGTGCTTCTCCGGCGGGCCGGTTTGGCAAAGGGGTCTGGTCACCGATGCCGGTCGGCGCGACGATGGGGGTAGCCATGCCGGGACAATACATGGAACACTATTCCACATCAATGACCCGTCCACCCCCGGACCGAAGGAGCTCCCGTGATCGACACCCACAGCCACTGCCACCAGTCCTCCCATCTGGGCCCCGCCTGGCAACGAGACATGGCCCAGGCCTACAAGCCGGACTTCGAGCGCGACTTCACGCCCCAACGCTACGACGAGGTGATGCGCGAGGGTGGAGTGACCACAGCCTGTGTGTTCGGCGTGCGGGCAACTGCAGCAGGGATCGACACCCCACTGGACTACGTGGAGTGGTTCCACCACAACACCGAGACCGACACCATCCCGTTCATGGCACTCGACCTGTGTGACTCGGATGTGATGGCTCAGCTCGAGGATGGGATTCGTCGCGGCTTCCGCGGGGTCAAGCTCTATCCGACGTCGGCCCTGTTCGATCCGCGCGACGAAGCACATGACAGCTTCTATCGTCGCGCGACCGAGGCGGACCTGGTCCTGCTGTGGCACCAGGGTGCCACCCCACTGCCTGCCGCCCGACTCGATGTGAGCCAGCCGCTGGTGATCGACGAGGTCGCACGACGCCATCCGGAGATGACCCAAGTGATTGCCCACCTGGCACACCCGTGGCAGCGCGAGACCATGATCGTGATCCGCAAAAATCGCAAGGTGTACGCCGATGTCTCGGGCGTGTGGTCGCGGCCCTTCGACGGGTTCGGCGCGCTCGTACGAGCACAGGAGTGGAGCGTGGTGCACAAGCTCGTCTTCGGCTCGGACTTTCCCCACTGGACACCCCAGCAGGGCATCGACGGACTGCGGGCCCTGGCGCAACGTCGACCGGTCGACCTGCCCCACATCGACCCGGGAACGATCGAGCACCTGATCGAGTCGGACCACCTGGCCACTCTTGGCTTGCGCTGAAGAAGATTCCGTGAAGCTGTTGACATGGAATGATTTCGCCACCATGCTCTCTGGAACATCGTTCCATGTCTAGGAGGCGTCGTGGCCCCGCAATTCCCTTCACCACAGTCCGAGCCCAGATCAGGGCTCTCCCGTCGTGCCGTGCTGGCCACCGGTGTCGGCACCGCCCTGGCAGCAGGCAGTCTGCCGGCGATCGCTCAACCACTCCCACCCGGAGGACACCGCATCCTGCCGGTCGACACCACCGACCCGTTGTGGACGGACCGCGTCTTGCTGGACACGTCTTTCGACGACGGCGATCCCGAGTGGCTGACGCGATTCGTCGACGGCGAGCGGGTGCCGGTCCCAGAAGCCCGTTACGACACGGGCTCGTCACACACCAGCGCTACCAGCCTGCGGTACGACGTGGCCACGACCACACCGTACGGCGTTCTGTGCAAGCGATTCCCGACCGAACCTGGCCGCTACTACAGCGCGACCGTCTGGACCAGATCGAAGGACTTGGTCGGCCCTCCTCACCGCGGCGCAATGGTCGCATTCCAGGGCTACAAGGCTGATGGCGGCTGGATCGAGACTGCTGCGACCGGCGGTCAGCCGACACCGGAGACATGGTACGAACACTCGGTCCGCTACCGAACTCCTGGGAATGCAGCCGTGGTCGAGATCGCTCTCTACCTGTTCCGTGGCATGACCGGCACGGCGTGGTTCGACGATCTCGTGGTCACCGAACACGCCGTACGAGCCATCACCACCAGCCTGGTGTCGCCCAGCTTTCGGGGTCTACTGATTCCCAATGACCACGACCAGATTGAGGTCCGTACGATCGTGGATTCTCGTGTGGGCAGCGAATACCGCATCCGCACGACGCTCTTCGACGCCGATGACCAGGTCGTGGTGACCAGTGAGGTTACACCCGCCTCCGAGGTGACCTTCACCCATCCGGCTGCCGGTCTGGCCCCCGGACGGTACCGCGTGCTGACCGAGGCGGTGTCCGACACGGCAACCATCGGTGCCGAGGAATGGGCTGTGGAGAAAGTGGCCACTGTTCCGTCGGTGTGGACCGACCGTCACGGTCGCTACATCCGCGACGGCGAGCCGCACTTCCCACTCGGGATGTACACCAGTCAGAACAACCCTCGCAGCATTGCCGACCTGGCTGGCACACCGTTCAACACCATGTTGTCGTACGTACCACTGACCGCGAGCGACATGGATGATGCAGCCGACAACAACATTCAGATCATCTACCCGTTGAACACCTACTTTGCCGACTCGCCGAGCGTGCACCGCCCGGCCGGAGTCAAGGTCATCGACGACGAGGTCCCCGAGATCACTGCCACAGTTGAAGAGTTCCGTGACCATCCAGCCCTGCTGGGTTGGTACCTGGGAGACGAACTACGCATCGAACAGTACGGCGCCCAGCTCGCTGCCCACCACGAAGCGGTGGTCTCCACCGACCCGGACCATGTGACGTTCTCGGTCGACAACAAGGAGCCGATCCCGGGCGCGGACTACATGCGCACCGCTGACATCTTCGGCATGGACAGCTATCCGGTCTTCGAGGTGGGGTCGGACAAGGAGGAGCTGCCCGAACCCCAACGTCTGGCCCGGGCCATGGCCCGCGAGATCCCCCATCGGGCGGTGTGGCACGTGCCCCAGTCATTCTCGTGGGGCGCCCGTGTCACCACCGGGGTGGGCCGCTTCCCGACGGCACACGAGTTCCGCAATGTCTGTTGGCAGATGATCGTCGAAGGTGCGACCGGCCTGATCTGGTACAACCTCTACGACATGCGTCGCGATGACGAGCTCATCGGCGATGCCGTCGAGAACCGCACTCCCTTCGCCGAGTCAATGGGGATTGCCACGGCAACAGCCCAGGAGATTTCCGACCTGATTCCGGTGCTGCTGTCGATCGAACCGGCCCCGGAGGTGACCACCGCTGACCGTGAATGGCTGAACGTCACCACCCGCAGCCATGACGGCCGGTATTACCTGTTCGCCCTCAACAACACCCGAGACGACCACGGCGTGGTCACCTTCGAGGCACCGGGCATGATCAGCGCCTCGGTGCTGGGTGAGGACCGTACGATTGCGATCGACGGATCCTTCGATGACGCCTTCGCTGGCCTCGACACCCATCTGTACGAGCTCACGGCGGCAACTCCCGAGACCGTCACCGCGCTCGTGGCGGACCTGGCATCCGAAGCCGACTCCCCTGCCCCAGCAAACCGCCTGCGGCAGATCCGCCACCACCTGGAACTCGCCATCCGCCATCGCGACGCTGGCCGTGACCGTCCGTACGAGGCGCAACTCGACCGGTTCGAGTCCCTGGTCCTCGGGCTCTTGCCCACCGATGATGCCGAACGGGTGATCCGGCTCGGGAATCACCTCATCTGATCCCGCAGGATCCGGCGAGCCTGTTTCCGTACGGCTTCGTCCACGAGTTGGCCGCCGAGGCGACTTGCCCCGCTCTCGGCGGCCAACACCTGTTCGGCCCAGGCGATCTGCTCGGCTGTCGGCGCGAAGGCGTGACGGATCAGCTCGACCTGCCCAGGATGGATACAGGCCTTGGCGTCGAAGCCGTTCCGGGCAGCAACGGCCGCGTCCGTCACGACTGGCTCGACCGACACGGTCGGGACCACATGATCAATGGCCACCACTCCACTCGCTCGGGCCGCCAACAACACCTGCCACCGCGCATGAGCAAGCACCTCATGCCCATTGTGGGCCCCCAACGCCGCACTCAGGTCCGCCGATCCCCACATGAGTCCGACGACCTCAACGGCGGCGGCGATCTCCGCTGCCGCCAGGATCCCGCGCGGTGTCTCGCACAGCGCCACCACGGACAGACCCACGCCCTCAAGCAGGCCCGGATGCTCGGCCTTGGGGACCATCACCGCACCGAGGCCCGCGGCCCGGACCGCGGCCAGATCACGCTGTCCGTCATCGGAGTCGAGCGCATTGACTCGTACGACCAGACGTCGCCGATCCAGCCGCGCAGCCAGTTCAGCGAGTCCGGCACGCGCCTCGGCCTTGGCGCCGGTGGGCACCGAGTCCTCGCAGTCGATGACGACCACATCGGCAAGGCCGGCAGCCTTCACGACTCGGTCTGGACGGACAGCGGGGACGAACAGCCAGGCCGGACCGGCCGGCAGATCCGCGCTCACACGCCGATTCCGATCGATCGATGGAAGATGTCGACCCCACCGAGTAGCAGGTCGTCGCGGAACTCGATGCCCAGGGGCTTGGCCAGATAGCTGGAGGTGGCTGATTCAGCAATGACACGGACCTCGTGGCCTCGGCGGGTCAGGTCCTCGATGATCGACGGATCGAGGCGGTCATCGACCAAGATGGTGCGCACGGTCGGACCGATCGGGGCAGCGGGATCGGCGCCTTCGATGTGGATGCGAGGCGCAGCGATCGCTTCCTGGACATCCATCCCGAAGTCGATGGCGTTGACGACGGTCTGGAACATCGACGAGACGACCCGTCGGCCACCGGGAGCACCCAGGGCGAGCACGGGCTTGCCCTCGCGCAGCACCACCACCGGCGTCGCGTGGCCGAGCTGGTTCTTCCACGGCCCCACCGAGTTTGGTGTGCCGGGCTCGGGGTTCATCCACATGGTCACGTCGTAGAGCAGGACGCCGGTGCCGGGCACCACCACGCCGGAGCCGAAGCCCAGCCCGAGGGTCTGGGACAAGGTGACCACATTGCCGTCAGCGTCGGCCACCGCGAGGTGGGTGGTGTCGCGGCCACCAGGATCCTCAGCAAAACCGGCATTCGGGTCGGGCACGCCCAAATGGGCCCAAGGATCACCGGGACGGGTCTGCTCCGGGACACGGTCAACCGGGAATCCGTCCAGCAGCCCGCGGGCATAGGCCTTGTCGACCAACGCGTCGGTGGGAACCAGCGCGCCCTCGGGGTCGCCCACGAAACAGAACCGATCGGTCCAGGCCTGCCGGTGGATCTCGGCCATCACATGCCAGAACTGTCCACGGCTGCGGTCCATCGAGCCGAGATCGAAACCCTCGGCCAGGTTGAGCATCTCCAGCACAGTGAGACCACCGGTCATGCCGGCCGGGACGACGATCTCGTACCCCCGGTAGGTGCCGCGCAGCCCGTCACCGGTGTCGGGCACGTAGTCGGCGAAGTCCTGGCTGGTCAACACCCCACCCTCGGCCTGGACATGTGCGGCGATCGTGTCGGCAATCGGGCCGTGGTAGAAGGCGGATGGCCCTTCCTCGGCCAGGGTGCGCAGGGTCTGGGCGAGTTCGACCTGCCGGACCGGCTTGCCCTGTCCCTGGTAGAAGCCGTCCGGCATCGGGATCCCGTCGGCATAGAAGATCCGGGAGAACTCATCAAATTTGCTGAGCAGTTTGTGATGGGTGGCGAAGTAGCTGACGTCTTCCTCGTCAGCGACGAACCCGTCCTCGGCCAGGGCGATCGCCGGCTGGAGAAGCTCTCGCCAGGGAAGGGATGCGTGTTGGGCATGGAGTTCGGCAAGTCCGGCGACGAAGGTCGGCACTCCGACCGACAGCGGACCGCGTTCGTGCCGGTTGTCGGCCACCCCGCGCCAGCCGAAGGAGGTCCGAGGAGCATCGGTCGGCAACAGGTCCGCGGCAAAGGTGTCCTCGGCGAGTCCACGCGGGGTCCGCCCGTAGAAGCTGATCTCGCTGGTCCTACCGGTCCTCGCCGAGTGTGCGAGCAGCACGCCGACCCCGCCGATGCTGTTCATCGCGACCTCGCGGACAGCGGTGACAAAGCTGACCGCGATGGCGGCGTCGAAGGCGTTGCCGCCTCGGTTGAGCACGTCGACACCGACCTCGGCGGCCGGGACATTGTGCGCGACGACCATGCCGTGCTGTCCCTCGGCCCGTGTCTTGCCGACAATCCGTTGCGTTCTGGTCATACTCGTCCCTTCATCGCTGAATCAGCCCCCACTCGTTGAATCGGCCCTACTCGCTGATCAGTTCCACTGGCCGAATCAGGTCAAACCTTGGAGGTTCTGGTCAACGTAGTACGCTGCGACGGCGCCGGTCAACCAGTCGGCGCAGACCTCTCAGGAGACGCCGTGGCCGCAGCCCCTGCCTATGCCAGCCTTGCTGCTGCGCTGCGTCAACGCATCATCTCCGGCGACCTGCAGCCGGGGGACCAACTGCCCACTGAGCTCGAGGTGTCAGCCCAGTTCCGCGTGAGCCGCAACACCGCTCGCGAGGCCATGCGCATGCTGTCGAGTCAGGGGCTGGTGGCGACCCGGCGAGGGGCCGGCGGCGGTACCTTCGTCGTCCACCCGTCGACGGCCTCACTGCAGGACTCACTCCACACTGGCCTGGAGCTGATGGCCAGCACCCGCGCGATCAGCGTCACCGACCTGATGGAGGTCCGCACCTCCCTCGAGGTCCCCATCACCGAAAGGGCCGCGCTGCGACGTACCGACTCCGATCTCACGGCACTGCGCGCCAGCCTGGCCCCGGCCGAGGATCCCGACACCGCCTACCGGTCCCACCACTGTTTCCACACCGCACTGGCCCGGGCGAGCCACAACCAGTTGTACGAGGTGCTCGCCGAACCGCTGATGCAGATCCCGTTGGCGCAGCGCTACACCCTCACCATCCCGCGTGAAACCTACTGGCAGCAAACCTTGACCGACCACGAGGAGATCCTCGCTGCCATCGAGGTGGGCGATCCGATTGCTGCCCGGGAGGCGGCTCGTGCCCACCTGCGCCACCTACGGATCGCCTATTCGGCGGACTGACCGGACCGCACCGAGGGAGTGGTCGGGGTTGTCGTCACGACAACGGTCCGTCCTTGGCGACCGGGAAGTAGCCCTTGTCCTGGTCGGCATCGCGGGTGTAGACCATGACGCTGCGCTCCCACGACAGACAGGTGTCCCCGTCCTGGTTCAGGCCGCGGGTCCGGCAGGTCACGATCCCGGCATAGGGTCGCGACCTCGATCGGCGCGCCGCCAGGACCACCGATTCGGCGTAGAGCGTGTCGCCGACAAAGACCGGATGGGCCAGTCGGATCTGCTCCCAGCCCAGGTTCATGATCGCGTTCTGCGAGGTGTCGCCCACGCTGAGCCCCAGCACGATCGCCACACTCAACCCCGAGTTCACAATCACCCTCCCGTACGGGGCACGCGCCGCGAAGTCGGCGTTGAAGTGGTTCTGGTTGGTGTTCATCGTCAACAGGGTGAACCAGGTGTTGTCGGCCTCGGTGATGGTCCGGCCCAGCGGATGCTGGTACACGTCACCGACGGTGAAGTCCTCGTAGTGGCGTCCCATGCTCGTCATGGACACATCCTAGGCCTTTTGGACGATAAACCTTGGAGGTTATGCTGTGCCATGCTTCCACTGCAGGACATCCGGATCATCAGCCTCGAACAGTACGGCGCCGGCCCGTACGGCAGTCTCCACCTGGCCGACCTCGGCGCCGAGGTGATCAAGATCGAGGACCCGACCACCGGTGGCGATGTGGGACGGCACATCCCCCCGTACGTGGGCGACGAGGACTCGCTGTTCTTCCAGACCTTCAACCGGAACAAGCGGTCCCTGCACCTGGACCTCAACCGACCCGACCACCGCGCCGTGTTCGAGGACCTGGTCCGGGTCAGCGATGTCGTCTATTCCAATCTGCGCGGAGACGTACCGGCTCGCCTGCAGATCACCCATGCTGATCTGGCCCATCTCAACCCGTCGATCGTGTGCTGTGCCCTGAGCGGTTTTGGCTCGACCGGGCCACGGGCAGCCGACCCGGCCTATGACTATCTGGTCCAGGGACTGGCCGGGTGGATGAGCATGACCGGCGAACCCGGCGGGCCACCGACCAAGACCGGCCTCTCAGTGGTCGACTTCGCCGGCGGACTGGTGGCCACGGCCACGATTCTGGCCGGAGTGCATGCCGCACGCCGTGACGGGGTGGGCATGGACTGCGATGTCAGCCTCTTCGAGACCGCCCTGTCCATGTTGACCTATCTGGGCACCTGGCAGCTCAACGCCGACCATGAGCCGGCCCGCACCGCTCATTCGGCCCATCCGTCACTGGTGCCGTTCCAGAACTTCCCGACCGCCGACGGCTGGATCGTCATCGCCTGTGCGAAGGAGAAGTTCTGGCAGCGGCTGACCGGCGCACTGGGCCATCCGGAGTGGGCCCACGATCCCCGGTTCGCCACCTTCGCCGACCGTCACACCCATGCCCAGACACTCCTCCCGGCGATCGAGGACGTGCTGCTCACCAGCTCGACCCGCATCTGGCTCGAGGTGCTGAGTGGTGCCGGTGTGCCCTGTGCCCCGGTCGACACTGTCGCCGACGCCCGCGGCGACCCCCGGACTGTGGCGCGAGCCGCCGTGAGCACGGCCGCCCGTCCGGCC
>CAMDZW010000025.1 GCA_945911015.1 uncultured Propionibacteriaceae bacterium
CCCGGATCCAGGTCCACGGCACCCAGGGATCCTCAATCGTCGACCGGGACCAACTGGAGTACTTCCACTCCGCCGTGGACGAAGGCGGCAGGGCAGCGGCCGAATCCACCACCGAGGTCGGGGCCGGCAAGCAGAACCGCGCCGCCGAGATGGTCGAACCAGCCCACCTGCGCGACAACCCGCCCAGCGATGCCTTCGCCAACTCGCACAACCGTCAGTTCGTCGACATCGCCGAGGCGATCATCGACGGGCACGAACCCGGCTGCACCGTTGACGAGGCGCTGAAGTCGTTGGCCCTCGTACGGTCGATGTATCTCAGTGCTGCCCTGCACCAGCCGATCCGGTTCGCCGACGTGCTCACCGGGCAGTACGACGACGTCCAGACCCGATTCTGAGGGGACCATCATGAAATTTGGATACTTCACCGCCGCACTTCCAGACTGGACGGCCGAGGAGGTCGTGCAGAACCTCGCCGCACAGGGATGGGACGGCGTCGAATGGCGGGTCGTCGACGATCCGGGTGCTGACGAGGTCGGCTTCTGGGCCGGCAACCGGGCGACCTGGCCCATGACCGGACTAGAGGACAATCTTGCCGCGATGCGCGATCTGCCGGCCGCGGCCGGACTGGACGTCATTGGTGTCGGCGGCTACGTCCGGTGCACAGACCGCGACAATGTCGAGCGGATCCTGGCCGCAACGGCGGAGATCGGAGCACCGCAGGTGCGGGTCACCGTGCCCGGGGTGGCCGACGACGAGACCTATCCCGAGGTTTTCGCCCGGGTCCGGGAGGCCTATGCCTGGGTGGCCGAACGGGCCGCCGTCCACGGTGTGAAAGCCTTGATCGAGTTGCACCACCGCACGATCACGGCTTCGGCCTCGGCCGCCATGAGGGTGATCGACGGCTTGGACCCCGACCATGTCGGCGTCATCCATGACATGGGTAACCTGATCTACGAGGGCTGGGAACGGACCTTGTGGGGTGCCCAGCTGCTGGGTCCATATCTCGCCCACGTCCACGTGAAGAACACCGTGTACGAGTCGGCCGGGGTCGGCGACGACGGGACCCTCAGCTTCAAGCCGAAGGCGGCCGCGCTGCGTCGCGGCCAGGCTGACCTGCGGACCTACCTGGCCGAACTGGCCCAGACCGGTTACGACGGCTGGGTGGTCTGTGAAGACTTCTCCACCGACCTTCCGCTGGCCCAGCGGACGGCCGACAATCTTGCCTACCTGAAGGAGTGTGCTCCCCATGTCTGACACCCCCACACCTGCACCCGTGCGGATCGTCCACCTCGGGCTCGGAGCGTTCTTCCGCGCACACCAGGCCTGGTACACCCAGCTGGCCAATGAGCTCGGCGGCGAGCAGTGGGGGATCAAGGCCCTCACCGGCCGCCGCCCCGACATGGCTGAGCTGTTGAACGCGCAGGACTGCCGCTACACCTTGCTCGAACGAGGTCCCGAAGGGGACCGTGGCGTGGACATCCGCAGCATCGTGGCCGCCGGGCCCGGCGCGGACGCCGACACCTACCGGTCGGCCATCAGCGATCCGGCGGTGGCGATCATCACCTCGACCATCACCGAGAAGGGCTACCTGGTCGCCGACGACGATGCGGCGCGGATCAAGGCCGGCGAGATGCCGACCTCGGCGATCGGCCGCCTGGTGGACGGACTGCGGGTGCGCATGGAGAGCGGCTCCGGTCCGCTGGCGATGGTGCCCTGTGACAACCTGACCGCCAATGGTGAGCACACCGAGCGGATCGTGTCCGCACTGGCCGAGCAGGTCTCGTCCGAGCTGGCCGCCTGGATCGGCGACAATGTCAGCTTCGTCTCCACGATGGTGGACCGGATCACCCCGGCGACCACCGACGCCGACATTGCTGATGCCAAGGCCCTGGTCGGCTGGGAGGACAACGCCCCGGTCGTGGCCGAACCCTTCTCCGAGTGGATCATCGCCGGTCAGTTCCCGGCCGGTCGCCCCGCCTGGGAAAAGGTCGGCGCGCAGATCGTCGACGATGTCGAACCGTACGAGCAGCGCAAGCTCTGGCTGCTCAACGGCGGACATTCGACCCTGGCCTATGTCGGCCTGTCCCGTGGCCACGAAACCATCGCCGAGGCCATGGCTGATCCCGAATGTGTTGCCGCCCTGCATCAGGTGTGGGGGGACGCCGCGCCTTGCCTGCCGTTCGAACAGGACGAGATCGACGAGGCGACCCAGGCGCTCACCGACCGCTTCACCAACGCCTCGATCCGGCACCGTCTGGTGCAAATCGCTGGCGACGGCTCGCAGAAGCTGCCGGTCCGACTCGTCTCGGTCCAGAGGGCCCGCATCTCACAGGGTCTGCCTGTCGGCAAGGCGTTTCCGGTCGCCGTCGGTGCCTGGATCACCCACCTGGCCACTGATCAGGTCAACGATCCGCAGGCCGACCAGCTGCGGGCCTCGCTGTCCGGCTCGGCGACCGACCGGGCCCGCACGGTCCTCACCTTCCTGGACTCGACGCTCGCTCAGGACGAGGACCTGGTGGCCGAGGTGGCTGCGAACGTCCGCTGACCTCAGCGGTCCCGTGCCCCGAGGACACAGAACTCGTTGCCCTCGGGATCAGCCAGCACGGTGAAACCGGCATCGGCGGGTTGACCCACGTCAACCCGCCGGGCGCCGAGCCCGATCAGTCGTTCGATCTCGGCATCCCGGTCGTCGGTGATGTGGGGTGCCAGGTCGAAGTGGATCCGGTTCTTCACCGACTTGGTCTCCGGCACTGTCACGAAGAGCATGCCGGGGCCAACCGAGGTCCAGTCCTGCGCCGTGAGCGGATCGGTGGGGAGGTTCTTGGGCAGCACGACGACTTCGTCGTCGAACTCGAGGAAGACCTGCATGTCGAGCACTTCGGCCCACCAACGGGCCTGGGCGTGCGGATCGATGCAGTCGATGACGGTGGTGTACCAACGAAGAGCCATGGCCCAGAGTCTGGCAGGCTCTCCTGCCAGATCCTGTCCTGAATCACATCCCGCCGTCTCAGCGGAGCCGCCCGTCCTCGCTGTCCCCGGTCCGGCCCGCCTCCAGTTCGGCGATGATCGACAGGCGCCGATGGGACAGGGGAGTGACCAGTTCGCGAGCTTGGTCGAGGGTGACCAGGGCGGCCTCGGTGATCTCTTGGCCATCGGGGACGAGCGCTGTGACTTGGTCGTCGGTGATGGTGCCGCCGTCGAAGATCAGCTCGATGGCGTCCTCCCAGCCGAGGTAGGGCGGTAGCCAGTCGACCAGGAGCAGTCGCCCGATCGGCCATTCGACGCCGAGTTCCTCGACGATCTCCCTGGCTGCGCCGACCCGAGGCGGCTCGTTGACCTCGACGATCCCACCGGGAAGTTCCCAGTCGGTCTTGAAGGTGGTGTGACACAACAGGAACCGCCCGTCACGGTCGCGGATCGCGACATGAGCGATGAGTCGCTTGCGGGGGAGGACGGAGTTCATCACGGCAGTGAAGCCTTCGGGGCCGGTGGTCCGGTCAGTGGTCAACCGGGCGAAGCAGAGGACGTCGGCGAAGGTCCCGTCGTCGCGGGGTCGGACCTGGCGACGCACTCCCTCCTGACGAAACCCGGCCCGCAACAGGGCACGTCGTCCCGCAGTGTCATCGACGCTGACCTCGGCCTCGACCCGACGCAGACCTTCGGCCAGGATCGCTTCGTCGCCGGCATGGGACAGCGCCCGCGCGAGGGCATCCGGCAGTGGCTCGCCCTCCCACGTCAGCTCCCCGATCCCGTCGCCGACGGCGTGGAGTCGTACGGTGAAGTTCTCTTCACCCATGGGCATCCACGACAGCATCGCGCGGAGTGAAGAAGACCGCCGACAGGGGCGGGACGGTCACCTCGGCACTGTGGTCGAAACCGTGGGAGGCGATGTCGACCGCGGTGACCTGACCGAGGTTGCCGAAGTTGCCGGTGCCGTCGAGCTCGCGGGCATCGGTGTTGAGGATCTCGTCCCACACCCCGGCGGCCGGCAGCCCGATCCTCAGATCCTGATGGGGAGTGCCCGAGAAGTTGACCACACAGGCGACGACATCACCGTGGCCGTCTGAGCGCAAAAAGCTGTACACATTGGCCTGCTCGTTGTCCGCGTCGATCCATTGGAAACCACCAGGGTCACTGTCGCAGTGCCACAGTGCCGGATGGTCGCGGTAGATCCGGTTGAGGTGGGCCACCGTGCGCTGCACACCGCCATGGCCCCACCGTCGGGCTTCCTCCCAGTCCAAGGAACGGTCCTCGCTGAACTCTCGCTCCTGGGCGAACTCGGTGCCCATGAACAACAGTTGTTTGCCCGGATGACTCCACATGAAGGCGTAGAACGCCTTGAGCGAGGCAAACCGGCGCCAGTCGTCCTCGGGCACCCGCTCGTACATTGACCCCTTGCCGTGGACGACCTCGTCGTGGCTGATCGGCAGGATGAAGTTCTCGCTGTAGGCATAGCTCATCGCGAAGGTCAGCTCGTGGTGGTGATGCGAGCGGTGCTCGGGTCGTCTCCCCAAGTAGCGCAGAGAATCGTTCATCCACCCCATGTTCCACTTGAAGCCGAAACCCAGACCGCCGTGGTCAACACGGTTGGTGACGCCGGGGTAGGCGGTCGACTCCTCAGCGATCATCACCACACCCGGAGCACGCTGGTAGAGGTGAGTGTTGACCGCCCGGAGCAATTCGATGGCTTCGAGGTTTTCCCTGCCACCCAAGACATTCGGCTCCCATTCACCCTCGTTGCGGGAGTAGTCGAGGTAGAGCATGGAAGCCACGGCATCGACGCGCAGCCCGTCGATGTGGAACTGGTCGACCCACCACCACGCATTCGAGACCAGGAAGGACTTCACCTCCGGGCGGCCGAAGTCAAAGATGTAGGAGCCCCAGTCAGGATGCCAACCTCGGCGGGGATCGGGGTGTTCGTACAGTGGTGTCCCGTCGAACCGGGCCAGGGCCCATGGATCGGTCGCGAAGTGTCCCGGCACCCAGTCCAGGATCACCCCGATGCCGGCCTGGTGGAGCCGATCAACAAGGTGGCGGAACTCGTCAGGTTGCCCCAGCCGGGACTGCGGCGCGAAGAAGCCTGTGACGTGGTATCCCCAGGAGCCACGGAACGGATGTTCCATGACCGGCATGAATTCGACATGGGTGAAGCCCTGTTCGATGACATAGGCGGGCAGCTGTTCGGCCAGTTCCAGATAGGTCAGGCCCTGCCGCCAGGACCCGAGATGAACCTCGTAGATGCTCATTGGTGCCTCGTGTGCCTTGGTCGCGGCACGTCCGGCCATCCACTCGTCGTCGGCCCAGGTGTGGCGAGTCTGGTGGACGATACTGGCGGTGTGGGGCGCGGACTCGCAGAACCGGGCCATCGGGTCGGCCTTCAACTGCCAGCCGCCGTCGGGAGCCTCGATCTCGAACTTGTAGAGCGCACCGCTGTCGACGCCCTCGACAAAGATGCCCCACACGCCGGTGTCGCGACCATCGCCGTGGATGCGTTCCAGCCAGGTCTGCTCGCCGTTCCAACCGTTGAAGTCCCCGACCAGGCGGACCGACCGCGCCTGCGGCGCCCACACGGAGAACCGCGTACCTCGGACCAACTGGCCATTGCGGCGGATCGACATCACCTCGGCGCCGAGACGTCGCCACAGCTCGGTGTCGTGACCCTCACCGAAACCGGTGAGGTCGATCGCGGTCAGATCGGGAACGGTCATGGTGTCTCCCTCAGATCAGCCCGTGTGTCCAGATGAGCCAGGGTGCCCAGATCGGTGAGCGGGATGTGGAGCCATTCGGTGCGGTGGCTACGCTCATAGGTCACTTCATAGGCAGCACGTTCGATCTCATGGGCGCGCACCAGAGCACGGTCCAGTGGTACCGGAGAAGTCGCCTCCCAGCCAGCCATGAACTCATGGCGGGCCTGATCGAGCCAGGCCCGTTCGGTGTCGGTGTGACCACGCATCCAGGCCACATAGCTCAACGAGCGCAGGAATCCTGCGACATCGCGCAGCGGTGATGTCGGTTCACTGCGGCGGCTGATCGGGGCCGTCGGCTCCTGCTCGAAGTCGATCAGCTTCCACTCCCGCTCCGGGGTCATCAGGGCCTGTCCCAGATGGGCGTCGCCATGGACGTGGGTCACCGGCACCGTCGGCGCCGACACCCGTAGCTGCGCCACGATGGGCTCCAGCACAGGCTCGAGCTCAGTCGCCTCGGTGGCGTGGCGACGTACCCGATCGATCAACCAGGTCTCGACCTGGGAGCCGGGGATTTGTTGTACACCGTGGATCTGGGCCAGCATGGTGTGCACCTCACCCACAGCCGATCCCAAGGACCGCAGGTCCACCGAGGACGGATCCGCTGCGGCACGGGTCCAGGCATCTGTTGCTCCGGCAAACTGCTGGACGACCATGGCCAGGTCGGCACGCAACGGTGGATCGTGGGGCCCGGCCGTCGATGGCCACCAGGTCCCACGGCCAACGGCTTGCAGGCGTGCGGTGCGGGTGCTGCGGCGTCGGGTGAACCGGTCGTGGACCTCGACGTCGGGGTTGTGGCCGTGCCAGAGGCGACGGAAGAGTTTGAGCAGTGAAACCTCGCCGTACCGGATGGAGGTGTTGGACTGTTCTCCTTCCACCACAGCACTGTCGGGCACGTCGGGCAGCGGCTCGACGGTGCGCAGGTGGAGGGTGGTGGCGGGGTCGCGGTCACCACGCAGACCCTGCCACAGGGCCATCCGGTCCGCCGGATCGCGGAGTGCATCACGAGGCTCGGTCTGGCCCGGGCCGTAGGCGACGAGCAGCTGGTAGTGGGCGATCCGTCCGGGGAACTGGACCTCGACGACCTCACTACGGACACCGACCCGGTGCACCGCAGGGTCGGTCCACCATGGCAGGGCCGACACGGCAATGGCCCGGGCCGGCTCGTCACCACCGTCGAACCAGGAGGCCGACAGCACCTGTTCGCCACACCACTGGAGGTGGTTCATCAGGCCTCGGATCCGCGGGAGATGTTTGGTCGCGAAGCGATGTCGGTCACCGAGAGGATGTGGGCCGGTTGGTCGCGGGTCAACCGTACGTAGTTGCGGCGGCTCCAGGTCCAGGCCGCGCCGGTCAGCTCGTCGACGACGGCGATCTGTCCGTGGCTGGGTTGGCCGAAGCACGTCAGATCAAGGTCGACCTCGCCGACGGTGTCGGTGCGGTGCGGGTCCAGTGCAACGACCACGATGACCACGTCATCGCCGTCCCGTTTGGAGAAGGCGATCAGGTCACCGTCAGAGGCGACCGGATGGAACTCGATCTGGCGCAGCTGCTGCAGCGCCGGATGGGCGCGACGAATCTGGTTGAGTCGGGTCAGCAACGGGGCCAGCGAGTCGCCCGCCTCCTCGGCAGCGGCAAAGTCGCGTGGCCGGTACTGGTACTTCTCCGAGTCGAGGTATTCCTCACCGCCGGTGCGCAGGGCGGGGTTCTCGTAGAGCTCGTAGCCGGAGTAGACACCCCACAACGGGGTGAGGGTCGCCGCGAGGACAGCGCGAGCGGCGAATGCGGTGCGGCCGCCGTGCTGCAGGATCGTGGGCAGGATGTCGGGGGTGTTCACCCAGAAGTTGGGGCGCATCTCGGCGTCGGTTCGAGTTGCCAGTTCGGTGACGTAGTCGGTCAGTTCCTCGGCAGTGTTGCGCCAGGTGAAGTAGGTGTAGGACTGGTGGTAGCCGACCGCGCCGAGCATCCGCATCATCTCCGGCCGGGTGAACGCCTCGGCCAGGAAGACCACATCAGGGTCGGTACGGCGGATCTCGGCCAGCAGCCAGGCCCAGAAATCGACCGGCTTGGTGTGTGGATTGTCGACCCGGAAGGTCCGGACCCCGTGGGACATCCAGAACCGGACGATGCGCAGGACCTCGGCGCGGATGCCCTCGGGGTCGCGGTCGAAGTTGATCGGATAGATGTCCTGGTACTTTTTCGGCGGATTCTCGGCGTAGGCAATGGATCGGTCAATCCGTTCGGTGAACCACTGGCGATGGTCGCTCACCCAGGGGTGATCGGGGCTGGCCTGCAGCGCCAGGTCCATGGCGATCTCGAGTCCCAGCGACTGGGCCTTCGCCACGAACCGGTCGAAGGCGGCCAGGTCTCCCAGATCAGGGTGAATCGCGTCGTGGCCCCCCGATGGTGCACCGATCGCCCAGGGCGATCCGGGATCGTGGGGGCCGGGGGTGAGTGTGTTGTTCGGGCCCTTGCGGAATGCGGTGCCGATCGGGTGGATCGGCGGCAGGTAGACCACGTCGAAGCCCATGGCTGCGGCGGCCTCGAGCCGCTCATGTGAGCTGTCGAAGGTGCCGGACTTCCAACTCCCGTCGGGCCGCTGCTGTGCACCCTGGGAACGCGGAAAGAACTCATACCAAGCAGCAAAACCGGCTTTGCGCCGATCCACGAAGATCGGTCGTTCGACCGTACGGGTCAGCAGGGGTCGGGGCGCCCAACGGTCCATCAACTCGGGCACCGGAGCCGTCAACACCTGCGCCAGTCGGTCCTCGACCTGGCGGGGGCCTGCCAGGTCTGCGGCGGCCTGCTCCAACAGCTCGACCGATGCAGTCTCCGCATCGCCGCTCCGGGCCCGTTGTGCAGCCTGGCCGAACAAGGCGATGCCTTCAGCACAGACCAGCTCGATGTCGATCCCGGCCGGGACCTTGATCTCGGCGTTGTGCACCCAGGTCCGCCACGGGTCGTCCCAGGCCTCGATCCGGTAGCTCCATGGCCCCGGGGTGTCCAACCGCACCCAGGTCTGCCAGCGGTCATGGCCGGCCGGTTCACCCAGGTCCATCGGGTGATGACTGGACCGTCCGTCGGGCGAGGTGAGGACGGCGGCGCAGCGCAGCGCATCATGGCCCTCGCGAAACACGGTGGCCCGGATCGGGATCAGCTCACCAACGAACGCCTTGGCACCGAAGGCCCCGCCTTCGACCTCGGGTTCGACCTTGGTGATCGGGATGCGGCCGATGCCGCCAGCGGTTGCGGTCACAGTGATCAACCTACCGGTTCCCAGCCCCCGCGGGGAGGGGCCGCGACGTCGGAGGTTCGGCGTGTCCAGCCACGCCATTGGGTGGTGCCACCCGGACGGGTTTATCGTCACTGCGTGCGTGCCATTCGACGATTCACCGTTCGCCCTGCCCTGCCAGCGGCGTTGCAACCCTTGCGTGACCTCGCGTTCAACCTGCGTTGGTCCTGGCATCCCGAATCCCGGGAACTCTTCCGCTCCTGCGACCCCGACCTGTGGGAAGCGACCGGTGAGGATCCGATCCGGCTGCTCACCGAACTGTCCGGCCACCGTCTGGCCACGCTGGCTGCTGACCGCCGATTCGTACGGAGCGTGGAACTGCTGGCCCACGACCTCGCCCAGTACTGCCAGGATGACCGGTGGTATCAGCAATGGGCGGCCGAGAACCCGGGTGCACCGACCGCGATCGCGTACTTCTCGCCCGAGTTCGGCGTCACCGAGGTGCTGCCGCAATACTCCGGTGGCCTGGGCATCCTGGCTGGTGACCACCTCAAGGCGGCCAGTGATCTCGGGGTACCGATCATCGGTGTCGGCCTGCTCTACCGTCACGGCTACTTCCGGCAGTCACTCGACGCCTCCGGATGGCAGGAGGAGCGGTATCCGCTGCTCGACCCACAGGAACTGCCGCTGCGTCGCCTCAAGGACGGTGACCGGCCGGTGTCGATCGAGGTGCCGTACGCCGGTCACAGTCTTCATGCCCAGGTCTGGGTCGCCCAGGTGGGGCGCATCCCACTGTTGCTGCTGGACACCGATGTCGAACCCAACAGCCAGACCGACCGGATGGTCACCGACCGGCTGTACGGAGGCGGTCAAGACAAGCGTTTCGCCCAGGAACTGTTGCTCGGCATCGGCGGGGTCCGTGCCGTTCGTCGCTGGTGTGCGATCACCGGACAGGCCGCCCCCGAGGTCTTCCACAGCAACGAAGGTCACGCCGGCTTCCTCGGCATCGAGCGAATCGCCGAGTACATGGCCGCCGGTGACGACTTCGACACCGCCTGGGAGCGGACCCGGGCCGGCACCGTCTTCACCACCCACACCCCGGTCCCGGCCGGCATCGACCGCTTCGACAGCGCGCAGGTACGGGCCCAGTTTGCCGACTTCGGTGGCGTGCCACTGGACCGCATCCTGGCCCTCGGCGCCGAGGATCACCCCGGCGGCGATCCGAGCATGTTCAACATGGCGGTGATGGGGTTGCGGCTCGGTCAGCGCGCCAACGGCGTGTCCCGGCTGCACGGTCAGGTCAGCCGGGAGATGTTCGGCGGACTCTGGCCCGGCTTCGACGCCGACGAGATCCCGATCGGGGCGATCACCAACGGGGTCCACGCCCAGACCTGGCTCCACCCGGCATTGCAGGAACTGCTCGCCACCGCGACCGGAGACGGACTCGACTTCGATGCCGTACGACAGGTGCCGCCCGCCGAGCTGTGGCAGCGCAAACGTGAACTGCGCACCGATCTGGTGGCCATGGTCCGCACCCGACTACGGGCCTCGACCGCCCACCGGGGACTGGCGACCGACTGGGCCGACCGGGCGCTTGATCCGGACATCCTGACCTTCGGCTTCGCCCGGCGGGTCCCCTCGTACAAGCGACTGACCCTGATGTTGCGCGACCCGCAGCGGCTGAAGGCACTGCTGACCGATCCGCACCGCCCGATCCAGATCGTCATCGCGGGCAAATCCCATCCGGCCGACGAGGGCGGCAAGCGGCTGATCCAGGAGATGGTCCGGTTCGCCGACGCCGAGGACGTACGGCATCGGATCGTCTTCCTGCCCGACTACGACATTGCGATGGCACGCCCGCTCTACCCGGGCTGTGATGTCTGGCTGAACAATCCACTGCGCCCGTACGAGGCCTGTGGCACCTCCGGCATGAAGGCCGCGCTGAACGGGGCGGCGAACCTGTCGATCCGCGACGGCTGGTGGGACGAGTGGTATGAGCCGGACTTCGGCTGGGCGATGCCGTCGGCCGAGGGCGTCACCGATCCCGATCGGCGCGATGATCTCGAGGCAGCCGCGCTCTACGACCTGATCGAAAGCGAGATCGCGCCCCGGTTCTACGAACGCGATTCCGACGGCCTGCCGCAGCGGTGGATCCAGATGATGAAGGCCACCATCGCCGGGCTCGGCCCCAAGGTGATGGCCACCCGGATGGTCCGTGACTACGTCACCACCCTGTACGGGCCCGCCTCGGTCTCCTCCCACGCGTTGAACGACGACCCCGCCCGGACCGCCGCCCACGTGGACTGGAAGCGCCGGGTCGTCCAGCACTGGGACCAGGTCAGCGTCGAGCAGGTCGACTCGGATCTGGTGGGATCAGTCGCGGTCGGTGACCGGGTCACAGTCCATGCCACCGTCACCCTGGGCGAGTTGTCACCCGACGACGTCACGATCCAATTGATCGCCGGACGGGTCAACGGCGATGACGAACTGCACGAGGTGGTCGCCCGGACGGCCGACGTGGTCGAGCCGCTCGGGGACGGCCGGTACCGCTGTACTGGCGAGATCGAGATCACCCGCGCCGGTGCGCTCGGCTACACCGCACGGGTCGTGCCTGTGCTGCGGCCCGGTGTCTCGGTGGCCGATCTCGGGTTGTCGCGGTTGCCGGCCGAGGTGGAGCACCCGAGCGCCTGATCGCTCAGCCGGCGCGCAGCACCAGCACCGTCCGACCGGGGACGACAACGCTCGCGCCGGGCTCGTACGTCTCGGCGAACTCGTCGGCGATGCCGGTGTGCGTCAGCACCTGCCAGTGGTCCGAGTCCGGCAAGGTCACCGTGACCGGGTCCGGACCACTGTGGAACCAGGTCAGGAAGGTGCTGGTGTCAGTGTCGGTGGCGGTACCGGTGGCGAGTCGGCCGAGCAGCCGTCGACCACCGTCGTCCCACTGGGCCTCGGTCATCGGCTGACCGGTTTCGGACCACCAGCTGAACTCGCGGCGGTCGACGCCGCGCAGCACCGGATGTTCGGCCCGCAGCGCGAGCAGGCCACGGGTCAGCTCGAGCAGGTCGGACCACTCGTCCAGGGTGGTCCAGTGCACCCACGAGATGGGGGAGTCCTGACAGTAGGCGTTGTTGTTGCCCTGCTGGGTGCGGCCGAACTCGTCGCCGGCGGTGATCATTGGCACCCCGTCGGCCAACAACAGGGTGGCCATCAGGTTGCGTGCCTGGCGATGACGTAGCGCCACGACGTCGGGATCGTCGGTCTCACCCTCGACGCCACAGTTCCAGGACCGGTTGTCGTCGGAGCCGTCGCGGTTGTCCTCGCCATTGGCCAGGTTGTACTTGCCGTTGTAGCTGACCAGGTCGCGCAGCGTCATGCCGTCGTGGGCGGTGACGAAGTTGATCGATGCGTCCGCGCCGCGGTCGCCGAAGGTCTGGGGTGATCCGGCCAGGGACTCAGCCAGGTCCCGTACACCATGGATCTCGCCGCGCCAGTAGTCCCGTACGGTGCCACGGAACTTGTCGTTCCACTCACTCCACGGCTCGCCGAAGGCCCCGACCTGATAGCCGTACGGGCCGACGTCCCAGGGCTCGGCGATCAGTTTCACCCCGGCCAGAGCCGGATCATCGGCGATCCCGGCCAGGAATCCGTCCTCGGTGCGGACGGCATGGTCGCGATCGCGCAGCAGTGTGGTGGCCAGGTCGAAACGGAAACCGTCGATGCCCATCTCCTCGACCCAGTAGTGCAGCGAGTCCGAGATCAGTTTCGCGACACCCGGCTGGGACGAGTCAACCGAGTTGCCGGTGCCGGTGACGTCGTAGTCATTGCGCTGGTCCTCGGTGAGCCGGTAGTAGCCGGCATGGTCGATGCCGCGGAAGGCCAGCGTCGGGCCTTCGTGGTTGCCTTCCCCGGTGTGGTTGTAGACGACATCGAGGATCACCTCGATCCCGGCCTCGTGGAGTGCCGAGACCATTTCCTTGAACTCGCTCACCTGAGAGCCGAGGGTGCCCACCGAGCCATAGGCTGAGTGCGGGGCGAAGAAGCCCATCGTGTTGTAGCCCCAGTAGTTCGATAGGCCACGGCGGATGAGGAACGGCTCAGAGACGAACTGGTGGATCGGCAACAACTCGACCGCGGTCACCCCGAGACTGCGGAACCAGTCGATGACGGCCGGATAGGCCAGCCCGGCGTAGGTGCCGCGCAGATGTTCGGGGACGGCCGGATGTTGGCGGGTGAATCCCTTGACGTGGAGTTCGTAGATCACCGAGTCCGCCATCGGACGTCGCCGGTCGATCGGCGTGGGCGGTGGAGTCGGGTCGACCACCACGCTCAACGGCACGGCAGCGAACGAATCGGTCGGATCGGGCAGGAAGTCGTCATCATCGGGATGGTCCCGGATCGGGCCGGCATAGTCGACGCCGGCCGTGACCGCACGAGCATACGGATCCAACAACAGCTTGGCCGGATTGAACCGCATCCCGTGGTCGGGATCCCACTCGCCGTGGACCCGGAATCCGTACCGTTGTTCGGCGGCGACACCGGGCACGGTGACCGACCAGACGCCGTCCTCACGGGCGGTGAGGTCAACATTGCGCTGCGTCCGGTCCTCGGCCACCAGCGCCACCTCGACCCGGCTGGCCCGCGGCGCCCACAGCTCGAAGCGGACACCGCTGCCGTCGGGCAGCACATGCGCGCCCAGATGATTCGGGCTGGTCGGGGCGGGCAGGTCGGGCCTGGCTCCGGTCACGTGGGTCTCCTCGCGGGAATCGGTCAACTGGGCAACCCTACCGGGCGAACCGTCACGGACTGATGACATCGGTATAGCGTGAGTTGGTGGGCGCGGACGATCTGATTCGCGTCCCCTCTGGATCTCCATGTTACTCGCGGGTAATGTGGTGTCATCGTCGTCGATCGAGGAGCTGAGCAGATGAAGATCGTGGCCCTGGTGAAGTATGTGCCCGATGCCACCGGAGACCGAGAGTTCGCCGAAGACTTCACGGTGGACCGAGAAGGCAGCGACGGCCTGCTGTCCGAGTTGGACGAGTATGCGGTGGAGCAGAGCCTGCAGATCGCCGAGGCCGGCGACGATGTCGAGGTGGTCGCCCTGACCGTCGGTCCCGACGATGCCTACGACGCGATCAAACGCGCCCTCCAAATGGGCGCCGACTCCGGGGTCCACGTCAACGATGAGCGAATCCACGGCTCCGACGTGCTGGCCACCAGCGCCGTCCTGGCCGCGGCGATCCGCCGGTTGGCCCCCGACCTGGTCGTCTGCGGCATGGCCTCGACCGACGGGTCGATGGGCGTCATGCCGGCCATGCTCGCCGAACGCCTCGGCTGGGCCGGTCTCACCCAGGCCCGGGAGCTGAGCCTCGAGGGCACCACCGTGCGGATCAGTCGTGACGATGACACCGCCAGCCTGGTCGTCGAAGCCGACCTGCCGGCCGTGGTCAGTGTGACCGACCAGTCCGGCGAGGCCCGCTACCCGTCGATGAAGGGGATCCTGGCCGCCAAGAAAAAGCCGGTCGACGAGCTCACCCTCGACGATCTCGACCTCGATCCGGCCTCGGTCGGCCTCGGGGCTGCCCGGTCACGGGTCACCGCGGCGACCGAGCGTCCCGCCAAGCAGGCCGGCACGGTCGTCACCGACGAGGACGGCTCCTCGGCGGCAGTGATCGCCGACTTCCTCACCGCCGGCAAGCACCTCTGAGTCACTCGACCATCCAAGGAGAACACCATGTCCACAGTCCTGGTCGTCCTTGACCACCTCGACGGTGCGGTCACCAAGCCGAGCCTCGAGACCCTCACCGCCGCCCGCCAGTACGGTGCTCCGGTCGCCGTCGCACTCGGTGCCGGAGCCGAAGGGGCCGCCGCAGCTGCCGGCGAGTACGGCGCCGCCCGACTCGTCACTGTCACCGATGCGGAGCTCGACCAGTCTCTCGTCGCCCCACGCGTCGATGCCGTCGCCCAGATCGCAGCCGAGGTCGATGCCGCGCTGGTGCTGCTCCCGGCCGGGATCACCGCCGCCGAAGTGGCGGGACGTCTGGCCGTACGGCTCGATGCGGCTCTGATCACCGATGCGGTCGCGATCGGCGGCAGCCTCGGCGCCGTCACGACCAGTCAGTCGGTCTTCGCCGGGAATTGGACCACCGAGTCCGAGGTGACCGGCACCGCAGTGGTGACGCTGAAGGCCAACTCGGTCCCGGCCGAACCCGACCCGGTCACCGCTGAGGTCACTGCTGCCACCATCTCGTACGCCGGCGGGTCGGCTCTGGCGCGCATCACCGCCAGCGAGGCCAAGCGCGAGACCGGCCGTCCCGATCTGGGTGGTGCCCGGATTGTGGTGTCGGGTGGCCGTGGCACGGACGGCAACTTCGCCGAGGTCGAGGCCCTGGCCGATGCGCTCGGTGCCGCGGTCGGCGCATCCCGGGCCGCAGTCGACGCCGGCTGGTACCCACATGCCTACCAGGTCGGGCAGACGGGCAAGACGGTGTCACCGCAGCTCTACGTGGCGGCCGGCATTTCGGGCGCGATTCAGCACCGGGCCGGGATGCAGACCTCCAAGGAGGTGTTGGTCGTCAACACCGATCCTGAGGCGCCGATCTTCGCCCTGGCTGACCTCGGCGTGGTCGGTGACCTGCACACCGTGCTGCCCGCGGTGACCGAACAGGTCAAGCAGATCAACCGATGACGCCGCAGCCGGGACGCCACTACCTCGACCATGCGGCCAGCTCTCCGCTGACGGCGGCCGCTGCCGAGGCAATGGCCGCATGGGTCGGCGTACCCGGCAACCCGTCGTCACTGCACACCAGCGGCCGCCGGGCCCGGGCCGCCGTCGAGGAGTCCCGCGAATCCCTGGCCACTGACCTCGGCTGCCACCCCACTGAGATCGTCTTCACCTCCTCGGGCACCGAGGCTGACAACATCGCCGTCCTGGGCAGTTGGCGGGCCCGCCGATCCACCCGGCGGCGGATCGTGACCAGCGCCGTCGAACATCCGGCCGTCTTCGAGGCCGCCGGGGCGGCCGGGCAGGAGGGCGCCGACGTTGTCCTCGGAGAGGTGTCGGAGTCAGGGATCGTGTCGCTGGCCGACCTGCTCGACGAACGTACTGCGGTCGCGAGCCTGCAGTGGGTCAACAATGAGACCGGCGTCATCCAGGACACCGGTCGTTTTGCCGAGCAGTGCCGCCGAGTCGGTGCTTGGTCCCACAGCGATGCGGTTCAGGCCCTTGGCCATCGACCGGTCGATTTCGAGAGCGCCGGTCTGGACCTGATGGCGGTGTCCGGGCACAAGGTCGGTGGCCCGGTCGGGATCGGAGCTCTGGTCGTACGACGCGAGGTCAGTCCGGCCCCGCTGAGCCATGGCGGCGGTCAGGAACGGCAGCTCCGCTCCGCCACGGTGCCGGTCGCGCTGGTCTGTGGTTTTGCCGCTGCCGTACGAGAAGCTGTGGCCGGTCTGGCTGATGAGGCGCCGCGGCTGCGGGCGCTGGGGGAGCGACTGATCCGTGGGGTGGCGGCCACGGTGGACCGCACCACCGTTACCGGTTCCTTGGCAGAGCGCTCCCCGGCCATCGTCAACATCGGATTCGATCGCGTCCGCGCCGACGATCTACTGCTGTTGCTGGATCTGGCCGGCATCGACTGTTCCACCGGATCGGCCTGTACGGCAGGGGTGTCCCGTCCCAGCGAGGTGCTGTTGGCCATGGGGCGCAGCGAGGCTGACGCCAGTGCATCACTGCGGTTCTCCTTTGGGCCGACGACAACCGATGCCACCATCGACGCGGTGTTGGCTGTCCTGCCCGATGCGGTACGACGGGCCAGGGCCGCAGTGCGCTGAATCGCACCGTCAGGTGTCGCCCGTGACGGTCGACGAGCGCTCTCAGCCCATCCCTCGCATCGTCCGGCCGGTCTCGACGAAGGTCTTGAGCGACGAAATCACCAGCGATGTGCCGCCGTCGACCTGCTCGGCGGTGGGTGTCCCCTGCGGCACCTCTGAATGTGTCACCGTGACCCGCGTGAGTGAGTCGCCCATGGGCTCGAGTCGCCATTCGTACTCCAATGCCGGGTCAGCGGCCGTCTCGGGAGACCAAGTGGCCCTGAAGGTGTGCGCAAGCCGCGTGCCAGGCTCGATGGCGGTGATTTGGCCGGCGATGAGCGACGCTCCGTCGGCGTCAACCCACTCAATTGGGTCGCCGACCTGCCAGTCGCTGTGCACGACCCCACCAAAGAACCAGCGACGGGACTGGTCGGGCTCGACCATCGCCTGCCAGATGCGGTCAGGTGTGGCCTCGATGACGACGGTGGCGACGAGAGTACGTGAGGTCGTGGGCATGGCTCCTCCTGTGTTGGGCTCGGGATTGGACTCGACGTAATCGCGAAGACGGGCGAGTGCGAGGCCCGCGAATGCGCTGTACTCGTCGAGCCAGCGGCGTGCCAACTCAACGGCTGGTAGTGGATTCAGTTGAACAAAGCGGCTTCTCCCGACCTTCCGGGTGGTGACGAGGCCGGCTTCCTCGAGCTGGCGGAGGTGCTTGAGTACTGCGTGCCTACCGAGCTTCGGCAACACCGGTTCGAGGTCACTGACCGTGCGACCGTCTCGCTCGCGAAGCGCATCCAGTAGTGCGCGCCGATGAGGGTCAGCGAGCGCCCGCACCGTGCGGTCGAGCTCGTCGTCATCCATGCTTGAACATTAGGTGACTATCGAGTCACCTGTCAGCGTCTTGCTCCCGTGTGGCCAGACTCGTCATGCCGCGATGAGCACGACATCGCGACATGGCCTCGAAGGAGGGCTGACATGGGCAGAGTGGTCCCATCAAACGCAGTCTGATCCTGATCGGAGCCGGCATCGTTGTCGCCGTCATCGCGCTGTTCACTGCGGCGATCGTCGGGGTGCGGAAAGGGGAGTGGAGCCTCCGCGGGCCGGTCGCGGGAGCCCTCCACCGCTGACGGCGTACTCGACCTCGAAGCAGTCCGTCGCGACTGAGTGCTGTCCAGTAGTCTGGTCTGCGGAGATCGGGAGGTCCAGATGCGAGTGCTTGCTGCCATGTCGGGTGGTGTCGACTCTGCGGTTGCTGCTGCGCGCGCAGTGGAGGCCGGCCACGAGGTGACGGGGGTACACCTCGCACTGTCGAAGAACCCTCAGTCGTTCCGCAGCGGTGCACGGGGTTGTTGTTCGATCGAGGACTCCCACGATGCGCGCCGGGCCGCGGACGTGCTGGGCATCCCGTTCTACGTGTGGGACCTGTCGGACGAGTTCACCGAAGATGTGGTCGACGACTTCGTTGCCGAGTACGCGGCCGGTCGCACTCCGAATCCTTGCCTGCGCTGCAACGAGAAGATCAAGTTCGCCGCTGTCCTCGACCGTGCTCTGGCACTCGGCTACGACGCGGTCGTCACCGGTCACTATGCGAGGCTGGTCAACCACCAGCTCCACCGTGCAGTCGACCCGGCCAAGGACCAGTCGTACGTGCTCGCCGTGCTGACACCCGAGCAGCTCGACCACGCTCTGTTCCCGCTGGGTGACACCCCCAAGGAGCAGGTACGGACAGAGGCTGCGGCCCGCGGCCTGTCGGTTGCCGACAAGCCCGACAGTCACGACATCTGCTTCATCGCCGACGGAGACACAGCCGGCTTCCTGGACGCCCAGCTCGGCACCAGGCCGGGTCCCATCGTCGATGAGAATGGCACCCAGATCGGCGAACATGACGGCACCCACCGATTCACCATCGGGCAGCGCCGCGGTCTTCAGATCGGCCATCCCGCTGACGACGGCCGGCCCCGCTATGTCCTCGACATCACCCCGGTGACCAACACCGTACGGGTCGGGCCCGCCGACTCCCTCAAGATCAGCCGGATCACCACCTTGGCGCCGCGCTGGACCGAGCGGACCACTCCGGACCACGAGTTCGATGCGCTGGTGCAGATCCGCGCCCACGCCGAACCGGTCGCCTGCCACATCACCGTGGGCGGCGACAACCTGCAGATCGACCTGGTTGAACCACTCACCGGTGTCGCGCCGGGCCAGGCAGCGGTCGTCTACGACGGGGACCGGGTCGTGGGTTCAGCCACCATCGCCACCACGGCCAGTTTCAGTACTGTGACCACCGGATGACCGCTCAGGTGAGGGCGACCCAGATCGGGTCGTGGCCCGGCACGGATCTCGATCTGGCGCTGAGGATCGCCTGCGAGGAGGCCCCGGACCTGCCGGTCCTTCCGGAGCTGCCCGACCGCGGCCCCCATGCCGAGATGATCGGCCGTGCCACCGCCCTCCTGCCGGGACTGTCGGTTGACCTGCAACCCGCCGGGTGGCGTCTCATCCACGGCGAGGCCCGCGACCGACGTCGTACGCATCAGCAGTTCCGTGACGACCTGGAACGTCTCGAGGAGCGCATCGCCGCACTCGCACAACAGGAGACCGACTGGGGCCAACGACTCAAGATTGCTGTCGCCGGGCCCTGGACCCTGGCCGCCACCCTTGATCTGCCCTTCGGTGAACGGGTGCTGTCCGACACCGGAGCGCGCCGCGAGGTGGCCCAGTCGTTGACCGCCGGTGTCACGGAGCTGCGCAGCGAACTTGCGCGTCGGCTACCCGATGTTGAGCTCATCATCCAGATCGACGAACCGATGCTGGCAATGGTCGCCGGCGGAGAACTGCGCACCAGCAGCCGACTCAACCGCATCGCCGCCGTCGACGAACCCGAGTTGGTCGCGCCGCTGGCCGAACTCGCCGCGACCGGTGAGACCTGGCTGCACAGCTGCGGTGCCGATGTGCCGGTCCGTTCCCTGATGACGATCGATGATCTGGTCCTCGCCCTCGACGCGGATCTGCTGACCCGCGCCGGCTGGGACGCGGTCGGTGAGGCCCTCGATGCGGGTCGCATCTTTGCCCTCGGGCACAGCGTCGCGCGCGGCCCTGACGATCTGGCCCATGCCGTCCTCGACCGGATCGAGGAGCTCGGCCTAGGTCCTGAGGTCACCGATCGCCTCTGGCTCACCCCCTCGTGTGGCCTCGCCGACCGCACCGAAACCGATGCCGTACGGGAACTGCGCACCCTGCGCAGTGCAGCCGCGATCATCACCGAAACCCTGCTGGGGGAGTGACACACACCTCACTACTGCCCGCACACCACACCTGCAGGTGAGGTGTGCGGGCGCGAGTGAGGTGTTTGGGGCAGTGGCGAGCACGACCGCGCAGAGGCCCTGTGCGAAAGTGGGCCCATGGTGCAGGTGAGCAGACGCGGCGCAGACGTGACGGCCTTCCAGGTGATGGAGGTCATCAAGGCCGCCGAACTGCGTCAGGCCAGCCACGGTGATGCGTTGTGGTTGTGTGCCGGCCAACCCTCGACTCCAGCACCTGTGCCCGTACGGGAAGCGGCAGCCCGGGCGGTGCAGGACCAGGTGTTGGGCTACACGCCGGCGGCCGGGTTGATGTCGTTGCGGGAGGCCATCGCCGAGCACCATCGGGGCAATGGTCTGGACGTGAGCGCAGAAGATGTCTTCGTCACCACTGGTTCCTCCGGCGGGTTCACCGCCCTGTTCCTTGCGGCCTTCAATCCTGGCGACACCGTGGTGATGGCCAGCCCCGGATATCCGGCCTACCGCAACACCTTGCGGACCCTCGGTTGCGAGGTGGTCGAACTCGACGCCGGAGCAGAGGTACGGCATCAACTCACTGTCGCCATGCTGGAGGAGCTGCCAGCCACCCCGGCCGGTGTGGTGATCGCGTCTCCGTCCAATCCGACCGGCACCATCATCGACGAGGCCGAGCTGGCTGCGATCGCCACCTGGTGCGCCGAGCGCAGAGTGCTCCTGGTCAGCGACGAGATCTACCACGGGATCAGCTTCGGCCGTCGCTGCGCCAGCGCGTGGGAGACCTCGACCGAGGCCGTGGTGATCGGGTCGTTCTCGAAGTACTTCTCGATGACCGGCTGGCGGCTCGGGTGGATGGTGCTCCCGGAGTCCTTGCGTCGGCCGGTTGAGTTGATCAGTGGGAACCTGTCCATCTGCCCACCGGCACTGGGCCAGATCGCCGCTGTTGAGGCGTTCACCCCGTCAGCCAAGGATGAACTCGACGCTCACGTGGCCCGCTACGGCATCAACCGCGACCTGCTGTTGACCCGCCTGCCCGAGCTGGGCATCACCCGGATCGCCCCGCCGGATGGCGCCTTCTACCTGTGGTGCGACGTCTCGTCCCTGACCGACAACTCAACCCAGTGGTGCGCTGATGCACTCGCGGCGACCGGCGTGGCGATGACGCCCGGGATCGATTTTGACTCCGCCAACGGCCAGCACTGGGTACGGCTCTGCTTCGCCGGCGCCACCGGTGAGATGACCGATGCCATGGATCGCCTCCAGAGCTGGCTGAGCTGACAGTCGTGGGTGATTGAATGGGCTCGTGACCCAGAGCCCGCAGCAACGCCACGCCGAGTTGAGCCAGATCCTCGACGATGCCCGCTGGCGCTACCACGTGATGGACGCGCCGACGATCTCCGACGGTGAGTTCGACCGGTTGATGAATGAGCTGGTCGCCCTTGAGGAGGCCGACCCGAGTCTGCGGACGCCGGACTCGCCGAGCCAGCAGGTCGGCGGACCCCCCTCGGCGACCTTCGCCGCGGTCACCCACCCGGTGCGCATGCTCAGCCTGGACAACGCCTTCTCCCGAGAGGAGGTCGAGCGGTGGTGGGACCGTGCCGTCCGGGAACTGGGCTCCGCCGCAGTCACCGAGTCCCAAATGCTGTGTGAGCTGAAGGTCGACGGCCTGGCGATCGACCTGGTCTACGAGGACGGCGTGCTGGCCCGCGCAGCCACCCGTGGCGACGGCACCGTCGGCGAGGACGTCACCGCCAACATCCGCACCGTACGATCCATCCCGCACCGACTCGACGCGACGACCGAACCGATCCCGACCATGGTCGAGATCCGTGGTGAGGTCTATCTGTCGGTCGAGGAGTTCACCCGGGTCAACGAAGGCCTGGTCGAGCAGGGCAAACCTCCGTTTGCGAACCCTCGCAACTCGGCCGCCGGATCGCTGCGCCAGAAGGATCCTCGGGTCACGGCGAGTCGCAACCTCGGCTTCGTCGCCCACGGCATCGGCGTGATCGACGGGGTCGAGCTGGACCGTCTGTCCCACGCCTACGAACTGCTCGAGGCCTGGGGTGTGCCGACCAGCAGCCACCGGCGACTGGTGGCTGACATCGACCAGGTCTTCGACTACATCGAGCACTTCCGCGACCACCGCCACTCGGTCGAACACGAGCTCGACGGTGTGGTGCTGAAGCTGGACTCCCGCGCCGTCCAGGACCAGCTCGGCTCGACCTCACGGGCACCGCGCTGGGCGATCGCCTACAAGTACCCACCCGAAGAAGTCACCACCAAGCTCGTGGCGATCCAGGTCGCCGTGGGCCGTACTGGCCGGGTCACCCCCTTTGCGGTGATGGAACCGGTGCTGGTGGCCGGCTCCACCGTTGCTCGGGCCACCTTGCACAATGCCTCAGAGGTCGCCCGCAAGGGGGTGTTGATCGGCGACACCGTCGTGCTCCGCAAGGCCGGCGACGTGATCCCGGAGGTGGTCGGGCCGGTGGCCGAGCTGCGCGACGGGACCGAACGCGCTTTCGTGATGGTCACCCACTGTCCCAGCTGTGGCACCGAATTGCGGTACGAGAAGGAGGGCGACGCCGACCTGCGTTGCCCGAACCAACGCTCCTGTCCCGACCAGCTGAGGGACCGGCTGTTCCACCTCGCCTCCCGCCAGGGGCTCGACATCGAAGCATTGGGGGAGAGGGCCGCAGATGCCCTGCTCAGCGCCGGTCTGCTTGTCGACGAGGGGGACCTGTTCGACCTGACCGCCGAGGACCTGGTCAAGGCCGAGCTGTTCCGCACCAAGGCGGGCACCCTGTCGGCCAACGGCAGGAAGCTGTTGACCAACCTCGAGGCTGCCAAGACCCGACCCTTCGCCAAATTCCTGGTCGCCCTGTCGATCCGCCATGTCGGCAAGGGGGTCGCCCCCGATCTGGCCGCCGCCTTCGGATCAATCGAGGCGCTGCGCACCGCCAGCGAGGAGGAACTGTCGGCCGTCGACGGCATCGGTCCGACCCTGGCCACCGCGGTCGTGGAATGGTTCGCCGAACCCTGGCGGGCCGCGATCGTCGACAAGTGGCTCGCGGCCGGGTGCGTGATGGCCGACGAACCGTCCGGTGAGGAGCTCCCGCAGACGCTGGCCGGACTGTCGATCGTGGTCACCGGGTCGTTGCCGGGCTGGACCCGGGACCAGATCACCGAGGCGATCGTGGCCCGCGGTGGCAAGTCCTCGTCCTCGGTGTCGAAGAAGACCGACTTCGTCGTGGTCGGGGAGGCGGCCGGCTCGAAGTACGACAAGGCCGTCGCGCTGAAGCGGCCGATGCTCGATGCCGACGGTTTCGAGGTTCTGCTCGAGCAGGGGCCGCAGGCTCCACCGGTACCGGACACCGAGAACGACTAGGATTACGATCGTGGCGTTCAGCAAGGTCAGTCTCAACGGCGACTCCCCGTTGCGGGTCCAACCGCAGATCGGCGAGTGGGGACCGCAACAGGTGGTCTCGGCTCGGACTAAGCTGCGCCAACGTGCCCTGATGCCGCTGTTGCTGACCGGGGTGCTGGCAGCACTGTGCGGACTGGGGACCTTCATGTTCGTCCAGCTCCAGACCGGTGAGATGTCGCGCCCGGCTCAGGTCATCGTCGGCATCGGGACCTGGGCGGTGCCGATCCTGCTGGTGCTCAGCCTCGTCCTGGCGGTGGTGGTCTGGATCACCGGTCGCCCACAGCTGGCCGACGCCCCGTCATCCGACCTGACCAGGGATGCGGATCACAACTGAAACACACTCGTCATGTTCCGGTGGCAGGATGGTGGCGTGTTCTTGATGCGCGTGGCCCTGTCCGATGTCCCCGGTGCGTTGGGTGCGGTCGCCACCGCGCTCGGCGGCCAAGGAGTCGACATCGAGGCGGTCCAGATTGTCGGCCGTGACGGCGACACCGTCTTCGACGACTTCCTGGTCGACATCCCCACCGGTCGCCTCCCGGACCAGATCGTCAGCGCCTGCCAGGCACTCGACGGGGTGCGGGTGGAATGGATCGCCTACTACCCCGAGGGCGGCACCCTCGAGTCCGATCTGGAAGCACTCGACCTCATCACCCGCAACCCGGCCCGGGGAGCCCAGACCCTCACCAGCTCGGCGATCAGTGTCTTCCGGGTGTCCTGGGCGGTGCTGGTCGAAGGCTGCTCGCGCACACCGACCGCGACCCACCGCACCGACCAAGCCCCGGAGTTGTCGACCGCACAGCTGACGGCGCTCGGCGCCTGGGAGGTGGGCACCGTGACCCCCGACGACGACTGGTTGCCCGGCTGGCAGGACGTCATCATCGCCAAGGCGCCTGTTGCCGGGGACCGAGCGGTGATCCTGGGACGTCAGGGCGGGCCCCGCTTCCTGCCGTCGGAGCTGGCCCGATTCGGACACCTCGCGGCGCTGGTCCCCCTCGGGCCGGAGTGAGGGGCATCGTCGACTAGGATGCCGGTGCCGGATTCCGTGAAGAGTGAGGATCGTATTCGTGGCACTGAGTGTCGATGACGTCGCGCAACTTGCGCGGCTGGCCAGGATTGAACTGACCCCGGACGAATGTGCTGCGCTGGCACCCGAGCTGGAGGTGATCTTGGACTCGGTGGCCCAGGTCAGCGGCGTCGCCGGGGAGGATGTGGCCCCGACCTCCCACCCGGTGCCGATCACCAATGTGTTCCGCACCGATGAGGTCCGCCCCTCGCTGTCGCTCGAAGCCGCCCTGGCGGGTGCTCCTGCGGTCGAGCAGGACCGATTCCGGGTCCCGCAGATCCTGGGGGAGGACGCCTGATGGATCAGCTGCTCACCACCAACGCCGCCCAGCTCGGCGCCGCGATTGGGGCCGGCACCACCAGCTCCGAAGAGGTCACCCGCGCCCACCTCGACCGGGTCGAGGCCGTCGATGACACCGTCAACGCCTTTCTCCACGTCGCTGGCGACGAAGCCATCGCCCAGGCACGCGCGGTCGACGCGAAGATCGCCGCAGGCGAGAAGCTCGGTCCACTCGCCGGCGTTCCGTTGGCGTTGAAGGACATCCTCACCTGGACCAAGGCGCCGACCACCTGTGCATCCAGAATCCTTGAGGGCTGGATCCCGCCGTACGACTCAGGGGTGACCGAGCGGCTGCTCGCCGCTGACATCGTGATCCTCGGCAAGACCAACCTCGACGAGTTCGCGATGGGATCCTCCACCGAGAACTCCGCCTACGGTCCGACCCGTAACCCCTGGGCCACCGACCGGATCCCCGGTGGTTCCGGGGGAGGCTCGGCGGCAGCCCTGGTCGCCTTCGAGGCGCCGCTGTCCATCGGCACCGACACCGGTGGCTCGATCCGTCAGCCGGCCTCGGTCACCGGCACGGTCGGGATCAAGCCGACGTACGGGGGAGTGTCGCGCTACGGCCTGGTGTCGTTGGCTTCCTCCCTTGACCAGGCAGGCCCGTGTGCCCGCTCGGTGCTCGACGCCGCCCTGCTCCACGAGGTGATTGCCGGTCACGACCACCGCGACTCCACCTCGATCGACCAGGCCGTCCCGGCCGTGGTTGATGCCGCCCGCAACGGCGACGTGTCCGGGATGAAGATCGGCGTCGTCCGCGAACTTGGCGGTGAGGGCTACAACCCCGGGGTGCAACAGCGGTTCGACGAGGCCGTGGCGCTGCTGACCCGGCTCGGTGCCGAGGTCGTCGAGGTCTCCTGCCCGAACTTCGACCACGCCCTGGCTGCCTACTACCTGATCCAGCCAAGTGAGACCTCCTCCAACCTGGCCAAGTTCGATGCGATGCGGTTCGGGCTGCGGATCGGCGACGACGGCACGCACAGCGCCGAGAAGGTGATGGCGATGACCCGCGGTGCCGGTTTCGGTCGCGAGGTCAAGCGTCGGATCATCCTGGGCACCTATGCGCTGTCAAGTGGGTACTACGACGCCTACTACGGCACCGCCCAGAAGATCCGCACCCTGATCACCGCTGACTTCACCGCAGCGTTCGAGCAGTGCGACGTGCTGGTCTCGCCGACGACCCCGACCACGGCCTTCCGGATCGGTGAACGGGTCAACGATCCGGTCGCGATGTACAAGGCCGATCTGTGCACCATCCCGTCGTCCATGGCGGGCAATGCCGCGGCCTCGTTCCCGATCGGGCTCGCCCCCGAGGACGGTCTGCCGGTGGGCCTGCAGGTGATGGCCCCTCCGATGGCCGATGACCGGCTCTACCGGGTCGGTGCCGCAGTCGAGGCGGCATTGGCCGAACAGTGGGGCGGCCCACTGTGGCAACAGATCACTCCGTTGACGACCGAGGGAGCCCAGGCATGAGTGAGCCCGTACTGGACTACGACCAGGTCCTGGCCAACTTCGATCCCGTCCTCGGCCTCGAGGTCCACGTCGAACTGAACACCGCATCCAAAATGTTCTGCGGCTGTGCCACCGGTTTCGGGGCTGAACCCAACACTCAGGTCTGCCCGGTCTGTCTCGGCCTGCCCGGCTCCCTGCCGGTGGTCAACCAGACCGCGGTCGAGTCGGCGATGCGGATCGGCCTGGCCCTGAACTGCTCGATTGCCGCCTACAGCCGCTTCGCGCGGAAGAACTACTTCTATCCCGACCAGCCCAAGAACTACCAGATCTCGCAGTACGACGAACCGATCGCCTACGACGGGTACGCCGATGTGGACGTGGACGGTGAGGTCTTCCGGGTCGAGATCGAACGGGCCCACATGGAGGAGGACACCGGCAAGTCACTGCACGTCGGCGGCGCCACCGGTCGCATCCACGGCGCCTCCCACTCGCTGCTCGACTACAACCGCGCCGGTGTGCCGTTGATCGAGATCGTCACCAAGCCGATCGTCGGTGCTGGCGAGAAGGCCCCGCAGATTGCTCGGGCCTATGTCGCCATGTTGCGTGACCTGCTGCGCGCCCTGGGTGTCTCGGACGTACGGATGGAGCAAGGCTCCCTGCGCTGTGACGCGAACGTGTCGCTGATGCCCAAGGGCAGCACCACCTTCGGCACCCGCACCGAGACCAAGAACGTCAACTCGCTCCGCTCGGTGGAACGTGCCATCCGGTACGAGATGACTCGCCACGCCGCAGTGCTCACCTCGGGCGGGTCGATCGTCCAGGAGACCCGGCACTGGCACGAGGACACCGGCATCACGACCTCGGGCCGCAGCAAGGAGGAAGCGGAGGACTACCGCTACTTCCCCGAGCCGGACCTGGCGCCGGTCACCCCGGCTGCCGCATGGGTCGAGCAACTGCGTGCCACCTTGCCCGAACCGCCGGCGGAGAAGCGCAAGCGACTCCAGGCGGAGTGGGGGTACAGCGACCCGGAAATGCGCGATGTGATCAGTGTTGGTGCCGTCGAGGTGATCGAGGAGACGATCGCCGCCGGCTGCGGCGCCCAGGCGGCCCGCAAGTGGTGGCTGGGTGAGCTGGGGCGTCGGGCCAGCGAGCAGGGTGTCGACCTGGCCGAGGTCGGTATGACCCCGGCCCAGGTCGCGCAGTTGCAGGGTCTGGTCGAGGCGAAGCTGGTCAACGACAAGTTGGCTCGCCAGGTCATCGACGGTGTGCTCGCCGGCGAGGGGGAACCCAAGGAGGTTGTCGACGCCCGCGGTCTGGCCGTGGTCTCCGATGACGGTGCCCTCACTGCCGCGGTTGACGAGGCGATCGCCGCAAACCCGGAGGTCGCGGAGAAGATCCGTGGCGGGAAGGTCCAGGCCGCAGGTGCGCTGATCGGCCAGGTCATGAAGGCCATGCGCGGGCAGGCCGACGCCGGGCGCGTCCGCGAGATCATCTTGGAGCGTCTCTCCTAGACTGTGGCGCACAAGCACCGTCGGGGGAGGGCGCTGAATGGACGAACAGAACGGGGCGGTCGACAACCGTCCACTTGCTGAGGTCCTCCGCGACCAGATTGCTGCCCGACAATTCACCCTGGTCCATCTCCGCGACCAGTTGGCGGCCGAAGGGAACCCGGTCAGCTTGGCGACCCTGAGCTACTGGCGATCAGGTCAGCGCCATCCCGACGGGCCCGCCTCCGAAGTGGCCGTGGAGGCCCTCGAACGCATCCTGGGACTGGGACCGGGCGACCTGACCAACCGACTGCGCCGCCAGGATCCGGTCTACCCCGACGCCAGCTTGGCCCAGCAGTGGGAGGAGTCGACTGCGGCCATGGCCGCAGTCGGGATCCGTCAGCGGGACCAGCTCGCAATCCGCACACTGCATTCCACCATGGACATCGACAGTTCGGGCCACCACCGACGACTGCAGCATCGGATGGTGCTGCAGGCCCGCGCGGACCGAGTGAGTGAATTCGGCCTGGCGATCGGTGGCAGCGGCACGGGAGAAGGTGCGGTGAGCGTCGCCGAATGTCACGGTGGTCGGGTGAGACAGGCCCGGATCGAGCAGGGCAGTCGCTGGTACGCGATGGCGATCGAATTCGACCAGGCCCTTACCGAAGGGGATCGGACGATTCTGGAGGTGTCGGTCGAGATGGAGCCCGGGTTCTGCACCGACACCCGGCACACGGTGGCTTCGCTCACACCGTTTCGTGAGGTCGCGGTCTGGACCCGATTCAATCCGCAGGCCCTGCCGGCCAGTATCGACGAGTTCACCGTGGTCGACGGCACCGAGAGCGTCAACCGCCGTGACGTCGTGGGGATGTCGGCCTATCTGCAGCGCCGCGATTTCGGACCTGGGGTCATCGGAGCGCGCTGGCGCTGGTGACCACTCAGCTGGGCCCGCTGGGACGGTCTGGTGACCACACAGGTACGGCGGGGGCTGGCAGGCCCCCGCCGTGGTACACCACCGCATTGGGCCTGACTCCCCCGAGAACCAGACCCGCGGCTACTGGTGTAGCCACAGTGTAGAGCGGGCGGATTCACGTAGGGCGTCGCTGAGGTGTGAAGCCCTCGTACGGGCCTGTGCTCACCTACTGGAGCGCAATCGTCAAGATCCGGTCATCGTCGGCGGCCGGCGTGGCTCGCCCGTCGGTGTTGGAGGTGGTGACCAGGATTGCATCGTCGGCGGCTGCGACGGTCCGCAGGCGGCCGTGGTCACCGTTGAGGTGGGCGACGGGTTTGCCGACGTCGGTGCCGTCCAGCGGGATCTGCCAGAGCCTGGTTCCGCGCAGGGCCGCAGCCCACAGCGAGCCACCGGCAAAGGCCAGACCTGAAGGGGAGGCCTCGTCGGTGGGCCAGGTCACCTTGGGGGCGATTCGGCCGTCCGGACCGGGTTCGTCCCCCTCGATCTCGGGCCAGCCGTAGTTGCCGCCAGCTTCGATCAGGTTGATCTCGTCCTGGTACTTGTCGCCGAACTCGCTGGCCCACAGTCGACCCTCATCGTCAAAGGCCATTCCCTGCACATTGCGGTGCCCGAACGACCAGATGAGGTTGTCGAAGGGATTGCCCGGCGCTGTTTTCCCCTCCATGGTCAGCCGCAGGATCTTGCCGGCCGGTGAGTCGGTGTCCTGAGCGAGGGAGCGGTCGCTGGCATCACCGGTGGAAGCGTAGAGGAAACCGTCCGGCCCGAACGTCAGACGGCCACCGTTGTGGTTGGCTGCCATCGGGATGCCGTCCAGCAGGACCGTGTCGTCGGACAAGGAGGCACCGTCCCAGCGGTAGCGGACGATCCGGTTGTCCGATGCACTGGAGTGGTAGCAGAACAGATGCTTCTCATCCGGGGTCACCGCAATCCCCAGCAGCCCACCCTCCGAAGACCGCTGCACGCCGGGGACCGTGGTCACCGTGGTCTGTTCGCCCTCGGTGATCCGCAGAATCTTGCCGGTGTCGCGGGAGGACACCAACAACGATCCGTCGGCGAGCACGACCAGGCCCCACGGTGTGGTCAGCCCGGTCACCAGGTCCTGCGGCTTGCCCAGGTCAGCGGGCCCGGTCGGTGTGGGGCTCGGCGGGGGTGTGGGGCTGGCTGGAGGCGTCGAGCTGGGCGGGGACGTGGAGGCCGAACCGGTTGAGGTGCCGGCGGGCGAGGGTGACCCGCTGGGCGTGGGACCGTCGGAGGCACATCCGGCCAGCACACCTGCGGTGCCGGCAGCGGTCGCCGCGAGCAGATGACGCCGGGTGAGGGTCATGACGGCTCCCCGAAGGCCGGGGGCAGGGCCGCGAGGGTGTCAGGTTCGCCGATGACGTCGACCCAGGCCGCATCGGTGCGGCCGAAGCCGTACAGCAGGATTTCGGTGGGAGGGCCAACCACGGTGACGGTGCGGTCCCCGGGCCGGATCCGGATCCGGTCTCCCTGCAGGTTCTCCAACACCAGCCCATCGGAGCCAAGCTTGGCGAACATGGCCTTGCCGAGACCCTTGAGCTGTTTCCAGATCACTTCCTCAAAACCCGGATCACTGATCCGGGGCCCGGCAGGGGAGTCTCCGCCACGACGAACGTCCTCGTGGTGGACCCAGTACTCGACAGTGTTGGCCACCTTCTCGATCGGCTTCAGGCGAAACAGTGACCACGGCGCGGGGCCGGAGGCCACCCGGTCGACCAGGTCGTCGAAGGACCAACGCTCGCGGATCCGGGCCATCCGTCGCTCGGTCACCCTCGACCACGGACCGACCAGACCGACAGTGGCGATCGGATCGTTCTCCCGCACCCACAGGTGGGTGGCCAGGTCGTGGGCGTCCCAGCCCTCGCACAGGGTCGGTGCGTGGGGACCCACCTGATGGAACAGGTCACACAGCTGGGCACGTTCGGTGCGGGCGACGTTCATGGACCTGAGCCTAGTTCGGACGCCATTGGCCACCCTCTCGCGGGTCGGGGAGAATGGTCGGCGATGGACACCACACAATCGTCAGGACTGGATCCCGAGATCGCTGCCCGCCTCCGGCGCAGCGGCGACGGGCTGATCCCAGTCATCGTCCAAGATGGCGACACCGAGGCCGTGCTGATGCTGGCCTGGGTCGACGACGAGGCCCTGCACCGCACTCTGACCACGGGGCACGCCACCTACTGGTCGCGCTCGCGACAGGAGTACTGGGTCAAGGGTGAGACCAGCGGCCACCGCCAGTACGTGCGGCAGGTCGCCCTCGACTGTGACGGTGATGCCCTGCTGTACCGGGTGCGGCAGGTCGGACCTGCCTGTCACACCGGCACCACGACCTGTTTCGATGACCGGGATCTTCCCCTCACCCGTGCGGAGGACGAGCTGTGACCATCACCCCTGATCTGAGCGGCTTTCGTGAGCTGGCCCGTACCCGTCGGGTGATCAGCGTCCACCGCCGAGTCGTCTGTGACAGCGAGACCGTTGTCGGGCTCTATGCCCGTCTCGCCCAGAACCGGCCCGGTACCTTCTGCTTCGAGTCCGCCGAACAGGGTGGGGTCTGGAACCGGTACTCCTTCATCGGCGTGCAGAGTGCAGCCACTCTCGCCGAGGTCGACGGTGGCGCTCGGTGGTCGGGTCGTGTCCCGGCCGGTCTACCCACCGAGGGCGACCCGTTGACCGTGCTGCGCGAGACTCTCAGACTGCTCCACACCGACCGGGAACCGCAGCTGCCGCCGTTCACCTCCGGCATGGTCGGCTACCTCGGCTATGACACGGTGCGCCGGGTCGAGGTGCTGCCCGACACCACGATCGGCGACATCGACATCCCGGAAATGGTGATGGTGCTTGCCTCCGATCTTGCCGTGGTCGACCACCATCTCGGGGAGGTCTGGCTGATCGCCAATGCCATCAACTTCGACGCCAGCGACGAACGTGCCGACCAGGCGTGGGCCGATGCCTGTGCCCGGGTGGAGGCCATGACCGAAGCCCTCCGTCAACCTGCCCCCACCTTGGCGCTGCTCCCGGCACCCGAGGATGCGGCGCCGGTCACCGTACGGAGGCAGCGCACCAGTGAACAGCACCGGACCGCAGTCGAGGAGGCCCGGGAGCTGATCCGGGCCGGCGAGGCCTTCCAGATCGTGGTGAGTCAGCGCTTCGACGTCGACACCCAGGTGGACGCCTTCGAGGTCTATCGGGCGCTGCGGTTGAGCAACCCGAGCCCGTACCTGTACCTGGTCCGACTTGACGGATTCGACATCGTCGGATCCTCCCCGGAGGCCTTGGTGACCGTCCAGGGTGGTCAGGCACTGACCCACCCGATCGCCGGTTCCAAACCCCGTGGCGCAACTCCGAGCGAGGACGCGGCATTCGAGGCCGAACTGCTCGGCGACCCCAAGGAGCGTGCCGAGCACCTGATGCTGGTCGATCTCGGCCGCAACGACCTCGGGCGGGTCTGCGTGCCCGGCACCGTCGAGGTCGTCGAGTTCATGGAGGTCCGCCGCTACAGCCACATCATGCACCTCGAGTCGTCGATCGTCGGCCAGGTCGCCGAGGGTCGCACCGCCCTCGATGTGCTGTTGGCCTGTTTCCCCGCCGGCACCCTGTCGGGAGCACCCAAGGTCCGAGCGATGGAGATCATCGACCAACTCGAGGTCTCCCGTCGTGCCCTCTACGGCGGTGTCGTCGGCTACTTCGACTTTGCCGGGGACGGTGACTCCGCGATCGCGATCCGCACCGCGGTGATCCGAGACGGTGTGGCCCATGTCCAGGCCGGCGGCGGAATCGTGGCCGACTCCGATCCGGTCGCCGAGGACATCGAGACCCAGAACAAGGCAGCTGCGGTGATCCGTGCCCTCGGCATGGCCGAAGGGCGGCGTCGGCTCTGATGGCCACCAAGTTGCGGGGCTACGGTTGGCTCGCGCTCGTGGTCGCGGCTGGCGCCGGCTTCGTCTTCGCCACCCAGGCCTGGTGGCAGGTCCCGTACGGGGTCGGTGCCGGCTCCGGTGCGGTGCCGATCAGCGGTGGCGAGGGCGCCGCCGGGCTGCCCCAGGCGGTGACGGCCGTGCTGGCCGCCGGTGTCCTGCTCTCGCTGACGGTCCGCGGGTGGGGGCGGCTGGTCGTCGCCGGCCTGCTCGCCGTGGGCTCACTCGCGATGCTCCTGATCGGCATCATGGCCCCGGTGCCCGGGCCGGAGGTCACTGACCCGATCGTGCAGCAGACCACCTTTGAACCCACCGGGGAGATCGTACGGGCCTGGGCCGGCCCGGCCTATGCTGCCGCCGGTCTGGTCGGACTCGTCGGGGCGGGACTGCTGCTGGCCGCCGGTCGGCAGGCTCCTCGCAGCGTCGACCGGTTCGACCGAACCGCCACGACAGCACAGGTGAGCGCTGACGACGATCCGTTGACGGTCTGGCGTGCGCTCGACGAGGGGCTGGACCCGACCGAGGCCGATGAGCCCGCGCAGGCAGGCCCCCATGACCAGGCACGTCCGAATGATGACGCGGAGATCTCGCCGATTTCTCCCCAGCGGCCGGATGTGATGAGAATGGGATCGGACGGCAACGACCCCGATGTCGACGCCGCAAGTGATGAGCACACTGGGAGGCATTCATGACCGCAACTGCCACGACTCGTGACACCGTGGCTGTCCGGGGCAAGTACACCCACCACGGCCGCACCCCGGCCGCCTGGGCCGGAGCGATCATTGCCCTGCTGGCCTTCGTTGTCGGCTGCGCCGGCTTCATCGTGCTCAACTTCACCCTGGTCATCATCGGTGTGTCTGGCCTCGCGCTGGCGCTGATCGTCACCCAGGTGCTGCGCGTCCTCGGTCGCGGCGCGGACTGATCGATCATGTCCGTTCTCGACGACATCATCGCCGGCGTACGGATCGACCTCGCTGAACGTCAGGTCCGGACCAGCCTGGACGAGCTCAAGGCCAAGGTGCAGGATGCACCCGATCCGATCGACCCGATGCCAGCCTTCCGCGCACCGGGAGTGTCGGTCATTGCCGAGGTGAAGCGTGCCTCGCCGAGCCGAGGCAGCCTTGCCCCGATCAGCGATCCGGCCGCGCTGGCCAGTGACTATGCCGCCGGTGGGGCCGCGGCCATCTCGGTGCTCACCGAACAACGCCGTTTCGGCGGTTCGCTCGACGACCTGGTGGCCGTACGGCGCAGCGTCGAGGTCCCGGTGCTGCGCAAGGACTTCATCGTCACCGCCTATCAGCTCTTCGAGGCCCGCGCGGCAGGAGCCGACCTGGCCCTGCTGATCGTGGCCGCGCTGAGCGATGACGAACTGACCGGTCTGATCGAGCGGTCGCAGTCGATCGGCCTGACCCCGCTGGTGGAGACCCACACCGCCGACGAGGTGCGCCGTGCCATCAACTGTGGTGCCCAGGTGATCGGGGTGAACAACCGTGATCTGACCACCTTGGAGGTCGACACCACAACCTTCTCGCGGCTGGCTCCGCTGATCCCCGACTCGGTGGTCAAGATCGCCGAGTCCGGCGTGAAGGGCCCCAAGGATGTCTTCGAGCTGTCGCGGATCGGGGCTGATGTGGTCCTGGTCGGTGAGGCGCTGGTGACCGGTGGGGATCCCCGTGCGGGCGTGGCAGACCTTGTCGCGGCGGGCGCCCACCCGGCCTGCCCCCACCGCTGAATCCGTACCAACACGACCGCGGTCAGCGAACCAACAGGCCAGCGGCCATCGAGACAAGAGGATGAGCGTGTCGCACCAGAACCCACCGGACCCGGATGCGGTCGAACTGCCCGACAAGTCGGGCCACTTCGACCAGTTCGGCGGCAAGTTCGTCCCTGAGGCCCTCCATGTGGCCATCGCCGAACTGGAGGAGGCCTTCTCCCAGGCCCAGGCCGACCCGGTCTTCACCGCAGAGCTGCACCGACTGCTCACTGACTATGCGGGCCGACCGAGCCCTCTCACCGAGGCTGCCAACCTGGCCGATGAGGCCGGGGGCGCACGGATCCTGCTCAAGCGCGAGGACCTCAACCACACCGGCTCCCACAAGATCAACAACGTCCTCGGCCAGGCCCTGCTGGCCAGGCGGATGGGCAAGTCCCGGGTGATCGCCGAGACCGGTGCCGGCCAGCATGGCGTCGCCACCGCCACTGCGGCGGCGCTGCTCGGCCTCGACTGCACGGTCTACATGGGCAAGGTCGACACGGATCGGCAGGCCCTCAACGTCGCCCGGATGCAGCTGCTCGGGGCAGAGGTCATCGCCGTCGCCTCCGGCAGCCAGACGCTGAAGGACGCGATGAACGACGCCATGCGGGACTGGGTGGCCTCGGTGGACAGTACCCACTACCTGATCGGCTCGGTCGGTGGCCCGCATCCGTTCCCGATGATCGTGCGCGAGTTCCAGCGGGTGGTCGGGCACGAGGCCCGCGCCCAGGTCCTGGAACGGTGCGGACGTCTGCCCGACGCTGTCGCGGCCTGTGTCGGCGGCGGCTCCAATGCGATGGGCATCTTCGCCGACTTCGTGCCGGACACCGAGGTGGCGCTGTACGGGTTCGAGGCCGGCGGCGACGGCGTGGACACCGGGCGACATGCTGCCACCATCACCGCCGGAGAGGTGGGGGTGCTGCACGGCATGCGCACCTACGTCCTGCAGGACGAGGACGGGCAGACGATCGAGTCCCACTCGATCTCGGCAGGTCTTGACTACCCGGGCGTCGGACCCGAACACGCCTGGTTGGCTGCCACCGGACGGGCACACTACGAGCCGGTCACCGATGCCGAGGCGATGCAGGCACTGCGCCTCCTCACCCGCTCCGAAGGAATTCTGCCCGCGATCGAGAGCTCCCATGCCGTGGCCGGCGCCCTGCGTCTGGGCCGCCGATGGGCCGAGGAGAACCCGGGGGCCGAGCCGCTGACGATTCTGGTCTCGTTGTCCGGTCGCGGCGACAAGGATGTGGCCACCGCGAATGCCTGGTTCGGTCTGGACGGGCGTCCCAACAGCACCCGTGGAGGGGAACAGTGAGCTCGGCCAACGCCTTCATCACCGCCCGGTCCGAAGGTCGGGCCGCTCTGGTCGGCTACCTTCCGGTGGGGCACCCGACGGTCGAGATCTCCTGCCAGGCCTTCCGGGCACTGTGTGGCGTCGGGGGAGACCACCCCGGTGTCGACCTGGTCGAGATCGGCATGCCCTACTCCGATCCGGTGATGGATGGGTCCACGGTGCAACGCGCCACCACCCGAGCCCTGAGCCAAGGCGTCCGCACCCGCGACATCTTCACCGCAGTCGAAGCGGTCGCCGAGACCGGGACGCCGGCCGTGGTGATGATCTACTGGAACCTGGTCGAACGGTACGGGGTCGACGCCTTTGCCCGAGACCTCGCTGCTGCCGGTGGCTCAGGTCTGATCACCCCCGATCTCACCCCGGACGAGGCAGAGCCGTGGATCGCCGCAGCCGAGGAGCACGATCTGGACCGGGTGTTTCTGGTCTCCCCGTCATCCTCGGACGAACGTCTGGCCATGACCTTGCAGGCCTGTCGTGGCTGGGTCTATGCCACCGCCTTGATGGGAGTCACCGGGACCCGTCATGCGGTCAGCTCGATGGCTCCCGATCTGGTGGCCCGGATCCGCGCGACATCGCCCGACACCTTGGTCGGTGTCGGACTCGGTGTCGCCAATGGTGACCAGGCCGCCGAGGTCGGTTCCTTCGCTGACGGCGTGATCGTGGGTTCGGCGCTGGTGCAGACCCTGCTCGACGCCGAGGAAGCCGGGCGTCGCGATGACCTGTCGGGGCTGCACCGGGTGGTCGCCGACCTGGCCGCCGGCGTCCGGCGGGTCTCCCGTACGAGCTGATGGCGCCGGACCTCAACGGTTCGATGGCGCGATCTGGGAACCATCGGGCCTGCTCACCGGTTGTATCCGTTGTGAGTTCTGGTCTGAGCAGGCGCGGCATGTTGGCGACCGTCCCGGTGCTGGCGATCCCTCTCGTCGGCTGCACCCGACCCCGCAACGACGGCCCGGTGGTCATTGTCGACGGTGAGGACGACGGCTGGTCCGGGACCCGGGTGGAGACCCCGTACGAGATTCCCACTCAGTCTCTGACCGACACCTCGGGTCAGTCGTACAACCTGGCGACCAGCCCTGCCACCCCGATCACTCTGGTCTTCTTCGGCTACACCCACTGTCCCGATGTCTGCATCACGGTGATGAGTGACCTGGCGGTGGCGTTGAAGCGCAGTGACGTCAGGGTGCAGGACCGGGTCACCGTCGCTTTCGTCACCACCGACCCGGCCCGCGATGACGAACAGACCATCCGTGAATGGTTGGACCTGTTCGATCCGAGTTTCGTCGGGCTGACCGGTGACCTGGACGTGATCAAGGACATGGCCGAACAACTCGGGGTCGTGGTCGAGGGGATGAAGGAACTGCCCAGCGGCGGCTACGAGGTCGGCCACAGTGCTCAGGTGATCGGCATGCAGCAGGACCAGGGCGGCGTGATCGTGTGGACCCCCTCGACGCCGTCGGGTGACCTGCGCGAAGACCTGGCCCGCCTGGTGGAGCAGACATGAGCGGTCCTGCGGTCCGGGCCTGGATCGGCCTGGGCTGCCGGATTGCGTTGGCGGCGATCCTGGGCTGGGCCGGTCTGGTCAAGATCACCGAACCGCTGGTCGCGCTGCAGGCGGTCAGTGCGTACGAACTGCTGCCGCCTGCGCTGGTGCCGATTGTCGGCTACGGCCTGCCGCTACTGGAGATCGTGCTCGCCGGATTCCTCCTCGCCGGTCTGCTGACCCGGCAGGTCGCGATCGTGGTCATCGTGGTGATGGCCCTGTTCATTGCGGCGGTGGCCTCGGCCTGGGCGCGCGGCCTGACCATCGACTGCGGTTGTTTTGGCGGTGGCGGCCAGGTCGCTGCCGGTCAGACTCGCTACCTCGAGGAGATCCTTCGCGACCTCGGCTTCATCGCCCTGGCCGTGTGGCTGACGATCTTTCCCCGAACCCGATTCAGCCTGGACGGCCGGTGGGCCGCAGATCCAGACCCCGATGCCGAACCACAGGAGGACGAGTGAGCCCACGCAAGAAGCCGGCCAAGGGTGTCGGGGGGCAGGGCCCCTCGCGTCGCGCGCATCTGGCAGCCATCCGCAAGGAGCAGCAGCGCAAGGAACGCGAGCGCAAGATCGTGGTCACCATCGCGATCGTCGTGGCGGCCGCTCTGGTGGTCGGCGGCATCGTCTGGTTGGTGGTCGACTCGGCACGGACCAAGGGCGGTGACGGTGAGCAGTTCCCGATCACCGAGATCGCCCAGGAACCGGTGGTGGGTCAGCCGATCCGGTTTGCCGGGGCAGCCGACAGTGACGGCACCGTGCCGAGCGACATCCCGGCCGGCGTGGCCCATGTGGAGGTCTTCGCCGATTTCCACTGTCCGCACTGCGTCACCTTCGAGGAGCGGTACGGCCTGATCCTGCGGGAGGCCGAGTCGAAGGGGACCGCGATCATCGATGTCACCATGATGACGATCATCGACCAGGGTTCGGTCAACGCAGCCAATGCCTTCGCCTGTGCCACGACCGACGGTTTCGGCCGGGCCTACTTCGAGGCGCTGTGGGCCAATGCGACCCGTCAGTGGAGCGCGCCGCAGCTGGTCTCGCTTGCCGGGGAGATCGGAGTCCAGCCCGGTGAGGAATTTGCCGCCTGTGTCAACGACCAGGCCCATCTCGACTGGGTCGGGGCCGCCAATTCGACCGCTGACGCACGCGGAGTGAAGGGAACCCCGACGCTCTTCGTCGACGGCGAGCAGATCGCGATCGGTGAGCTCAGCCCGAACGAGCTGCGCAGGCTCGTCGGACTGTGATCAGCGGTCCTGGTGATGCGGGCCGGGCCGTTACCTGACTGGAACATCTGGACGGAATAGTTCCACCAGTCGGAATGTGACGGCACGGCGCGTGGAAAATCTCGCCTGCCGAGCATGTTCTTGGTCACAGAAGTTGCCAAGGTTTCCTCGCCACCCCTTACTCTTTTCCAGCCCGGGTCACAGTCGGCCGGGCACGTACTGACAGTGAACGAGGAACCGGGTGTCGGCCCGTACGGCCTCGTGCGAAGGAGTGAGTGGACGGAGGTCATCATGACCCGGACCAGTGGCGGGCTCTACCAGCCCGACCTCGAACACGATGCCTGTGGCGTTGCCATGGTTGCCGCACTGTCCGGAAAGGCCTCCCCAGACATAGTCGCCAAGGGACTCACTGCCCTGCGCAACCTGGAACACCGTGGCGCCACCGGTGCCGACACCGCCGCCGGCGACGGGGCCGGCATCCTGATCCAGGTCCCCGACGTCTTTCTTCGTCGGGTGTGTGACTTCGAGCTGCCGCGCCCGGGTGCCTATGCCGTCGGCACGGCCTTCCTGCCCCAGGATGAGGACGATGCCGACCGGGCTCGGCGCAGGATTGAGCAGATGGCGGTCGGCGAGGGGGTGCGCGTGCTCGGTTGGCGACCGGTGCCGACAGATCCGTCGACCCTGAGCCCGATCTCGGTTTCGGTGATGCCTCGGTTCGAGATGTTGGTCGTCGCCTCGACCGGTCGCACCCTGGTCGGCATCGACCTGGACCGTCAGATCTACGGGCTGCGGCGTCGGGCCAAGTTCGAGGCCGACGTCTACTTTCCGTCGCTCTCGGCGCGCACCCTCGTCTACAAAGGCATGTTGACCACCGGTCAGCTGTCGGAGCTGTACCCGGATCTCACCGAGCCGGACCTGGCCAGCGCGCTCGCCGTGGTGCACTCCCGGTTCTCGACCAACACCTTCCCGGACTGGGAGCTCGCCCACCCGTTCCGGATGATCGCCCACAACGGCGAGATCAACACCGTGCGCGGCAACCGCAACTGGATGCGAGCGCGTGAGGCCCTGCTCAGTACCGAGCTGATTCCAGGCGACATGGAGCGTCTGTTTCCCATCTGCGGGCCGGGTCGATCTGACTCGGCCTGTTTTGACTCCGTCCTTGAACTGCTGCACCTGGGTGGCCGGTCCCTGCCGCATGCGGTGCTGATGATGATGCCCCCGGCCTGGGAGAACGACGACACCCTCTCCCAGGAACTGATCGACTTCTACGCCTTCCACTCGGCCCTGATGGAGCCCTGGGACGGGCCGGCGTGCGTGGTGTTCACCGACGGCGAGGTGGTCGGTGCCCAACTCGACCGCAACGGGCTGCGCCCCGGCCGCTACTGGGTCACCGACGAGGGTCTGGTCGTCCTGGCCTCCGAGGCCGGTGTGCTGGACCTTCCCGCCGCCTCGATCGTGGAGAAGGGACGGCTCCAGCCGGGCAGGATGTTCCTGGCCGATCTGTCCCAGCACCGGATCATCGACGATGCTGAGCTCAAGCACGACCTTGCCACCGCTGCCCCGTACGGGGAGTGGCTGACCGGCGGACGACTTCAACTCGCCGACCTCCCCACTCGCGAACATGTGGTGCACTCCCATGCCTCGGTGAATCGCCGCCAGCAGGTCTTCGGCTGGACCGAGGAGGAGCTGCGGCTCCTGCTGGCACCGATGGCCAACACCGGGACCGAGCCGATCGGGGCCATGGGCACCGACACACCGATCGCTGTGCTCAGCAGTCGACCACGGTTGCTGTTCGACTACTTCACCCAGCTATTCGCCCAGGTGACCAATCCGCCGTTGGACGCCATCCGGGAGGAGATGGTCACCTCGCTGTCCAACACCATCGGCCCGGAGTGGAACATCCTCGATCCGGGCCCCGCCTCGTGCCGGCGGGTGGTGTTGCCGTTCCCGGTGATCGACAGCGACGACCTCACCAAACTGGTCAAGATCAACATCGACGGTGACATGCCCGGCTACGCCACCCATGTCGTACGAGGGCTGTATGACGTCGCTGGTGGTGCCCCGGCGCTGCAGGCTCGACTCGACGAACTCGCCGCGGAGTGCTCGGCAGCGATGCGTGCGGGGGCCCGCACGATCATCCTGTCGGACCGGCACTCGACCGCGGAGAAAGCCCCGATCCCTTCGCTGTTGCTCACCAGTGCCATCCATCATCATCTGGTCCGGGAGAAGACCCGCACCCAGGTCGGCCTGATCGTCGAGGCCGGCGACGTCCGCGAGGTGCATCACGTGGCGCTGCTGATCGGTTTCGGGGCGGCTGCGGTCAACCCGTACCTGGCGATCGAGTCGGCCGAGGACCTGGCTCGCCGCGCGGTGTACGTCGACTGCGAGCCCGAGGAAGCTGCCGCCCATGTGGTGAAGGCACTCGGCAAGGGTGTGCTCAAGGTGATGAGCAAGATCGGCATCTCCACCGTGGCCTCGTACACCGGCGCCCAGATCTTCGAGGCACTGGGGCTGGCCGAGGACTTCGTCGAACGCTGGTTCACCGGCACCGCGACCCGGATCGGCGGCATCGGGCTGACCGAGGTTGCCGAAGATGTCCGCCGGCGGCATCTGACCGCCTATCCGGCCGACGGCATTCCGCTGGCCCACCGCACGCTCCCGGTCGGGGGCGAATACCAGTGGCGGCGCGAAGGGGAGGTGCACCTGTTCAATCCGGAGACGGTCTTTCGGCTGCAGCACTCCACCCGCACCGGTCAGTACGACGTCTTCAACGACTACACCCGCCTCATCGATGACCAGTCCGAACAGTTGATGACCCTGCGCGGGCTGTTGCGCTTTCGCAGCGACCGGACGCCGGTCCCGATCGAGGAGGTGGAGCCGGTCAGCCAGATCATGACCCGATTTTCCACCGGAGCCATGTCGTACGGGTCGATCTCGGCCGAGGCCCACGAGACCCTCGCCATCGCGATGAACCGGATCGGCGCCCGGTCCAACACCGGCGAAGGCGGTGAGGATCCCGAGCGACTGCGCGATCCGCAGCGTCGCTCGGCGATCAAACAGGTCGCCTCTGGTCGGTTCGGCGTGACCGCGGAATACCTGACCTGGGCCGACGACCTGCAGATCAAGATGGCCCAGGGGGCCAAGCCGGGCGAGGGAGGGCAGCTGCCGGGTGAGAAGGTCTATCCCTGGATTGCGCGGACCCGTCACTCAACCCCTGGCGTCGGGCTGATCTCACCGCCACCGCATCACGACATCTACTCGATCGAGGACCTCAAGCAGCTGATCCACGACCTGAAGAATGCCAACCCCCGGGCACGGGTGCACGTGAAGCTGGTCGGTGCGGTCGGGGTGGGCACCGTTGCGGTCGGTTCGGTCAAGGCGATGGCCGATGTGGTGCTGATCTCGGGCCATGACGGTGGCACCGGAGCGGCACCGTTGACCTCGCTGAAACATGCCGGTGGTCCGTGGGAGCTCGGTCTGGCCGAGACCCAGCAGACCCTGCTCCGCAACGGTCTGCGGGACCGGGTCACCGTCCAGGTCGACGGCCAGCTCAAGACCGGCCGGGACGTGGTCATCGCGGCCCTGCTGGGCGCGGAGGAGTTCGGCTTCGCCACCGCACCGTTGGTCGTGTCGGGCTGCGTCATGATGCGGGTCTGCCATCTCGACACCTGCCCGGTTGGGGTCGCCACGCAGAACCCGGAGCTACGGGCCAGGTTCACCGGCCGCCCCGAGTTCGTGGTGACCTTCTTCGAGTTCATCGCCCAACAGGTGCGCGAACATCTCGCCGCGCTCGGGTTCCGCAGTCTCGACGAGGCCATCGGGCAGGTCGAGGCGTTGGACTGGGAACGGCCCAGCAACCAGGGGAAGGCGCATGGTCTCGACCTGTCGCCGATCCTCGCCTCGGTCGCCGAGCCGGGCCAGGCCCGACGCCGGACGACCGTCCAAGACCACGGGCTCGAGCAGGGTCTGGACGAGACACTGATCGGTCTGGCCGGGCCGGCCCTGGTCCGTGGGGATGCCGTACGGGCAGAGGTCGCGGTCCGCAATGTGCACCGGAGCGTGGGCACCCGACTGGGCCATGAGATCACCCGACGCACCCGGGGTGTGGGATTGGCCGATGACACGATCCAGCTGGACTGCACCGGCTCCGGTGGGCAGAGCTTCGGGGCCTTCATCCCGAAGGGGCTGACCCTGCGCTTGAGCGGTGATGCCAACGACTACCTCGGCAAGGGGCTGTCGGGCGGGCGCATCATCGTCAGCCCACCGGCCGAGGCCGGCTGGGTCGCTCAGGACAATGTCATCGCCGGCAACGTCATCGGCTACGGCGCCACCTCGGGTGAGCTGTACCTCCGAGGACAGGTCGGCCAACGGTTCTGTGTGCGCAACTCCGGTGCGGTGGCGGTGGTCGAGGGAGTCGGTGACCACGGGTGTGAGTACATGACCGGGGGAGAGGTGGCGATCCTGGGCCCGACCGGACGCAACTTCGCCGCCGGGATGTCCGGCGGCATCGCCCATCTGCTGGATGCCGATCTGTCCCGGATCAATCGGGAACTGGTCGATCCGTTGCCACCCGATCCGGACCAGCTCGAGCGACTGCACCGGCTGATCGGTGTCCACGTCGCCGAAACCGACTCGCAGGTCGGTCGGGCGTTGTTGGCCGACTGGGGGAGCGCCACCCGGCGTTTCACCGCGGTCGTCCCGCGCGCCTGGGCGGCGGCCCGAGCCGCTGCGGTCCCCGAATCCCTGCTCATGGACAGGAGCGCATGATGGGTGATCCGAAGGCCTTCATGACCACCCCGGCCGCCCACGCCGACCGTCGCCCGGTCGCCGAACGGGTCAACGACTGGCACGAGGTCTACCCGGGTGGGCCGGGCCGTGCGCTGCTGCCGATCATCCACCAGCAGGCCTCCCGTTGCATGGACTGTGGGATCGCGTTCTGCCACACCGGCTGCCCCTTGGGCAATCTGATCCCGGAGTGGAATGACCTGGTGATGCGCGACGACTGGGATGGCGCCCTCGACCGGTTGCACGCGACCAACAACTTCCCCGAGTTCACCGGGCGACTCTGTCCGGCACCGTGCGAGAGCGCCTGTGTGGTGGCGATCAGCCGCGATCCGGTGACCATCAAGAATGTCGAGGTCGCCATCATCGACAAGGGCTTCGCCGATCGTCGCGTGGTGCCCCAGCAGCCGAACTGGCACACCGGTCGTACGGTGGCCGTCATCGGTTCAGGCCCTGCCGGACTGGCCGCCGCCCAGCAGCTGACCCGCGCCGGGCACACCGTCGCCGTCTTCGAGCGGGACAACGCTCCCGGCGGTCTGCTGCGGTACGGGATCCCCGAGTTCAAGATGGAGAAGTCAGTGCTGGATCGTCGGATCCGGCAGATGAAGGATGAGGGGACCAACTTCCGCTGCAATGTCGAGGTCGGCTCCACCATCAGCGGCACCCAGGTTCGGGAACGCTACGACGCGGTGATCGTGGCCACCGGTGCCACGGTGGCCAGGGATGTCGACCTGCCGGGGCGGGAGCTGACCGGGATCCACCTCGCCATGGACTATCTGGTGCCGGCGAACCGGGCGGCGCTTGGGGCGGACGCGCCAGGTCTGATCGATGCGCGCGGCAAGAACGTGATCATCATCGGCGGCGGCGACACCGGCGCCGACTGCCTGGGCACGGCGATCCGGCAGGGTGCGGCCTCGATCACCCAGTTGGACCACAACCTCCGCCCGGGCACCGAACGTCGCGAGGACGAACCCTGGCCGATGCATCCGCGGATCTTCCGGGTGGCCTCGGCCAACGAGGAGGGCGGGGAACAGGTCCATCGGGCCTCGACCGTCGAATTCGTCGGCGACGAGTCCGGCCGGGTGAGCGGACTCACCGTGATCGACGTGGTCCGTGAGAACCGGGTCAACACCCCGGTCCCCGGCACGGAACGGGTCATCCCCGCCGACCTGGTGCTGCTCGCGCTGGGCTACACCGGACCCGAGACCGCGGTGCTGGACCAGCTCGGCGTCTCCCGTACGGCCAGAGGGCTGGTCGAGCGTGACTCGACCTATGCCACCGACGTCCCCGGTGTCTTCGCCTGTGGCGATGCCGGCCGGGGGCAGTCCTTGATCGTGTGGGCCATAGCCGAAGGGCGAGCCTGTGCGGCGGAGGTGGATGAATTGCTGTCGGGGAGCACGAAGTTGCCCAAACCCGTACGGCCCTCAGACGTGGCCATTGGTGCCGTCCTGTGAAACTGGGCCGGAGATGAAGAACACGGCTGCGGCGAAGCGTGTCGAGGTCCCCCAGTGCACTGCCCGCACCGCTCTACCGCTTCAGCCGCAGCCGTTGCCCCAAAATTTACTGTACGAACGCGCGTCCTGCGAATCATTCGATGCGTTGATACCAAACTGTGTCTTTCAGTGGGTGGCACGACGTCCGGAATTCGCACCGAAAACCGGAAACCGTTCCCTCAGATCGGTGACCCACCCTCCGGGTCGAGCCTGACACGGCAGGTCGGTGGGGCGGGTGTCAGTGTCCCGGTCTAGGCTGTTCGTCATTGGGCTGGACGGCACCGGGTCCGGTGCGGCGGGGTCCCCTGAACAGGGGCAGAGGAGGATGCGAACAACGATGGCCGGACGTTCGAATACCGGGGATTTCGTCCATCTGCACGTGCATTCGGAGTTCTCGATGCTGGACGGTGCGGCCCGGATTCCCGACATCTTCACGGTTGCCGAGGAGATGGAGATGCCGGCGGTCGCGATGACCGACCACGGCTATCTGTTCGGCGCCTACGAGTTCTACAAGGTGTCCAAGAACTTCCCGGTCAAGCCCATCATCGGCCTGGAGGCCTATGTCACGCCGAAGACCGACCGCGGCGAACGCAAACGGGTCCGCTGGGGTGACGGTGGCGGCGACGACGTCTCCGGATCGGGTGCCTACACCCACATGACGATGCTGGCCGAGACCACCGAGGGCATGCACAATCTGTTCCGGCTGGGATCACGTGCCAGCCTGGAGGGCTTCTTCTACAAGCCGCGGATGGACCGTGAGCTGCTCAACGAGTACGGCAAGGGCCTGATCGCCACGACCGGCTGCCCCTCGGGCGAGGTCCAGACCTATTTGCGGCTCGGCCAGTACGACAACGCACGGGCCTCCGCCGCCGAGTTCCGCGACATCTTCGGCGCCGACAACTACTACGTCGAGCTGATGGACCACGGCTTGTCGATCGAGAACCGGGTCCGCGATGACCTGTTGAAGATCTCGAAGGACCTCAACCTGCCACTGGTGGCCACCAACGACCTCCACTATGTCCGCGAACAGGATGCTGCGGCCCATGAGGTGTTGTTGTGCATCCAGTCCGGGTCACGGATGGACGACCCGAAACGGTTCCGGTTCAGCGGGTCGGGCTACTACCTGAAGTCGGCCGCGGAGATGCGCAAGCTCTTCGCCGATCTGCCCGAGGCCTGCGACAACACCTTGGCGATTGCCGAGCGTTGCAACATCGACTTCACCGAGTCGGAGGGGCGCTTCATGCCGAAGTTCCCCTGTCCGCCGGGGGAGGATGAGACCTCCTGGTTCATCAAGGAGGTGGAGAAGGGACTGCACGAACGGTTCCCCGAAGGCATCTCCGACGAGGTCCGCAAACGGGTGGAGTTCGAACAGGAGGTGATCATCGGCAAGGGCTATCCCGGTTACTTCCTGGTGGTCGCCGACTTCATCAACTGGGCCAAGGAGAACGGCATCCGGGTCGGGCCGGGCCGTGGCTCGGGCGCAGGCTCGATGTGCGCCTATGCCATGCGGATCACCGACCTCGACCCGATCAAGCACACCCTGCTGTTCGAGCGGTTCCTCAACCCCGAGCGTGCCTCGATGCCCGACTTCGACATCGACTTCGACGAGCGTCGTCGCGGCGAGGTGATCAAGTACGTCACCGACAAGTACGGCGATGACCGGGTCTGCCAGATCGCCACCTACGGCACGATCAAGGCCAAACAGGCCATCAAGGACTCCGCCCGGGTGATGGGGTACCCGTTCTCGGTGGGTGACCAGATCACCAAGAAGATGCCGCCGGCCGTCATGGGCAAGGATGTGCCGCTGGCCGAGATCCACAACACCGCACACAAACGGTACGCCGAGGGCGGCGAGTTCCGTGACCTGCTGCAGAACGACCCCGAGGCCAAGGCCATCTTCGACAAGGGCGTCGGGATCGAGGGCCTCAAGCGGCAGTGGGGCGTGCACGCCGCAGGCGTGATCATGTCCAGTGAGCCGCTGCAGTCGGTGATCCCGATCATGAAGCGCGAGCAGGACGGCGCGATCATCACCCAGTTCGACTACCCGGCCTGTGAGGCACTGGGCCTGGTCAAGATGGACTTCCTCGGTCTGCGGAACCTGACCATCCTCGATGACGCGGTCAAGAACGTGAAGCGCAACCGCAACATTGATCTCGACCTCGACGAGATCGGCAAACACACTGACGACAAGGCCACCTACGAGCTGCTCTGCCGGGCCGACACCCTCGGGGTCTTCCAGCTCGACGGCAGCGGCATGCGTCAACTCCTGCGCCTCATGCAACCCGACAACTTCGAAGACATCTCGGCTGCTCTCGCGCTCTACCGGCCCGGCCCCATGGGCGTCAACGCGCACACCAACTTTGCCCTGCGCAAGAACGGCAAACAGGCCCTGGTCCCGCTGGACCCCCAGCTGGAGGGCAAGCTCCAGCAGGAGATGATCGACGCCCTCGATCCGATTCTGGGCACCACCTACTTCCTGGTGATCTACCAGGAGCAGGTGATGGAGATCGCCCAGAAGTTGGCCGGCTACACCTTGGGCAACGCTGATCTGCTCCGCCGCGCGATGGGCAAGAAGAAGAAGGAGGTGCTCGACAAGGAGTACATCCCCTTCTCCGAGGGCATGCGGGCCAAAGGCTTCAACGACGACTCGATCGCCGCCCTGTGGGGTGTGCTGGTGCCCTTCTCCGACTACGCGTTCAACAAGTCGCACACCGCCGCCTATGGTCTGGTCGCGTACTGGACCGCCTACCTCAAGGCGAACTATCCGGCCGAGTACATGGCGGCCCTGTTGACCTCGGTCAAGGACGACAAGGACAAGATGGCGATCTACCTGGGCGAATGTCGCCGGATGGGGATCAAGGTCCTGCCCCCTGATGTGAACGAGTCCGAGGCCGACTTCACCCCGGTCGGCACCGACATCCGCTTTGGACTGACCGCAGTGCGCAATGTCGGTGCCAACGTGGTGGACGCCATCGTCGCGGCCCGCACCGAACACGGACCGGCGAAGAACTTCACCGAGTTCCTCGACCAGATCCCGCTGGCCGCCTGCAACAAGCGGGTGGTGGAGTCGCTGATCAAGGCCGGCGGCTTCGACGAGATGAACCATCCTCGGCGTGCTCTGATGACGATCCATGAACAGGCGATCGACTCGGTCATTGACCTCAAACGCAATGAGGCCAATGGGCAGGACGACCTGTTCGCCGGATTCGGCGGCGATGACGACGATGCCGGTGGTGCCGGCGCCGGCTTCACCACCGAGATCCCTGACCTGGCCGACTGGGACAAGAAGACCAAGCTGGCCCTGGAACGGGAGATGCTCGGGCTGTATGTCTCCGACCATCCACTGCAGGGCCTGGAACATGTTCTGGAGGCCGAGCGGGACATCTCGATCGTCTCGCTGATGGCCGAGGACGGACCCCGCGAAGGTCAGTACGCCATCTGCGGAATGATCACCCAGGTCACCCGCAAACAGACCAAGAACGGTGACTACTGGGCCATCATCACCGTCGAGGACCTCGAGGCCTCGATCGATGTCCTGCTCTTCCCGAAGGTCTACACCCTGGTCTCGACCATGCTGGCGACCGACACCATCGTGCGCGTCCGCGGTCGGATGAACGCCAAGGAGGACCGCATCGAGATGCACGGTCAGGAAGTCACCCTGCCGGATGTGACCGAAGGGCCTCATGGCCCGGTGGTGATCAGCATCCGCACCACCCGCGTCACACCGCCGGTGGTTGAGCAGCTCAAGGGGATCCTGACCGCCCATCCCGGTGTGACCGAGGTGCGGTTGCGGTTGACCTCCCAGGAGCAGCGCACCTTGACCTATCGCCTCGGCCAGCAGCTCCGGGTGACGCCGTCGCCACCGTTGATGGCCGATCTCAAGGCGCTGCTCGGGCCGTCCTGTCTCGCCGGTTGATGGTGCGCCGCCTGCTGGTCGTCGGCCTCACCGCCGTGGTGGTTGGTGCGCTGGCGGGCTGGCTGTGGGCCGTGGTGACCTCGCTACCCGGCTACACCGTGCAGTCCGACGGGGGAGCGGCCACCACCGAACGCGGCCTGACCGAGTTCATCGTCGCCGACGTCGTCTTTGCCGGAATCGGCCTGGTCGTCGGTGCCGGGCTGGCGATCGTGGCCTGGCTCTGGTACGGGAGAAGGCTCGGCGCGTGGACGGTACCGATGACCTGTGCCTTCGTCCTGGTGGCTGCGCTGGTCTGCTGGCAGGTCGGCCAGCTGGTCGGACCCCACGACTTCTCCGATCGGCTCGACGGCGCAGCCCTCGGTCAGAGCGTGCCGATCGACCTGCGACTACGGGCACCCAGCGCTTTCGCCACCTGGGTGCTCGGCGCCTGTCTGACCCTGATGGTGATCACCGCCGTGGCCCGGGACCGGGATGAGGGGCGACCCCTACGACTGCCCTGGACGGTCGACCGCTGATCATGACCCTCTGCCTCAGACCTGACATCCGAGCTTCGAGATCCAGGGGCTGCAGTGATCGATCGGTGTTAGATTTTCAGTAGTTCAGGGCCGCGAGAGAGCCCTCCGGCCGCCTCCTCGTTCGTAGCTGACACGGCTCGGTCGGGTGACACATGGCCTCCAATGTCCTTTTCCTGATGGTTGACCAGATGCAAGGGCGCATCCTGGACCCCGACAGTCCGTGCCGCACCCCAAACCTGGATCGACTGGCCGAGCGCGGGGTTCGGTTCACCCGGGCCACCACTGCCAACCCGGTCTGTTCCCCGGCCCGCGCCAGCTTGATGACCGGACTGCTGCCCCACAACCACGGCGTCACCCAGGTCACCCACACCGACCCGCTCGGGCACATCCAACTGTGCAATGACCGGCCGCACTGGGCACAGCGGTTGACCGCCGCCGGATACCGCACCGCCTACTTCGGCAAGTGGCACGTCGAGCAGACCGAGGAGCCACAACGATTCGGATGGCAGACCGACGTCTCCACCCACAGTCAGGCCTTCCAGCAACGGACGCAGGAGTCCCGCCGTCGCGATGACCTGGTGATGGCGGTTCATCACGACGGGCCGCTGGTTCGCCGACCAGCCCGGGACCAGCGGTGATCCGTACGACCACGGCATCGACTTCAACGCCTGGATGAGTCGTCCCTATCCGTTGGCCGAGCACCTGCACCCGACCAATTGGACTGCCGGCCAAGCAGTCCAGTTCCTGCAGCGACGCGACCCGACCACACCGTTCTTCCTGATGGTCTCCTTCACCCAGCCGCACTCTCCCTATGTCCCGCCACCGTGGTACTTCGACCTGTACGCCGAACGTTCCCTGCCCGAACCGGTGGTCGGGGACTGGGCCGGTGTCCACGAGTTCGCCGAGGATGCAGCAGATCCCAATGCGTGGCGGGGACGCCGCTCGGTGGTCGAGACCCAACGCGCCCGGGCCGGCTACTACGGATCGATCCACCACATCGACCACCAGATCGGACGGATCACCGCCGAGCTCCGCCGCCAGCGGCTCGATGACAACACCTTGGTGATCTTCACCTCCGACCACGGCGACATGCTCGGCGACCATTACCTGTGGCGCAAGAACCATGGCTACGAAGGGTCGGTCCACATCCCCCTGGTCGTCCGCCTGCCCCGTTCGCTGGGCAGTCCGCGAGTCGCCCACGACGACTCCCCGGTCTGTCTCCAAGACGTCGCGCCCGCCATCCTCGACGTGGCCGGGGTGCCGATCCCCGACAGTGTCGACGGCCGCAGCCTGCGGCCGCTGGCCACCGGTGAGGGCGCGGACTGGAGACCGTACGTCCACGGCGAGTACGGGCTGGGCCGCTCACCCGAACAGGAGATGCAGTACCTGAGCGACGGCGACTGGAAGTACATCTGGTTCCCCCGTACGGGTGCTGAGCAACTGTTCCATCTGGCCGAGGATCCCGGCGAGACACGTGATCTCGCCGGGGATCGGGGCCATGCCGAGGTCCTCGGGCAGTGGCGGGCGGCCTTGGTGCGCACGCTCGAGCCCCGCCGTGCCGGACTGACCGACGGGGCCGAGCTGGTGGTCCAGACCGGTCCACCGCTGGTTTCTCCGTACGCGATGGACCGACGCCTGGACTGAGGGATCAGCCGCGAATGGTGACGGTGAACTGACCCGGAGTCGCCCCGGTGAGGTAGACCTTGGTGCCGGCGGCGTCGACATGGCCACCGAGGTAGGTGTAACGCTCACCCGGGTCCATGCTGATCGAGCCTGATCCGGTCCCCGGTCCGAACTCGATCACGTCGTCGCCGACGGTGTAGGTGCCGGTGCCCTCGACCAGGTGGAACTCGTCGTCGTTGTCGGTGGCTTCGACACCGGACAGGGTCCCTCCGGGACGGAAGGCCAGCTCCAGGGTCCAGGTGGTCGCCGCACCCGCGAAGTCGATGTCGAGATCGAGCCCGTCGTCAGCGACGGTGACGATGATCTCGGTGGCCAGATCAACGGTGTGCTTGGGACGGTGGCCGAAGTCCATCTTGGCCCAGAACCGGCCTTCATCGGTCAGCGCATAGTCGGCGTCCTCACGGCGGTGTTCGGCCGGCAACGGCAGGTGGTACGGCACCTTCAACTCACTGAACAGCCGGTAGCGGCTCTCGCCGAGGACCTCCAACCCGTCAGAACGGAAGTGTCCGGTGGAGAAGAACCGTGGCGACAGGCGGACCGAGTCCAGGATCGCCGCACCGGAACGGAACTTGGCAAAGGTCGGGTTGGTCGACAGGCCTGAGGCGATGACCGGGATCTGCGGATAGTCCGTGCCGCCGAAGACCGACGAGGTCCGGGTGCCAAAGCGATGCCGGATCAGGTCACTGCCGGGCAGATGGACGGTGCCGTCGCTGACCGGGCTGGTCGGGGCGGGCAGTTCTGCGGTCAGCTCTGGGCGTTGGATCACATCAGGCAGGAAGTCGCCGAGCTCGCCGGTGCCGCGGTCCAGGATGTCGGCGACGGCCTGGGCATGGCGGCCGTCCCCGTCCAGCAAGGCGATTTCGCGCAGCTGGAGGAGATACCACCACAGGTCACGCAGGCCCTTCTGGTCCTGGCGACGGGAGTGGACGGTCTCAACCTCTCCGTTGGGTTCAAGCAGAGTGAAGGTGGCCTCAAGGTTGGCTCGGACCGGCTCGCGCAGTTCGGGGCGGTCGAGCGCCCACGCCATGGCCAACAGGCTGATGTTGCTGACCTCGCTGGCGTAGGTGGAGCTGCGTTCGCTGTACATGCCGTCGGAGTCGATGTCGATTCCCTCGGCCAGCCATTGATCGATGCGGTCGACCAGCTTGGGATCGGGGAAGAGCTGGTGGATCCGTGCCATCGCCGCACACAGTTCCCACCGGTGGTTCGGCGTGTGCACCCCACCGGCGCGCAGTCCGCTGCTGGCCAGGCGCATCACCTTCTGCAGTTGCAGCCGGATCGCGCGGGTCTGGGCCTGAGCGTCCTCGGTGAGGATGGACCAGATCTGGGTGATGTCTTGCATCGCGAAGGAGGTGTCCGGCGGCGAATGGAGGTTGCCGATGTCGTACGTGCCGTCACTGTGTTGACGGTCGACCAGTGCCTGGGTGAGGTCTCGCATCGGGGTGACCAGGGACCTGTCGTGGTGGTACTGCGAGTCCGGCCAGACGTAGGCAGCGGCGAGCCGGCGAAGGGTACGGGCCAGTCCGCGGGGGGAGCCGGTGGCCAGTTGTGAGGCGTAACGGCTGAGTTCCTGCGGCACCTGGTCATTGCTGTGTTCGGTCAGGACCGCGAGGAAGGCGCTGTCGACCTGGTCGGGCGGGGGAGGCGTGGCATGGGCAGGACGGGGGAGGCTGGTCAGCGCACCGACTGCGGCACCCGCAGCGGCTCCGATGAGGACATGGCGGCGTTCCATCTCGACTCCTTGATTGTCGGGGAAAAAGCGGTTTCTCGTCTGTCACGCTAGCGGGCTGGGGCAGTCGCGTCCATGGGCTGCCCATGCGTGGAACCGCCACCCGCCGAGCCCGGTTCGGGTAGGGTCCGCGCATGCGGTGGCGCCGGGGTCGAGATCATGTCGGGCATCTCGATGTCCCACGCCCGAGGCACCCTCGGGTGGATCCGGTCCGTCGGGCCGACGCGCGCAGGCAGGTCGGTGGGCTCCGCCCACGACCCTGCCCACCACACGGAGCAGGTCGTCTCCGGCGCCACCGCAGCTCGGCTGCACCCATCGCACCGAGTGCGATCCAGCGATGAGTCCCGAGTACGACACCGCGGCTCGGTTGGCCGTCTGGTGGTTGGGCGCGGACTGGAACCGGGACGCCCTGCAGCTTCGTGCCCGACACGCACTGGGCCGGATGCCCCAGTGGATGCCGGATCTGGTCGACCAGGTGCTGGCGGAGTTCCCTGGCAGCCCGATGGGCCGCCGACACGCGCTGGCGGTGTTCATTGCCAGACACCCGCTCTTCACCGCTGGCCTCGCTCAGGACCACCTCAACGACGAATCGGTGCGGATCACACATCTGCCGGTCACCGAGGTCGAGGCGACCATGGCGGCGATGCCGTGGCCAGTGCCGGTGATCCGCACCGAGGTCGAACTCGCCGATCAGTTGCGTCTCGACCCGGAGGTGCTGCTGTGGCTGGCGGACCCGCAGCGCCGCCGTCGCCGCACCGGTGCCGACGATCCGCGCCTGCCGTACCGGTTCCGGTGGCTGGACCGCGGGAGTCGTCTGCCGCGGCTGCTGGAGATCCCCGGGCCGCTGTTGAAGTCGGTCCAGCGGCGCATCCTGGGTCATGTCCTGACGCCGATCCCGGCCCATCCCGCCGCGCATGGCTTCGTCCCCGGGCGCAGTGCGGTGACCCATGCCCGTCGACACGCTGGCGCAACCTGGGTGGTCACTGCCGATCTGCGGACGTTCTTCGCCAGCCTCGGCGCCCTGCGCGTACGGGGGATCTTCGCGACCGCTGGATACCCCGAAGCTGTCTCCGCGTTGTTGACCGGTCTGTGCACCGTACCGACTCCCCGCGGTGTGCTCGCGCAGATGCCGCCCGGTGGCGATGACGCCGACGGTTGCGGATCCATGGCCCGCACCGATCTCCGGGCGCGGCTACGGATCCCTCACCTGGCCCAAGGGGCACCGACCTCACCGGCGCTGTCCAACCTCATCGCCCACGGACTCGACCGTCGGCTCACCGGATGGGCCGAACACTGGGGCGCGACCTACAGCCGCTATGCCGACGACCTCGCCTTCTCCGGCATCGGGACTCGACCCGGGCCAGGCTTTGTCCGCATGCTGCATCGCATCATTGTCGACGAGGGCTTCGAACCGGCCACAGAGAAGCTCCGCAACAGGGGCCCCGGCAGCAGTCACCGGGTCACCGGCATTGTGATCAACACGCACCCGAACCTGTCCCGATCCGAGCACGACCGGTTGCGGGCGACCTTGCACGATGCCGCGATCCATGGTCCTCAGGCGGCCAATCGCGACGCACACCCCGACTTCCGCGCCCACCTCGAGGGTCGCGTCGCCTGGGCCGAGCAACTCAATCCGGTACGGGGTCACCGGTTGCGTCGTCAGCTGGACCGGATCACCTGGGACTGAGCGTCGGCCCGTCAGCTGATCCGCCCGTCAGCTGATCCGCCCGTCAGCTGATCGGGGCGAACCGTCCCTGGGTGAGGGCGAGCAGGTCGGTCGGGGCGAGTCTGACCTGCAGTCCGCGCCGGCCAGCCGAGACCATCATCGACTCCAGAGTCGCTGCGGTCTGGTCGATCACCGTCGGCAGCGGTGTGCGCTGTCCGATGGGCGAGATCCCGCCCACCACGAAGCCGCTGCTGCGGGCAGCCACGGCCGGGTCGGCGAGGACGACCTTCTTCACTCCCACAGTGGCAGCCATGGCTTTCAGATCGAGCATCGCGGGCACCGGGACCACCGCCACCGCCAGTCCCGCCCCGGTGTCCACGACCAAGGTCTTGAAGATCTCCGAGCCGGAGACTCCCAGCTTCGCGGCAGCCTCCGCGCCGAAATGGGTCTCGCCGGGGTCGTGTTCGTACCGGTGGAGGGTGTGCGCCATCCGGGCACGCGTCAACGCCGCGATTGCCGGAGTGCCGGCCGCAGCAGCCTTCTTCCCTGCCATGGTTCGATCAGGCGACGATCACAGCGAGCTGCGGTCGGTCAGCACCAGGGGGCCGTCGGCGGTGATGGCGATGGTGTGCTCGGAGTGGGAGCCCCGTGACCCGTCCACCGAGCGCAGGGTCCAACCGTCCTCGTCGCGGCGGAGCTGGTCGGTGTTGGCCAGGAACCAAGGCTCGATCGCGATGACCAGACCTGGCCGCAGCGGAAAACCCCGCTTGG
>CAMDZW010000026.1 GCA_945911015.1 uncultured Propionibacteriaceae bacterium
CGTCGGCCGACTTCCGCGCGATCGCCTTCCCGCGCACCCATCCGGCCTTCTCCGACGTCCGAGTCCGTCAGGCCCTCAATCTGGCCGTCGACCGCCAGCAGATGGTCGAGGGCATCCTGTTCAGCTACGGGACTGCAGCCAGCACACCGTTCTCCGCTGCCCAGGGGGAACTCTTCAATCCCGAGGCGGTCTTCGAGCATGACCCGGCCCGGGCCGGGCAGCTTCTTGACCAGGCCGGGTGGACCCTCGAGGACGGGACGCGCAGCAAGGACGGCCAGCCACTCGCCTTCACCGTCATGTACTTCCCCGAGGACGTGTTGCGCCGCGATCTGGCCGTCGCCTTCGCTTCCGACATGGCCAAGATCGGGGTCACCGTTGAGGTCGAAGCGGTCGACCGACCAGCCTTCACCCCTCGGATCCCCGATGATGCCGCGATGATCGGCGGAGGCGACCTGCCCTACCATCCCGACCAGCACATCTCTCCCCTGCTGGACGGTCGCTTCTCCGCCTTCGACCCGGGCATGCCCTACCGCAACCCCTCCGGCTACCACAACGCCGACATCGACGAACTCCTCGAGACGGCCCGCACCAGCAATGACCCGACAGCCCGCACCCGGGCCTACCAGCAGGTGCAGGACATCTACCTGAGCGATCCGGCGATGATCACCCTGGTCACCCTCGAACACACCTACATCGTCCGCGACGCCACCGCCTGGACCGGGCTGGACCACGTCCTCGAACCCCATGAGCACGGTGTCTCGTGGGGTCCGTGGTGGAATCTGGAACAGTGGCGACGACGCTGACCCGGCTGGTGCTTCGGCGGGTCCTCACCGGCGGCATCACCCTGGTCGTGGTGACGGCGCTGATCTTCTGGCTCGCCGGGATCGCTCCCTTCGATCCGGTTGCCGCCCATCTCGGCGCCGCACAGGAGTTCGCCGATGCACAGACCCGGGCCCGGATAGCCGCTCAACTCAGGGTCGACGACCCATGGTGGAAACACTGGCTCATCTGGTTGCGCGGCCTGGTCAGTGGTGACCTCGGTTGGTCATCGGCTCACCGCCAGCCGGTCTCCGCTGTCCTTGGCGCCCGGCTCGGCTGGTCGGCCCTGCTCGGCGCCGCTGCGCTACCTCTCGCCGCAGCAGCATCGTTCCTGCTCGCCCTCGCCTCGGTCCGACGACCCGGTGGATCCCTCGACCGTACGGTGTCAGCTGCGGTCACCGTGGTGGCAGCCACCCCGGCGTTCCTGATCTGCCTCGGCCTGATCGCCGTCGTCGCGGTCCGCTTCGGGTGGCTGCCCGCCGGTGGCGTGGCGCCCGCGGGCCAGGCGGCCACCGCCGGGGTCGTCGCCAGCCACCTGGTCCTGCCCGCCATCGCACTCGCCTCGGCCCTGGTGCCGTGGCTGACACTTCATCTGCGTGAATCGATGGTGACGGTCTACGCCTCCCCTGCCGTCAACGGTGCCCGCGCGCGAGGGGCCACTGAGGCCCAGGTGCTGACCGGACAGGTCATGCCCGCAGCTGTGATGCCCGCGGTCACCGTGCTCGCCGCCCGGCTGCCCGAGCTGGTCACCGGCACCGTCCTGGTCGAAACCGTTTTCGGATGGCCCGGCATCGGCCAGGCCCTGGTCAGAGCAGCCACCAGCGTCGACTATCCACTGCTTGCCGCGACCACCCTGACTGCCGGGATCGTCGTGGTGGCGGGAAATCTGGCAGCCGACGTGCTCCAGTGGCGCATCGATCGACGCACCCGAAAGGGGCTGCAATGAGCACCACGACCTGGCGGACCGTGCCCCGGCTGCCGGGCCGCAGCTTGCCCCGTACGGGGAGGGCGTGGTGGCGGTGGTCCGCCGGAGCGGTCCTCGTCGCCGCGACTGGGTACGCCCTGGTGGCACCGATCGGTCTGGACCCGTTGGCGGTCGACTACACCCGGGCTTCCCTGCCGCCCGGGATCGGCGGGTTCCTCGGCACCGATCCGGCCGGCCGATCGCTCGCCCAGCTCACCGCAGCCGGCCTGCGGATCTCAGGACTCATCGCGCTGGCGGCCTCCCTGCTGGCCAGTGTGGTCGGCGCTGCAATCGGGATCCTGGCAGTCGCCGCCGGCGGCTGGGTGGACCAGTTGGTGATGCGTCTGGTCGATGCGGTCAACACGATTCCCCATCTGGTCCTGGGAATCGTGCTGGTCGTCTTCTTCCGGGGCAGCATCATCGCGATGGTCCTGGCCATTGCCCTGACCCACTGGACCCAGGTGGCCCGGATCGTACGATCCGTTGCGCTGCCCCTGCGGGAGGCCGAACACATCCGGATGGCGGCCGTCCTCGGTCTGCGACGTCGAGACATGATCCGCCACCATCTGGTGCCCGCCGTGCTCGGTCAGACCGCGATCGGGTGCGCCCTGTTGGTCCCCCATGCGATCTGGCATGAGGCCACCTTGTCCTTCCTCGGCGTCGGGCTGTCACCCCACGAACCGTCGCTCGGTGTGCTGCTCAACATCGCCCAACAGGCTGTCTTCACCGGTGCCTGGTGGCAACTGATCGCCCCCGCTGCAGCGCTGGTCATCGTCACCGTCGCGGTGACCGTGCTGCTGCGTTCGGGGAGGCGGCCCTGATGCTCACCGTCACCGATCTGTCCGTACGCCTGCCCGGACCTCACGGCCGCTGGACCACCGTGCTCGACCGGATCCGACTCACTCTCACCCCAGGCCGGGCCTGCGTAGTCGTGGGTGAGACCGGGGCCGGGAAGTCCATGCTGGTCGCGGCGCTGACCGGTCTCCTGCCCGCCGGTGCACAGACCGCCGGCAGTGCCCGCCTCGACGACATCGAGCTGCTTGAGGCCACAGCCCGCACCTGGTCCACCATCCGTGGCCGCCGGATCGGTTTGTTGTCCCAACAGGCCGCCTTCAGCCCGCTCCGGACGATCCGCCGCCAGCTCCTCGAGGTCAACCCGGTCGCCGACCTCGCCGCACTGGCTGAGCGCTGTGGCCTCGACGCCGCCCTGCTCGACCGACACAGCAGTGAACTCTCCGGCGGCCAGCTCCGCCGCGCCACGCTCACCTCCGCGCTGGTGCACAGCCCCCCGGTGCTGCTCGCCGATGAACCGACCGCCGGCCTCGGGGAGGCGGAACTGGATCCGGTCCTTGATGCGCTGCGCTGCGATGAGGATTCAGCGACTCTGGTCATCACCCACGACCTCCAGGTCGCCACCGAGATCGCCGACGAGGTGATCGTCATGCGCCGCGGACGGATCGAAGCGCCCGGCCCCTACACCGAGCGTCTGTGGGCGGCCGGCCGATGGGAGGGCCGGTGATGTTGACCCTCGACGAGGTCGTGGTCTGCCATCGGGCCCTGAGCCAGCGACGCGGCAGCGACATCCGGATCGGACCGGTCAGCCTCGCCGTCGCCCCCGGAGAGGTCGTCGGGCTGGTCGGTCCCTCCGGCAGCGGCAAGACGACCCTCGCCGAGGTCGCGGTCGGACTGCGCCAACCCGACAGTGGACAGCGACTCTGGTACGACAAGCCCACCACTGCCTGGGGCTGGGCTTCACCCCCTTCGGTACGGCGTCGGGCTCAGTTGGTGCCCCAGCACCCACATCTGGCCACCGACCCTCGACTGACCCTGGGCCGTTCCCTGGCACTGGTGCGGCAGCGGCACCGTCTCGACCCCGAGAACGTCGCAACCTGGCTCGAGCGATGCGAGGTCGCCGAGGATCTGCTCGAGCGGCGCCCCGACGAGGTGTCGGGGGGTCAATTGCAAAGGTTCGTGCTGGCTCGGGCACTGTGTCTGGGGCCGGAACTTCTCGTTGTCGACGAGGCAACCAGTGCCCAGGATGCGATCACCACCGCAGCCATCGCCGCCACGATCAGCGAGACGGCCGCCGCCGGGGTCGGCGTGCTGTTCATTGCCCATGACCAACGGTTGGTCGAGCGGCTCTGCGATCGGTCAGCGGGCCTGACCGGTTGATGCCCGGACCACGAGTTCGGGACGGTACGGCTCGGCCTGGGGGTCCTCCCGCTTGGCCAGCAGCGCCTCGAGGCGTTCCCAGGCACGGACGCCGAGCGAGACATGGGGCACCGCGAGTGTGGTGAGCGGCGGCTGGGCATAGCCGGCGAGATCGATGTCGTCGAAACCGATCACCGACATGTCGCGGGGAACATTCACCCCCAGTTCAGCGAGACCGGCGAGCAGGCCGAAGGCCATCAGGTCGTTGTAGACGAACACCCCAGTGGCCGGTGACTTCGCGACCTCGGCGGCCACTCGGTGCCCGTCGGCCAGTTGGGCGCCACCGACGACCTGGGTGATGGTGAGCTCGGGGTGTCGTTCGTTCGCACGGGCCAGGCCGGCGAGGCGATCCCGGTTGCTGCTGCTGTGTTCGGGGCCGGCGACATAGATCAGATCGGTGTGGCCGAGCTCGACCAGGTGGTCGATCGCGGCTTCGGCGCCGCTGGCGTAGTCGATCGCCAGGCTGGAGACATCAATCCGCGACGACGGCTGCCGCCCGAGCACGACGGCCGGCTGCAACTGCGGGAGGATCTCGTGGAGCGCCTCATCACTGGACCGCGGCGCCACCATGAGCAGCGCATCGCAACGACTACGGGCCTCCACGGCTGTGGCGAGCTCAGTCTGGGGGTCGTCCCCGGTGTTGGCGACGAGCACCCGGTAGCCCTGGTCCGCACTGGCGTCGGTGAAACCCTGCAGGACGCGTTGGAACATCGGATTGTCCAGTTCCGGGATGGTGACCGCAACGGTCTGGGTGCGGCCCAGCGACAGCGACCGTGCAATGGAGCTCGGCCGGTAGTCGAGCGCGGCCGCTGCGCTCCGGACCCGCTCGGCCAGATCAGCGTCGACGCTGTCACGTCCATTCATCACCCGCGAGACCGTGGCACGGGACACACCCGCAGTCACCGCGACATCGCTGATCGTCGCACGCCGCGCATCGCGCCGTCCGTCCCGTCCACTGGAGCCCACTGGGCACTCACCACCTGATCCACTTGGTCACTGATGGCACTCATCGTGCCATGTGATCAGGCTGCACAGGCGACAGGCGCACCCACTGGAAGCGTAGTGACCTTCTCGGTGAGGGCCATCTTGTCGCTGACATCCGACAGGACGATCGACATCGGGACGTCGAGTGCCGAACAGATCGCGGCCAACAACTCGCTGGACGCCTCCTTCTGCCCCCGCTCAACCTCTGACAGGTAGCCCAAGCTCACTCGGGCGGAGCCGCTGATGTCGCGCAGGGTTCGCCCCTGGGTGACCCGCTGCTCACGCAACGACTCCCCCAGCAGTTCCCGCATCAACACCGGCCGCATACCTACCTCCCGCTCCATGGGCCGAAGACTACTCGCTCGGCGAAACTCGTGCTGTGAGTTGTTCACCAGCCAACATGACCACGGCCCGCGCAGCCCGGGCACGGATCTGCTTCCGGTTACCCTCCAATGCCAAGGTCTGCACGTGACTGCCGTCGGGCCCGGCGACGGCCACATGAACCGTCCCGACCGGCTGGCCCTCCTGGGAGTCCGGCCCAGCGACCCCTGTGGTGGCCAGACCCCAATCGGAGCAGAGCCGTTCCCGTACGCCCTCGGCCATCAATCGGGCGGTCCCGGCATCGACCGCGCCGTGGGCAGCCAGATGCTCGGCCGGGACGCCCAGCAGGGTGTGCTTGAGCTCAGTCGCATAAGCGACGACGCCGCCACGGAAGACCCGCGACACTCCAGGTGCGGCGGTGAACATGGCCGATACCAGACCTCCGGTCAACGACTCGGCCACCGCGACGGTCTCGTTGCGCGCCAGCAGCGCGGCAATGACCGGGTCGACAGCAGTGGTGGCCATCAGGCGAACGGCGACGGGCCGGGGCCGTTGCTGCTCGGCGGGTTCGCAGCGAGCATCTTCTTCTGCTCGCGCATCGTCCGGGTCATCGAGATGACGTAGTGGATGCCGGTCACCACCGTGATCAGCAGTGCAGCCAGCACCAGGATCCAGGCACCCCACTTGAAGGGTTCGGCGATCGGCAGGATGCTCGCGATCAGGGCCACCGCCTGGACCCACATCTTCAGCTTGCCGCCCTTGTTGGCCGGCACCACGACACCGCGACGGACCAGCAGGAATCGCAGCAGCGTGATCCCCCATTCGCGGACCAGGATGATGATCGTGATCCACCATGCCGCGCCGGCCGGGCCACTCTCGGGTTGGATGCCGAGGAGTTCACCGATGAGGCTCAGTCCGATGAAGGCCATACCAGTCATGGCCTTGTCGGCGATCGGATCGGCAATCTTGCCGAAGGTGGTGACGATGTTGTGCTTGCGGGCCAGATATCCGTCCAGGAAGTCGGTGAGCATCGCGACGGCGAAGACCCCGGCTGCAGCGAACCGCCAGCCGAACTCGTACGGGTGGGCCAGCAGCATCCAGCCGAAAACCGGCACCATGACCAGCCGCAGCAGTGTCAACGCATTTGGCACATTCACCGGGTTGGTGTTCGGCGGCGGTGCGACCGGAGGTTGCTGGTCGAAAGGAGTCGACATCGGGCTCACTCTCCTGGCTGGTCGGCGGATGTCTCGACGGCTTCGAGGTCGGCGCCCGCACTGCCGGTGACGCGCGCGGTGACCAGGTCACCGATGCGGTGCGGGCCGGTGATCTCGACGGTGGTGCTGCCGTCGACATCAGGGCCCTGGTGTCGGGCCCGGCCGACGACCACCGAGGCTTCGGGATCCTCATCGGAGCCGAGGGACTCGACCAGCACCTCGACGCTCTCGCCGATCCGTTCGGCCGCACGTTCGTCGACCAGCGCATCGGCCAGGTCACGCAGGGACTCGGCCCGAGCCTCGATCTCGTCGGCGTCGAGGTGACCGTCCAGGCCGACCGCCTCGGTGCCCTCCTCGTCGGAGTAGGCGAAGACGCCGACCACGTCGAGTCGGGCCTCGGTGAGGAAGTCGGACAGGATCTCCACATCCTCCTCGGTCTCCCCGGGGAAACCGACGATCACATTGCTGCGGATCCCGGCGTGGGGAGCGCGGGCCCGGATCTGCTCCAGCAGGGAGAGGAACCGCTCCGGGTCACCGAAGCGACGCATCCGCCGCAGCACACCGGGCGCAGCGTGCTGGAAGCTGAGGTCGAAGTAGGGCACGACCTTGGGGGTGTCGATCATGGTCTCGATCAGGCCTGGCCTGACCTCCGCCGGCTGCAGGTAGGACACCCGGATCCAGTCCAGGCCCTCGACGGCCGACAGCTCGGGCAGCAACTTCTCCAACAGCCGGATGTCGCCCAGGTCTTTGCCGTAGGACGACGAGTTCTCACTCACCAGGAAGGCCTCCCGGACGCCGGTGGTGACCATCCACTCGGCTTCGGCGATGATCTCCTCAGCCGGTCGGGACAGGTAGGACCCTCGAAACGACGGGATGGCGCAGAAACTGCACCGCCGGTCACAGCCGGAGGCCAGTTTCAACGGCGACATCGGGCCGTCACCGATGCGGCGCCGCAGCACGGGCGGACCCGAGGCAGGCCGGCCCTGGGACGGGCCCGGATCGGCATGGCCGGGGACCTGGTGCCGGTCGGCCTGCTGTTGCCGGGCAACCGGGCTGATCGGTAGCAACGCGCGTCGGTCACGGGGTTGGTGGGAGGTGTGCTTCTCACCGTTGATGATCGACTGCAATTTGCTGGCGATGTCGGGATAGTCGTCAAAGCCCAGGACGGCGTCGGCCTCGGTCAGGTTGTCGGCGAGTTCGGCCCCATACCGTTCGGCCATGCAGCCGACCGCGACGACGGCCTTGGCCTGGCCCTGTTCCTTGGCGTCGGAGGCCTCGATGATTTGGTCGATCGAGTCCTTCTTCGCCTGTTCGATGAAACCGCAGGTGTTGACCATCACGGCCTCAGCGGCATGGGGGTTGTCGACGAGAGTGAAGCCGCCTGCTTCGAGACGGCCAGCAAGTTCGGCGGAATCGACCTCGTTGCGAGCGCAGCCGAGGGTGACGAGATGGACCGGGGTGAGCGAAGTCTGTGTCATGACCCGTCCAGTATCCCCCACCGAGTGGGGAGGACGACAGCGAACGTGGCAGGCTTGGCCACATGAGTTTGCTGAGCAGTGTCGAACGTGCCCCTCGCGACCCCATCCTGGGCCTGACCGAGGCCTTCAAGGCCGACGATCGGTCGACCAAGGTGAACCTGGGTGTCGGTGTCTACATGGACGAGGCCGGCAAGGTTCCGCTGTTGAAGTGTGTCTCAGCGGCTCAGCAGCAACTCGCCGAGGGACGGGCGCCGTACGGCTACCTCCCGATCGATGGTCTGAAGGAGTATGACGACCTCGTCGCCGGACTGGTCCTCACCGATCCCGCCACGGGCCAGACTGTGGTCAGCCGTGACCGGGTCGCGGTGGTCCAGGGTCTCGGCGGCACCGGCAGCCTGAAGATTGCCGGCGACTTCCTCCGCTCGATTTCGACCAACGGCAAGCTGTTGATCTCGAACCCGAGCTGGGAGAACCACAATGCCCTGTTCAGCCGGGCCGGCTTCGAAGTCCAGCAGTACCCCTACTACGACCCGACCGGCCACCGGGTCGACGTCGACGCCATGGTCGCCGCGCTCGGTGAGGCCGAGGCCGGCACCGTCGTCGTGCTGCACGCCTGCTGCCACAACCCGACCGGCTACGACCTGAGCGACCAGGACTGGGCCCGCGTCGAGCAGGTCGTCCGCGACCGCGGGCTGATCCCGCTGCTCGACATGGCCTACCAGGGCTTTGCCACCGGCATTGCCGAGGACGGGGCGGCTGTGCGTCGGTTCGCGGCGTCGGGCATCGTCTTCGTCACCACCTCGTTCTCCAAGACCTTCAGCCTGTACGGGGAACGCATCGGAGCGCTCGTGGTCGCCTGCACCGATGCCGACGAGGCCGCTCGCGTGCTGAGCCAGCTCAAGATCGTCGTGCGCACCACCTACTCCAACCCGCCGACCAACGGCGCCTCGATCGTGGCCACCGTGCTGGCTGACGAGCAGCTGCGCCGCCAGTGGGAGGCCGAGCTCGCCGAGATGCGGGACCGCATCAAGCAGATGCGGACCGCGCTGGTCTCGGGACTGGCCGCGGCGCGCGGCGACATCGATGCCTCGCACATCACCGACCAGAACGGCATGTTCAGCTACTCGGGTCTGTCGAAGAACCAGATGGTGCGCCTGCGTGAGGAGTTCGCACTGTACGGGCTCGACTCGGGTCGCCTGGCGATCCCGGCGCTGAACCCGGCCAACATCGACCGGGTCGTCGACGGCCTCGCCCAGGTGTGGTGACCGGATGAACGACTCCTTCAAACCGTCACGTCTGGGCCGGGCGATCCGGGCCGGTATCGACACCGACACCGCTCACGGCGCGGTCACCCCGCCGGTCCACTTCTCGACGAACTTCACCTTCGAGAGCTTCGGCAAGGCCCGGGAGTACGACTACACCCGCAGCGGCAACCCCACCCGCGACCTCCTCGGCGAGGCCATCGCGACCCTCGAGGGCGGTGCCGATGCGGTGATCACCTCGACCGGCATCTCAGCCATCACGCTGGTCCTGGTCTCGCACCTCAAGCCCGGCGATGTGCTGGTGATCCCCCACGACTGCTACGGCGGATCGTGGCGGGTGTTCCAACACCTGGCCGATCAGGGCTACTTCACGATCGAGACCTTGGACCTGACCGACACTGCGGCTGCGGTGGCCCGGATCGGTGAGCTCAAGCCGGCCATGGTCTGGTTGGAGACCCCGTCGAACCCGCTGCTGCGGATCACCGATCTGGCCGCTCTCGCGGCGGCGGCGACGGCGGTCGGTGCGGTGTCGGTGGCCGACAACACCTTCTGTTCGCCGATCCTTCAGCGCCCCTTCGAGTTCGGTGTCGACCTGGTCGTGCACTCGACCACGAAGTACATCAACGGTCACTCCGACATCGTCGGTGGTGCCGTGGTCGGCGCCACCCCGGAGCGGGCCGCCGAGGTGAAGCGGTGGGGCAATGTCATCGGCGTGACCGGCAGCCCGTTCGACTCGTGGCTGACGCTGCGTGGCCTGCGTACTCTGGATGCCCGGATGCGGGTGCACCAGGAGAACACCGAGGTCGTGGTCGATCTGCTCAGCTCGCACGAGGCGGTCGAGACGGTGTACTACCCCGGGCTCGAGTCCCATCCGGGCCACGGTCTGGCCGCGAAGCAGCAGGACGGGTTCGGTGCCATGGTGTCGTTCGACCTGCGTGGTGGCTCGGCCGCTGCCGAGAAGCTCGTCTCGGGGTTGGGTTACTTCTCCTTGGCCGAGTCACTGGGCGGGGTGGAGAGCCTGATCGCTCATCCGGGCACCATGACCCATGCCTCGATGTCGCCGGAGGCCCGTGCCGTTGCCGGCATCAAGGAGGGCCTGATCCGGCTCTCGGTCGGCATCGAGCCGGCGGTCGACCTGGTGGCTGATCTCCGTCTCGGGTTGGACCGAGCCGCGCAGTGATCGACCACGAGCGACCGTGATTGACACGTACGGGCCTCTCGGCTTCGGATCGGCCAATGCTGGCAACCTGTTCCAGTCGATGACCGACGACCAGGCCCGTGCTCTGTTCGAGGCGGTGTGGGACGCCGGGGTCCGGCATTTCGACACCGCTCCGCACTATGGTCTCGGGCTCGCCGAGGAAAGGCTCGGCCGTTTCTTGGCGACCAAGCCCCGCAGCGACTACTTCGTGTCGACCAAGGTCGGTCGGCTCATCGTCGCCGATTCAGCCGTGCCAGCGGGTGAGCGTCACGGTTTCGTCCTCGACGGCGGACGACGCCAGGTCGACGACCACTCCGCCGACGGCGTCCGACGCTCACTCACCGAGTCGTTGGCCCGTCTCGGGCTGGACCGGGTCGACGCGATCCACATCCACGACCCCGAGGAGGCGTCCGCCGGCGCCGCTGCCAACCTCGCCACCGCCATCCCGGCCTGCCAGCAGCTCAAGGACGAGGGTCTGGTCGACTGGGTCGGTGTCGGCAGCAAGTCCGTGCCCGCGCTGCAGCTCGCGGTCGACCATGGGGGCATCGACCTGGTCATGGTGGCCGGTGGGCTGACTCTGCTCACCCAGCCTGCGCATCCGCTGCTGGTCGACTCCTGCGCCGCCTCCGGTGTCGGCATGATCGTCACCGCCCCGTTCAACTCAGGACTGTTGGCCACACACCCGCCCCGCCGCGACTCCCACTTCGCCTATGGCTCGGTGCCGGAGGAGATCTTTGACCGCGCTCGGCAGTTGGCCGAGATCTGTGCGGCGTACGGGACCGAGCTGCCGACCGCAGCGCTCCAGTTCGGGCAGCAGTACCCGGCGTGGGTTGCCACGGTGACCGGGGCTGCCTCCCCCGAACAGGCCCGCGAGACGATTGCCCGCATGGGCCAGCAGGTCCCGGCCGAGCTGTGGGCCGAGCTACGTCGCGCCGGCCTCATCGGATGACACTTCACCGGTCGATCAACGGTCGATCAGCGCCATGGCCCGGGACGCGATGGCGAGCAACCGCTCCGGCGGCAACGGATCGTCGCCGACCCGGGCGCTGAGCTCCAGCCGTCCCTGGCCGACGAGCAGCCATCCCTGCACGGCGTCCAACTCTGCTGCGACTGTGGCCCACTGCTCGATCGGTGGCACGCCCGTCCCGGGCCACACAGCCGTCCTGGTGATCCCCCACGGGTGCGTCGCCGGCGTACGCACCAGCGCGATCGGTGGGATACCGGCCCACCGATTCGGCAGCCCCGAGATGGCACCCTCACCGCTGATCCTTCCCATGCCGAAACGGGCCGCGGGGGCAAGACCGTCGACGACCAGGGCCAGCGAGGTCACACTGTCCTCGATGGGCGAGCCACGATGAGCGAACCGCTGGTCCCACACCATCAGCCATGCCCGCCGGCCGGAGAGTTGACCACTGGCCACCACGACCGGGCGGCTGGACCGTAGTCGTACCCGCTGCAGCACCGTTGGAGGCTCGGGGCCCCACTGTCCCGGCTGCCAGCCCGCTTGCTGGGCCCAGGCCGCGACCACCGGTGCCTGGGCGATGACGCGGTCGTGGTGTCGGGCCGTTCGCCAGCGCCACCAGACGGCCAGTGGCACCCCGACCAGAGCCAACGCCACCATACTCAGCCCGACGACGAACACCGGGACGGGAAGTCCACGCTCGATCAGTGCATCGCCGAGGGGGTTGATCACAGCGACCAGGAGCAGGAACAGGGACCCACAGATCGCCAGAGTCACCAAGCATCCCCTACTGCTGCGTGGCTGGGCCTGCTGCGACTGGGCCTGCTGCGACTGGGCCTGCTGCGGTTGGGACATGCCCGGCACTCTACCCACGGCCATCCCCACGCCGGGCAGTTCTGGGTCAACCGTTGCGGAGGTTGGTCATCACATCGTCGAGGTCATCGGGCTTGACCAGCACGTCGCGGGGCTTGGAGCCCTCGGACGGTCCGACCACACCGCGAGTCTCGAGGATGTCCATCAGTCGTCCCGCCTTGGCAAAGCCGACGCGCAGTTTGCGCTGCAGCATCGAGGTCGATCCGAGCTGCAGGTTGACCACGAGCTCAACGGCCTGCAGGACGAGCTCAAGATCGTCTCCGATCTCCTCGGCGACCTTGGTCGACTCCTGTGGGGCCTGCAGATCCTCGCGGTACTGCGGCTGCAGCTGCGCGGAGACATGCTTGACGACGCTGCGAACCTCGTTCTCCGAGACCCAGGCGCCCTGCACACGGACTGGCTTGCCTGCGCCCATGGGCAGGAACAGCGCATCACCCTGACCGACCAACTTCTCGGCGCCGGGCTGGTCCAGGATGACCCGAGAGTCGGTCATCGACGAGGTGGCCAGGGCAAACCGCGAGGGCACGTTGGCCTTGATCAGACCGGTGACCACATCGGCCGAGGGTCGCTGGGTGGCCAGCACCAGGTGGATGCCGGCGGCGCGGGCGAGCTGGGTGATCCGCACGATCGAGTCCTCGACATCGCGGGGGGCGACCATCATCAGGTCGGCCAGCTCATCCACGATCACCAACAGGTACGGGTAGGGCGCCAGCACCCGCTCCGATCCCTCCGGTGGCTTCAACTGGCCGGACCGCACCGCCTTGTTGAAGTCGTCGACGTGACGAAAACCGAAGGCGGCCAGGTCGTCGTACCGCTGGTCCATCTCCCGGACCACCCATTGCAGGGCCTCGGCAGCCTTCTTTGCATTGGTGATGATCGGGGTGACCAGATGGGGAATGCCTTCATAGATGGTCAGCTCGACCCGTTTCGGGTCGACCAGCATCATCCGAACCTCGTCGGGGGTGGCGCGCATCATGATCGAGGTGATCATCGAGTTGATCACGACCGACTTGCCTGATCCGGTGGCACCGGCCACCAACAGGTGAGGCATCTTGGCCAGGTTGGCCACGACGAAGCCACCCTCGACGTCCTTGCCCAGGCCGACGGTCATCGGATGGTGGTCGTTGCGGGCCTTGCCCGAGCGGAGCACGTCCCCGAGGGAGACGATCTCCTTGTCGGTGTTGGGGATCTCGACACCGATGGCGGACTTGCCCGGGATCGGTGACAGGATCCGGACCTCGTTCGAGGCGACGGCATAGGAGATGTTCTTGCTCAGCGCGGTGACCTTCTCCACCTTCACGGCTGGGCCGAGCTCGACCTCGTACCGGGTGACGGTGGGGCCACGGGTGTAGCCGGTGACCTGGGCGTCGATGTCGAACTGTTCCAACACCCCCATCAGCCGGCTGACCACGTCGTCGGAGGCCGCCGTACGGGGCTTGTGCGGTGTGCCGGGCTTGAGGTTGTCGGACTCCGGCAGCGTGTACTGGACGTCACCGGACAGCTGCAGCTGTTCGACCCGTTGCGGGATCTCGGCGTGGGCCGGCGGGTCGGGTTCGGGCTCATGGACCGTGATCGCCGAAGGTGGCAGACCCGCGGTGACCGGCTTGCGGTCGGCCTCTCCCAGCGGTTCGGGGACCAGGTCGGGATCGATACTGCCGTCACCGGGGTCGATCGCTTCGGTCTGCTCGGCGTCCTGATCGATCTCGTCGGTGGGCTCGTCGTCGAGTGGCTCCTCGCGACGCAGCCGTGCCAACGCGCGGCGGCGAGGCTTGTCCTCGATGAGGGGAGTCTCGTAGGCCTCGTCGCTGTCGTACTCGATGTCGGCGTGGATGGTGCGTGAATGTGCGGCGAGATCTTGGCGCCAGGCCGAGATCCGAGCCGGGATCTGACGTAGCGGGGTGCCGATCAACACCACCAGACCGAAGAGGGTCAACAGCACCAGCAACGGGATGGCGACCCAGGTGGTGAGCAGATCAGCCAGCAACGACGACGAGACATAACCCAGGATGCCGCCAGCGGCACGCAGACTTTCGGGATCGTCGGGGCGGGGCAGGTCCTTGGCGATGTTGACCAGACCGAGCACACCGAACAGCAGGGTCGTCCAGCCGATGACACCGCCGCCTCCGGCGCCGTCGCGTCGCGGTGCGCGCAGCATCTTGACCGCGCTGCCGAAGAGGATCAGCGGCACCGCATAGCCGAGCATGCCGAAGACGGTGGTGACGGCCGATTCGATCCACGGCCCCGCCGGTTCGGGCAGGGTCCACCAGGTTGCGGCAGCGATCACGATGGCCAGGGCGAGCATGACCAGCCCGGTGCCGTCGCGGCGCAAGTCAGGCTCGCTCTCACGTGGCGCGCTCCCGACACGACGCACGACACCACCGACACCGTGGGCAATACCGGCCCATAGGCCGAGCAGGCCGCGCCCGATCACCTGTCCAGCGGTGGGGCGTGGTGCACGCGAACGCGAACGGCTCGAGTTGCCGCTGCGTGAGCGGGAGCTCGGGGTCCGCGAACTGCCCGAGCCACGTGAGCTCGAGCTGCGGCTGCTTGATCGTGAGTTGCTTCCGTTTGCACGCGAGCCGGAGCCACCGCCCTTCGTTGAGGACGATCGACTCTGGCTCCGCGTGGGGGAAGACGCGCGGGTCGCCATGGACGCGACCCTACGCCACTGCCGGACTCAGCGCACGGCTCCCACGCCGGAACCGGCCGAATCGGTGCCACCGGCTGCTCGGCGCCGCCCGGCGAGCCACCACACCAGGTCAACCACCAGCACCACCCCCAACAGCACCTGACAGATCACATATCCGCCGCCGACATCGACGAAACTTGCGATGGTGCGGTCAGGCGGGATCTCACGGTCGGCGAGTTGTTCGCTCACCAGGGTGACCGCTTGGGCGCGGGCGAGCAGGAGGCCGGCCGCCAGTCCGACACTGGCCAGTCCGGCCAGGACCACGGTGACCAACCGGCACCGTTGCCGGGCCCGGATCACCAGAGCGCACACTGTGGCGGCGACCACCAAGGCGTACGCCATCAGCACCAGTGGTTGCAGACCCAGGTCGTCTGTGGCCGATTCGGCTGCAGGCAGCAGATGCTCGGCGGTACGTCCCGGTTCGGATCCGGACAGCAGGTCGTACCCACTCCAACTCGTGGTGCCGCCGGCTGACACATGACCGAAGCCGCCCGGGGTGTCACAGGAGACGGTGAGGAACGGCAGGGCAAAGGCGATCAGGACCAGTCCCAGGGTGCTCGGTCGCAGCCAGCGCGACACCGCTCGGACCACCCCCGCTCCCCCACCCCGACTCTGGGTGGGCTCCGAGCTCTCGTCGTCGTGACTCATGGCCCGAGACTACGCTGGGAGGTGACCGGGCGCCTCAGTTCCTGAAGTGGTCATGGCCGGTGTCCCACTCCGGGATCTCGCCGTCGACCAGCACCTGCGGACCCTGGTCACCGACCTCGGTGACCACGCCGAGCTCGAGCCATCCGGCCGGGACGGTGTCGAAGGTGCCGGCCAGGGCATGGTCCTCACCGCCGGTGAGGATGAGCTGGATCGGGTTGCCTCCGGTCGCTGAGGCGACGGCCTGCAGCGGATCGGCGACCTCGATGGCATCGGTCGACAGCGCCATCGAGACACCAGAAGCCGTCGCCACGTGCCCCAGGTCAGCCAGGAGTCCGTCGGAGACATCGATCAGTGATGTTGCTCCTGCGGCGGCAGCCTCACGGCCGGCGCCGTAGGGGACTTCCGGGCAACGCTGTGCTTCGACGACCACTCGCGGCGATCGGAACCCGCGGCTGAGGGCGCGCAGTCCAGCCGCAGCCCAGCCGAGCCGTCCTCTGACCGCGATCCGTTGGCCGACGACCGCGCCGGAACGGGTCAACGGTTCACGTCCTTCGAGGTCTCCGATGGTCGAGCCGACGAGGGTCAGCACCGTGGAAGCGGAGGTGTCGCCGCCGATGAGGTCGATCCCTGCGGACGCACACTCGGTGAGCACCCCTTCTCGGAACGCGGTCACCCAGGCCAGCGGCAGGTCTGTCGGGGCGGACAGCGAGATCATCAGTCCGAGTGGGGTCGCCCCCATCGCCTCGAGGTCAGCAACATTGACCGCGACGAGCTTGCGTCCGATGTCGGCCGGCTCGGACCAGTCACGCCGGAAATGGATCCCTTCGACCATGGCGTCGGTGGCGGCGACGATGTTGCCGCGTGGTGCAAGCACGGCCCCGTCATCTCCGGGGCCGATCACCGTACGGGAATCATCGCCGCGGTGGCCGGTCTTGACGATCTCGTCGATCAGGGCGAATTCGCCCACTTCGCCGATCGAGGGGCCGGTCGACCCGCCTGCGATCATGCTCATCGGTGATACCTCGATCCGTTGGACGTGCGGTGGTAGCGTGACGGCCACCATCCACGACGGTATCGTGTGGCAGCCCGAAAGGATCTCTCGACATGGTCGTTCAGGCATATATTCTCGTCCAGACCAACGTTGGCAAGGCCGATGAGGTCGCGCGTGACATCCGCGCCATCCCCGGAGTGACCCTGGCCGAGGACGTCACCGGACCGTACGACGTGATCGTGCGAGCTGAGGCGCCCAATGTTGACGACCTCGGCACCTTGGTCGTGGCGAAGGTCCAGCAGGTGCCGGGCATCACCCGTACGGTGACCTGTCCCGTCGTGCACATCTGAGGTGGCGCGGGTGTTCCGACCCGCCGGCCTGCTGGCCGGTGTGCTGACCGCTGTCCTCACTCTGGCCTCGTGCACCGGGCCGTACGAGGTGGCAGCCCCTTCGCCCGAGCCCGACGAGTTGGCGATCTGCAGTGAGGTGATGGCAGCCCTTCCCGAAACAGTCCTCGATCAACCTCGGGGCGAGACGACAGCCCCGGAACTGACCGCGGTGTGGGGATCGCCGCCGATCAGTCTGCGGTGTGGTGTGGACAAACCGAAGCAGCTCGGTCCAGGTTCGGAATGTTTCGAGGTCAACCATGTCGGCTGGTTCGCCCAGACCGGGCGCGGCGGCATGGTGTTCACCACGATCGGGCGGAGTGCCTTCGTCGAGGTCGGGGTGCCGACTGCCTATGCCCCGGAGGCCAACGCGCTGGTCGACCTGGCTGACGCCGTCTCCCTGGTGCCACTTGAGCAACCCTGTGTGTGATCCGATCAGCCTGTGTGTGACCGGATCAGCCCGTGTGTGAGCGGGTGGATCAGCGCAGACCGAGCCGCCGGTTGAGGCCCTGCCGGATCAGCGTGTCGACCAGCGTCGCATAGTCGGTGCCGGTGGCGGCCCACATCTGTGGATACATCGAGGTGGTGGTGAATCCGGGCATGGTGTTGATCTCGTTGCAGTAGAGCTCACCGGTGTTGGTCAGGAAGAAGTCGACCCGCCCGAGTCCCTCACAGCCGAGCGCTTCGAAGACGTCGACGGACAGGCTACGGATCCGGGCCGAGACGCTCTCGGGGATGTCGGCCGGAATCTCGGCGTGGACCTCCGCGCCCGGCAGGTACTTCGCATCGAAATCGTAGAAGCCCGAGTCGGTGGCCGCACAGATCTCGGCCACCACACTGGCCTGGGGTCCCTCCGAGGTCTCCAGCACCCCACACTCCAGCTCGCGAGCGTCAACGAATCCCTGTTCGACGATGACCCGGGGATCGTAGCGGCGGGCAAATTCGATCGCCCCGCCCAAGTCACGCGACGAGCTGACCTTGTTGATGCCAAAACTGGACCCGGCACGGGCCGGTTTGACGAAGACCGGGAAGGCCAGCTCGTTGACCCGATCCACGCAGGCATCCGGGTCGGTCGTCCACTCACGATCAGTCAGGGTCTGCCAGGGGCCCACCGGGATGCCTGCGGCGGCCATGACGACCTTCATGTAGTGCTTGTCCATGCCCGCGGCACTGGCCAGGACACCGGAGCCGACATAGCGGACTCCCAGCATCTCGAACATCCCCTGGATGGTGCCGTCCTCACCAAAAGGACCGTGCAGGACCGAGAAGGCAAGGTCGACCTCGGTCAGGTCCGGCATCGGCAACAAGGCCGTCGGCTGGTCGGGGACCACGACGTCAGCGGCGGCTCCTGCGGGCCCAGCAGTGACCTCAGGCATCTGGCGGTCCCGGACCTGCAGCTCGGCGACCTCGTCGCCAGGCATGACAGCCCAGGCGCCGTCCCGGGTGATGCCGAGACCGATGACCTCGTAACGTTCCCGGTCGATCGCCTGGGTGACACTGGCTGCGGTGAGGCAGGAAATCCCATGTTCTGGGCTGATGCCGCCGAACACGACTGCCACGCGGGGACGTTTCGCCATGGGAAGACCCTACCTGCCCGTGGCTGACCCGGGCGAGACTGGCGTCATGCATGTCGACACCACCCTGATCACCTCCGGGCGGCCCGAGCCGATCCCCGATGCCCCGCTGAACCAGCCAATCGTGCCTGCCTCGACCTTCGTCGCCGGTGGCCCGCTTGGCTACGGCCGGTACGGCAATCCCGCCTGGACCGCCCTCGAGGAATCGATCGGCCACCTCGAGGGCGGACATGCTGTCACGTTCTCCTCGGGCATGGCCGCGGTGACCGCCGTCCTGGAGTTCCTGCCGACCGGTGGCACCCTGGTCGTGGCCGAGACCTGCTATCTCGGCGTTGCTGCGCTGATCGACCGACTGGTTGGTCAACGGTCGATCCAGGTGGTCCCGGTCACGGTCACCGACACCGAAGCGGTCCTGACTGCCGGGGCCACCGCCGACATGGTGTGGTTGGAGTCGCCGACGAACCCGCTGATGGAGGTCGCTGATCTGACGACGATCCTCGCCGCACAGGGATCTGCGCTGACGGTGATCGACAACACCTTTGCCTCCCCGTTGCGGCAACAGCCGCTCGGGATGGGCGCCGACATCGTGGTCCACTCAGCCACCAAATTGATGTCCGGGCATTCCGATGCCTTGATGGGCGCTGTGGTCTGTCGCGACCTGGAACGGGCCACCGCGCTCGATCTGACCCGCCGGCTGACCGGCGCCGTCCCGGGGGCGTTGGAGACCTTCCTGGTCCATCGCGGGTTGCGCACCCTCGGGGTCCGGTTGGCCGCAGCCAGCTCCTCAGCTGCCGAGCTGGCCACGCGGTTGACGGCCGATCCGCGCGTCGGGCGAGTCCGCCATCCAGGCTGGGGCTCGATGTTGGCGATCGAGCTCGTCGATGCCGCACAGGCGGACCGTCTGGTCGAATCAGCTCGGATCTGGATCAATGCCACGAGTCTGGGCGGGGTCGAGTCAACCTTCGAGCGTCGTCGCCGTTGGGCGGGCGAGTTGGAGATCGTGCCACCGGGTCTGGTGCGGATGTCGGTGGGCCTGGAACATGTCGAGGATCTGTGGGCCGATCTCGACCATGCGCTCGGGGTGGCCGTCAGCGGGGGCTGAACGGCTCGGCCGGCGGTTCTGATTCCCGCAGGATCCCCACCAGCTCGGAGATCCTGGCCATCAGCTTCGCCGTGGCTTCGGACAGCAGTGCCGAGGTCATGGGTTCGCCACGGTAGTCGTCCAGATCGACCGGAGCTCCGGCCATCACCCGGAATGTCTTTCGTGGTAGCGGTCTGGGCAGTGACGGCCGCGGGCCGGGCATGAAGTCTTGCGCGCCCCACTGTCCCACCGGCACCAGTGGACATCCCGCCTCCAGAGCCATCCGCACTGCACCGTGCCGACCGGTCATCGGCCATTGCTCCGGGTCGCGGGTGACAGTCCCCTCCGGATAGAGCAGAACGAGCTTTCCCTGCTGCACAGCGGCCACCGCCGAGGACAGTGCTTCAGCTGCGCGGGAAGAACCACGATGGACCGGGATCTGTTCGCAGCTGGTGACGACCCGCCCGATGATCGGGATCCGGAACAGGGATTCCTTGCCCAGGAAGTGTGGCCATCGACCGGCAGCCAGTGCGAAATGCCCTAAGGAGAGAAAATCGGCATAGGAAATGTGGTTCGCTGCCGCGACCATCCCGCCACCGTGCAGGTGCTCGAGACCGTTCCACTCCACCCGGACCAGACGCCGCATCAGCCGGGTCAGCGGGCCGGTCACCCGGCGCAGCGCCGGGATGTCGGGATCGCTGATGGTTCGCTGCAGAGGCACCAGGACGGGAGCGGTCGTCATGGAAGTAGCGTAAGCGCATGTGCATGGTCGAGGTGGTGATCCCGGTCAAGTCATTCGCCGCCGCCAAGACTCGACTTGAGCCGTTCCCACGCCGGGCCGAGCTGAGCCGTGCCATGGTCCACGACACCGTGGCCGCCGTGACCGAGGTCGCGACCCGGCTGGTGGTGGTCTCCGATGAACCTTCCCTGGTGGCATTGACGACCCACAGCAGATGTCAGCTCGAGATCCTGGCCGATCCCGGGGGCGGGCTCAACGCCGCAGTCCGGGCCGGTGACCGCCACCTGGGTCAGCTGGTGTCCGGCGCGGTCCGGGTGGCGATGGTGGCTGATCTCCCGGCCCTGCGGCCGGTCGACCTGGCTGAGGCCGTGACTGCACTGGCGGGGCGTCCGTACGGCCTGGTGGTCGATGCCGACGGGACGGGGACGACGATGCTGTTGTCGTCGGGTCCTGCACTGGCACCCGCTTTCGGGGCCGACTCGGCCAGCCGTCACCGCGACGGCGGTGCGGTGGCCCTGGCGGTCGGACCACAGGCCCGTCGTGACGTCGACACCCTCGCCGCACTGGAGGACGCGATCAGCCTGGGCATCGGCCGGCACACCCGCGATGTCTTGTCCACAACAAGACTGAAGGCCCGACTCGGGTGAGTCGGGCCTTCACTGTCTCCGTACGGTGAAGGTCAGGCCTTCCTGGTACGGGTCGTGGTCTTCTTGGCAGCGGACTTGCGTGCCGGAGCAGCCTTGGTCGCGCTGGCCTTCTTGGCCGCGGTGGTCTTCTTGGCCGGCGTGGCCTTCTTCGCTGCAGTGGTCCGCTTGGCCGCCGTGCTCTTCTTCGCCGCCGTGGTGCGAGTGCCGGTGGTCTTGCGTGCGGCTGCTGCCTTGGAAGCGCTGGCCTTCTTGGCCGCGGTGGTCTTCTTGGCCGGGGTGGCCTTCTTCGCTGCAGTGGTCCGCTTGGTCGCGGTGGCCTTGGCCGCCGTGGTCTTCTTGGCCGCGGTGGTCTTCTTGGCCGGGGTGGCCTTCTTCGCTGCAGTGGCCTTCTTTGCTGCAGTGGCCTTCTTGGTCGCGGCGGCCTTGGCCGCCGTGGTCTTCTTGGCCGCCGACTTGCGAGCCGGTGCAGCCTTGGTGGCGGTCGCCTTCTTGGCCGTGGTGGCCTTCTTCGCTGCTGGAGCGGAGGTGCCGGCCTCATCAGCGGCCCGACGTGCAGCCGCGGCCTTGACCGCTGCCTTGAAGGCGCGGGGCACCTTCTTCTGGCCCGAGACATGATCCTTGAGATCAGTGCCGGCCCGGAACTTGGGCACCGACGTCGCCTTGGCCCGCTTGCGCTCGCCGGTACGCGGATTGCGCACCATGCGTGCCGGGCGATCAATCTTCTCGAACACTCCGAAACCAGTGACCGACACCTTCTCGCCCGTGGCGACGGTGTAGGTGATGGTCTCGGTGACAGCATTCAACGCCCGAGCGGCTTCAGCCTTGTTGCCGTCGAACTGATCCGACAGCCTCTCAATCAACTCAGCCTTGTTCACAGCTTCCCTCTCTGAACAGTCGTCCGTGGGACCACTGGTGGAGCGACCCCGGGCGTCCGTATTCCCAACGGACACGGCACAAACTTAGGGACATAACGCGATCATGACAAATACCAACGCATATTGGGTTCGGCGTGTCCCACAGACGAACTGCCCCGAACGAGCAGGAAACTACTCAGGTGTTGTCCGCAGTCCTGACCGGCAGAGTCTTGGGCAGGAAGGCGTTGCGGGCCCCCTCGAAGGCATCGATCCGGTCCTCGTGGCGCAAGGTCAGACCGATGTCGTCCAGACCCTCCATGAGGCGCCAACGGGTGTAGTCGTCGATCTCGAACCCGGTCCGGTAACCGTCCGGCCCCGAGATGGTCCGGGCTTCGAGGTCAACGCTCAGTTCGGTCCCAGGGTTGGAATCCAGCAGGTCCCAGAGCTGCTCGACGACGTCCTGCTTGACCTCGGCAATGAGTAGTCCTGCCTTGCCGGAGTTGCTGCGGAAGATGTCACCGAAGCGCGATCCGATGATGACCTTGAACCCATAGTTCTGCAGTGCCCACACCGCATGCTCGCGAGACGACCCCGTACCGAAGTCGGGCCCGGGCACGAGGATCGAGCCGGAGGCGAAGGCTGGATTGTTCAGCACGAAGTTGGGGTCATTGCGCCAAGCGGCGAACAGGCCGTCCTCGAAGCCGGTACGGGTGACCCGCTTGAGGTAGACGGCGGGGATGATCTGGTCGGTGTCGACATTGCTGCGACGCAGCGGGACCGCGATTCCGGTGTGGGTGTCGAACGGCTGCATGTCAGAAGTTCCTTGTCCTAGTGGGGTCTGAGTGGTTCGGCCGGTCTCAGGCCAGATCGGCCGGTGCAGCGAGATGTCCGTTCACTGCCGTGGCTGCCGCCACCGGAGGGGAGACCAGATGGGTGCGACCACCCTTGCCCTGACGTCCTTCGAAATTTCGGTTCGAGGTGGAGGCAGCCCGCTCCTGCGGACGGAGCTGGTCGGGGTTCATGCCCAGACACATCGAGCATCCAGCAGCCCGCCACTCAGCACCTGCGGCGCGGAAGATCTTGTCCAGACCTTCCTGCTCGGCCTGCAGCCGGACCCGGGCTGATCCGGGCACGACAAGCATGCGCACCGACTCGGCGATCGTGCGTCCGTCCAGGATCGCTGCAGCGGCCCGCAGGTCCTCGATCCGGCCGTTGGTGCACGAGCCCAGGAACACCGTGTCGACCGCGATGTCCTTCATCTTCTGCCCGGCGGTCAGACCCATGTACTTCAACGCGTTCTCGGCGGCGACCCGATCGCTCGGGTCGTCGAAGTCCTCCGGATTCGGGACGGACTCGCCCAGGGCAACGCCTTGTCCTGGGTTGGTCCCCCAGGTGACGAACGGGGTCAGTTCGGTGGCGTCGATGTCGACCTCGACGTCAAAGGTGGCGTCATCATCGGTGCGCAGCGTCGTCCAGTACTCGACAGCGGCGTCCCAGTCGGCACCCTCAGGCGCATGCGGACGACCCTTGAGGTAGTCGAAGGTGGTCTGGTCGGGAGCGATCATCCCAGCCTTGGCGCCCCACTCGATCGACATGTTGCAGATCGTCATCCGCCCTTCCATCGACAAACGCTCGATGGCTTCACCGCGGTACTCAACGATGTGTCCCTGACCACCGCCGGTGCCGACCTTGGCAATCAGCGCCAGCACCAGGTCCTTGGCGGTGACGGCCTCGGGCAGGGTGCCCTTGACGTTGACGGCCATGGTGCGCGGGCGTGACTGTGGCAACGTCTGGGTCGCGAGCACGTGCTCGACCTCGGAGGTGCCGATGCCGAAGGCGATCGAACCGAAGGCCCCATGGGTGGAGGTGTGCGAGTCACCGCACACGATCGTCATACCCGGCTGGGTGACACCCAACTGCGGACCGATGATGTGCACCACGCCCTGGTCGAGGTCACCCAGGCTGTGGATGCGCAGACCGAACTCCTTGGCGTTGTTGCGCAAGGTGTCGACCTGAGTCCGCGAGACCGGATCGGCGATCGGCTGGTCAATGTTCAGCGTCGGGGTGTTGTGGTCCTCGGTCGCCAGGGTCAGGTCGGGGCGGCGAACGCCGCGGCCCGCCTGCCGCAGACCGTCGAAGGCCTGGGGCGAGGTGACCTCATGGACGAGGTGCAGGTCGATGTAGAGCAGGTCCGGCTCACCGGGCTCCTCGCCCGCGCGCACCACGTGAGCGTCCCAGATCTTCTCACTCAAGGTCTTGCCCATGTCGTCTCCTGTCATCGGCCGGCGGCCGCCACGGTCACTGGTGGGGCCCGCCGCCCCAGTCAGTCTGCGGCCCGTGCCCTGTCGTACGGTCTGTGTGTGTCGGGTGTTGCTGCCTCGACCGATGCGGAGGGTCGCTCCGATCACCTCGGCTCGGCGCTGACTGTAACTTGCATTCCAGCATCCGAGACGGCAATATCAAGGCATGGACAACTCTAGCGGAGTCGGAGTTCTCGACAAAGCCGCCCTCGTTCTCGCAGCTCTGGAGACCGGGCCCACCACCTTGGCCGGGCTGGTGACCAGCACCGGACTCGCCCGCCCGACGGCCCACCGTCTGGCCGTGGCACTGGAGCACCACCGGTTGGTCAGTCGAGATCTGCAGGGTCGGTTCATCCTCGGGCCACGACTGGCGGAGTTGGCCTCAGCCGCAGGCGAAGACCGCCTGTTGGCCACCGCAGGACCCGTCCTGGCCCGGTTGCGTGACATCACCGGGGAGTCGGCGCAGCTGTTCCGCCGTCAGGGCGACTTCCGTATCTGTGTCGCCGCTGCCGAACGCATGAGCGGCCTGCGCGACACCGTGCCGGTGGGCTCCCAATTGACCATGAGCGCCGGTTCGGCCGCTCAGATCTTGCTCGCCTGGGAGGATCCGGAGCGGATGCAGCGTGGGCTGCGCGGATCGCGCTACAGCGCTGTGTCGCTGGCGGCGGTCCGCCGCCGCGGCTGGGCACAGTCGGTCGCTGAACGTGAAGCCGGGGTCGCCTCAGTCTCGGCTCCGGTGCGCTCCCCTTCCGGCAAGGTCATCGCAGCCGTGTCGGTGTCGGGCCCGATCGAGAGGCTCTCCCGTCAGCCAGGACGACTGCATGCTCCGGCCGTGATTGCTGCGGCCGAACGGCTCAGCGAAGTCCTGCGCCGCAGCAACAGCGAGTAGTCATCCGGCCCGAACAGGACGGGTCAACGCATCGAGGAAGCCGATCAGCAGTGCTTCCCGGACCTTCGCAGGGACCGCGTCGAAAAGTGCCTTGACCTCGGCGATCCGGTCCAGCAGCGCCAAGTTGCCGGCGTCGTCAGCAGCGGCCAGCCCGCTGCTCTGCACCAGCTGCTGAAACGTCTCCTCGTCCAGTAGGGTCGGAACGAGTTCGCTGAGCATTGATGCCACCGCCGGGTCGACACGGACCGGTCCTCGCTGACGCGGATCGAGCCCAAGCTCACGCGATGGGCTGATCGTGGTCAGCTGGACTCACGATGTCGGTCTGCGATGCGAGTCGCAGAATCCATGGGTGGTCCGCGTCGTGAGCACTGATCGCCTGGTGAAGCCACGTCCGCTCGCTCTGGGTCAGCGTCGGCAGAAGGGCTTCGAAGTCGGCCTGATCGTGATCGCGCACAGAACTGGCCGGTACCGGGAGCTCCGATCGCCAGGGGCGCCCGGCAGCCTTGAAGTAAAGCACGACTGGCGCAGTCACCAACGGAACACCCCATGCCTCGGAGCCGACGACACACTCCTCGTGCGGCAAGGTGACGCGAGGGTTCTCACAGAGCAACCAATCCGAACCGTCCCGGATGTTGATCTGGATGTCCAACTCCGTGCCCGCCATCGAGCCGATGTTCGCGTGGATGTGTGCCGGCACGCTCAACTCTCGGCCATCCCACTGATCCGGACAGGTCTCGGAGACAGCATCGTCGTGCCCCAGTGCGCTCCACCCGGTGAGATGCTCATGAAGCTCACGCTGGTCATGATGGAAGACCGCGATGTCAACGTCGAGATGCGGACGAGTTTCCCTGCCCAACAGTAGATCGACGGCCCAACCACCGCACAGATACCATTCACCCCGATAGTGCTCGAGGTGCTGGGCGGCGAGTGCAACCGGCTCCGGGGTCGCGGACAGGCCCCGAGGGAAAGGTGGCGTCTCATTCATTCGAGCAGTCTGCCGTCCAACGCGACACCGGGCAACAGGTTATGCCTCGACGATCGAACCCCCGGCAGGGCCCTGACGAGACGATGTGTCAGCAGGATTGCAACTTCCCCAGCCCTCGGACATGAAGCATCCCCTGGCCAGAAACCTGCTCTGACCAGGGGCGATGCTCCCTCTACTTCTGTAGCCCCGACGGGATTCGAACCCGCGCTACCGCCTTGAGAGGGCGGCGTGCTAGGCCGCTACACAACGGGGCCCTAGCGATGGACACTGCGTCTGACGCAGAACCAACCAGAGGATCTTACCACCTCGGGTTGGTCCCAGCGAATCGATCCATCCGCTGGGGTACTAGGACTCGAACCTAGACTAACTGAACCAGAATCAGTCGGGCTGCCAATTACCCCATACCCCATCGCCCACTCCTGCCGGGCAACGAGGAGAAACTCTATCCGAACATCACCGGGCCGACAAATCGGCTGGACCGGTGTGGCGACGCAGTTTCCACCACCGTGCGAGGAGGCCGCACAGCAGCCCGATCAGGGCGAACGTACCCACGTCGAGAAGGGCCTTGTCCCACCCGATCTCGGACACCGTACGCACCTCGGCGATCGTGCTGGTGAGCCCGGCCAGCGCGAACGCGAGGATGTTGTTGATGATGTGGGCACCGATCGCGGCCTCAAGTCCACCGGTCCACCAGACCAGCAGCCCCATCACCAGTCCGAAGCCCAACCGGTCCACGAACAGTGCCGGCGACTGGGCCCCGTGGGCCAGCGCGAACAGCAGTGACGCGACGACCACGCCAGCCCACCAGCGGCCAGCGAGCCCGCCGACAGTCTGCTGGACGAAACCCCGGAACAGCACCTCTTCAGCAGCGGCTTGGAGTGGCGAGCTCACCACCACGACCAGCATGAACCACCAGAAGCCGTCCTGGGGCTGCAGCCCCTGCCCCTCCCGGAGCAGGGCGACGGCCTGGACGGCGACAAAGACGACGAGTGCGATTCCGGCGCAGACCGCCAGGTAGCCCCACCGGATCCGTTGCACCACGGAGAAGACGATCCCGATCGGCGCCTGGGCAAACCATCGCACCAGCAGCAGACAGACCACGATCATGCTCGCGGTGCCGAGATTGCTGGCCAACAGGCCCTCGGGATATTCCCCTGCGCCGGCTTGGGCAGCATAGGTCTCGAAGTCGCCGGTGCGGCGGAACGCGTAGGCAACCCCCAGCACCATCGAGTACACCGTCGACCGCACCAGGTAGTACGCCATCGCCGCGATGACCAGCACTCCGACGAACCGCGGCCAGGAACGCTCGCGATGATGCAGGGCGACCGGATGGGTCAGGCCGTGACTGATCGGCAACATGTCACGGTTCGAGGCCGGTGCCGGCGACCGGGGAGCCACCGGTCGCCGGGGCGGGCCCTTCTTCGGTTTGCGGCGCTTCGAGGTGGGTGACACTCAGCTCTCCGCAGACTCACGCAGCTGGGCCAGCGCCCGGTCGATGCGGCGCAGCGACGATTCCTGTCCGAGCAGCTCCAACGACTCGAACAGGGGCGGACTGATCCGCCGGCCCGAGATCGCTGCCCGCAGCGGCCCGAAGGCATGGCGGGGCTTCAGCCCCAGACCTTCGATCAGCGCGGCTCGCAGTGCGTCCTCGATCGACACCCGATCGAAGCTGGTCAGCGCCGCGAGCGCCTCGTGAGCTGCGGTGAGGGTCGGTACGGCATCGGGCTTCAGCCCGGCATCGGGTGCGATCTCGAGCTCGTCATCGGCCACGAACAGGAATCGCGCCAGGTCTCCGATCTCGGAGAGGGTATTCATCCGTTCCTGGACCAGAGGCACCAGATCGGTGATCAGACTCTGCTGGGCCGGGCTCGGCGGATCAGTGACCAGGCCGGCCGCGACCAGATGTGGAACCAGTCGGTCACCGAAGTCGGCAGGGCTGAGCCGGCGCATGTGGTCACCGTTGATGGCCAGGCACTTCTTCGGGTCGAACCGTGCCGGGCTGGCGTTGACGCGCAGGATGTCGAAGGCCTCGATCATCTCGTCCATGGTGAACACATCGCGATCATCGGCGATCGCCCAGCCGAGCAGGGCCAGGTAATTGAGCAGGCCCTCGGGAAGGTAACCGTTCTCCTGGTACTCCAACAGGCCACTTCCCTTGTCCCGTTTGGAAAGCCGCTTGTTGCCCTCCCCCATCACGATCGGCAGGTGTCCGAAGATGGGCGTACGACCAGAGCCCACACCGATCGCGGCCAGTGCCTCGTACAGCACGATCTGACGTGGCGTCGACGACAACAGGTCCTCGCCACGCAGTACGTGGGTGATGCCCATCGTGGCGTCGTCGACCGGATTCACCAAGGTGTACAACGGCGAACCGTCACCACGCACGATCGCATAGTCGGGGACGTTCTCCGACGTGAACGTGACCGTTCCCCGTACGAGATCGTCGAAGCTGATGTCACCGTCGGGCACACGCATCCGGATCACTGCCCTGCGACCCTCGGCACGCAACGCATCCTGCTGGCCCACGGTCAGGTCGCGGCAGTGGCCGTCATAGCCGGACGGGGCGCCCTTGGGGCGTGTCTTGGCCCGAAGTTCCTGTTCCTCGGTGGTGCAGAAGCAGGGATAGGCGGCGCCGGACTCAATCAACTTGGCGACGACCTCATCGTGCAACTCGCGCCGCTGTGACTGGATGTAGGGGCCGTACTCACCCCCGACCTCTGGGCCCTCGTCCCAGTCAATCCCCAACCAGCGAAGGGATTCCAAGACATTGCGGTAGGACTCTTCGGTGCTGCGCGCCGCATCGGTGTCCTCGATCCGCAACACCATCGTGCCGCCATGGTGACGGGCGAAGACCCAGTTGAACAAGGCACTGCGGACATTGCCGACATGCAGGTTTCCGGTGGGCGATGGTGGGAACCGGACTCGGACCTGAGACGGCTCGAGACCACCCAGGACGTCGGAGTGTTCGCGTACGGTGGTGCTCACTTTTCTTCCTCCGTTGAACTTCCGGCCGCCGGACTGTCCGCGACGACCGGGTTGGTGAGGGTGCCGATGCCCTCAATGGTGATGCTGACCTCCTGGCCGGGCACGATCCGCCCGACTCCGGCGGGCGTTCCGGTGAGGATGACGTCTCCGGGCAGCAGGGTCGTGAAGCTGGTGATCCACTCGATCAGCTCAGCGATCGGGTGAAGCATCAGATCGGTGTTGCCGTCCTGGCGCACGTCACCGTCGACAGTGGTGGTGATCTGCAAGTGTCCGGCATCGTCGATCGGCACATGGGTGACGATCCAGGGACCGAGCGGGCAGAAGGTGTCCGACCCCTTGGCCCGAGCCCACTGCTTGTCAGGGCCCTGCAGGTCACGGGCAGTCACGTCGTTGGCGATGGTGTAGCCAAAGATCAGGTCCTGCGCCCGGGCGGCTGGAACCTCCTTGCCGATCCGGCCGATGACCACCGCAAGCTCACCCTCGTACGCGAGCTCGTCGGTGAAGCTGGGATGGATGATGGGCTCCCCCGGGCCGATCACCGAGGTGTTGGGCTTGAAGAAGGTCAACGGTGTCTGAGGGATCTCGTTGCCGAGCTCGGCGGCGTGCGCGGCGAAGTTGCGGCCGATCGCGACGATCTTGCTCCGCGGGATCACCGGACTGAGCAGGCGGGCCTCGGCGAGTGGGATCCGTTCGCCGGTGTAGTCCACCGATCCGACCAAGGGGTCACCGGTGATGACCGCGATGGTGTCGGGGTGTTCTCCCCGGTCCTCGGCCAGTTCGACCAGACCGTACCTGGGGTCACCCCCTGAAGCTGAGGCAAATCGAGCTACGCGCATTGCCTCAGCCTATCGAGCTTGGCCGCTTCCGCGTGTTTGGATGGACGTATGGACCCTGTGATCTTTGATGCCGTGGACCTGATCCGCACCAAGCGGGACGGCGGATCGCTCACCGATGAGCAGATCGACTGGCTGATCGGTGCCTTCACCGACGGTGAGGTCGCCGCAGAACAGATGGCCGCCATGGCGATGGCGATCTTCTTCAACGGGCTCGATCCGGCTGAGTTGCGCCGCTGGACCGAGGCGATGATCGGGACCGGCACCCGGATGGACTTCTCCTCGTTGAGCCGCCCGACGGCTGACAAACACTCCACGGGTGGGGTCGGAGACAAGATCACCCTCCCGTTGGCTCCGCTGGTCGCAGCCTGCGGAGTCGCCGTTCCTCAACTCTCCGGGCGCGGACTGGGCCACACCGGCGGCACCTTGGACAAGCTCGAAGCCATCAAGGGGTGGCGGGCCCGCCTTTCCAACGACGAGATGCTCACCCAGCTGGAGGACGTCGGCGCGGTCATCTGCGCGGCCGGCAGCGGACTGGCTCCGGCCGACAAGTTGCTCTACGCATTGCGCGATGTCACCGGCACGGTCGAGTCGATCCCGTTGATCGCCAGCTCCATCATGAGCAAGAAGATCGCCGAGGGCACCGGGTCGCTGGTGCTCGATGTCAAGGTGGGCAGTGGCGCCTTCATGAAGGATCTGGACCATGCTGCCGAGCTTGCCCGGACCATGGTCGGCCTGGGCACGGCAGCCGGCGTCGGCACAGTGGCATTGCTCACCGACATGGAGACCCCGCTGGGCCGGACTGCCGGCAACGGGCTGGAAGTGGCCGAGTCGGTCGAGGTGCTCTCCGGCGGCGGACCGGCCGACGTGGTGGAGCTGACGATCGCACTGGCCCAGGAGATGGTGGCTGCCGCTGGGGTCGCCGCTGATCCAGCTGAGGTGTTGGCCTCGGGCCGGGCCATGGATGTGTGGCGCCGCATGATCAGCGCCCAAGGGGGTGATCCCGACGCACCACTGCCTCGTGCCCGGCATGTCGAGCAGGTGCGCGCCGATCGCGACGGCGTGCTGACCGGTCTCGATGCGTACGCGGTGGGCGTCGCGGCCTGGCGACTCGGTGCCGGACGGGCCCGCAAGGAGGATCCGGTGCAGGCTGCTGCCGGCGTTGAGTGGCACCACGGTGTCGGCGATCCGGTGCGCACCGGCGAGGTCATCCTCTCCCTTCACACCGACACCCCGGACCGGATCGCTCGGGCCAAGGAAGCACTGGTCGGCGCCTGGCAGATCGGCGACGACGCTCCTGCCGCACGGCCCGTTGTGCTGGACAGGATTGACCACGCCGGATGACTGGTCGCGAGTTCGTCCTTCCGGAGATGGTGCGCGGCAAGCTGGCTGCCGCCCACGGTGCCGGTGCCGACTGGCTGGCCTCGCTCCCCCACCTGGTCGCCGATCTGGAGCGACGCTGGACTCTGACCGTCGGTGAGGTCCTGGACGGAGGCAGCACTTCCTTTGTTGCCAGGACGGCACGCGGTGACGGAGGCTCGGCAATCCTCAAGATCGCCGTCCCCGGGCAGCGGGTCGATGACCAGATCGACGTCCTCGAACGAGCGGCGGGGTGGGGTTACGCCCGGATGTATGCCCACGACCGCGTCCACCAGGCGTTGTTGCTGGAGCCACTCGGCCCCTCGGTCGACCGGCTCGGACTGTCCCCCGAGGAACAGGTCGACATCCTGTGCGCGACGCTGCACCGCGCCTGGCAGGTGCCGCGGGGACCCGGGCAGGATGTCGCGCCCGAGGAGGAGAAGGCGGCCGCACTCGGGCGGTACGTCAACCAGGCCTGGCAGGAGCTGGGACGCCCCTGCCCCCGCGAGGTCATCGACCGTGCGCTGATCTGCTCCGAGCGACGAGCCGCAGCCTTCGACCTGGATCGCGCCGTTGTCGTGCACGGCGACCCCCACCCCGGAAACTGCCTGCAGTCGCTTTCGGACCGCCCTGATGCCGAAGCCGGTTTCGTCTTCGTCGATCCGGACGGTTTCCTGGCCGATCCCGGCTATGACCTGGGTGTGGTGCTGCGTGACTGGTGTCCGCAGTTGCGTCACGACCCGGATCTGCTGCCACGTCTGTGTCGTCAGATGGCCGACCGGACCGGGGTCGAACCCGCTGTCATCTGGGAGTGGGGTCTCCTGGAACGCGTCTCGACCGGGCTGTTCATGATGGAATTCGGCGCCGAGCCTCAGGGCCGCGACTTCCTCGCCTCGGCGGCACTGGTAGGATCTGCATCTCCGTGACCCGGCACTGGCCGGACTCAGGACGTCTGTTCGGCAAACAGCGTCGCAAATCGTCCACCGGCACGGAGCAGTTCACCAAACGGGCCGTGCTCGACGACCTGGCCATGGTCGAAGACGTAGATGTGGTCCATCTCGCGCAGCGTCCAAGCCCGGTGCGAGACCACGATCGTGATGTGGCTGTCCTTGACCCTGCGGAGGTCAGCGAAGATGTCGCGCTCAGCCTCTGCATCGATGGCCGACGTCGGTTCGTCAAGGATCCAGATGGGCGCCGCGCGCAGATGGATCCGAGCCAGCGCAATGCGTTGCCACTGACCGCCGGACAAACCGGAGCCGCCCCACTGTTCGCCAAGTTGGGTGTCCAGACCATCCGGCAGGGCACGGACGAAGTCGGCCGCGTGGGCACGTTCCAATGCCTCCCAGATCTGCGCATCGGCCACGTCGGAGTCCGGCGTCCCCAGGGCGACTGTCTCGCGACAGGTCAACTCGTACCGGCCGAATTCCTGGGTCAGCAGTCCGAACTGCGCAAGCCGATCCGCCGTCGTCAGTGAGGTGGCCTCGACGCCGTCGAGGGTGACTGACCCGCGGTCCGGGTTGACGACTCCCAGAACTGCGTTCAGTGCGGTCGTCTTGCCAGCACCGTTGACCCCGACCAGGGCAATGATCTGCCCGCGCCGCGCTTCGAAACTCACCCCACGCAGCGCAGGTCGGGCGGCCCCGGGATAGCGGTGATGGACCCGGTTGACGGCAAGACGATCGACCGTGGTCGCCGGCCGCCCCGGTGGGGTGGGCGGCAGGGCAGCCACCATCTGGTGGTAGAGGTCGGCCTTCGGAGCAGCCGTCACCATCTGACCAAAGGCATTCCCGCACGAACGCATCGCGTGAATGCCGGAGATGATCCCCGCGATCGAGGCTGCCGCTCCAGCCGGGTTGGTCGAACTGAACACCATCGCTGCCAACGCACCACCGAGCAGAATTGCCGTGCCCGCTGCACAGGCAAGCTCCATGCGGGTCCCGAAGCGGGTCAGTTCCTCGAGGACCTTGACGTAGTCGCGTCGTGCCATGACCGCAAGACGGGCGACCTTGTGCCCGGACTGCAATGTGGCCAGCTCTGTCCCCGAGCGTTGCTGGAGCAGCTGCTCAGTGAGGTGGTTGGCTCGCCGGCTTGCCCTGGCCAGCCGCGGCAGGCCCGCAAGCTCGACTCTGGCGATCAGGGTGAATGCAAGCACGGTCGGCGCCAGGCTCGCTCCCACCAGCACCCCGGACAGGGGATTGAACGTGCCAATCGTCACGCACAACGACACCGCGGTGATCACCGTGGTGATCAGCTGGAGAGCCTGACCCGGGACCGATGCCATCCCGGGGGCAGCGATTCCGAGCTGCGCGGTCTCCACGTTGCGGACGAAGCCCCCGTCGGCCAGCTGTCGTGGCGTGGCTCGGCTGACTGCGGACAGCAGCTCGGCCTGGTAGCGCACCATCAACCGCAGCCCGAGTCGATGACTCGCTTGCCACGCGACCTGGCCGAGGGGAAAGGCCGCTGCCACCACCACTGTGAGCAGCACCAGCGGGATCACCAGCCCTCGACCGTAGGGCCCGGTCGCGAGCCGGTCCAGCAGAAGACTGATCAGCAGGACCTGCAAGGCGGGGACGATCGCCTGGACCAGGTGCAGCACCATGGTGATCATCAGCCAACCACGGCTCCACCGAGCTGCATCTTGCAACCCGCGGCCGGCGCAGGACAGGGCCAACAGGACAGAACGACATGAAGACAATGCCGCCATCGCGGAACGCACCTCTCATCAACACAGTGGAATTGGGCACGCTCACGCAACCGTTGCGTTGCATGCCCTCACCAAGTGCAGTGCCGTCCCCGAGGGACCCAGAGGCAGATGGCCGATGGACAAGTCCTACGCTAACGCGCCTGGCGGTGGACCACCAGCGCGACACCACCGATCAGACCGAGGCGACGGGCCGTGCCGGCATCAGATCCCCGCCAGTCCGAGGAAGCTGCGCAACGGCCCAGCACCGGTGGTGTGGATCGGGTCGGTCCGGACCAGGTCCTGCGGGGTGAGCACGAAGGACTGTTCGATGGCCAGCTCTGATTCCCGCGCCACCCGGCGGGTGCCGTTGTTGCGATAGCCGACCTTGCGGCTGACCGCCAGCGATGCTGGGTTGTCCTGGAAGGCATGCGAGGTCACTTCGGCGGCACCGAGTTCATCGAAGGCGAAGGCACACACGGCCCGCCGCATCCGGGTCCCGATCCCCCGCCCCTGGTGGCGCAGGGCAAGCCATGACCCGGTTTCGACCGTCCGGACCACGGGGAAGTTCTTCGCCGTGATCCCCTGGGTCCCGACCAACTCACCACCAACACGTACGACGAACTGCAGGTCCCAGTCATCGGGCGTGCACCCGGTCTTGGTCCGCGCCATGAAGCGCATGTACTCCGCGGGCGCCTCGTGGTCGCTGCGTCTGGTCCACGGAAACAAGAAGGGCATCCGATCGGGATCGTGGATCCCCGACCTCACCAGCTCGACCAGCTCGGGAGCATCGGACTCCCGCATGATCTGCAGCTCGAGGTCGGCTTCGGTGATCCGCACCCCGTACGGGGGCCAGATGTCGGTGAGATCCATCCACTCATCCCATCGCAGGGACGGTCGCCGCGCAACGGGGTTTCCTCTCAGCCGGCCTTGACCAGTCCGTACAGATAGGCATCGCTGAGGGCCTCCCAGGAGGCCTCGATGACGTTGGTGCCGACGCCGACCGTGGTCCAGACCCGCTCCCCGTCCCGGGTGTCAATCAGCACCCGTACCGAAGCATCAGTGCCGTGACCGGAGTCGATGATCCGGACACGGTAGTCAGTCAGGTCGTAGTGCATGACGTCGGGGAAGGCATGTTGCAGCGCACCACGGAGCGCTTCGGCCAGCGCATCGACCGGGCCGTTGCCCTCACCGACCACGGCTCGGGCCTCGTCCTTGGCCGTCAACTTCACCGTGGCCTCGGTGACGGCCGCATCCTCGCGGGCGGCTTGGGTGAGCACCCGCCAGTTGAGGATGCTGAACGGCTTCTCCAACTGGCCCAGGCAGTCCCGCAGCAACAGTTCGAAGGAGGCGTCAGCGGCCTCGTAGCTGTAGCCATTGGCCTCTCTTCCCTTGACCACATCGGTGATCTGGGCGGCCAGGTCACGGTCGGACAGGTCGAAGCCGAGTTCTTCACCCTTGATCTGGATGTTGGCGCGGCCCGCCATGTCGGAGATCAACATCCGCATGTCATTGCCGACCTGGGCCGGATCGATGTGCTGATAAAGATTCGGGTCAACCTTGATCGCACTGGCGTGTAGGCCGGCCTTGTGCGCGAAGGCGGAGACCCCGACATATGGCTGACGGGGCGAGTCAGGCACATTGGTCACGGCGCTGATCGCATGGGAGATCCTGGTCAGCTCGGTCAGCGAATCCGCGTGCGGCAGCACTGACCAGCCGTACTTCAGCTCCAGATTGGCCAGCACGGTCCCCAGATCGGCATTGCCGGTGCGTTCGCCGTACCCGTTGATGGTGCCCTGGACGTGCATCGCTCCGGCCTCGACCGCGGCCATCGTGTTCGCCACCGCACAGCCGGTGTCGTTGTGGCAGTGGATGCCCAGCGGCAGTCCGAGCTCGGCGACCTCGCCGACGATCTGGTTGACCCAGCTCGGCAACATCCCACCATTGGTGTCGCACAGGACGGCGACCTCGGCGCCTGCCTCGGCGACAGTGCGCAGGACCTCGCGACTGTAGGCAGAGTTGCGCAGCCACCCGTCGAAGAAGTGTTCACAGTCGATGAAGACCCGCATGCCTTCGGACCGCAGGTGGGTGACGGTGTCACGGATCATCTCGAGGTTCTCCTCGAGGGTGGTCCGCAGTGCGCGCTGGACGTGGCCGTCGTGCGACTTCGCCACCAAACAGGCCACCTGTGCCCCCGAAGCCAGGGTCGCCGCCACCAGCGGGTCATCGGCTGCCTTGCCGCCAGCACGGCGGGTCGAACCGAAGGCAACCAGGGCCGCATTCTTCAACAGCAGGTCACCGCGGGCAACGGCGGAGAAGAATTCGGTGTCGTTGGGGTTGGCCCCGGGCCATCCACCCTCGATGAAGCTGACGCCGAGCTCGTCGAGCAACGTTGCAATCCGGATCTTGTCCGGCACGGACAGCCTCAGCCCCTCCTGTTGGGCTCCGTCGCGCAGTGTGGTGTCGAAGACGTGGAAGGTCTCCGGCTGCTGTGGCTGCAGGTCGGACAGGGTGGTCATCGGGGTGGACATCAGGTCCCCTTTGCAAAAGGTCGGGTGTCGGAGCATCTCCAGCAACGAAAAAACCCCCCGTTCTCGACAGGAGGTTCAGCGCACTGACGGGTCACGTCAGCGCGCTAGGCAATGATGATCTTCACGGTGGTGGTCACCTGAGGATCATAACCCATTCGTACGAGAGGCTCACGCGACCCGGGTGGTCCAGCCATGGGTGTCCTCGGCGCGACCGTACTGGATGTCCAGCAGCCGTTGCCGCAACCGGGCCGTGAACGGCTGGGCATCGGCCCCGGCGAGCGAGACCGTACGGTCAGCGGTCTTCAGGGCACCGATCGGGGTGATCGCTGCGGCCGTACCGCAGGCGAAGATTTCGTCGATCGAGCCGTCGGCGACCCCGTCGAGGAGTTCGGCGATCTCAACCGTACGTTCCACCGGTTCCAGCCCCAGGTCGGCGGCCAGGGTCAGCACCGAGTCCCGGGTGACTCCCTCCAGGATCGATCCGCTCAACGTCGGGGTGTGGAGCTCATTGCCCTTGACGAAGTAGAGGTTCATGCCTCCGAGTTCTTCGACATTCTTGCCGGTCTGCGCATCCGCGAAGAGCACCTGGTCGCAGCCGTGGTCGAAGGCCTCGGCCTGCGGCAGCAGCGAGGCGGCATAGTTCCCGCCGCACTTGGCCGCACCGGTGCCGCCAGGGGCTGCCCGCGAGTAGTCCTGCGAGACCCAGATGCTGACCGGCTTGATCCCGCCGGAGAAATAGGCCCCAGCCGGGGAGGCGATGACACAGTAGGTGACCGTCTGTGACGGCCGGACCCCCAGGAAGGTCTCGGAGGCGAACATGAACGGACGCACATAGAGACTGGTCTCTCCCCCGGTCGGGACCCAGGCCTCATCGGCGCGGACCAACTCGGAGACGCTGGTGATGAAGTCCTCGACGGGCAGCTCGGGCAGTGCCAGTCGGCGGGCGGACCGCTGCAGTCGTTCGGCATTCTTCTCCGGACGGAACATCCGCACCGAACCATCGGCCCACCGGTAGGCCTTCAGCCCCTCGAAGATCTCTTGGGCGTAGTGCAGCACCGCGGTGGCCGGGTCCAGCTGGAACGGCCCGTACGGAACGACCTTGTCGTCTCCCCACCCCTGGACATCGGTCCAGGTCGCCAGCGCCATGTGGTCGGTGTAGAACTTGCCGAATCCTGGGTTGGCCAGAACCTGTTCACGGTCGGCTACAGGACGGGGCGACGGGTGCGGATGCCGTTCGAACTTCAAGGCCATGGTCGAACGCTAACACCTTCGGCGCGCCACATGGTGGGCCGTGGGATGAGATGGTCAGTGACCGGCATCGCAGACGCCATAGCCTGCCGAGCGTGTCAACTGAAGCGAACCCCTCAATCGCAGTGAACCCTGCGCACACGCCCACCATCGCAGTCATCGGTGGCGACGGTATCGGTCCCGAGGTGACCGCCGAAGCCGTCAAGGTGCTCCGCGCCGTGACCGGCCCTGAATCCTTCGATTTGGTCGAGCTGGATCTCGGCGCCGACCGGTGGAAGCGAACCGGTGAGGTCCTCACCGATGCCGATCTGGAGGTCCTGGACCAGACTGACGCGATCCTGCTCGGCGCCGTCGGCGCAGCCCCGGGCGACACCGAGATCCCGTCCGGTCTGCTGGAGCGGGGTCTGCTGCTCAAGCTCCGCTTCGCCTTCGATCACTACGTCAACCTGCGCCCCAGCCGGCTCTACCCCGGTGTGGCCAGCCCGTTGTCGGACGCAGTGACCGCCGGCAAGGAGATCGACTTCGTCGTGGTCCGCGAGGGCACCGAGGGTCTCTACTGCGGCAACGGTGGCACCGTCCGCACCGGCACCGAGCACGAGATCGCCACCGAGGTCAGCGTCAACACCGCCTATGGCGTGGAGCGGGTCGTGCGGGATGCCTTCGAGCGGGCGATCAAGCGCCGCAACAAGATCACCCTGGTCCACAAGCACAATGTGCTGGTCAATGCCGGCGGCCTGTGGCGTCGCATCTTCGAGACGGTTGCTGCAGAGTACCCACAGGTGGAGACCGACTACCTACACGTCGACGCCGCAACGATCTTCCTGGTCACTGACCCGGCCCGCTTCGACGTCATCGTCACCGACAACCTGTTCGGCGACATCCTGACCGATGAGGCTGCCGCGATCACCGGCGGCATCGGGCTCGCCGCCAGCGGCAACATCAACCCTGACGGAGACCATCCCTCGATGTTCGAGCCGGTCCACGGTTCGGCACCCGACATCGCCGGCAAGCAGATCGCCGATCCGACTGCGGCAATCCTGTCGGTCTCACTGATGTTGGAGCATCTCGGTCGTGAGGACGAGGCCAAGGCCGTCGCCGACGCCTGCTTCGCCGACATCACCGAACGGGGTGCCGCCCAGCGCAGCACCGCCGAGATCGGCGATGCGATCGCTGCCCGCGCGACCGCTTGATCCCGTACCGAACAAGCCCTCGACCCCGTGATGGGGTCGAGGGCTTCATCGTTCTCGGGACCGGAGGTGGACCGGTCGGTCAGCGCTTGGCCACTCGGATGACCTGCGGGGCGACCGGGTGGCTGCGGCGCGCACGTCGGCGCGGCTTCTCCGGGGCCTGAGCGGTGCGCTCGGCCTCACTTCCCCACTGCTGCGGATACATCTCGTACATGGGAAAAATACTAGGACGTCCGAGCATTTCTCCCCATCCCCTGCCCGGATGGCGAGATGCTGCCCGGCTGGCGACGGCGACAGCTTGACTGCACGGATGAGCGCTCCCCCTGATGTCCCCGGCCTGGTCAGCAAGGCGCTGCGGATGAGTCTGGAGCGCGGCTACCTCCACGCGACCCGCACCGAGACCGGACGGTTGCTCGCCACGCTCGCGGCCAGTCGGACCGGGACCATCGCTGAGTGCGGTACGGGATGTGGCGTCGGCGCTGCGTGGTTGCGCACCGGCGCCCGGCCCGGAACCCGGGTGATCACCGCCGAACTCGACGGCGACCTGGCCCATTCGGTGATGGACATGTTCGCCACCGACGACATCGATGTGATCCACGCCGACTGGACCACTCTGGCCGAACACGCTCCCTTTTCCCTGCTGTTCCTGGACGCAAGCTCGGCCAAGACCGCCCCCCGCGAACAGATCCTCGCCCTGGTCGAGGCTGGCGGATTCATCGTGGTCGACGACTTCACCCCGACCGCGAGCTGGCCCCCGCTGGCGAACGGCCGGGTCGACACCGTGCGGCAGGAGTGGTTGAGCGATCCGTCGCTGTCGAGTGTGGACATCATGGTCGCCGAGGACACGGCTGTGATCGTGGCCGTGCGGCGGTGAGACCGGCCGGACAGGTCACGGAATGGCTGCGAGTACGATCGGCAGCTTGTCTGCTCTGATCCGGTCGGGCAGAGTGTTCGCGTGGTGAAGACTGCGCGAACCGTGCTCGACGAGCCTCGTCGACTGCCCAAGCCCCTCCGGATCCTGATCGGGATCGTGGTGATGGGGCTCTTCACAGCAGCCGCCCTCGGCTTCGTCCTCAAGCGGGCCGGCGACTGGGGCATCCCCTACTTCAGCTACACCGCGCCCGGCGGCACCATCTGCACCAACACGATCGACGGCCACAACTGCCCGTACGTGACCAAGGACGACTTCCAGCGCTGGAGCAACCTGGACGTGCCCGAGGGCACCATGCTGCTGCGCGCCTCCTACGCCTCCGACCTGCTGTCCAGCACCATGTCAGCCACACTGCGGACCGACGCCGACCAGGCCGAGGACTTCCTTGCCCTGCTGACCGAGACCTTCGGCGACTGCCAGCCCGGCGGTGTCGAACCAGCCGAGCTCGACGGCTTCGACGAGCTCTGCATCGCCAACTCGGCCCGCGCCCGCGGCACTCAGGGCGTCTCCTTCACCCGCAGTTGGTCCTTCGCCACCGGGCTCAACGAGGACGGCCTGCGGGTCACCGTGCTGACCGTCGGGGTCATCGCCGAGGACTGATCACAGCCCCCACGTCGACCGGCGCGCGGACCGGGCATGCAAACGGCCCACCGGGATGATCCCAGTGGGCCGCGCAGGTCGAACACTCAGCGAGCCGCAGTGCCCTCGACGTAGTCGTCGTCGTGGCTCTTGACCCAGGCCATCAGGCCACGGAGCTCACGACCGACAGCCTCGATGCGGTGCTGCTCACCCTCGGCGCGGAACGCCTTGAACTCGGGGGCACCAGCATCCTGGTCGTCGATGAAACGCTTGGCGAAGGCGCCGGACTGGATGTCAGCCAACACGCCCTTCATGCTCTCCTTGACGTGGTCATCGATCACGCGCGGTCCGGAGACGTAGTCACCGAACTCGGCGGTGTCGGAGATCGACCAGCGCTGCTTGGCGATGCCGCCCTCGTACATCAGGTCGACGATCAGCTTCAGCTCGTGAAGGCACTCGAAGTAGGCGACCTCGGGCTGGTAGCCCGCATCGACCAGAGTGTCGAAACCGGCCTGGATGAGCGCGGACGCGCCACCACACAGCACGGCCTGCTCACCGAACAGATCGGTCTCGGTCTCCTCGGTGAAGGTGGTCTTGATGCCGCCAGCACGCAGACCGCCGATGGCAGCGGCGTACGACAGTGCCAGGTCCCAGGCCTTGCCGGAGGGGTCCTGCTCAACGGCCAGCAGCACCGGGACACCACGACCCTCGGCGTACTCACGGCGGACCAGGTGGCCCGGCCCCTTCGGGGCGACCATGGCCACGTCCACATTGGCCGGCGGGGTGATGTAGCCGAAGCGGATGTTGAAGCCGTGGGCGAAGAACAGGGCGTCGCCCTCGTTCAGGTTGGGCTCGATGGCTTCGGCGTACACCTTGCGCTGGATGTGGTCGGGGACCAGCACCATGATGACGTCGGCCTCAGCGGCGGCTTCGGCAGGGGTCACGACGCGCAGACCCTGGGCCTCGGCACGCTCGCGGCTCTTGCTGCCTTCGGCCAGGCCGACGCGAACGTCGACGCCAGAGTCACGCAGCGACAGCGCATGGGCATGTCCCTGGCTACCGAAGCCGATGATCGCGACGCTACGGTTCTGGATGATCGACAGGTCAGCAGCGTCGTCGTACAACATTTCAGCGGCCACGTCTGGGTTCTCCTTCAGTTCTGTTCTCTGGGATTGTTCTTGATGCTCTGATGCCTCGACAGGCAATCATGCCTCGTTGCGGTTGGCCCGCAGTGCGCGGTCCGAAATCGAGCGGGTTCCCCGCCCGATTGCGACCACACCGGACTGGACCAGCTCGCGGACCCCGTACGGTTCCAGGATCTTCAGCAACATGTCGACACGTTCGGGTGCTCCGACCGCCTCGATGGTCACACTTTCGGGGGTGATGTCGACCGCCTTGGCCTGGAACAGCTGGACGACGTCCAGCACCTGACCACGGGTGGTCTGGTCGGCACGGACCTTGATCAGCACCAGCTGCCGCCGGGCGGCGTCACTCTCCAGCTGGACGATCTTGAGGACCTCGATCAGCTTGTTGAGCTGCTTGGTCAGCTGTTCGAGCACTTCGTCGTCGACGTTGACCACCAGGGTGATCCGCGAGACGGTGGGGTGCTCGGTCGGTCCGACGGCGAGGGACTCGATGTTGAAGCCACGGCGGGCGAACAGGCCGGCGACCCGAGTGAGGACACCGGGCTTGTTCTCCACCAACACGCTCAGGGTGCGCATGTCACAGCTCCTCTTCGTCCCAGACCGGGGCCATGTCCCGGGCGATCTTGATCTCGTCGTTGCCGGTGCCGGCCGCGACCATCGGCCACACCATTGCGTCCTTGTTGACGGAGAACTCGACCACGACCGGGCGGTCGTTGATCGACAGCGCCTGTTCGATGACCGGGTCGACCTGGTCGACGGTCTCGGCCCGCAGACCGACACAGCCCATCGCCTCGGCCAGCTTGGGGAAGTCTGGGACGCGGTTGGTCTTGAGGTCGGTGTTGGAGTAGCGGCCCTCGTAGAACAGGGTCTGCCACTGACGCACCATGCCCAGCGACTGGTTGTTGATCACCGCAATCTTGACCGGGATGCCTTCCACCGCGCAGGTGACGAGTTCCTGATTGGTCATCTGGAAGCAGCCGTCGCCGTCGATACCCCACACCACGGAGTCGGGTCGGCCGACCTTGGCTCCCATGGCGGCAGGCACGCAGTAACCCATCGTGCCGGCACCACCGGAGTTGAGCCAGTGGCTGGGGTGTTCGAAGGGCAGGAAGTGCGCAGCCCACATCTGATGCTGTCCCACGCCGGCGGCATAGTAGGCGTCGGGGCCGGTCAGCTCTCCGATCCGCTTGATCACCTGCTGTGGCGACAGCGAACCGTCCTCAGGCAGGTCGTAGCCGGTCGGGTAGCGGCGGCGCAGTTCCTTCAGGTAGCTGACCCACGGGTCGAGCGGATGCAGTTCCTGCTCCTGCAGGCGTCCGATGAGTTCCTCGATGGCGTCCTTGCAGTCGCCCACGATCGGCACATCGGCGGTCCGGTTCTTCGAGATCTCGGCCGGGTCGATGTCGACGTGGATGACCTTGGCACCGGGAGCAAAGCTGTCCAACTGCCCGGTCACCCGGTCGTCGAAGCGAGCCCCCAACGAGATCAGCAGGTCGCTGCGCTGCAGCGCGCCGACGGCCGAGACCGAACCGTGCATGCCGGGCATGCCCATGTGCAGGTCGTGCGAGTCGGGGAAGGCGCCACGTGCCATCAAGGTGGTGATCACCGGGATCCCGGTCAGTTCGACCAGTTTCCGCAGTTGTGCTGCGGCGCCTGACTTGACCACTCCGCCGCCGACATAGAACACCGGCCGGGTTGCGGCGGCGATCAGTTTGGCGGCTTCGCGCACTTGCTTGCCGTGCGGCTTGCTGACCGGGCGGTAGCCCGGCAGGTCGAGGTGGGTGGGCCAGACGAAGTCGGTCGAGGCCTGCAGGGCGTCCTTGGTGATGTCGACCAGGACCGGACCGGGGCGCCCGGTGGAAGCAATGTGGAAGGCCGAGGCGATCGCGTGCGCGATCTCGGAAGGGTCCCTGACCAGGAAGTTGTGTTTGGTGATCGGCAGGGTGATGCCGCAGATGTCAGCTTCCTGGAAGCCGTCGGTCCCGATCAGGTTGCTGTGGACCTGACCGGTGATGGCCACCATCGGCACCGAGTCCATGTGGGCGTCGGCCAGCGGGGTGACCAGGTTGGTGGCCCCGGGGCCAGAGGTGGCCATGCACACGCCGACCTCCCCGGTGGCCACGGCATAGCCCTCGGCGGCATGTCCGGCGCCCTGTTCGTGGCGCACCAGGATGTGGCGCACGGTCTTGGAGTCGAACAGCGGGTCATAGGCCGGCAGGATGGCTCCGCCGGGGATGCCGAAGACGTTGCGGGCGCCGACCTCCTCGAGGGACCGTACAAGCGCCTGCGAGCCGGTGATCGGCTCAACGGTGGGGTTGGCTCCCGCTGCCGCACCGGGTGGTGCGGGCACGGCGGGATGCCCCGGACGGGCTTCCTGCAGGTCCTTCATCTGTCGACCTTTCTGATGTCGAGTGGAACGTCAGCCACTGCCGTACTGCAACAAAAAACCCTCGCTGCGCGAGCAGACGAGGGTGCGTGCCGTTCGAGTGCGAGACTCAAGCGACACGCTTGGTGAGTACGAGAAAGTGGTGACGGTGATGCACGAGTCCAGCTTCTCCCCCATTGGCAGTTCCGTCAACCCCCACACCCATAGCGGTCTCAAGATACGGACATGCGTCTCAAAACTAGGATGCCCGAGTATCTCGGTCACGCAACAGGTGGACCGCCACCTGCACCACCAGCACGACAGCAAGCACCGGTCCAAGGTTGGCAATGAGCTGCTGTCCGGCGTTGTAGCTCTCAGCCGCCCCTGACCCGTACGGCAACACCGACAAAGGCAGGCAGGCCGACACCCACAGGGTCAGCGTTCCGGCCAGGATCCGGGTCAGCGTGGGGAGCTTGGTCGACACGGCCACCGCCACGCCGAGCGGCAGCACCCACACCCAGTGGTGGGTCCACGACAGTGGCGAGGCCAGGCAGGTGGCGATGCCGCCCAGGGCCAGGGCGAACCCCTTCTCGCCCTTGCGCCACCAATGGATCCCGACGGCCACGGCCAACAACGCCACCACAGCTGCGATCGCCAGGCCGATGACGGTGGCGGGAAGACCGGCCCCCAACAGTCGGCTCGTGACGCCGACCAGCGACTGGTTGCCCACATACTGCGGCCCGGAGGTCTTCGCATCACCGGAGAGCAGTCCGGTGAAGAACGACACGGTCCCCTCCCACATGATCACCGCTCCGATGACGGTGAGCACGATGAAGGTGATGGTTCCGGTGAGGAAGGCCCGCCTGCGGCCGAGGAACAACAAGAAGACCAGGAACAGCAGCGGGGTCAGCTTGATCGCGGCCGCCAGCCCGATCAGCGTGCCCTGCGGGATCAGCCGCCGCCGCAGACTGCCGTCGGCGCGCACCCGATCGGGGAGCAGGTCAGCGATCACCAGGAACATCAACAACGTGTTGACCTGGCCGTAACCGATGGTGGTGCGGATCGGCTCCATGGCCACGATGACACAGGCCGAGATGACGGCCAGCGCGACGCCGCGCGGCACCCGAAGGCGTACCAGAACGGCGTTCTGGGCCGCCACCAGCAAACCAGTCCAGATCAGTTGCCACAACAGATAGGGCCCCAGCACCAACGGGACCATCAGGATCGCCGCGATCGGCGGGTAGATGAACCACAGCCCGATCGGTGTCTGCGTCTGGTAGATGTCGCCACCGGCGAGCATGTCCTGCACCGCGAGGACATAGACCTCGAGGTCAGTCGTCTGCGGTACCCAGGGGATGGCCGTACCGTCACGGATCACCCAGGGCAACAGGACCAGGGCAACGAGGTACGCAGGGACGAACTCGACCAGCCATCGGGCCAGTCGACGGACACGCAACGGGGTCCGACTACTCACGCAAGCTCCGCCAGGACGGCGTCAAGGGCAGCGGGCGAGTGGTCCGCATCGGTGGTGAAGACCGACCGCACTCCCGGAGCCGACGCATAGCGCGGGACCACATGGACGTGGAGGTGGAAGACCTCCTGCCCGGCAACCGCGCCCGCGGAGGAGACGATGTTGACCCCGTCACAGCCGAGCCTGTCGGTCAACAGTTCGGCGACATGTTCGACCGCGGGAGCAATGTCGGCCAGGGCACCATGGGCCTGGCGGACATCGACGACGTGGGTACGGGGAATGACCAGCGTGTGCCCGCGGTGCCAGGGTGCGAGATCGAGGAAGGCCACAGCCTCGTCGTCGCTGTGCACGGTCCGCGAGCCGACCTCGCCGGCGACGATCTTGCAGAAGATGCAGTCAGGATCAGTGATCCGAGCACGGTCGTTCATCTCAGGCTCCTCGGGCAGGCTTCACGACATTGGCCAGCGGATCGCCCGCGGCCCAGCAGCGCAGCTGGTCCCTGATCAGGGCGTCGGTGCGGGGGTGGAAGGCGTTGCTGGCACCGCCCACATGGGGCGAGATGATGACATTCGGGATCGTCCACAACGGGTGGTCGGCCGGCAGGGGCTCAGGATCGGTGACGTCGAGGGCGGCACGAAGACGGCCAGAGCCGGTCTCGGCGACCAGTGCGTCGGTGACGATCAACTTCCCGCGCGCGACATTGACGATGAGCGCATTGTCCGGGAGCAGGGCAAGGGCGGCCGCATCGAGGAGGCCTTCGGTCTGCGCAGTGTGGGGAGCAATCACGAAGAGCACATCGGTCTCGGGCAGGATCGACGACAGGTCATCAATCGCCCGGATGTCGTCCCGCGCCCGGCTGGCGATGCGGGTGATCGAGGCTGGTTCGAATCCGGCGATGCGCGCCTCAATGGCCTTGCCGATCCGGCCGTAGCCCAAGATCGTCACACGCTGATCGGCCAGGCTGTTGCCCCACCGGGGCTGCCAGCGACCGACGGCCTGTTGGCGGGCGTACACATCGAGGTGTCGGGTGCTGGCCAGAGCCAGTGCCAGTGCCATCTCCGCGGTCGAGGTGTCATGGATGCCCGCACCGTTGCACAGGGTCACCGGGCCGGGGATGCGGCCGATGACATTCTCGTAGCCGGCGGTCTGGGTCTGGACGACCTGCAGTGAGGTCATCTCGTCGATCCGATCCAAGACATTGGCCCCGGTCAGGTAGGGCAACACGAAGAATCCGACCTCACCGATCGACGGCCCGTTGGGGGCCTTGCGGTCGACTGGCTCGAAGCTGACCCCGTCAGGCAGCGGCCCGATCCGTCGGGTGAGTTCGTCGGAGTCGGCATAGGGAAGCCAAGCCAGCATCAGTTCTCCTGGGTCTCCTGGGCTGCAGTGTCGGTCAGCGCCGGCAGTCGCACCGGGTGCCCGGCCGCGGCGAGCGCGTGCTTCACCTCGGCGATGCTCAAGGTACCAAAGTGGAAGACGCTGGCGGCCAGAACGGCGTCTGCGCCGGCATCGACGGCTGCGACGAAGTGCTGGACCGTCCCGGCGCCGCCGGACGCGATCAGCGGCACGTCAATCACCTCGCGCATCGCCGCGATCATCTCGAGATCGAAACCGTTGGTGGTGCCGTCGGCATCCATCGAGTTGAGCAGGATCTCCCCCACTCCGAGCTCGACGCCGCGACGGGCCCATTCAAGGGCATCGAGGTCAGCGGACTTGCGACCACCGTGGGTGGTGACACCGAACCCGGACGGTTGGTCCGCTTCCCGGCGGGCATCGACCGACAGGACCAACACCTGGTTGCCGAACCGATGGGTGATCTCACTGATCACCTCAGGCCGGTGGACCGCGGAGGTGTTGATCGCGGCCTTGTCGGACCCGGCTCGCAACAACGCATCGACATCGTCGGCGCTGGACACGCCACCGCCGACCGTCAACGGGATGAACACGGTCTCCGCTGTCCGGCCCACCACGTCACGGGTGGTCTCACGCCCCTCGAAAGAGGCCGAGATGTCGAGGAAGGTGAGTTCGTCGGCTCCGGCCCGGTCGTAGGCCGCAGCGAGCTCGACCGGATCTCCGGCATCGCGCAACTGCGTGAAGTTGACCCCTTTGACAACCCGCCCGTCGTGGACGTCGAGACAAGGGATCACCCTGATGGCAAGACTCACCGTTTCCTCCAGCTCTGTGACCGGGTGCAGCACCCGCGAACCGCAAGCCTAATGGGCACGAGCAGGACCGATCTGTCATGGGTCTGCAGGCGTTGTTGACGTCGGCACCTGTTCCAACGGCGGCAGACGTCAACAACTGGTGCGATCGCGGCGGTTTGGCGGTTGCCCCGAATCCGGTGCCTGACCGCATCATTCCTCCCACGGTTGTACTTTCCGAAAATCTGTCCGATGCGCCCCCGGTCCGACCAGCGATAGAGTCGCCGGCATGGTCACGACGTCTGGTCAGGTTGCCGCCAACTTCACCGCACTCCCCCTGCATGAGCTCGCCGACGCTGCACTCGCGCGGGCCGGCGCACTGGGCGTTTCCCATGCCGATGTCCGGATCGAGCGGATCCACGAAGGTGTGCTGTCCCTGCGCGATGTCTCGGTCGAGTCCCAGGTCGACTCGACCGATCTCGGGATCAGCGTGCGGGTGGTCCATCGGGGTGCTTGGGGATTCGCTGCCGGCGTGGCTCTGACCGTCGATGCGGCGGCCGGGCTGGCCGACCAGGCGGTCGCGACCGCCCAGGTGGCCGCTGCGCTCGGCGGGCCGGAAGTCGTGCTCGCCGACGAACCGGTCCATGCCGGCGTGGAATGGGTGTCGGACTTCGAGCTCAATCCGTTCGAGGTGGACGACCAGACTCGACAGGCCAGGTGGCTCGACCTGTCGGAGCGGTTGTTGGCCGCCGATGGCGTCACCCATACCCAGGCCCGGGTGCACTGGGTCGACGAATGCACCTACTATGCCGACAGTCACGGCACCGACACCACCCAGCAGCGGGTCCGGATCCATCCAGAGCTGACCGCCATCGCTGTGGGAGAAGGGTTCTCGACGATGCGGACCCTGGCGCCGCCGGTCGGGCGTGGCTGGGAGTACTGCACCGGCACCGGATGGGACTTCGATGCCGAGGTCGCTGAGCTCCCGGAGTTGCTGGCCGAACATGCCAAGGCTCCATCGGTGAGGGCTGGCACTCTCGACCTGGTCATCGATCCGTCGAATCTGTGGCTGACCATCCACGAGTCGATCGGCCATGCCACCGAGCTCGACCGGGCGCTGGGCTACGAGGCCGCCTATGCCGGCACGTCCTTCGCCACCGTCGACCAATTGGGCTCGCTCGCCTACGGATCGCCGGTGATGAACGTGACCGGTGACCGTACGGTGGCTCACGGCCTCGCCACGGTCGGCTTCGACCATGAAGGTGTGGCCGCCCAGGAGTTCGACATCATCACCGACGGCACCCTGGTCGGCTACCAGTTGAACCGTCAGATGGCTGCTGCACACGGACATGACCGCTCCAACGGGTGTGCCTTTGCCGACTCGTCGGGCCACATCCCGATGCAGCGGATGCCGAATGTGTCATTGGCCGCTGGTGCAGATGGTCCGTCCACCGAAGAGCTGATCGGTGACGTGTCCAACGGCTTGTACGTCGTGGGCGACAAGTCGTGGTCGATCGACATGCAGCGCTACAACTTCCAATTCACCGGGCAACGGTTCTTCCAGATCACCGACGGGCGTATCACCGGCCAGGTCCGCGATGTTGCCTATCAGGCCACCACGACCGACTTCTGGGGCTCGATGGAGGCGGTCGGCGGCGAGTCGACCTGGGTCCTCGGTGGCGCCTTCAACTGCGGCAAGGGCCAACCCGGCCAGGTTGCCCCGGTCAGCCACGGTTGCCCCAGTGCCCTCTTCCGCGGCGTCAACGTCCTCAACACCCTCTCCGAAGGAGCCCACTGATGAGCCCCAGTCTTGCGGTGATCAACGATTCCGCTGCCCTGGTGGAGAATCTGCTGGCCGCCTCCGACACCAACGAGTGTGTGGTCATCGTCAGCGAAACCAGCCAGGCCAACCTGCGCTGGGCCCACAACGCACTGACCACCAACGGGCAGATGCACGAACGCAGCGTCTCGATCGTCGCGATTCGTCGCACCGACGATGGTGCTCACTGTGGCACCGTGTCGGGTCGGATCACCTCGTACGAGGATGCGATCGGTCTGCTGCGCGCGGCGGAGGGGTCGGCGGCGAGCGCATCAGTCGCCGAGGACACCATGCCGCTGGTGGCGGGGATCACTGACCCTGACTTCGCTTCGACAGCCGCTGGGACGTCAATCGCGGTGCTGGCCGATGTCGCCGCCGGCCTGGCCGCTGTCTTCGCCGAGGCCGAGGCCAATGACATCTCGACCTTCGGGTTCGTGGAACACATCAGCACCACCACCTGGGTCGGGACGAGCAGCGGGGTCCGGCGCCGCCATGTCCAGCCGACCGGCCGTCTCGAGCTCAATGCCAAGGACCCGGCCATGAAGCGCACGGCCTGGCTCGGCCGGACCACCCGCGACTTCAGTGATGTCGATGTGGCGGCCCTGTGGCCGGAGCTGCTGACCCGGTACGCGTGGACCGCTCACCAGATCGAGCTGCCGGCAGGACGGTACGAGACGATCCTGCCGCCATCGGCCGTCGCCGACCTGATGACCATCGCCTACTGGGGCGGTGGGTTGCGCGATGCCCTCGAGGGCCGCAACGCCTACAGCCTCCCCGAAGGTGACACCAGAATCGGCGAGAAGCTCGGGACCTTGCCCCATTGGCTGTTCTCCGACCCGTCCTTTGCCGGTTTGGAGTGCGCGCCGTTCGTGGCCACCGCAAGCTCTGGTGGTGGCATCTCCTCGGTCTTCGACAATGGCGCGTCGCTCACCGGGACGGACTGGATCCGTGACGGCGTGATCTCCGAGCTTCTGTCGTCGAGATCGGTCGGTGAGTCCACTGGCCGAGGCGCCCATCCCGAGATCGACAATCTCATCCTGGACTGCGGCTCCTCGGGCACCTTGGACGAGTTGATCGCCAGCACCGAACGCGGTCTGCTGCTCACCTGTCTGTGGTACATCCGCGAAGTCGACCCGGAGACGATGTTGCAGACCGGACTCACCCGGGACGGCGTCTACCTGGTCGAGAACGGTGAAGTGGTCGGCGCGGTCAACAACTTCCGGTTCAACGAGTCACCGTTGGATCTGCTGCGACGGGCGACCGAGGCTTCGGCGACTGAGATCGTGCTCCCCCGCGAATGGAACGACTGGTTCACCCGGACCTCGATGCCTGCGCTGCGGATCCCTGACTTCAACATGTCGACCGTCTCGCAGGCCAGTTGAGTTGGACTGTCCGCGCAACGCCAACCGCACCCACCAAACCGACGCGTTCGCACCTGTTGTTGACGTCTGCCGCTGTTGGAACAGGTGCCGACGGCAACAACGCCTGCAGACCCTCAGGCACCGGCTCGGCAGACGCTCAGGCACCTGCCTGGAGGAGTCGTTCCTTGACCAGACCAGGTGACGGGTTGGTGTGCGGTGTGCCGTCGATGACCACGGTGGGGACGGTTTCATTGCCTTCGTTGACGCTGCGCACATAGGCGGCCGCTTCCGGATCGGCCCAGATGTTGATCCAGGTCGCCGACTTCTGTAGCTTGCCGAGGCCGCGCCTGAGCGCTTCGCAGTACATGCAGCCGGGCCGCCAGTAGATGACCACATCCATGATGGGTTTGCCCTCCGTACCAAGTGTGTCGCGGTGGCGGACGCCGGCACCACGTCGTGGATAGCTCCACCAGCTGAACCCGACAGCAGCCAGTCCGACCACCACGAGCACCGGCCAGGAACCGTCGCTGACGCGCCACGCTGCCCAGCCCAGCAGCGCCGCGGTGGCCACGACCATCACCAACCATGCCGGGATCGACTTCATGGCTTCCATCCTGCCACCGCGCTCGGCATCACCCGCGGGCGGCGTCCATGATCTGCTCGATGGTCCGGATGGCACGGTCTGACTCCCGCTCGACCAACTCAGGCTTCAGGAGACGAACTTCGTCGCCGTCATTGCCGAACACACCCAGGACCGGATCAACCAGAGCATAGGCAGTCGCCATGTAGCGAATGATCAGAACGTACTCGCGGTAACCCGCCTCGGGCAGCAAGGAAATCCGAGACTCACTGAATCTGACTCCGTCGATGGTCCCTCCGGTTTGGTCGATCGTGATGACCGAGCCGACCTCGAGGTCTCCCATGAGGGACTGGCTGACCTTCACCCGCGACCGAGTGCTCGGAACAACCATGGCACCGCGGTCCTCAGGGCTCAGCGTCGAGGGATCCCCTCCGGCCTGTGGATTCTTGGCCGGATCAGTGCCAGTCATTTCGGGATACACCATCTCGCTGCGAGCATCGAGAAACTTCACCACCACGACAGCATCGGCCTTGTGGATGGCTGCACCGACGCCCTCGACGTAGGGCCAGTCGGCCATGATGGGGACGTCGATCACGGCCTTCGGAGCACATCCTGCGGTGAGCCCCAGGAGCAGCACGCTCACCAGACCCATCATCAGTCGCCACATGTCATCCTCCAGAGCCGCGGTGCTTCAGAAGCGATACCTGAGCAGTGGAACACGGACACCAGACAGTGTCAACGAGTCACCACAAGCATCCCACTCATCTGTACGAGCTGTAGTGATACAGTCGACACAGGAGGTACGAGCATGGATCTTGTCGTTGAGCCGCTGTCGGAGATCCCGATCTACCAACAGATCAGGGACCGGATCGTCGAGATGATCGCGACTGGCGCGCTGCTTCCCGGCGACGCGTTGGCATCGGTTCGGTCGCTGTCGACAGCGCTGGGCGTCAACCCGGCGACGGTGGTCAAAGCGGTCGACCTGTTGCGACATGAAGGATTCGTCGTGACGAACCGTCGAGTCGGGACCGTGGTCGCCGAGGTCAGCGTGAACGATCCCTTGAGGCACGACTGGACGATGCGCCTCCACACTCTGCTCG
>CAMDZW010000027.1 GCA_945911015.1 uncultured Propionibacteriaceae bacterium
GACCGGCAACGTGCTGCGCGACTACCTCACCGACCTGTTCCCGATCCTCGAGCTCGGGACCAGCGCCAAGATGCTCTCAGTGGTGCCGCTGATGAACGGCGGCGGCCTGTTCGAGACCGGTGCCGGCGGTTCGGCACCCAAGCACGTCCAGCAGCTGGTGAGCGAGAACTACCTGCGTTGGGATTCGCTGGGTGAGTTCCTGGCGCTGGCCGAGAGCCTGCGCCACCTGTCCGACAGCACCGGCAACGCCCGGGCCGGTGTCCTGGCCGATGCACTGGACGCCGCGACCGAGACCCTGCTCAACGAGGGCAAGTCACCGGCTCGTCGACTCGGCTCGATCGACAACCGTGGCAGCCACTTCTACCTGGCCCTGTACTGGGCACAGGAACTGGCCAAGCAGACCGCAGATGCCGAACTGGCCGCAGCCTTCGCCCCGATCGCCGATCAGCTCACCGCCGGAGAAGAGGCGATCGCCGCCGAGTTGCTTGCCGTCCAGGGCTCCCCGGCCGACATCGGCGGCTACTACCGCCCCGATGACGCCAAGGCTGCGGCCGTCATGCGTCCCTCGGCCACGCTGAACGCGATCATCGACCAGCTGGCCTGATCGCTCCAACACCGCCTACGACCCCCGTCCCGCTTCGGCGGTGCGGGGGTCGTTGCCGTTCCCCGGGGTTTCACACCGGTGGACCGAAGCTCGCACACGCATTGCAAAGGTAGAACCGTTGGATGGATACCTACCCTTGCAAACCATGTGCGAGCCTGCCTGGTTGCCGGGCGGTGTGGTTCCCCGACAGGGGTAGGGTCGCGAAGGTGACGTACACGATGCGGTCCACCGGCCAGGACTATGCGCAGATCGCTGAGGGATACGCGAATGCCTTCCCCGACGGCAACGACCCGTTGCGCATCATGCTGCGTCTCAGCGAGGAACTCGGCGAGGTGGCCGAGGCCGTGGCACGTCTCGAGGGTCACGGCCTCAAGCGACTCAAGCATGGCGAACCGGATGTCTCCCATCTCGCCACCGAGGTCGAAGATCTGGTGCACAATGCGTTTGCGCTCCTGCGGGTGTACGGAGCGGAGGCTGAGTTCGACAGCTCGGTCGAGCGGACCTTGGCCGATCTGCACCATGATGGTCGCCTCTGATCACGCCCTGCGTCCACGGACGGCTCCCGAGGTTCCGCGTCCCGAGAATCGCCCGCTCCCCGAGCGTGGCAAACACCATCCAAGGGTAGAACTGTTGGATGGGTACCGACCTTGGCAGGCCGTGTGCCAGCCTGCCGTACGAGGCGACACCGAGCCCGGCCCCGGCACCGCGGCGAGTGCATCAGCGGGCGCAGAACTGCTCGACCAGCCGGACCCAGACGGTGGCGCCGAACGGGATCACGTCGTCATTGAAGTCATACCGGTCACTGTGCAGCGCACCGTGCTTGGCCCCGTTGCCGATGAAGGCGTAGGCCCCGGGCCGCTGCTGCAGCATGAAGGAGAAGTCCTCGCCGGTCATCGCGCCCTCGGGATCGAAGACCTGGTCCTGCCCGACCACCGAGGCCATTGCCGTACGGGCAAAGGCAGCCTGGGCTGCCGGGTTGATGGTCGGCGGATAGGTCCGTACGAACCGGAACTCGCCCTCGGCGCCGTGTGCGGCACAGATCTGCTCGCTGATGCGCTGCATCCGGTCCGCGATCACGTCAATCGCTTCCTCGGTCGCAGTGCGGACCGTCCCCGACAGCGTGCAGCTGGTCGGGATCGCGTTGGTGGCTTCGCCCCCGTTGATCGTGGTCACCGAGACCACAGCGGGTTCGGTCGGCGCCACCGTACGCGAGACGATGGTCTGGAAGGCTTGGACGATCTCGGCCACGACCGGAATCGGATCGACCGTCAGGTGCGGCATCGCCGCGTGCCCACCCCGGCCGTTGACCGTGAGGTAGAAACGGTTGCTCGATCCCATGGCCAGTCCGGGGCCGACACCGAATTGACCGACCTCCAGCCCGGGCCAGCTGTGCAGGGCGTAGATCTCGTCGATGGCGAACCGTTCGAACAGTCCGTCATCGATCATCGCCTTCGCGCCGGCCTTTCCCTCCTCGGCTGGTTGGAAGATCAGGTGCACCACACCATCGAAGTCGCTGGCCTGCGCCAGGTGCTGGGCCGCAGCCAACAACATGGTCGTGTGGCCGTCATGTCCGCATGCGTGCATAGCGCCGGGATTGGTGCTGGCGTGAGGAAGATCGTTGGCTTCGGAGATCGGCAGTGCATCCATGTCCGCGCGCAGACCAATGCTCCGCTCAGAGTTTCCCTTGCGGATCACGCCGACCACACCGGTCCCACCGATGCCGGTGTGGGTCTCGACGCCCCATTCCTGCAACAGCTTCGCGACCAGAGCTGCTGTGCGGTGCTCGGCATAGCCGAGTTCGGGGTGGGCGTGGAGGTCGCGACGCACCTGTTGCCAGTGCCCGCCGCTGGCCACGATGTCACCGATCAGATCACTCACCTGTCCAGCCAATCACATTCATCGACGGCCCAGTGGTCAGCTCATGAACCGCTGCCCTGTTCGACCAGTTCGAGATTCAATGCCGGCTCCCCGGACCACGGATCAGTGATGTCGTGGAAGAGTGCGTCGAAGCCGGCCAGGCCGCTGTCCGCCCGTCCTCCCGGCTGGGGCAATTGGCCGGAGCTGATCGCGTCACTGCAGATCAACAGCAACAGCTGGGCAATCGGATATTGCGGACCCGGGTCCTGACAGACCAGTTCGCGGCCCCGGTACCGTCGCATGCCACGTGTGTACAGCACGTCCATGTCCTCAGCGCGTCCGGCATGGACCGCGACCTGGACCAGTTTTTCCGGATCCTCACCCAGGATGGTGCCGGCTGGCTCGAACCGCTCCTGCCACGGGATCCAGACCCCGGCTGCCTCCGGACGACGCGCCAGTTCAGCCGCAAAGCTCACCTGGTACATCACCAGGTCGTCGACCCCTGCCGAACCGGTTGCGTCGATCTCCACCGCCGCTCCATGGGCCGGCATCTCCCCACCCGCGCGGGCGGCAAGGCTCTCGTCGTCGATCGGTCCGACGACCTTCAGTGCGATCCGGGCATCCGGATCGGTGAACGGCACCACTGTCGACAGGGCTTGGTCCTGTTGCAACTTCGCCGCGTGATTCGGCATGAAGTCACTCAACACCTCGCCCAACGAGGTCGGTTCCTCCTCCAGCAGGAGATACATCGCTTCGCTGGAGCGCAACGGATCGTACGGAACAGTCGGCGAGGGCGCCACTGATGTTGACTCACGCGCAACCTGCCGTTGCCCCAACGGCTCCATGGCGCCGTTCTCCGGCCACCAGACCAGGCCCGCCCCCACCGGACCGACCGAGCCCAGCGCCTTCTCCAGAGCTGCTGCTGTGTCGGCCCTCACCGTGACCGTGGAGCTGTGCGACAACACCCGCATCACCACCACACCTGGGCGGCCCGACGCCGCAGCCAGCAGCTGCGGATCGGTGGTCTTGCCACTCAGCTCGGCCGACACGGTGATCTGGTCGAACAGCAGCGTGGCCGTCTCGGCACCGGGCTCGATCGGTGGTGATGCGCTGCTCCACACCCGGCAGAGATCATCGAGGCGCTGAGTGAGCAGCAGGATCGCAGTGTGCATTGCCCTATCCTAGGAGGGCTCCTCCTCCATCCCGGTACATGTCAAATGCACGCCGCCAGCCGTTCCGAGATCCCTGCTGAGCAAGGGATGTCATCGGATGGTCGGGACGACAGGCCTGTCGGGCCATGTGCCGGTGCGGTACCGTCAGGTCCATGACCACTCCTGCCATGCCTTATCGCCGCCTCGGCCATGCCGGCCTCAAGGTCAGCGCCCTCTCCTTCGGTTCCTGGGTCACCTTCGGTGGCCAGGTGGACACCGGTCTGGCCAAGGACTGTCTGCAGGCCGCCGCTGATGCCGGCGTCAACTTCTTCGACAACGCCGAGTCCTATGCCGGTGGACAGTCCGAGACCATCATGGGCAAGGCCATCGCCGAACTCGGCTGGAAGCGTCACACCTACTCGGTGTCGACCAAGCTGTTCTGGGGCATCAACGGTGATCTCGTCAACATGCGCCACACGCTCAACCGCAAGTACCTCATGCAGGCCATCGACGGCTCCTTGGAGCGGTTCGGGCTCGACTTCGTCGATCTCGTCTTCTGCCATCGTCCCGACCCCGACACCCCCATCGAAGAAACCGTGTGGGCGATGAGCGACATGATCAGCTCCGGCAAGGCGCTCTACTGGGGCACCTCGGAGTGGTCGGCCGCAGAGATCCGGGCCGCCTGGGACATCGCCGACCGCCGCAATCTCCACAAGCCGGTGATGGAGCAGCCGCAGTACAACCTGATGCACCGCGAGCGGGTCGAGAACGAGTACGCCCGGTTGTACGACGACATCGGTCTCGGCCTGACCGTGTGGAGCCCGATGGCCAACGGCATCCTGTCCGGCAAGTACCTCAACGGGATCCCCGAGGGCAGCAGGGCCGCACTGCCGGAGAACAAGGGGCTGCGCGACCGGGTCACCGACCCGGACACCAACGCCAAGGTCGCCCAGCTCGTCGAGGTCGCCAACCGCCTCGAGGTCACCGCGGCCCAGCTCGCCCTTGCCTGGTGCATGGCCAACCCGAGGGTGTCGACGGTCATCACCGGTGCGTCCTCGGTCAACCAGGTGCACGAAAATGCCGGCTCCTTGGTCGCTCTGGAACGCATCGACGACCAGGTGAAGGCAGAGCTGGACGCGATCTTCGCCTGATCAGCCCTCGGCGGCGTACTCCTCGGCGATGATCTTGCCGACCGATTCATTCCACTGCTCGACGGCCGCCGCCCAGTCGCTGAGCGGTCTGCGGCCCTGAATGATCTCACCCTCGAGGTCGCCGAGCTTGCGGTCCTCGGCCGGTGCCTTGGTCACCGCGGTCTCGGAGTATCGACCGCGTGACGGGTCGGCCATTCCCTGCGGGATCTGGTCGACACACCAGCGGTGAATGGTCTCGGTGAGCTCGGGCCGTCCTGGCGTGTAGAGGTCCCGCCACACACTCGCACCGGCATAGTTCAGGCCGCGCACGGTCTCGTCCGGACGATCCGGTACCAGCGAGATGTCCCCGTCGGCGAGGGTCCACTGGCGTCCTTCCAGTCCGAAATTGACCGTCAAGTATTCCTGGGTGCCGAAGGGCGACGCGATGTAGTCCAACGTACGCAACAGTTCGTCGATCCTGTCCTCGTCGTCGGTCTTGCGTAGCCCCACGGGAGCGGTGTACGCCGGGCTGCCCAGATGCTTGGCTGCGGCTCCGCCGCCGTCCCACTGCGGCATCACCAAGGCACCGACGGGCACATCGAGCACCTGAGCCTTGGACTGCCAGTTGGCGAAATCCTGGCTGAGCATGGCGGTCGTCCCGGCGTCGAACCAGACATGACTGGATCCCGGGTCGGAGAACGAGTTGGGGTGGTAGAGCCCGTCGACGAACATCTGGGTGACGATCTCCAGCGCACGTTCGTACTCCGGGGTCATCTTGGCACTGATCCAGTTGCCCGCATCGTCGACGTGCCATCCATTCGGCGCACCGAGTGACTCGAGGATCTCCGGGACGGTCCAGTCGTTGGGCAGCTGCCCGAAACAGAACACGTCACTGCTCGGGTCATGCACCTCGCGACACAGGTCCAAAAAGGCCTCACCGTCGGCCAACTCGGGAATGAGGTCGATGCCGCGTTCTTCGAAGATGTCGCCACGGGTCAGCATCACCCGGCCCGCCGGGATCCGCGGCTGAGGAACGCCCCAGATCTTGCCGGCAACGGTCGCCACCTGCCAAGACGCCGGCGGCTGGTTCGCCAGATGCGGATACTTCTCCACCGCCTCCCCGCCCAGGTGAGGAGTGAGATCGGTGAACAGACTGTTCAGCATCTGTGGCATCTGCGGCACCACGACGATCTGGGTCAAATCGCCGAGCGCCTCACCGGCCACCGAGGTCTGGAACTTGGCCGTGTACTCGGTGCTGGGCACAGCGGTCAGCGTGATTGGCTCGCCCAGATCGGAGTTGATCCGCTGCCACCATTGGTTGCGGTCCATCGGGGTTGCACTGGGCGCCCCCTGGACCAGCAGCTCGACCGGGGACGAGATCCCGACCGGAATTCTGCCCGTACTGGGCGGCGGGTCGGGATAGGACAAGTAGGCGTCGGGCACGCCGATTTCGGCGTTGCCTGGGAGGTCAGGTTCGGGTCCGTCGTACGGGACATGGTCGGGCCGAGTGGCAGCGTTCGGACCTTCCTCCGAACCGCCGCGGGGAGCCGTACGGCATCCGGCCACTCCGGCCACACCCACCGCAGTCGCTGCGGCGCCGGCTCCGAGCAGGGAGCGTCGCGCGATCCTGTCGAGCATGAGGTCCACCCTTCATCGGGAACTGGTTCGTGATGGTCGTTGCTCACCCTGCACGCTATGCGATGGCTCCCCCTCGGGGAAGAACCTGCAGCAACGCCATGGTGGAACCGGGGTCTCCCCAACACCACATTCCCCACTGGTCGGACGTTCATGTGCACGACACCGGGTCACGATAGACAATGGGTCATGGCACCGCACACCTCACTCAGGGAGTACATCGACCACCTCAAGGCCGAGGGCTACCGGGTCGAGGGCGCAGAGGGCGATGACCCGGTCCTGATTGCGCCCAACGGTTCGGCCGTGGAGACCTGGCGCCAGGACTATCCGTACGACGAGCTGATGACCCGTGAAGTCTATGATCTGGAGAAGTACAAGCTCCAGATCGAACTGTTGAAGTTCCAGTACTGGACCGAGGAGACCGGCGCCAAACATGTCATCGTCTTCGAGGGGCGAGACGCTGCCGGCAAGGGCGGCACGATCAAGCGGTTCACCGAGCACCTGAACCCGCGGACGGCGCGGGTGGTGGCGCTGACCAAGCCGTCCAGCACCGAGAAGGGCCAGTGGTACTTCCAGCGTTACATCCAGCACCTCCCCACTGCCGGCGAGATCGTCATGTTCGACCGTTCCTGGTACAACCGCGCCGGGGTCGAGCGGGTGATGGGCTTCTGCACCGACGAGGAGTACGAGACCTTCATGGTGCAGGCACCGCAGTTCGAGCGGATGCTGGTCGAGTCGGGGATCACGGTCACGAAGTTGTGGTTCTCGGTCACCCAGGACGAACAACGGACCCGGTTTGCCCTGCGCCAGATCGACCCGGTCCGCCGGTGGAAGCTGTCGCCGATGGATCTGGAGAGTCTGGACCGCTGGGAGGCCTACACCGCCGCCAAGGAGGCGATGTTCGACCGCACCGACAAGCGGTGGGCGCCGTGGCGGACGGTCAAGTCGAACGACAAGAAACGCGCCCGACTCAACGCCATGCGCGCCTTCCTCCACCCGTTCGAGTACGAGGGCAAGGACCACTCGGTCGTACGGGCACCCGACGACCACATCGTGCGCCGTGCGAAGCACACCTCCGGCGACTGACGCCGAGAAGCACACCTCCGGCGACTGACGCCGAGAAGCACACCTCCGGCGACTGACGCCGAGAAGCTCAGCGCAGACTGTCCACCACAGCGGCGATCCGACGGGTCCGAGTTGTCTCCTGCTTGGCGTCGGCCACCGTACGGGCAGCCTCTTTGCGCTTGCTGTAGGAGAGCGCTTCGAAGCTCTCGGTCAGTCCCGCCTCGGCGAGTGCGGCCGTGAGCGCGGCCGGCACGTCCACGGTCCGTTCCTCGGCGTCGGGCGTGATCGTCGTCTCGACCTGCTGACCGATCTCGACCCCGGCCTCGGTCCGGGCTGCCTTGCTGAACCCGATCATCAGCTCACCGCCCATCCGAGCAACCCGCAACCGCACAGTCCTGCCCGCGATCGTCACCGTGACCGGCGCTCGGGGGCCGCCGAGCGCAGCGGCCTGTTCTTCGGTCAACACGATGGCCGAGGCCGGCCCTCGTGGCTCCAGGACTGTCGTCATTGTCACCATGATTCGATCGTACGACGGCCAACCCCGCACGGCGATGTTTCCGGTGTTCACTCGGTCAGGGAGAGCTCCACGACCGGCAGAGCCACGTCAGGCTGCTGGATCGGCAGGGTCAGGGTGACGGTGCCCTCGGGTTGGCCACCGGGTGTGGTGTTCTGCGCCGTCTGGTCCGGGTTGGCCTCGGTGAACAGAACTTCAGAAGCATCATGGAGAAGTTGGGCATAGTGGATCTTGCCGGCCAGGCCGGGCAGGTGGACATGCTGCAGCGGCCAGGCGAACAGGTGAAGGTAGAGCCGATTGCCGCGTTGGGTGTAGCGGGCATCGGGCGGAGGCGTGTGGGACGCGGGGCCCGCACCGATGACGGCGCGGTCGTGGAGTCGCATCCACTCCCCGATCGCCGCCAGGGACTCCTTCGCTCGAGGATCGATGGTGCCGCGGGCCGTGGGGCCGACATTCAGCAGCAGGTTGCCATCCTTGGCGACACCGTCAACCAGAATCCGGATCAAGGTGCCGGGCGCCTTGTCGTCATGGTTGTCACGGTCGTATCCCCAACTGCCGTTGAGAGTCTGGCAGGCCTCCCACCGGGCCGGCACGCCGTTGCGCGTCATCGGCGCAGACGGCTGGTACTGCTCGGGAGTGACCAGGTCAGCGGTCGGCTGATCCAGACGGTCGTTGATGAGGATACCTGGCTGAAGTTCGCGGGTCATCGCTTCCAGCCGGTCGGAATCCCAGTCGTCACGCCCCTTGCCCGGCATCTGGCGATAGACATGATCGGGATAGGAGAAGTCGTAGAAGAGGTAGTCGATCGTGCCGTACCGGGTGAGTAACTCCCGGACCTGGCCGTGGAGATACTCGCGATATCGACCCATGTCGCGAGAGGCGTTCTGCTCCGGTGCGTCTGCCTCGTCACGGCGCGGATGGTGGACGTCGATCGGAAAATCCGGGTGGTGCCAGTCAATCAACGAATGGTAGAAACCGATCTTCAACCCGGCTGCCCGGAAAGCCTCGACCCACGGCCCGACCAGGTCTTTCCCGTACGGAGTGTTCGCGACTGTCCAGTCGCTCAGGTCGCTGTCCCACAAGCAGAACCCGTCATGATGCTTCGTGGTGAGCACCGCATACCTCATCCCGGCCGCCTTCGCCGTCGCAGCCCATTCCTGCGGGTCATGGAGGTCAGGATCGAAGTGTTCGCGGTAGTACTCGGCCGCGGCCCGCCATGAGTGGGTGATGTCGCGTGAGCAGATCAGCATCGATGACTACGACCGTGTTGTCATGATGCTCTGCTCACAGGAACGCGAGAAGGATGGACAGGACGATGATCAGTCCGAGGACGCTCATCAGACCGACGAAGAAGCCCATTCCCTTGCGCGACTGCTTGACATGTCCGATGTTGCCGGTGGTGAACTGGTGCATCGGTGCGGCGTAGAACACCGGTACCACCTGGCCGGGTTGGACGTTGACGTCCAGCGCTGCCTGACCATAGGTGCGCATCCACTGGGCCTCGAGCTCGATGTGGAGCGGGCCAGCCGGGACGGGGATGTTCTGCAGGCCGTACTTGGTCGGTACGGGATAGCCGTTGAACCGAGCGTTCGGCACGATCATGCTCGAGGTCATCACGCTGCCCTGGATGGTCAGAGCAATCGCGCCCATCGCCTGCTGAGGCTGCGGATCCTGCGGGTACGGCTGCTGCGGATAGGCCTGCTGCGGCGAATACGGGCCTGACTGCTGCGGGCCTGACTGCTGCGGGTAGGGCTGTTGCGGATAGGGCTGCTGCCCGTACGGCTGTTGGGGCATCTGACTCACGGGTCCGAGCCTAGTACTTCTGACCCGGACCCGAGAGTTCAACTCGATGCACCACCAGTGCGGATGCTTCAGCTGAGAGCGTCAGAGGCGTTCTTGCCGGCATCCTTGACGTTCTCGCCCACCTGCTGGGACTTGGCCTTGGCCTGGTCGACCTTGCCTTCGGCTGCGAGCTTGTCGTTGTCGGTCACGTCGCCGACGGCCTCCTTGGCCTGTCCGGCGAGTTCTTCGGCCTTGTTGCGGGCCTTGTCGCTGACTCCCATGGTCATTCCTTCCATCTCGCGCTCACCATAGTGACGAGCGCTGTGCCTGTGGTGCGGGATGGCAGAGCTGCGATTGCTTCCTCTGCCCGGTTGACGTCGAGGCTTGCTCCCGGCCCTTCGGTCACACGTCCTCGGCTGATCGTGCCTTGCCGGAGAGCCCAAGATTGGCGATCGTCACCAGTGCAGAGATTCCCACCACCACATAGATGACCCGCGAAACGACAGAGCCTTCGCCGAAGATGGCGTCGACGAGGTTGAACTCGAACGCTCCCACCAGTCCCCAATTGACACCGCCGATGATCGTGAGCACCGTGGCGACACGGACAATCCAGATCATGATCAGCCCTTCTCGTTCTTGAGCGCGATCCCCAGAGCGAGGAAAGTGGGCGCCCACTGGCCGATGAAGATGCCCCACCGGTCAGACTGCGACTTGCTGTCGTCCTTCTTGTTGCGCGAGATCAGCCAGGACACCAGCGAGATCCCAATCGACAGGAGCCCGGCCGTGTACGCGTGGCCGCTGCGAACCCCCATCCTCGACAGGCTCTGGACCGGGTTCCAGGCGGTCGCCTCGACGACGTCCTCAACATCCTTCTTGCCCACCATCAGTCCTGCTCCTTCCTCGAAGGCAAACTGCCCTCACTGGTAGGACGAGATGAGTTCGGGGATCGTCACATGTCGGGGTCAGTTACTTGCCCAGCGCAGACACGCAGGCCGACCGGTGTTGGGATCACCGGTCGGCCTGGGGATCGGGTCACACGGTCTGGTGGGCGACGGTGTCGATGACGAAGGTGTGCTCACCGCTCCATTCGGTGAACGGCACGAACTCCATCCGGGAACTGCCGTCGGAGCTGATCGAGAAGCCGGGGTCACCGGCGATCTCGACACCATGGGCCGTCACAGCGGTGATGCGGTACCCGTGGGTCTTTCCGTTCGGGTGGGTGACGATCATCGTCCGCCCGACCATCGTCTCGTCGACAGCCTCATCGAGGACAAACCCGTCGACGTCGTCCCCCACCACGGCCCGCAGCGTCTGCTGCACCGTTCCAGTGGTGAAGCCATCGCCGGAAAGGCTGATGTCGCCATGAGTCAGCGAGGAACCGCCGATCAGCGTCATCTCGGTGACGCTGTCACCGACCAGACGCACATGGGCCAACCGACCGTCCATGCTCACACCGGCGGCTGACAGGCTCCCCGGTTCGAGCGCGCTGAGCACCACGTCGGTGCGATCTCCTGACCGGACAGCGACAGCCACTCCGCCCGGGGCATCGCCACTGACCTCGAGACGTTCGACGCTCAGGGCGGGATCGTCGTCGGCCAGATGCGGAGCGATCACGGTGATGAAGGTGCTGTCCAGGTCCTCCCCCTCACGTCGCACCACCGACACAGGATTGGTCCACTTCTCTGCCTCGTCGTTGGTGTCGAGTTCCTGGCCGACCATGCGCGTGCCGCGTAGTGACTTCGCGGTGCCGAGGAAGTGTTCAACTGGACCGTCGACCAGACCGACAACTGCGGCACCCGATCCGGGGCTGCCATCGGTCAGGGTCGTCTCCAATCGCAGGTCGTACCGGCCGTCGACCTCGCCTCGGGACACATCGTTGACGAAGATGTAGCCGTAGTAGTGACCTTCGGCGCTGCCGGTCTGGTTCTCCCGCTCCGGCTCGACGACCTTGACCCCCTCGGGGACCAGATAGGGCCCGTACGGGCTCAGCTCGGTGCTGGTGACGAAGGTCGCGTCCCGGTTGGCATCCCCGTGGAGGGAGTATTCATGTCGGCTGCCACCCCTGACCCGGAACAGGTCGAGCACGACGCTGCCGGTCTGTGGACCGGACCCGATCTCCCAGACCTCACGGGTGTAGAGATCCGTGGTCGGATAGGCATTGGGATCGCTGGCCCTGATGACTCCGAGGTCGGCTCCCAACTCCTGCGGGGTCACCATCAGGTCGAGATTGCCACCGTCGACAGCCGCATCCTGGTCGATGTCGGCACCGTCGACGACGACCGTGTTGTGGCCGAGTGCCGAGCGAGTGCGGAAGGAGAACCTGGTGTGGGTGTATCCGATGTCGGGGAACAGTTCCTGTCCTGCTCCCCAGTGCACCAGACTCAACGCGGCACGGTCATGGTGCAGGACCTTCGGGGTGAAGGTCAGCCAGGTCTGGGAGGGACCGTACGGGTTCGATCCATCCGGATCGCGGGACAGCCGGGCCACCCCGGCTCCAGCCAGCAGAAGACTTCCCTCGCTCAAATCGGGCTCCTCGACCACATCGGCCGGCCAGGTGTCGTCCAGGGGAAACAGGTGCCCATCGGGGTAGACCAGACGGTTCGGGATGTGCCACACCGTGCTCAGGGTGGGCAGATCCTGAGTGATGTCGAGATCGTCGTAGCGATCGCCCGTACGCGGTGACAGGTAGCCCTCCGGGTCGGTCCACCCGGCGATGCGTTCCAACACCGAGTCGAGGCCGATCAACGACATCTGGTGGTAGGAAACCGTTGTCTCCTTGAAGAATCCGTCGAAATGGAAGGTTCCGGCCACGAAGGCGGTGATCCATTCGACGGCTTCGTGGATGTAGTCCGGCTCATTGATGGCCGGAGCAAATGCGGCCAACCCGGTGATGGCTTGTGGCTCATTGTTGTGCAGGATCCAGGGGAACGCCCGGTACCACTGCACCGATGGTCGGATCATGTCGTTGACGATCCGGTCACCCACGTCGATTCCGACTTCGTCGCTGAGCACGTCGAGGGCATCGGTGTCGTTGACGATGACCAGGGCATCAGCGATGTGACGCATGACGACCAGGTCCGAGGACGACCAGCGTGCCCAGTAACCACCCCACCAGTAGTGCGGTGGCGTCGACGACGGCTCGATGATGGTGTTGTACCACGGGTACTCAAGCGTCTGGACCGACCGCTCGTACTTCTCGGTGAGGGCCAACAGCAGACGGGCTGCGCCGAGGGGATCGGTCTGGGCGAGTTCGACCAACTTTCCCATCACGTGGCCGCGCTGGTAGAACCAGACCCCCGGGGTGAAGAAGTACCGTTTGCCGTCGTCGTCCTCGTGGTACGGATAGGACACCGTCTCCCCAAAGGTGTTGGTGACGGTCAGTTCCTTGTCCTCGGGATACTGCTCATTGGGCCAGGCCTCTCCGTCGTGGACGTCGCGCAGGATGTCGGGTTCGTCCACGCTCCAGGTGTAGAGACGATCCGGGTGAAGGCTCGATCGGGTCGGCAGTCCGACGAACCGGTAGCCCATGTAGTCCGGCAACAGGTCCAACAGGAACTGGACCTCGTCCGATGCCGGTGCTGGGGTGACCTTCGTGGTGGGTTCTGACATCACTGACCTCCCTGGTTGATGTGCGCAATGCCGGACCGGATGAGCGCGTCACGGTCGGTGGTGATGACCGTGCGAGGGGGCAGTTCCCGCCCCGATGCCGGCCGTTGATCGACCAACCGGATCTGGTAGAGCCCATTGGTCAGCGGGGCTGATGGGTGATCGGCACGATGATCCGCCCGTCACGACTCACCGCGGTGGTGTCCACGCGCTGCCACGGAGCACCGGGCGCCTTCCACTCAACGGTGAACCTCGCCCGACCGGGCAACGCGTCGGCCGGGATGACCAGTTCCTTCTCGGTGAAGCTGACCCAGTTGAGCTGCACCTCAGCCGCCGGGTCGACCAGCTGGGTGCTGTCGGTCGGGTCGGTCCAGACTCCGGCCAGGTGGACACTGCCGAGGCAGGCTTCATTGGCGACGAAGGCACGGACCAGGTGGGCCCCACCGAAGTAGAGGTCGGTGCCGCGACGGACCGGTGTCCAACTGCTCATCGGCCGGGTCTGCATCCGGTGCTGGGCGAGCAGATTGACCCGCCATTCCGCACCCTGATCGGGATTCGGGTTTCCGATCCGGTCGAGCGGGATGGTGATCTCTGCCGTCACCACACCTGCATCGGCGTCGATGGTGCGGACTGGATCGAGGCCTTCGACCAAGGTCCCACCGGGACCGTAGTCCTTGGGATGTGCGCGGTCGTCGGTGCTGATCTGGATCGGGATGTGGTGGTAGTTCCAGCCGTCCGGCCCGGTCGCCACCAGGAAGTCGACCACAGTGAGGGTGTCCCAGTGGTCGGGGTCGGTCCACCGCAGACCGAGATGGATCGCAGCATCGTCGTACAGCAGGAATCCGGTGAGTTGCTGCTCGATGGGCGTGTGGGTGAACATCACGCGGAAGTCGTCCAGCCGGGCGGCCCGTTCCCACAACGGATCGTCCAGCTGTCCTGACAACACCGGTGGTCGAGGCGCCTTGGGCACGACCATCCAGCGGTTCAGGTGGATCTCGGCCGCCACGCTGCTCGGCGGTGGTGCCGCAGCGGCGGTCAACACGGTGGGGGGCAGCACCGTGGATGGCAGTCCATCGGCAGCCAGGAATGGCGCCGCGGCGACTGGGCTCAGGGCGAGCAGGGTACGTCGCTTCATCTTCTCTCCTTTGAGTTCGGGTACGGGCGGGGTCGCCCGACCTGTCAGTTGTCGTGCAGCTCGGCCAGCTCGACCCACCTCGCTTCGAGTCGTCCCTGTTCTGCGGCAAACCCGGCCAGATGCCCGTGGATCGAGTCCGACAGTGCCGTGGTCGACAAGCTCGGTTCACCACCCCGCAACAGCTCGATGAAATCGGCGACCAACCGGAGGTCTCCCCCACCGTGACCGTGCCCGGCGTACTTGGCAGAATCCGCTGGCGCGGCGACCGACACGTTCTCCACGACCGCCTTGGCCTCGTCGGCGCAGAATCGACGCACGGTGAAGCGTTCGTCGGACAGCGAGCCGAAGATTTCTCCTTGGGTGCCGACGATGTGGATGGTGCGGCCACTGCGAGCCGCTGTGCCGGTCAGTGTCAGATTGCCGACGGTGCCGTTGTCGAACTCGACCACCACCCCTTGCCGGTCGGCCACATCGTTGTCGCTGCGCCACACACACCGACCGAACGGATTGTCCCCCGCCAATGACTCCAACTTCTGTTGTGTCGTGGGCTCGGGCCCGAGGTGCTCGATGCTTTCGAACGGGTAGAAGTCATGCAGTCCCAGCTCCACGTACAACCGCTTGGCCGAGTAGGGACAGGCCTGTTCGATCCGGCAGTCGACCAGGCACTTCTTGCCGGACCCGGTCGGAGCATTCTCCTCCCGGAACCAGGACCGCGAGCCAGTGCTGGTGGCTCGGATGGGTCGTCCCGGCGCTGCAAGCCACGACATCAGATCCATGTCATGGCTGGACTTTGCCATCAGGAAGGACGAGCCACACTCGGCCTGCCTGCGCCATCGGCCCCGTACGTAGCTGGTCGCCATGTGACTGTACGAGACGTGTTCGGCCAGGTCGAGGGAGGTCACCTGGCCGATCTCGCCGGCGGTCACCCGTTCCTTGATGTGGGCGTAGAAGGGCGCGTGCCGTAGCACGTGGCAGACCACGACCAGCCGTCCCAGCTCATCAGCCCGGCGATGCAGAGCCATCATGCCGGCCGGCTCGAGTGCGATGGGTTTCTCCAGCAGCAGGTCGTAACCGCGCTCGATCAGATCCAACGAGGTCGGGATGTGGACGGCATCCATGGTGCCGTTGATCGCTGCGCGGCCCAGAGGTTCGGCCGGCAGATCCGTGACGTAGTCGTACTGCCGTTCGGATGGGATCGCGAACCGCTCGGCCGCAGCCAACCGTCGTATGGGATCGGGGTCGACCACGGCGACCACTCGAGCCAATGCCGGGTTCTGCTCGACGTAGTCGGCATAGCCCAGAGTTCGGTGTCCCAGCCCTACCAGGACCAGATCGATCGGTTCGGTCATCAGCCCTTCACGGCACCTTTCATTCCGTCCATGATCTGGCGTTGCAGGATGAGGAAGACGATCACGATCGGGATGATCGAGGCGACTGACCCAGCCGCCAGGGATCGTTCGTCGGAGCTGCCGATTCCTGCCAGGTAGGCGATTCCGAGCGCAATCGGATACTTGGACTCGTCATTCAGGACGACCAACGGCCAGAGGAAGCTGTTCCAGACATTGACAAAGCCGAAGATCATCACGATCGCCAAGGAGGGTCGCACCGCGGGCACCATCACCCGGCTGAAGATCTGCCATTCATTGGCGCCGTCGATGCGCGCTGCCTCCCGCAGCTCGGTCGGCACTCCAGCAAAGGCCTGCCGCATGATGAGGCAGCCGAAGGCCGACAGCAGACTCGGCAGGATGACACCGAGGTAGCCGTTGGTGATGCCGAGGTCACTGGCGACCAGGTAGCGCGGGATCAGCATCACCTCGGCAGGTAGGAACATCGTCCCCAACACCATGATGAAGAAGATGTTGCGACCGCGGAAGCGCAGGGCGCCGAAGGCATAGCCGGCCAACAGGCAGACCAGCGCGCTGAGCGGCACGATGGTGACGGCGTAGATGATCGAATTGCCCATGTACTTGAGCAAGGGCACGGCGCGGAAGGCCTCACGGAAGGAGTCCATGGAGGGTGGGCGCGGGATCAGGTCCGGCGGGAAGCCGAAGAGGTCCTGGCTGAGCGGTTTGAGGGCCGAGCTGGCCAGGATCACGAACGGGGCGATGAAGCCGAGCGCGATCAGGCTGAGTACGACGTACAGCACACCGTCGCCGACGATGCGGTACCAGTTGCGTCTGCGGGCGCGCAGTCGTTGGGTGGTCACGGTTGACATGGGCTCGCTCCGTTCACGACGTCGCAAAACGCTTGGACCGGGACACGGCGTAGTTGCCGACTGCCATCAGGATCAGAACGATCCACAGCACCAAGGAGATGGCGCTGGCGTATCCCATCTGGAACTGTTCGAAGGCCAGGGACCAGATGTAGTACCCCAGCGACAGGGTGGAGTCGGCCGGCCCACCGGCGGTCAGCACGTAGACCGAGGTGAAGATCTGGGTGGCATCCTGCATCTCGAGGGTCAAGGTGACCAGGATGAACGGCACCATGAGCGGCACTGTGATGTGACGCAGCCGCTGGATCGGCCCGGCACCGTCGATCTTGGCTGACTCGTAGAGGTCTGCCGAGATCGCCTGAAGGCCGGCGAGATAGATCAGCATGTACGAGCCCATGCTCTTCCAGCCCTCGACCAGGATGATCGCCCAGATCGAGGTGCGCTGGTCGAGCAGGAACTGGATCGGTTGGTCCACGATCCCGATGCTGGTGAGGGCCCAGTTGAGGATGCCGAGGTCGTGGAAGACATAACGCCAGGCGACCGCCACGGCCACCATGGAGGTGACCACCGGCAGGTAGTACATGAATCGGAAGATCCCGATGGCCCGCAGCTTCTGGTTCAGCAGCACGGCCAGCAGTAGCGGAACAACCACGGTCAGGGGCAACAACCCGATCAGGTAGACCAGCGAGTTGAGCGCGGCTCGTCGCAGACGTGGATCGTTGACCATGTGGACGAAGTTGTCCCACCAGACGAAGACGGTTGGGTTGACGATCGAGTAGTCGTAGAAGGCCAACTGCAGGGCCAGGACTGCAGGCCAGGCGAAGAAGACGACGAACAGCATCATCACCGGCACCAGGAACAGATAGGGCACGAACCAGTGGAACTCACGCAGCTTGGCACGTTTGCGTGGCTGGGCGGTGGACACGTCGGGGCCGGCTGGTCCCCGACGCGTCGAGGTGGCTACAGACATTGGTGTACGTCTGATCTTCAGGCCTTGTTGGCCTTGTCGAGGGCGTCCTGCCAGATCTTCTGCTGGGCATCGAGTGTTGCCTTGGCGTCATCCCCGGAGCGCATGACTTCCTTCATGGCCAAGGTGAAGTCAGTCCGCAGCTGGTTGGGGATTCCGGCCGGCAACGGGATGGTGGTGTCCACGGTGTCGGCAAATCCGTCGACCACGATCTGACGGGCCCGATCGATCGGTGTCTCGCCCGGGTTGTCCGAGAACAGTGGGTCCTCCAGGGTGGCCACGGTGGACGGGAAGATGGCGACCAGCTTGCAGAACTCCAGCTGCGCCTCGGCACTGGCGACATGGTCCAGGAAGGCTTTGGCGGCTGCCTTGTTCTTCGACTGTGCAGGGATCGAGAAGCACATCTGACCGGTCATCTGGTTCTTGCCGTCGACGGTCTTGGGCGCTTCGGTGACGATCAGGTCCTCGTAGGCTTCTGGGGCGTTCTTCGACAGTCCGGTGAAGGTGCCCGGACCGACCGACTTGAAGGCGATCTGCCCGTTGTCGATGGTCTGGGGTTCCTTGCCGTCCGGTGCGGAGGCGCCGGGCGCAATGCCGCCGCCGGCGTACGCGTCCTGGAAGAGCTTCACATAGCCGGCGGCTTCGTCGGTGTTGAAGATCGCCTCGGTGAGGTCGTCGTTGACGAATTCAACGCCCATCGCCAGCAGCTGGATGCTGCCGGGGTCGATGCTGGTGCCGTAGACACCGGTCTCATCGTGGACCCGCTGCGCCAGCTCAAGTGCGTCCTGCCAGTTCGTCGGAGCCTGATCGGCGCTGAAGTCGATCTGGTCCATGGTCGACTTGCGCCAGGCCATGATCCGCGTCCCGGAGTTGTACCAGGGGATGCCCTTCAACTTGCCGGCCACCTTGAGACCTTCGACCAGCCCAGGCTGGAAGGCGGTCAGTTCCTCGGCGCTCCACAGGCTGTCGAGGTCGGCCAGGGTGCCATTGAGCTGACCGAGGTTCTTCGAGTCGACATTGACCACATCGGGCACCTTGTTCGATGCGATCGCGCTGAGGTACTTGGCCGTCATGTCGGCACCGGGCACGTCCACCCACTCGACCGTGACCCCGTCATGGGCCGCTTCGAAGTCGGCGATCAAGGTCTCGAAGTAGTCCTGGTAGTTCTTGCGGAGGTTGATCGTCCAGAACTCAACGGTGCCCTCGATGGGGCCGGTGGCAGCCGTTTCCGGATCGGTCTTCGGCTGGCCCCCTTCGCGTACACAGGCTGCCAGTGCTGGGGCCACGGCCGCACCTGCCAGCATCGTCATCACCGACCGACGCTTCATTGTCGCTGTTGGAACCTGGGTCATTGTTCTCCACCTCTCGTGACGGCTGCTCTGTCCGTACCGATGACGCTAGCGACTCCGCCACCGATTTGCAACCGGTTGCAAGCAACCGGTGTCAGAATCGTGATCGTCCCGGCTGGCAGAATTGGGGCATGACGGCCGCACCCCGACGCCAGCAGCTGAACGACATTCCCGGTGTGAGATATGTCCCCGAGGAGCATCACGGTGTCGGTGTGCTCGTGCTCGCCGGTTCCCGTGGTGCTGCCGACGAGGATCGCGCCCGCATCCTCGCCGAGCACGGAGTGATCGCCGACACGATCCAGTGGTTCGGTGGCACCGGACAACAACCAGGACCCTGGGAAGTCCCGATCGAGACTTTCCAGGACCGCGTCGCTGCGCTGGCTGCCGAGTGCACACGAGTGCTGATCTGTGGCGTTTCCTTCGGCGCCGAGGCAGCACTGCTGACCGCCACTCACAGCCCGACCGTGGACGGAGTGATCGCCTTTGCCCCCAGTGATGTGGTCTGGGCGGGCATTGCCGAGGATGGACGGGAGACATCGCACTGGAGCATCGACGGCGAGCCAGTGCCGTGGGTGAGTTTTGTCCCGGATTGGCAGGCGACCACCGATCCGCCCGCTTTCGTCGATCTCTACCGGGCGTCCCGGGCCGCCGATCCGGAGGCGGTCGCGGCGGCTGCCATCGCTGCGGAGCGCATCCCGGCCCTGATCCAGGTGGTCGGCGGTGACGACCTGGTGTGGCCCTCTGAGCTGCATGCGGCTGCCATCGCGGACCGGCGCACCCGCCATGGTCTCCCCACCACCACGGTCTCGGTCACCGAGGCCGGCCACCGTGCCCTGCTCCCGGGTGAAGAGCCGGTGGCCGGCGGTGTCTCGATGCAACGGGGCGGGACTGACGTGGCCAACCGTCAGCTGGGCTCAGCCGCGTGGCAGGCCATCCTGCCGTGGCTGATGCTGTGATCGGTAACCGCCGACTGCCGATACTGTCACCGGATCAGCGAAGCGGAGGTGAGCGATGGGTCTGGTCGAGACGGTGGCGGTCGTCATCGTCGCAGGAGTGCCGATGGTGTTCGTCCTGCTGCTGGTGTGGGGCATGGCGCTGGGCAACCTCCGTGAGACCGAGCCCCCTGCTCCCCACGATCCGAGCCAACTCTTCGCTCTCCGCTCCGGGCGATGGGCCGCCGGCCCAAACACCCTTGCCGATCACGGCTTCGGCGACAGGCTGACCGCTGACGGTGACACCGATCGGGTCGACGTCGCAGAACTCGTCTCAATCACCGGTGGTGGCTCGAGACACGAGGACAACTCGGTCGAGGCCGTGTCCACCATCCGTCTGGCCGATGGCGAGCAGGTCGTCCATCGCGGGCCGCTCGAGGCACAACACTTCGTCCGGCCGGGCATGTGGATCCCGTACCACCCGGCCAACGATCTCTACCCCAGCCAGTTCCACCCGGCCTGGGATCTGGATCGGGAGCAGCTGCGTGAGGTGCTGATCACCCACCGCCTCCAGCTCGGGCTGGTGGACGTGGTCGACGCCGCGGAACTGGTGGTGGGCGAGCCCTCCGTGGTCACCGTCGGTGCCGTCCGGGCCACTGGCCTGATCCGCCACGGCCACGTCGAGGTCGAGCTCACCCTCGACGACGATGCCGTACGGGACGTGGTCACGACCCTGCTGCGCCCTGAGGAGATCGCCACGGCCCGACACAGCCGACAGATTCCGGTGATCCGCACCTACGACCGACGATGGGTGGTGTGGCCGACATGGTACTGAGCACCGTCGGCGAACCGGACGGATACATCGTCGAACACTGGCGACGACACCGCCGCGCCCTCAAACGGACCTGGTGGATCTGCGGGACTCTGGCCATCGCGGTCCTCATCGCCAGCCCGATCGCTTTCATCGGACTGGACCTGGAGTGGTGGTTCTTCTTCGTCCCGGGCCTGGCCCTGATCATGTTGGCCCTCCCGCTCGATCGAACCTTCGAGCTGCCCCGGCGCGCTGGACCGGAGAGCCCTCGCGAGATCGCCGTCGTCGTGGGCGTGGAGATCATCACCTGGGGCAATGCCCGCGATGATCGTCATCTGTGCCGGATCATCGCCCGGCCAGTGGGCTCCGCCACCGATGCCCTGGTCCATGCCTACGGCTACTTCCCCACCGAGATGCCATTTCCCGTGCGGATCGGGATGTTGATCGGATTCCGCAGGTTCGCCACGATGCGCCACCATGTGTGGCTCGACGACACGCTGACCCCGGCCGAGGCGGCCCGCATGCGGCTGGGTGGGCAGTTCAGCACGGCGGCGATCGAGGTCGGTGAGGTGGCGCAGGTCGAGGTCCTCCAGACTGACCCAGTCGGCGACTGGTGGCTGACCCGGACGACTCTGTGCGCCGAGAACGGCTCACTACCGGTCGATGTGACCCATCGACTGCCCGAAGAGCTTGCCGAGTTCGAGTCGGGTACCACGGTCCACTTCGTCCGGCACCACGGCCAGTGCGCGATCCTTCCGGCAGTGCCGAGGACCACGACTGAGTGAGCTCAATCGGCGACGATCACCACTCGGCCCTGAACTTCACCGGCCGCAACCATCCGGTGGGCGTCCCGTGCCCGGGACAGCGGAAGCACCAGTCCCACCCGTCCGATCAGACGCCCCAGGGCGAGCAACTGGTTGGTCGTCGCTGCCGCAGCCTGCAGATCGGCAAGGCTGGCGTTGCTCATGGCGAAACCGAGCAAGGACAGATCCTTGGTGTAGAAGGGCGTTGAGCAGAAGTCCTCCGGGCTGCGCGGCGCCGCGGACAGCAGGATCCGGCCCCCGGGTCGTACTCGCTCGAACTGTCCGAGCCGGAGAAGGCCGCCGGTGTCCCACCACACGTCGACCCCCTCCGACGCAAGGGCAGCAAGAAATCCGTCGAGATCGGCGGTCGGGTCATGGTGGTCGAGCACGGCAACCGCACCCGCCGTCCGGCACCGCTCGCGGTCAGCACCGCTGGCAGTGGCCAGCACCCGTGCCCCCATCCATGTGGCCAACTAGAGCGCTGCGCCACCGACCGCACCGCCGGCACCACCGATGAAGATCGTCTCCGCCGACTTCAGGTGTGCTTCGCGTACCAGCCCGAGGTGAGCCGTGCCCGCACCATGGAGCACCGCTGCTGCCTCCACCGGGTCCACCCCCGCAGGCAACCGATGCAGACGTTCCTCAGTGATCGCGCTGTACTCGGCGAAGGTCCCCTGGCGTCCATGATGTCCTTGGCTGTTGCCCCAGACCCGATCCCCCACCCTCAACCCGGTGACCTCGGGCCCAACTGCTACGACGTCGCCGACAATGTCGCGACCGATGATGAAGGGCAACGGCGTCTCCGTGTGATAGCCACCCGAGCGGACCAGCAGGTCAACGTGGTTCACCTCGCTCGCCACGAGCCGGACCAGAGCCTCGTTCGGGCCCGGTTGGGGTGTCGCCAGCGTGCCGTACTCAATCTGCTCCGGTCCGCCGAGCTGCGACACGAAGGCCGCCTTCATGGTGTCGGGGATGGCGGTCATGGTCGCCACGCTACGCCCGACGCCCAGGCCGGGTCACCCTTCGGCGGGTCAGTGCTTGTTGCGTTTCTTGTTCTGCTTGCGCAACCATTTCTCGTCGGCGAGCTTGACCTCGTTGCCTGCCCACCAGAGGAACCCGGCGATGATCAGAGTCCCGTTGGAACCGTCCCCTTGGGCGTCCCTGGCAATGTCATTGCCGGCCATGATCGCCAGGGACTTGTCAATCACTCGGACGCCCTCGGGGACACGGATGTTGCTACCGGCCATGATCGCGTGGAGGTTCATGGTGATGGTGCGGCCGGGCCCCATCGCCTCGGAGAGGTCATAGGTGTCCCCACCCCACCAGGCGAAGTTGTTGATCTCGGTGATGCCCGGTTCGACGACCACGTCCTTGCCCGACATCACAGACATGGTCCATCCGCCGTCGCTCTCGGCAGGAGCCACAGCGTTCCCGTACGGAGCAGTGGTGGCAACCTCGGACGGTGTCGTCGAGACGGGCAGACTGACCGGGGCCGTCGGCTGCGGCATGAGTTGCCAGCCTTCGTACTCGGGCAGGTCGTCCACCAGAGTGGGGAGTTCGTCCAGGTAGACGGCTTGGCTGGCACGGTCCTTGCGCTCAGTCAACTCAGCATCGGTGATGCGACCGTCGGCATGGGCCCGCTGGATCGTGTCGAGCACCCGGTCACGATCGCCGTGACCGGCACGGATCCGTCGGATCGGGGATTCGGGTGAGGACATGGTCTCGAGCCTAACGCGTGACACGATCGGTCGTCACTCCAGTTCGTGGGGCCGTGACCCTGAAGTCTCCCTGACCGCCGAGCTGACAGAATGTGGGCCATGACGCGGTGGCAGACCCCCAACTGGCCGGGGCGGACCCACACCTGGCTGGGACAGCTCCAGCAGCGGCCATGACCAACGACCTGGTCGTCCCTCCCGGTCCCGGTGCGCCGCAGGGGATTCGGGTCTCGGCCGCCGAGCTGTCCGAACAGTTCTCCCATGCCGGCGGTCCCGGCGGCCAAGGGGTCAACACAGCAGACTCACGGGTCCAGCTGAGTCTGGATCTGGCCACCACCAGCGCACTCACCGACACCCAACGCGTACGGGCGATGACCCGACTCGCCTCCCGGCTGAGTGGCAGCGTGCTGACGATCACCGCCGCCGAGGAGAGATCGCAACGCCGCAACCGGGCACTGGCCCGACAGCGGTTGGCCGAGCTGCTGCGTGAGGCCGTGGTCCCGCCGGTCCCCCGCCGTCGGACCAAACCCACCAAGGGATCGATCCGACGTCGCCTGGACCAGAAGCGGCGGCGCAGCGAAGTCAAGCAACAGCGACTTCGCCCGCCCCATTGACGGTCAGGCCAGGTCAACACTGTCGCCGTTGGCGAGGAACCCCTGGACCGGGCGCAGTTGAAGCGCACCACTCAATGTCCCGTGGTGGTAGAACTCCTCGAACAGTGCCGTCGCCTCTGCCGCGGTGAACGATTCCCAGCCGAGAATGTCGATCCCGCCGTGCGGGGTCACCACGCTCAGGTCCGGCAGCGCATCATCGCCGGGACGACCGACCACCGATCGGACCGCAACATGGTCACCGTCGGTGGGTCGGCACCATTCGACGACCATGGCCTCGGCGGTGCCGGCCGCCTGCAGATAGGACAGTTCCTCGATGGCCTCGGCTGTGGTCGACAGGATCATCGCCCACGGATTGGCACCGTCCATCGACGCCAGGTGGTGGGCGAATCGACCTTTGCTGTGGGCCTTGGCCAACTCAACCCGCAGGTCGCGGTCCGAGTCCGACAGCAGCTCGACAGTGTGCGTGGGCTCGAGGCTGCGCCGGAAGTCGGCAAAGGCTTCCGGACCGGAGGCATGGGCGGCGAGGTGGTGCAGCACGTCGACCCGCGAGCTCATCAGCCCGCTCTCCCCTTGTGCGATCGCACTCTCGGCCATCACCTTCGCCTCCTCGCACCGCCCGGCGGCGATGAGTGCGGTGATTGTGCGGACCAGCCGTTGTCCCGTCCCTGCGGTCGTGTCCTGTTCGGAGGCGGCGATGAAGTCATCCAGCCCGGGATGGGGCGTGAGATATCGCGTACGGACGGTGTCGACCTCGTCGAACACCGGCCCCCAGTCAGGCTCGGCCCGCAACTCAATCACCCGCTCACCTTGGGCCAGCTCCAGCGGCGGGACCCGGAAGGCACCGTTGATCCGGCGGTTCGCCCGGGCGCGGGCACCGATCTCGACGTCGGGCAGGAACGCCTCCCACAGCACATCATCGACCACCGTCGGTTTGATCACGATCGACCAGACCAGCCGAGGCCGGTCGCCCCGGTGGGCGCCGGCCTCGGCATGGACCTCGAGGGCGGCGACATGGTCGTCGCTGATCACGTACGGGATGCCACTGACGTGGCGCCACCGGTGTTCCTTGCTCGCTGCAGGCAGCGCCGCCAGCCAGTTCCGTACGGTCTGGTCAACCACCATGGCTGCTCCGCTCAGCTCTGCCGTTGCGCAAGGAGCTCGGCGACGTAGTCGACGTCCTTGTCGCCACGTCCGGACAGGTTCACGATGATCGTCGTGTCCGGCCCCAACTCGGGCGCGAGCGTGAGAGCATGTGCGACCGCGTGGCTCGACTCGAGGGCCGGAATGATTCCTTCCAGCCGGGTCAGCACGGTGAACGCGTCGAGGGCTTCGTCATCGGTCACACTCACATAGGTGACCCGCCCGATGGCCTTGAGGTGGGCATGTTGTGGGCCAACGCCGGGATAGTCGACACCGGAGGCGATCGAGTGCACCGGTGCGGGCTCGCCCTGCTCGTCCTGCAGCACGATGGTCTGCATGCCGTGGAGCATGCCGGGGGTGCCGAGGGTCATCGTCGCCGCATGCCGATCGGTGTCCAGGCCCTCGCCTGCGGGTTCGACGCCGTAGATCGCGACCTCGGGGTCGTCGAGGAACTCGGTGAACAACCCCAGCGCATTGGACCCGCCACCGACTGCGCCGATCAGGGCATCGGGCAGACGACCCTCGTCCTCGAGGATCTGCTGCTTGGCCTCCCGGCCGACCACGGACTGGAAGTCGCGCACCATCGTCGGGTACGGGTCGGGTCCGACCACCGAACCGATACCGAAGAAGGCATCCTGGTAGTCCGCTGCGAAGGTGTTGAAAGCCGAGTCGACCGCTTCCTTCAGAGAGCGCCCACCTTCGGTGACCTCGATCACGGTGGCACCGAGCAGTTGCATCCGCACAACATTGGGATGCTGCTTGGCGACATCGATGGCCCCCATGTGGATCTCGCACTCCAACCCGAGCAGCGCAGCTGCGGTCGCCAAGGCCACACCGTGCTGGCCGGCGCCGGTCTCGGCGATCAACTTCTTCTTGCCCATTCGCTTGGCGAGCAACGCCTCACCGAGGCAGTGGTTGATCTTGTGGGCGCCGGTGTGGTTGAGATCCTCACGCTTGAGGTAGATCTTCGCACCGCCGGCATGCTCGGTGAGCCGCTCGGCCAGGAACAATGGGCTGGGCCGACCGACGTACTTCTTCAGCAGCCGCTCGTACTCGGCTTGGAACTGGGGGTCAGCCTTGGCCGCCGCATAGGCCTGCTTGACCTCGGCGATCGGAGTGACCAGATGTGGCGGTAGGAAGCTGCCGCCGAATTCGCCGAAGAAGCCGTCGTCGTCGGCACCGAAATTTCTCATGCTGGGTTCTCCTCATCGGCACCTCTTCGCCCCTCGAACCGGCACCGTCGCGGTGAACCTACCGACAACTGTCTCGTACGGGCAACGTTCGGCCCGCAACGTGGTCATGACCGCTTCGGTGATGGGCGCAGATGAGGACCTGAGCTGTCGGTCGGCGTCTCCACGACGCCGACCGACAGCCCTCAGTGGGCCAGGTGTTCGCTGAGCTCGACCAGCCGAGTGGCTTGATCGACGGTCAGGGCTCGACCGGACTGTGCCTCGATCAGTGAGCGGTAGTCGGCCAGGTGTTGGTTCACCTTCTCGGGCTGATCGACCCGGGATGCGGCCTCGGACTGTTTGAGCATGCGGCCCGCCGCGCGGTCCAGACCACGCCAGCCCGGCTCACCGGTCTGACTCAACAGCTCATGGGTGAGCTCGGCCAGGGCAGCAAAGGTCACCACCGCAATGTCGTAGTGGTGGATGGCCAATGCCTCGAAGTCGTCGCTGAACGACCCGTCTCCGGCCGGTGTGATGGTGCGGTCCTCACCCACCACGGTGACGGTGATCGCACCGGGCACGGTGAAGCTGGCCGACTGGTCCTCCCGCGTGCTGTTGACCGTGAACAGGTGGGTGCTGTCACCGCTCGACTTGAGCAAGGTGCCGAGCCAGAACTCACCGGGCAGGGTCGCGGCAGGCGGTTCGTCGACCGACATCAGGATCGGCACCAGGTCGGCGACCTCCTGTCCGACCGTGGTGGCGATGGCCATGGCCTGGTCAAAGCTCAGGTCCGGGTCGATGTGCATGTAGTGCAGTTCCCAGTACATGATCCCGGTCGCTCCTTCGCACAGGAACTGCCAGGTCATGTTCCGGAACTCCTGCTCGGTCGGGAACCGACCGGTCCGGCCTGAGAGCGCACCCCAGGCGAAGCTCTGCGGGACATGCCACATGGCTCGGTTCGGCAACCGCTCGGCCGTGGTGCGGCTGCGTTCGGTGACCTGGGTCAGCGGTCCGGCGCCATCAGTCACCGGGTAGCAGTCCATGCCGTAGGCGTCCATGGTCCGCAGCAACCAGCCGGACGGGAAACTGGGTGCTTGGTAGTGGACGGCCCAAGCCGGGTGGTCGGGATCGTTCTCCACCACGGCCTCATAGTGCGCCGCCAGCCTGTCCTGGGCGTGAGCCGGTGCCTCGTCGCTCATGTACCACGCCAGTAGGGCAGGGTGGTCACGCAACTGGTTGACCCGGGCGATGATGGTGGGGACCTCATCTGCTTCGGTCTCGATCTCCTTCGGTTTCGCACCCTGGGTCGAGTCGAAGAAGAAATCCTTCAGTGAGTACGCCACGCTGATCCCGTTGGCCTCGGCCAGATCCAGTGCGGTCGAGTCCTGCGGTGCATAGGGCATGATCGTGTTGAACGGGGTGCCGCTGAGATCATCCATCGCGGCCTGGTCGATCCGGCTGTGGTACATGCCCAGCGGGAAGAACGGCTCCCCGTTCCGGATCAGGCGACGGTGACGGTCGATGTAGGTCGGTGGCGCAGTGGCCACCTTCTCCAGACCCCATTCCTCAGCAGACTCGACCTCGCCGGTCCCACTGTGGATCAGCTCGGACCGGACGCTGTGTCGTCCGACTGCCAGCGAGTCCGCGGACACACTGTGCTCGACCACGGCGGCGGCGGGCGACGACTGCTCGTCCACGATCTCACCGTCGGCATCGAGGACGGTGGTCGTCACGGTGTAGTCGGCGAGCACATCGTCGTCGAACAGCACTCGTGACCGCAGGCTCACAGTGTCGTGGTCACCGGGGATGAGCAGGCCGCGATAGGTCGGCGACAGCAGTTCGGTGCTGAAACCCTCCGGCTCGACGACCTGCACGGTGAGGTCGTCGAACCAGGCCGTGCCGAGCAGCCCCTTGAACAGGTAGACCACGGCGCGGACGTGGGTGGCGTTCTCCGGCGCGGTGTAGCGGGTCTGGGTCATCACCCAGTCCTCGGCGCGGATGTTGGCGCTGTAGGCCCCACTGATCCAGCTGTCGCCGTCGTAGCCTTCCAACGCGATGCGGGCGCCGCGGTTGTATGCGCCGTCGAGATCGGCGGTCTTCACTGCGCAACGGATCTCGTACTCCACCCCCGGTTCGACTGCGAGCTCGGTGGCGACCAGCACGTACTCCTCGGCGTCGGTCCGTTCGTAGCGCAGACTCCGCTCACCGGTGTGGGCCTCAGTGGTGTCATAGCTGGTTGGGATGTCCTGCCAGTCGGCTTCGTCGGTTTCGAACGACGTCTCGTAGATGACATCGTTGTCGAGCCTGCGGACCCGGCCCGGATCAGGGGTCGGGGCGGCACGGGCCGCTGAGACCGGGGCGAGGACTGCCCCACTGCCGACGAGTGCCGCTCCGAGCACACTGCGTCGGGAGAGCTGGATGGATTCGGTCATGTCGAGAAACTCCTTTGCCTGACGACGGCCCGGGTGACGACGCAGTCGTGGGCGTTGACCCGGATTGCCGCGCACCCTAAATTGTCAGCTGACAACTTTCAAGGGGTCAGGCAAACGATTTCGGGGGGCACGATGGCGAGCAGGGTGGAGACCACTCAGCGACGTACCGCGCTGCTCGACCATGTCCGCAACGGCATCCGCGACGGCCGGTGGGCCCCGGGCGACAGCCTGCCCAGCCTGCCTGAACTGGCGGGGCAGTTCGGCTTGTCCAGGGAGACCGTACGGGCAGCGCTCCACGAGATGGTCGCCGACGGGGTGCTCACCGCGGAGCCGCGGCGCGGACTGCGCGTGAGCTCGGCCGCACCATCCGACAGTGACCTGTGCTTCGTCCTGGTGACCGAGGACAAGGGTGAGCAGAACTCGGTCTGGCCAAAGAACCAGATGGTCCGCAACGGGTTTGAGCGTCGGATCGCCGAACGGGGCGGGATCAGCCTGTGCCAGGACAACACCGGCCCCGCCCTGACATCACAGGTGGCGGGAGTGTTCCGCTTCGGCAGTGACGATCCTGATGCGCAGAGACTGGTGGCTGACGGAGCGCCGCTGGTCTGGTACGGCTGGCGCAGCCCTGGTGAGGGCCCGAGCCAGGTGGACCACCTGCATTTCGACAACTGGGGTGGTGGCGCCGACGCGACCCGTCATCTCATTGACCGCGGCCACCGGCGGATTGCCTTCCTGGGCAGCTATCCGCTGGAGGACAATCCGCGATGGAAGTGGGCCCACACCCGCCTGGCCGGATGGCGCGCCACCATGGAGAGACGACTGCCCGACGAGCCGCTGGTGTGTTTCCATGCCGAGCTCGACGACCTGACAAAGGTGTCGCATGTCCGCGAGCTGGGCCGATTTGTCGCTGACCGAGCGGTTTTACGCCGCGCAGAGTTCGACGCCCTGGTTGCCGTTGACGACTGGGCGGTCGAGAGTCTTCTGGCGGCGTGGCGACGCCACGGACTGCCCAGCGATGAATTCCCGGCCATCGTGAGCTTCGAAGGTCTACCCGAGGCCAGAAGTCCCTATGTCACGTCGGTGAAGGTTCCCTGGGAACGGCTCGGCAAGGCTGGAGCCGAGTTGTTGTGGCAGCGAGCGGTTGGTCAGATCACCGGCCCGAGTGTGCGCCGCCTCGTCCCGATGGAGGTCGCCGTCCGACTCAGCTCGGGACGGTTCCGTCGCTCCGATGCCATGGCTGCGCTGCTCGCAGATCCCTTCTGAGGCTGAAGGCCTGGATGCGCTCGGCAGCCTCGGCGTTCCGATCATCGCCGACGTCGACTGCAGCCACGTCCAGCCATACAGTCCGATCGTGAACGGAGCCCTCGGCCGAATCCAGTTCCGTCGTGGCCAAGGGTCGCTGGTCCAGCACCCCAGGTGACGCCGCGGCGGTCAGCGAACCAGCAGCCAGCGCGGGGTGACCCGTACGTACTCCGCGTAGGCTTCGGGGAACCTTTCTCTCAGGATTGCTTCCTCTGCAGGAATCTGGAGCTGATTGATCACGCCGACGAAGGCGGCCACCGGGAGCAGTGCGGCGGGTGACCGGCGTCGGACGGCATTCGCGACCAGAACTGCTGCCATGCCCAGGTACATCGGATTGCGGGTGAATCGGTTGGGCCCGGTGGTCACCAGCTCATCCGCGCCGACGTCGACCGGATTCATCGTGGTTGCGCGACGTCGGAACTCCAGCGCGGCACCACCCAGCAGCCAGACCGCTCCAGCCACCACACTGGCAGCCACCAGCCGGGAGGCCTTCGTGGGCCGCTTGACAGCGACCAGCTGTTGCAGCAGGAGCGCACCGCCAGCGAACAGTGGCGGCGGCACATGAACTCGGGTCATCACAGCAGGCTACTCAAAGTGGTCCCAGCGCGCTCGCGGGGTCTGTGTCGAGTTCCAACGTTTCGAGTACGGCCAGCAGCTGACGTTCCTCGTAACGAAAGTGACTCTCCATGATGGCCTCGATGCCGTCGAGGTGCAGCATGAGTTCATCCGGCGGAGCTGTGCTGTCGACCGCTGCCTGCAGCCCGGCGACCAGATGCGCAATCATCGAATGGTCCTGCTGGAGCTTGCGCAATGTCTCCTGCAGCTGTGGATGGGCTGCCACCACGGCGGGGAACAGCACTCGGTCCTCGGCTTCGTGGTGGCCGTTGAGTGCCGTACAGAATCCGTGGCAGAACAGCAGGAGCTGCCGAGGCAGGCCTTGGACGGGCCGCTCAGCGGCCAGCGCCTCGCGGGTGATCGACAGCGCGCGGCGCAGTCGGACGTGCACGCTGCGCATTTCGTTGCTCCAGGCCGTCAGCCTGGTGAACTCGCCCTCAGTCACGTGAGGGCGAAGGGAGCGACGGGTTCATCCGTCTCCTCCTTCGGGTCCCACGCCTCCATACCTGACACGGTCTGTCACCGGTACGCGACGCTGACGGCATCGTAGTACACACCGTGCCGCCGATGTCAGCTCAGGGGCGTCGCGCTTCGATCAGATGTCGGGTCGAGTGAGTGACGAACGGCCCCTGAGGATCCTCGAACAGTGTTGACTGGTGGAGCTCGTCGCAGACCGCCGTCGCGGCAACTTCACCGAGCGGATGCTGCAGACGACCGCTGCCGCGTACGTGATCTCCCCCGGCACGCTCGGGCAACTGCAACCCGATCCGGGCCCCGCCCGATCGGCTCTCCGCACGCCGGTTGTTGGCTCTGGCCTCACGACTGGTCCGGGATGTCGGCACACTGACCACCGGAGCACAGCGCGCCCATCGGACAGCAGCCGGACACAGCGGGAACCGGAAAGCTCAACCGCCTGGTGATCGCACTGCACCCCGCCGTACCCGACCCCACTCGGGCCGACCCGAACCACCACTGAGGAGACTGCCATGAGCAAGAACTTCGAGATCCGCAAGTCCGTCGTCCTCGAGGTCACACCGGAACAGGTGTGGCATGCGATTGCCACTCCCGAAGGACAGGCCGCCTGGTCGCCGGACCCCTACCAGCCGACCGATGGCGCCCAGATCGACGCCACGGAGAACGAGCGTCTGGCCGTACGAACTCCGCAGGCCGAAGAATGGCACCTTTCACGCCTTCGAGTACCTCGTGAGCGGCATGGACAACAGCACCACCACGCTCACCTTCGTCCACAGCGGCTATCTCGGCGATGACTGGGATACCGAGTTCGGCTTCGGTGAGATGACTGGATACGGCTGGGACATGTGTCTCCACACCCTCGCGGAGTATCTGAGGCACTTCGCCGCCCGACCCGCCCATTTCGTCACCGCCCAGGGGTCGCCGGCCGCGGCGGGCACGGACTCGTGGGCGATCCTCGAGAAGGCTCTCGGCGTCGAGGGTCCGTTCGAACAGGGAGAGCAGATTCGCCTGACGCCGCAGGGCCTTCCCGTGCTCGGGGTGTCGTTGACTTCGCCTACCTCTCGTCCGTCAATTTCCTCGCTATGCGTACGGCCGATGGCCTGTATCGCTTCCACAACAACTCGGCGATGGGCTTGCCGCAGGCTGTGGGCCACTACATCTACACCGACATCGATCGTGAGCCACCCAACGGGCCTGGTCCGACTGGCTCGCCCGGATTTTCGCCTGATCCAGTCGGCAGCCTCGGCACAGATCCGCTCCGCTGGTGACTGTCCCGCCCTGGTGACTGTGGTTCAATCTTCGTCATGCCACCCAGGAATCCTGAAGTCGTGGCTCATACATTCCTTGTCGGCATGATGGACGACCCGTACTTCCCCGATGATGTCGTTGACCTCGTGACAAAGGTACTGGTCGATCTGTGCGAGCAGATCGAATCGATGCGGCCCGCCGATCTTGGCGCCCTACACCAACTCACCCATGCGGCAACCGATCAGATCAACGATCTGCAGGCGGCCTTCGAAGACGCGGGCAGCGAGATCGAGACGAACGCACGTGAGGCGATCGCCAACGAGTTCGGCTTCATCGCAGGTGCGTACGGTTTCGTCGGAGCTGATCTCGAGGACCTCATCGCGACTCGTGACTGGTGAGCCAGCAGCTGTCATCGCGTCAGGGGCGTGAGTGCTGCTGTGATCTCATGTTCTGGCAGGAGCAGTCGTGCGACCGCGGCTCGGTCGTGATCGTTGACCTCGTCCTCCCACAAGTCAGTGAGCAGGGCGCGAACCGTGTGTGTGAAGTCGGGCCAGATGGTCCAGGGCTTCGACTTCTCCGCATCCCATTCGAGAAAAGACCCGTCCGCGGCGGAGAAGACCGTAACAGTGCCACATGTCCACAACGGCACGAGATCCTCACGCCCGTAGGAGTTCACGATCGTCCATGCCGGCCCGGCCGCAGACATCGACACCGACTCGACTCGGAACCAGAGCTTGGGGTGGACGACTGCGCCGCCCTGTATCGCAAACTCGACCACGGCCTCGGGAAGGCCCCGAGCCCGGATGCGTTGGGCCAGCAAAGGACGCTGACCCTTCCCCGGCACTGTCTGCGCCAGCTGTGTCTGTCATACGTCTTCCCATCAACCCGTACGTCGTGCAGACCCATTCTCTGATGGTGGTGAGGCGCGGACAGACCCAACGATCACGGGCGGCGGAAGTCCGTGACCTCACCTTGCGTGACGAAGCCCGCCGCCAGATAGGTGGCAACTGCGGCTGCATTCGACGAGGGTGTCGCGACCGTTGCGCTCGAGCAGCCCATACGGCGCATCGCCTCAGCCGCCGCGAGGGTCATCGCGACCCCGTACCCTCGGCCACGATGGTCGCCGTGAACGCCCAGCGGTTCGATGACTCCGGGGCGACCTCTGCCAGCAGACCAGACCGTACATGCTGCAACCGCAGCTCCGGCCGAGTCGTGTCCGAGGAGACATTCGGCCGTGCGGTATGCATACCCGCCCGCCATGTGGTGCCAACGGTCGACGGAGAACGACGAACCGGTGAACGCGGCAGTCTCCACCATGACACGGTCTTCTATGAGCTCGGGACCGACAGTCCTGACGTCGAGCGAGGAGGAAGGCACCGGCAGTTTCAAGTCACGACGCAACGGTGTCCAGGGGTCATCCGCTGTCCAGCCGCAATCAGCCAGGACTCGTTGCAGCGCAGGTCCGAATCTGGCCTCGACCACGCCGGTTCCCGGAGTCAGTACTCCGCTCAGGGAGGTGATGAAGTCGTCGACGATGTGATGGGCAAGCTCGGGATCGTCGCCGGCGGACGGCGCGATGGCCATGCGGATCAGGTCCGATTCGTCGAGGAACCCGACTGCCACTGTGTCACCGTCGCGGGCCCAGATGCGAAGAGCCGCGGCGAGTTTTGCGGCCCCGAAGCGTTCATACCAACCCAAGTCACCGGAGTGGACCTGGACCGGCGCACCTTCGTGCTGCCACGACGCCACCGTCTCGATGATCTGCGGTAGGTCCGCCGGTGACGGCTGCGTCATGGTGATCGTCATTCGGTCAGACTATGGAAATTCACGGCATGGCGACAACCAGTTTGACCCTCCTGAGGGGACACGCGCGAAAGCAGGAATCAGCTCTCGCGCCGGTAGTGCAACCTGACTGCGCCGTTGGCCAGCGGGTCTGCAGAGACGAGCACGAGCCGACGCGTCTCGGGCAGGCCGTCCTGGTGGAGCGTCGGACCGTGCCCGGCGATCCGGGGATGGACGAGGAACCTGTACTCGTCGATGAGGTCGAGACGGTCGAGCTCTGCCGCGAGCTTGCCACTGCCGACGAGCACGCCGGCCGGGGTCGTGTCCTTCAGCTGTTGGACGCTGGCGTGCAGGTCTCCTGCGATGTGGTGACTGTTGGTCCATGGGAAATCGTGCCGCCTGGACGACACGACGTACTTCGGCTTCGTCTCGAGGGTGGTCGCCCACGCGCGCACCGCCGGTGGGGCGGGCTGCTCGCCGCTGGCCACCGCGGGCCAGTAACTCTCCATCATCTCGTAGGTGACCCGGCCCCACAGCATCGCGCCGCATTCGTCCAGGAGTCTGGTGAAGATCGCGTGCGTCTCGTCATCGGCGATCCCCTCCTCATGGTCGACGCAGCCGTCCAGGGTGAGGTTGATGCTGAATGTCAGAAGTCCCATCGCCTGAGAGTAGTGCCGCGCACGGACCCGCCGCAGGATCGAGCGCGGAGCATGGAGTCGGCACCTGCTGGGCGAAGTTCGGGCGGCTGATCTGCTCCAGCGACCAAAATCACCCTTGTTTTGAGGCGGACTGCGCCGATGGCACGGCGCATCGGTGTCAACCCCTTCACTTCTGAACCGTTCCGGGCTTGACTAGGGGTATGCGCCACTCGGCGACCGTCGAGCTTCATGCATGACGGTTCAGATCTGCACGAGAAGGAGGACGAGATGGAGAAGAAGACCCCCAACGCCACGGGATCCACCACGCAGGCGGGCATCCCGGCCGTCAGCGACCGGAACTCCCTCACAGTCGGCAATGACGGCCCGATCGTGCTGCACGATCATCACCTGATTGAGACCATGCAGCATTTCAACCGGATGAACGTTCCCGAGCGCCGTCCGCATGCGAAGGGCGCAGGTGCCTTCGGCACGTTTGAGGTCACCGAGGACGTCTCGCGGTACACCAAGGCCGACTTCCTTCAGCCTGGCAGGACGACTGAGATGCTGGCGCGCTTCTCCACGGTGGCCGGTGAGCTGGGATCTCCTGACACCTGGCGGGACGTACGGGGCTTCGCACTGAAGTTCTACACCGAAGAGGGCAACTTCGACATGGTCGGCAACAACACCCCGGTGTTCTTCGTGCGCGACCCGATGAAGTTCGCCCACTTCATCCGTTCCCAGAAGCGCCTGCCCGACAGCGGATTGCGCGACAGCACGATGCAGTGGGACTTCTGGACCAACAATCCGGAGTCCGCCCACCAGGTCACCTATCTGATGGGTGAGCGAGGGCTGCCGAAGACCTGGCGGCACATGAACGGCTACAGCTCCCACACCTATTCGCTGGTCAACTCTGCCGGCGAACGGTTCTGGGTGAAGTGGCACTTCCAGACGAACCAGGGCATGGAGCACCTGACGAACGAGGAGGCCGAGCGACTGGCCGGGGCCAACGCCGACTTCCACCGGCAGGATCTTTTCGAGGCCATCGAGCAGGGCGAGCATCCGTCGTGGGATCTGTCCTTCCAGGTCATGCCGTACGACGAGGCCAAGGAATACCGCTTCAACCCGTTCGACCTGACGAAGGTGTGGTCGAAGAAGGACTACCCGCGCATCAAGGTGGGCACGATGACCCTGAACCGCAATCCGGAGAACTTCTTCGCCCAGATCGAGCAGGCGAGCTTCTCACCCGCGAACATGGTTCCGGGCACGGGGAACTCGCCGGACAAGATGCTGCTGGGCCGCACGTTCTCGTACCAGGATGCCCAGCGCTACCGGGTCGGCACCAACTTCCAGCAGCTGCCGGTCAACCGGCCCATCAATGAGGTGCACACCTACAACTTCGAAGGCAACATGTGGCACGACCACACCGGTGCACGATCCGTGTACGCCCCGAACTCGTTCGGCGACTCATGGTCGGACGAGGAGGGCCCGGTGGAGAACGGATGGGAGGCCGACGGTGAGCTCACGCGGCACGCATACAACCTGCGTGCCGACGACGACGATTTCGGTCAGCCCGGCACCCTGGTGCGGGAGGTGTTCGACGATGCCCAGCGTGACGAATTCGTGAAGACCGTGGCCGGCGCACTGGACGGCGTCGCCGAACCCGTGTTGTCCAACGCGTTCCAGTATTGGAAGAACGTCGATCCGGTCATCGGGCGGCGCATCGAGGATGCAGTGAACGCCGACGCCGATGGCGCGGCCGTGCCCGGCATGGGCGTCGACGCGGACGACTGAGGCTGAGCGCTCATTGATCATCCGGTGATCCTGGTTGCGGAGCGCTTGCTGAAGTCAACAGCACGCGTATCGAGACGAAACCAAAGGTCTGGTCCGAGAAGCGGAATGAAACGTCACGGGTCGCGGACCGGTCGGTTATGTGTGGACGAGCTCTGGTTGGAGCACGGTCAGTGGGCGATCGTAGTGGCTGGTCTCGTACTCGGCTGGGACTGCTACCTGTTCTTGTAGCACGGAAACGCCTTCTGACCAGGGGTTTAGACGTTGAAGCGGAACTCCACCGAGTTACAGCACGTACACACCTCTAGAACTGCGATACTCAACGCTGGCTCTGGGTCACTCGCTCGACCGCAAATATCCGTGACAGACGCCGCTGTCAGCCCCACGCGCGTTGCTGCGCATGATCCCGAAGCCGCACGTGGCGGATTAGTATCCGCAACGCGACAGCTCTCCGGCCCGCAGTTCTGGCCGGCAAATTTCGCCTGACTTCCGACACGATGTTTTTCTCCACGCAGAGGGGCGACCGGCCGACCGCTCGACACCCGCCACGACCTCAGCAGGCTCGTGCTGCCGCGATGCAAGCAGTGGAGTACTTCGCCCACGTCGTCGCGCTATACCCGCGAGAACAGCGCACACGACAGGGGCGAGCAGGCTATCCTCAGACAATTCAGGCGCAATCAAGTCCGTTGCTTGCCCCCTCATTGCCTCCCTGTAGTCAGTGATTCAACCACCATGTTGACTCTTTACAACCACCCATGAGTTATGCCCACTTGGCCTGAGGCACCACATTCGTAATGTCCTACTTCGTGTACCGGCGGGTGAGCGCTTCGCCTATCGTCACTAAATAGGTGCGCACCGATTGTGGGCGGGTGATTTCGAGCCATTCGACGAGCCCTGCGAGATGACCGGCGATCCCGTACTCGCTCGGCGCATGGATCACTACTGGGAAGCGGCCATCGCTTGCAGCGGCCCCAATTTCGAGGTTATCTCCGACTGCCGTTTGGAGAAAACTGAGCCCCTCGGGGGCGCAGTTCGCGTGTACCTCGACCACTGCACGGTTGCGCGCGGCTTAGTCGGTGATGACGCGCCAGCTTTCCGCGAGATCGAAGTCCGCGGTCCGGTGGACGGAGGCGTCGCTTGAGGTAACTGCCGTAATGCGGTCGAGGCGAAACGTACGCCGACCCGTCCGAGTGTAAGCAACGAGGCGAGCCTGCGTCGGCCCTCTAGTGTAGGCGGTGCGTTCGCGTGCGTCATCAGCTACCCGCGGCGTCGACGTTGACCAGGAGAAACCGCTGCAATGCGTCGGCAATCGGCGTACCGCTGGCATCCTCCGTTCGCCGTTGCCCAAAAAGCAATCCGAAGAGGATTCCGGTGAGGAAGTCGATCAGATCCAGTGAAGCTCCGTCAGCATCGCTTCCGCCGAGCGCGACGAGCAGGTTCGTGGCGAGCTCACGGGAGAACAGGCAACTCGCCAGCTGCGCACGCGACTCGGGATCCCCTTCGACCTCCGGCAACAGCGAGAACACCGCGAGTGCGTCATCGCGGCGAGGACCTGCGAGCAAGAGAAGTTGGTCCGCCATGAGAGTCGCAGCCGTCCGCGGAGTGACCGTCGCTGGTGCGGGTGACTCGTCGAAAGCCGCGCGCGAGTGCTCCCTTATGCGACCGATCGTCGCAACGACGAGGTCGCGACGGGTACGGAAGTAGTACGACGTGGACCCCGTCGCGAGGCCGGCCGCCCTGTCGACGGCCTGGTGCGAGAGTGCGCGCGCACCCCCCTTGGCGAGCACAGCGATCGCATGATCGGTGATCAACGGACATCGGTCTCCGGGCCTGGCCATCTGACTCCTCCTCATTACTCTATAGATATAGAGTAATGAGGTATGAGACTGGGCCTTTACCGACGCACCACGAACGAACCAAACAAGATCGCAAGCGCAAGCAGTGGCCCCTTTCGTGCCGCTATAGGTCACTCAGCGATCAAGTTCGATAACGCGCAGATCGCCGCCATCGACACGCTCAGCGCGCCAGCGCGCCACGGCTACTACCTTTGGGGCGACGTGGGGCGGGGCAAGAGCCTAATCAGTGAGACCTATTTCGCGACCATTCCCACCGGCCGTAAGCGTCGCTTTCACTTCCACGATTTCTTCCGTGACCTCCAGGCCCAGATCACCCGCGAGTGCGAGCCTCTCGACAGATCGTTGCGGCGACTCCTTGGGAACGCCCGTGCATTGTTCTTCGACGAGTTCCACGTTCACGACGTCGCAGACGGCGTCTACCTGTCTGCCACTCTCAAGAGTTTGCTCAATGACGGCATACTCGTCCTCGCGACATCGAACTATGCGCCCGAGGATCTCATGCCTAACCCGCTTTACCACGAGCGCTTCCGGCCCACGATCAACATCATTCGCACCGAGCTCGACGTCGTGCACCTCGGCGAAGGCCAGGACTACCGCCTGAAACATGCGGCGGTGACTCGAGGCTTCGGCACAGGGACTTGGCGCACGCAAACACCTGTTGCGAACGACACCCCTGCCATCGAGCTCAACGCTGCCGGTCACATCATCAGAGCCCGCAGCGCTGAAGACGACACCGCCGTCTTCACGTTCAGTGACCTCTGCGCGCAACCCCTCGGAGTCGCCCAATACCTCTGGCTGGCAGAGCAACTTCGCGCAATCATGCTGATAGACGTGCCCGATCTGGCGACTGTCGACCGGGACCCCCTCGCGCGATTCGCCAACCTCATCGACGTCCTTTACGACCGAGACATCCCACTGCACGTCTCCGCAGCCGGCGAACCTGGCCGCCTTGCGGAAGCGTCCGAACCACCACGAGACGCGAAACGAATCGCCAGCAGACTCTCAACGCTCAAACTCGCTTAGGTGTGTTCTCTCGTTCGCAACGTCTCGGGGAACTACAACTGGCGCGCGCAACGTTCGCAGCGGCCGAAGAACCACATTCGCTACGCCGTCCAGGAGCCAACCTGGCCCAACGTCGGAAGCTGGCGTCGGCCGAACCGATCGCGGCCCGCGTAGTCGCGCGGGAGCAGAAGAAACTGAAGCCAGTTGATCGGCAGCGAACGACTCTCTCACGATTCGTGGCAGCTTGACCTCAACCTAGATTGAGGTGTTCGGATGGTCATGTCGACGCGCGTTGCCCGCCAAGGAATGGATCTCCAATGGACTCTTCAACCACCAGCACATCAACTATAGGCTCACTCGATGGCGAGTCGCGGCCACCGTCACGGTTGACGTTACCGGTCATCCTTATCGGTGTCGCGTTGGTAGCGATGTCGATCTCCGGGACTGCGATCGCGCTCCCGAACATCGCACACGATCTCAGCACCTCGGGGTCGGCACTGAACTGGGTCGTTGCCGGATACAACCTTGCCTTCGCCGCGATGACCCTCGTCGCAGGCGCAGCCGCCGACCGCGTAGGACGACGTCTCATCTTCATCGTTGCCGCCTCCGTCTTCGCAGCCGGTTTCTTGGCCACCGCGTTGGCACCGACGATCCTAGTTCTGGATATCGCACGGATCATTTCCGGTATCGGCGGTGCCGGAGTCATGGCAGCGGGCGGTGCACTGCTGGCATCGAACTACGAGGGTGCTGCACGAAACAGGGCTTTCGCGTTCATGGGGACAATGGCCGGCGTCGGCATCGCCATGGGCCCAACTCTGGTTGGCGGCCTGATCTCCCTGACTGGATGGCGTGGCAGCTTCGTCGCGTTCGCGATCCTCGGAGCACTCATCGCATGCGGTGCGGGACGTCTTCAAGAGTCACGCTCTGACCACAGCAGCACCGATTGGATTGGCAGCCTGTTGTTCGTCGCCACGCTCAGCGCGTTCATGTTCGCGCTCCTCGAAGGACCAGAAGTCGGCTGGGCTCACCCGATGACTGTGAGTGCATTTGCCATTGGTGGGGCGGCGTCCATCGTATTCGTGATCGCACAGCGCCGCAGCGCCGCTCCGGTGCTCGCGCCTGAACTCGTCTCGGAACGCGGCTTCATGGGCTGGTGCCTGGCGACGCTGACGACTTCGATTGGCTTCCTCGGCACTCTGGTCTTCCTTCCTACCTACCTGCAGGCCGTTGCAGGAAATACGCCCGCGATGGCCGGTCTGACGATGCTACTGCTGACTGCGCCGGTGTTGGTTGCCCCGATCATTGCCGTCACCTTGGTCAATCGCGGCATCTCAGCGCAGCTACTGATCCTGACCGCGCTCGCGTTTGTCGTCATAGGAAACTTCGGATTATTGCTCCTGGGACCAGAGAACACGACTCCACTCGTCGCCATCCCACTGTTGCTGATCGGAGTAGGTATGGGCACCTCGTTCGGCATTACCGACGGTCAGGCGATGTCCCTCGTCCCAGCACGACTCGTCGGCACAGCTGCCGGATTTCTCAATACACTTCGCGGCGCAGCAGAAGCACTTGTGATCGCCGTGTTCAGCGCGATGCTCCTCGGATTCCTCACCATCCAACTCGATGACTCCGGTCGTGCGTCCAATGTCGCTGCAGGTGACCTTAGCGCCGCCACCGACCGCGGCTATAACGTCGAGGTCGACGCATTCACAGCGTCCTGGCACCTCACTCAAATTGGAATTGGTGCAGTCTGTCTCCTGCTTTCAATAGTCGTCGCTATCCTGCTCGTTGTACCCACTCGCGGCTCCATCACGGAAGAAAGAGCCCACCATGTCTGCGAAATCGGATGAGCTAGCTGAAACCTGGGTCCACCACATCGATCCATCCGATCATCTGGCTATCGGCGATGTGATGAGACGAACCGGGGTGTCCGCTTCCGCGCTGCACTTTTACGAACGCAAAGGCTTGATCTCCAGCGCACGAACTTCATCGAATCAACGCCTCTACCAAAGGCATATGCCCCGTCGCATCTCACTTGTCCTCGTAGCCAAACGACTCGGGATACAGCTCGCCGATGTCGCGAGAGTTTTCAGCCACCTGCCTACCGATAACGCTCCCACTCACGAGGATTGGCAACGCGTTTCCCGTGCTTGGAAGCGCCAGCTCGAGGAACGCCGTTGACAAATCGAAGTCCTCGAGCGGGAACTCACTGGGTGCATCGGCTGCGGATGCCTCTCCATGAAAGCCTGCGCTCTCCTCAACCCAGACGACGCTTTAGGGGCACAGGGCCCGGGACCCGTTCGTATTGAAACCCAGCAGCCAGGCCAGTCACGTTCGACCTTGGGACATAGCATAGCAATCGAAAATTCTGGAGAAAGGAGAGAGATGAACGATGCGCATGTCTTAAGGGGGCTCACGACGATCAGTTTCTGGGCAGATGACCTGGAGGCAGCGAGGTCTTGGTATACACGTTTCCTCGGGGTCGAGCCCTACTTTGTCCGGCCGTTGGCCCCTGCCCCTGCGGCCTACGTCGAGTTCCGCATCGGCGATCACCAGCACGAGCTCGGCATCATAGATCGAAGCTATGCACCGCCGGGCGCGGCCACCACGCCGGGAGGCTCGGTGGTGTATTGGCACGTCGACGACCTTCAGGGCACATACTCGAGATTGCTTTCGATGGGTGCGAAGGAATACCAGCCACCCACCGAGCGGGAAGAAGGCTTCGTCACGGCCGCAGTTGTCGATCCTTTCGGGAATGTGCTGGGAGTAATGGACAACCCGCACTACCTCGACGTGCTCGATGCGGCCACGGGCCGCGAGATGATCGGAGGGTAATCGTGCGCTCAGTCGCGCAGAAGATGGGCGTCAGGGAGGGAACGCGTGCCTTCGTCCTCAATGCCCCAACGTCGGCTCTCCGTGCTATTGAGCTGCCGCATCTCGAGATCAGCAAGACATTGACCGGAAAGTTTGATTACATTCACCTGTTCTGTGCCACCCAAATCGAAATGGACGAGGCTTTCCCTAAGCTCAAGTGCCATCTGAAACAGCAGGGAAAGCTGTGGGTGTCGTGGCCGAAGGAAAAAAAGCTCGGTACGAATCTCGGCATGCGCAAGGTGATCGAGATCGGCTACAACCATGGCCTCGTCGAGAGCACGTGCCTCCGGATTGACGACGTGTGGGCAGGTCTTAAAGTCACACATCCAAAGGTGGGCAAGACGTACAACAATAGTTACGGCACTCTTCCGGACGAAGAACGGAGCTGCATCAGCGACGCGTCGTCCGGAACTTAGCACGCGGAATGTCATGATCTGTCAGTCAGAATCTTGAAGAAGTACCATTCGTGAACAATCGGGTAATGCGGGCCGCATGTCGCACGATTCGACGCCGAGCGGGCGCACAGTCCTCACCGTGCGGCCAATCTCCTCCCCAGCACAACGGAGTCCACAGGGGGATCGAACGCGTCGTCATGGGCGCGATGGTGCCGCTGATGGTCGCCACGCTCGCGGTCGTCGTCGCCTCGCAGATCGCCGGCGTGAGCGCCAAATTTGGTTCGCTGCTGCTCGTAGTGCCGGTATACGTCCTGTTCGCGACCGTAATGTGCCAGTGGGAATACTGGCGGGCAGAGTCGCTGGCCTTGACGTGCCGGGCAGGCGGTCGATCGTGTTCAGCGACGCGACACGGAACTCGCCCGTCGTGCTGCCATTGGCACTCGCCCTGCCCGCAGCATTCGACCTCGCACCGCTCGTCGTGGTCACACAGACCCTGGTCGAGCTTCTCACCATGGTGGCGTTCGTACGGCTCGTGCCGCGAATGGTGCCTGCATCAGCGGTTCGAACTCGCACATGTTAGACGGCGAAACGAAATTCGACCGCGTGCTCACACGTAGGACTATCTGGCGCTCGTTTCCGGCGATGGCATGCTCGGGGCATCGCCACACCTCACGCTCGACCCCATGTCGGGTTACTCAAACGCTTTTGATCGACCGAAGCGGCACACGGCGAAGCCGCAGTGTCCTCAACGTGACGAGTGCATAAGGGCCTCACCGTGGGTGTACCGGCAACCTCCGCTCGATCAGCACCGTGTCCCGCCACCGATCGGCGAACGGGCCGTAAGGCATCAAGCCGATGCGCTCGCGCCGGCCGACGACTCTGAAGCCGGCGCGCTCGTGGAGCCTCAGGCTGGCGGCGTTCTCGGGGAAGACAGAGGACTGGACCGTCCAGACTCCCGCCCGGTCGGCGACGTCGATGAAGTCGGAGAGGAGCCGTGATCCGACGCCTCGCCCTGCCGCTTCGGGGCTGACGTAGACCGAGTGCTCGATGACGCCTCGGTACACGGCTCGGGTCGAGACGGGGCCGGCGGCGGCCCAGCCGAGCACGCGGTCATCACCGCCGACGGCGACGAGCATGAGGTCCGGGCGCTTGCCGGCGGCGAACGCATCCCAGTCGGGCGGGGGCTCAGCCTCGAAGGTGGCGTGCCCGGTGGCGATGCCCGCCCGGTAGATGGCCTCGACGGCAGGCCAGTCGGCCGGCGTCATGGGCCTGGACGCCAGCGGCTCCATCAGTCGACGAGGGCCTTGACGGCGGATGCGAGGGTGTCGATGGTGGGCCGGTAGTAGGCCCAGCGGCCCCGCTGCTCGCGCTGGACGAGTCCGGCTTCGACGAGCAGCTTCATGTGGTGGGAGACGGTCGGCTGGGACAGTCCGACAGGCCCGGTGAGATCGCAGACGCACATCTCGCCGTCGCTGCTGCCGACGATCATCGCCATGAGCTTGACCCGTGTCGGGTCGCCGAGGGCCTTGAACACCTTCGCCAGGTCGTGGGCGACCGCGTCGTCGATCGTCTCGCCGAGGACGCAGCAGGGAGCGACGTCGGTCGTCGCCTCGATGGCGGGAGTAGTGCTCATGCCCCCATTCTGCCTCACGTATTGACATTTGTCGATACGTGAGGCAGGCTCGATGCATCGAAGAACATCAATGCGTGGAGGTTGAAGTGAATCCCGTCGTCGTCATCGGGGCCGGCCCGCAGGGCCTGGCCGCCGCCGCCCATCTGCTCGAGCGCGGGCTGGAGCCGCTGGTCCTGGAGTCGGGCGACTGCCCGGCCTCGGCCGTCGCGGAGTGGGGACACGTGCGACTGTTCTCGCCGTGGCCCGAGCTCACCGATCCCGCGGCTCGGCGGCTACTGGAGCCGTCCGGCTGGAGCGCGCCGGAGAAGGGCTATCCGACCGGAGCGCAGTGGGTCGAGGCCTACCTCGCCCCGCTTGCCCAGGCGCTGGGCGACCACGTCCGTTACGGCTCACGGGTGGTCGGGGTGGGAAGGAAGGGGCGCGACCTCTCAGTCGACGCCGGCCGGGCCGACCAGCCGTTTGTCGTTCACATCCGGCGCGCCGACGGGGGCGAGGAGCGGTTCGAGGCGCGCGCGATGATCGATGCCTCGGGCACCTGGCGCTCCCCTAGCCCGGCGGGCGCGGATGGGCTGCCCGCTCTGGGCGAGCTCGCCGCGGTCGAGGCGGGTCTGCTGGGCCACCGCACACCGAGCCGTGAGGAGGCCGCATCGCGGGCAGGGAAGCATGTCGTGATCGTCGGCAGCGGCCACTCTGCGGCGACCGCGATCGGCGACCTCGCCACCGTCGTGCGCCGCGAGCCGGGCACCCGGGTCACCTGGGCCCTGCGCCGCAGAGCCGTCGGCAATGCGTTCGGTGGTGGGGACGCCGACGAGTTGCCTGAGCGCGGTGCGCTGGGGCAGCGGGCGAAGAAGGCGGTCGAGGACGGCCTGGTCGACCTGGTCACTGGCTTCCGCACCGAGCAAGTGCTGGTCGAGGACGGCCGAGCGGTCCTGGTGGCCGAGGATGGCCGTCGGCTCGCCCCCGCGGATCGGGTGGTCGTCGCGACCGGTTTCCGCCCGGACCTGTCGTTCCTGTCCGAGGTGCGTCTCGACCTCGACGTGCGCCTGCAGGCTCCGGCGAAGCTCGCTGCCGAGGTTGACCCGAACGTCCACTCGTGTGGCTCCGTGCGTGCCACGGGCGCGGCCGATCTGGCCCATCCGGAGCCGGGCTTCTTCATCGTCGGGGCGAAGTCGTACGGCCGTGCACCGACGTTCCTGGCGATGACCGGGTACGAGCAGGTCCGCAGCGTCGTGGCAGAGCTCGCCGGCGACCACGAGGCAGCGTCGCGGGTCGAGCTGAAACTGCCTGACACGGGCGTGTGCGGTGGGTCTGGCCTGTTCGACGCGCCCGAGGAGTCGTCGTCCGAGGGGTGCTGCACCCCTGCACCACAGCTGATACAGCTCGGAGCGAGGACGGCGCGATGAGCCGCGGACGCTTGATCGTCGTCGGCGGCGGCCAGTCCGGGCTCGCCGCCGCCCGCGCCGGGCGCGAGAACGGCTGGGAGCCGGTGGTCCTCGAGGCCGGGCAGGAGCCGGTCGGTTCGTGGCCCCAGTACTACGACAGCCTGCGACTGTTCTCCCCGCGCCGCTACAGCGCCTTCCCAGGCCACCCGTTCCCCGGTGACCCCGACGGCTATCCCGGTCGCCACGAGGTCGTCGACTACTTCCGCGGCTATGCCCGCGTCGTCGATGCCGAGATCCGCACCGGTGCCCGAGTCGTCGACGTCGCCTCGGACGGCCCCTCGTTCGCCGTCGAGCTCGCCGACGGCAGCAGCCTCGTGGGAGATGCGCTGATCGCCGCCTCTGGCTCATTCGACAACCCGCACGTGCCGACGATCTCCGGGCGGGAGGCCTTCGGCGGGAAGGTTCTGCATGTGGCCGAGTACCGGTCGCCGGACGCGTTCGCGGGTCAGCGGATCGTGGTCGTCGGGGCGGGCAACTCCGCCGTCCAGATCGCCTACGAGCTCGCCGACCACGCGGAAACCTCTCTGGCCGTCCGGGACCGGGTCCGGTTCGCGCCGCAGACTATCGCCGGCCGCGACCTCCACTGGTGGCTGAAACTCACCCGCGCCGACCTCCTGCCGCCGTCGGTCCTCAAGCGGATCATCACCGGCACCCCTGTGATCGGGACGGACAAGTACCGGACAGCGCTGGAGGCTGGCCGGCCTGACCAGCGGCCCATGTTCGCCGAGTTCGCCTCTGACGGTGTCGTGTGGCCGGACGGCTCGCGGGAGAAGGTCGATACGGTGATCTTCGCGACCGGCTACCGGCCGCATCTGCCGTACCTGCGCTCCCTCGGCGTCCTCGACGAGACAGGCATGCCGACGCACGACCGCGGCCTGTCGACCCAGCTGTCCGGACTGGCGTTCCTCGGCCTGGAGTTCCAGCGCTCCTTCTCCTCGAACACGGTGCGCGGGGTCCACCGCGACGCCGGCTATGTGGTTGCTGCCCTGGCCAGGCAGCCGCGGGGTGCCGTCGTTGCCTGAGTCCGCTACGGTGACGCGCCCGTCGCTGGGAACGGTGCTGGCGGCGCTGTGCGTGACCGAGATCGTCTCCTGGGGGCTGCTGTACTACGCCTTCCCGGTGCTCGCCCCGCGGATCAGCGCCGACACCGGCTGGTCGCCGGTCGTCGTCACCTCGGCGTTCTCGGCGGCGCTAATGGTCTCGGCGCTGGCCGGGGTGCCCGTTGGCCGCAGCATCGACCGGCGCGGACCGCGCACCGTCATGACCGCCGGCTCGGCCCTCGGCGTCCTCGCCCTCGTCGTGATCGCCATCTCTCCGAACCTGCCGGTGTTCGTCGGCGGCTGGGTGCTCGCCGGTGCCGCGATGGCCGGAGTGCTCTACCCTCCAGCGTTCGCCGCGATCACCGGCTGGTTCGATGCTCGTCGGCTCGGTGCCCTCGCGACCCTCACCTTGGTCGCCGGCCTGGCCAGCACGGTGTTCGCGCCGCTGGCCGCGACCATAGGTGAGCATTCGGGCTGGCGGGCGACCTATCTGTGGGCCGCCCTCGTTCTCGCCGTCATCACGGTGCCGGCGCACTGGTTCCTCCTGCGGCGGCCCTGGCCCGCGAAGGAGCGCGCCGAGGAGCCGGCCGCCGACAGGGCATACGCGTCTGGGGTGCTGCACAGCGCGCGGTTCTGGCTGCTCGCGGCAGGGCTGACTGCGGTGTCGCTGGCGATGTACTCCGGACTGCTCGCCCTGGTCCCGCTCATGCTCGAGCGCGATCTTGACGCCGGCGCGGCCGCCTGGGTCCTCGGCTTCGGCGGACTCGGTCAGGTCGCCGGCCGGCTCGTTTACACCGGCCTGGCCAACCGCGCTTCCCTGGCTGCGCGCACCGCGACCGTGTTCGTGCTGGTCTCGGCGAGCACGCTCGCCTTGGCGGTAGTGCCGGGCCCGGTCGGCCTACTGGTCGCGGCCTCGATGGCCGCCGGAGTCGGGCGTGGGATCGCGACACTGCTGCAGGCGACCGCGATCACCGACCGCTGGGGCCCGCGCGCTTACGGCCACCTCTCCGGCGGCATGGGCCTGCCGGTACTGCTGGCCACCGCCCTTGCCCCGTCGGTCGGTGCCGTTCTGACCGGTGTGACCGGCAGCTACGCGAACGCGTTCGCCGTCCTCGCCGCGCTGGCCGCGGTCGGGACGGTGCTCATGATCACCAGCGCGCGCACAAGCACCTCGGGCAGGGCGGAGGTCACGGCCTCACAAACTGTGTGACCAGCTCAGGACTTCGACGGGACGACGAGCTCCGAAGCGAGGCGGCGGACCTTCTCGGCGAGCTGGTCGCGGATCAGGCGCATCCGCTCCTCGCCCTCGATCCCTCGTGTCGACGGCTCGTCGAGCATCCAGGTCTCGATGGTCCCGGCCATCCCGGGCGCGCGCTCGACCACGGCCTCGTCGCCGATCACGACGACGCGGTCCACAGCGCGCAGCAGTGCGGGATCGATCGGCTTGGGATACTCGCCCTCCAGGCTCGCCCCGACCTCCGCGACCGAGGCCGCGGACAGCGCGTTGAGCGCGGACCCGGGTGCCGTGCCCGCGGAGTGAACCTGGCCGGCGTCGCCGACGATCTGCCGCATGAGAGCGGCGGCCATCTGCGACTTCCCGCCATTCTTCGCGCACACGAACAGCACCGACGGCAACTGCTCATCCTCATGCGCGGTTTCGGTGGGCGCGAGCAGTTCGCCGACCAACGTTTCGATGCGGGCGCGGATCTCGTCGCGGATGGGGCGGACGGCGTCGATGCCCTGGCCGGCGGGGTCGTCGAGCGTCCAGTCCTCGTAGCGCTTGCCGGGGTAGAAGGGGCAGGTGTCGCCGCAGCCCATGGTGATCACGACGTCGGAGTCCTGCACCGCGTGGGTGGTGAGGATCTTGGGCTGCTCCGCGGTGATGTCGATGCCAACCTCTGCCATCGCTTCGATGGCGACGGGGTTGATCTGATCGGCGGGCATCGAGCCCGCGGAGCGGACCTCGATGCGGTCACCGGCGAGGTGGCGCAGGAAGCCCGCCGCCATCTGGGATCGGCCGGCGTTGTGGACACAGACGAAGAGCACAGACGGCGTCTGCCTCGACGGGTTCTGATCGCTCATGTTCAGTTCGGTTCCTTCAGTCAGTGAGTGCGGCGATGAGCTTGCGGACGCGTCGCTCGATGTCGTCGCGGATCGCTTCGACGCCTTCGGGCGAGGCCAGCGCGGGGTCGCCGACGGCCCAGTCCTTGTAGCTGACGCCGGGGATGATCGGACACACGTCGCCGCAGCCCATCGTGACCACCACATCGGCGGCGCGGACCGCGTCATCGGTGAGCGGTTTCGGGAACGCGGTCGCTGCCGTTTCCTCGCCCTCGATCCCGGCGAGCAGGGGGCGCACCTGCGGGTGCACGTCGGCCGCTGGCATCGACCCTGCGGAGCGCGCGATCACGCGGCCGCCGGCGAGCTGATTGACGAGGGCCGCGGCAAGCTGGGAACGGCCGGCGTTCTGGACGCACACGAACAGCACCTGCGGCACTCCGGTCGCCCGGTCCCGGGCGACGTCGGCCAGGCGCTGCCTGGCGAAGCGCTCGGTGAGCGGGATCATGTGCTGGGTGAGCTTGGCCGAGCGCGCGAGGCCCGCGTAGGACTCGCGCACGATCACGATCACGAGGTCGCGATCGAGGCCGGTCACCTCGTCAGCCAGCTCCTCGCCGAGCCGGGTGATCCGGCCGTCCATGACTGGCAGCGCCTGGGCGCGGGACTCAGCCTGCTCCGGGGCGTCGGCGACTGCGGCGGGGGCGAACGCGTCGAGCAGTGCGGAGACGGCGCGCTGCCTGGCCGGGGCGATCCGGTACCAGACCCAGGTGCCGCGGCGTTCGGACAGCAGCAGCCCGGTCTCCTTGAGAACCTTTAGGTGATGGGAGACGGTGGGCTGAGACACTTCGGCGAGCTCGGCGAGGTCGCACACGCACGACTCGCCGCGGGGGTCGGTCGCGATCGCCGAGAGCATCCGCAGCCGCAGCGGCTCCGCCAGCGCCTTCAGCGCGGCGGCCACGATCATCGCGGCGTCCGGGCCGATCGCGTGAGTCGAGGAGGGGGCGCAGGCCTTGGCGTCGGTGAGGATCTCGGCGGTGGTCATGATGCGCTCGATTCGGCGTAGGGGTCGGTGCGGAACCAGGCGCGAGCTGCCCAGAGGGAGACGTAGACGAGGCCGACGAGCACAGGTACCTCGATGAGCGGGCCGACGACGCCCGCCAGCGCCTGCCCGGATGCGGCGCCGAAGGTGCCGATCGCGACGGCAATGGCGAGCTCGAAGTTGTTGCCCGCCGCGGTGAACGCGAGCGTCGTCGACCTGGCGTAGCCGAGACCGAGGCCCCGGCCGAGCAGCATCCCGGCCAGCCACATGATC
>CAMDZW010000028.1 GCA_945911015.1 uncultured Propionibacteriaceae bacterium
ACCTGTTGTTCCAGAGTGAGCTCGGCAAATCGACCGGGCGGGGTCGGGGTGGGCGTCGGTGTGGGAGTCGGTGTGGGGGTCGGTGTGGGGGTCGGTGTGGGGGTGGGAGTCGGTGTCGGTGTGGGCGTGGGGGCCCGGCGACAGGCAGCAGTCAGGCCGACGGCCGCCACCGATCCGAGGACCAGGCGACGGGAGAGACCTCGCGATTCACTCATGCTGTCGAGTCCAGAGCGAGCAGGGCGTTCTCGATGACTTCTGGCAAGGCCGGGTGGATCCAGTACTGGCCGCGGGCCATGTCGGCGTAGCCCAGGCCGAAGCTCATCGCCTGGATCAGCGGTTGGATCAAGGTGCTCGCCTGCGGGCCGATCAGGTGGGCGCCGACGAGCTGGCCGGTGGCCCGGTCTCCGATCAACTTGCAACAGTGACGGGTGTCCTCCAGCGCCCAGCCGTAGGCGACGCTGCCATAGTCCTGGACGGCAACGGTGAGGTCGATCCCCTGTGCGCGGGCCTCGGCCTCGGTGAGTCCGACCCGGGCCACCTGGGGTTCGCTGAAGACCGCCGAGGGCACGAAGCGGTGGTCGGCGGCGATCGGGTCGTCCTCGTGGCGCAGGTTGTGCTGGACGACGCGCATCTCGTGGTTGGCGACATGTTTGAGCTGCCACCGCGAACAGATGTCGCCGAGCGCCCAGATGCCGGGGGCCGTCGTGCGCTGGTGTTCGTCGACGACGACATAGCCGTCGTCGGCGACGTCAACGCCGGTGGCAGCCAGGTTGAGGGTGTCGCTGTTGGGGACGCGCCCGGTCGCCGCGAGCACGGCGTCGACCTCGAGGGTCGAGCCGTCGGACAGTTCGGCGCGGATCCGTTCACCGGGCAGCGGGGTGAGGTGGGTGATCTCGGTGTTGAGACGCAGGTCGACCGTGTCAGCCATCGCCGCAGCAAATCGGGTCGAGATCTCCTCATCCTGGTCACGCAGCAGCGTCGCCGAACGGTTGATCACGGTGACCGTCGAGCCGAGACCGGAGAAGATGTGGGCAAACTCGGCCGAGATGAATCCCCCACCGACCACCAGGATGTGATCGGGCAAGGTGTCGAGCCGCATCACGGTGTCGGAGGTGTGGATCCGCACCTGGTCGGCGCCGGGCCAGTCCGGGACGGTGGCCCGGGAACCAGCCGCCAGCACGATCCGGTCAGCAGTGATGACCTCGCCGGTGCCGGTGTCGATCTGGTGGTCACCGACGAAGCGCGCCTCGGCCCGGTAGAGGGTGACGTTCTCGTTCTCGCGACGCCACTGCTCGCCGCCGGCCGAGATCGGGTCGATCCGCCCGAAGATGCGGTCCCGGATCGCCGGCCAGTCGACGCCGTCGCGGGTGAGGCTGACACCGAGGCGGGCGGCCGGGGCAGGGCTGGCGCCGAAGTCAGCAGGCAGCACGAACATCTTGGTCGGGATGCAGCCGACATTGAGACAGGTCCCACCGAAGATCCCGCGTTCCAGCAACGCGATGTCCCAGTCGGCAAGCTTCTCGTCAATCAGGGAGTTGCCCGATCCGGAACCGATGACAGCCAGGTCGAAGTGTCGCACCCGTCCAGTCTGTCACCTGCCAGCTGTGATCAGGATGCGGGTGGCTGCGGTGGCAGCGGGCCCGGTGGTGTCCTGGGTGCGGATCAGGTGGTCCACCGCCCATTCGCGGATGGCCTGGTCGGGACGCCCACAGTCATGGGTGACCGGTTCGTCACCGAGCAGGGACCGGAACTTTCCCGTACGAACCTGCCATTCGACCTTTCCCAGGCTCCCGACCACTTGGATGCCGACCGGGTTGTCGGTCGGCAATGCCGCACGAATGATGGTCGGGCGTTCGCCCCACCGCCCGGTGAGCCAGCCATACAGGTCGATCAGATCGGCCTCGGTCGGGATGCGATCCTCCTCGGCAAGCTGCTCCGAGACGGTCACGCTCATGGCGGTGACCTTGCCGAACTTGCCTCGCTCGATGAGCCCCTTCGCGAGCCGACTGGTGGCATGTCCGCGGAACAGGTGCAGTGCCGCCAAGGTTCGCCCGGTGTGGGCCGCCAGATCGACCAGTGCCCCCACTTCTTCTTCCGTGGCAGCAAAAGGTGGCGCTGCGACCACATCGGCACCCGCCCGCAGACAAGCGGCGACCGCATCGAATCCACCAGACGTAACCGCGACCAGCGACGGCTTCTCCTGCGCCAACATCGCGTCGACATCAGGATGTACGGGAATCACTCCCCCGATGTGCTCGTGGTACGGCTCGGGGTCGCAGGCCGCCACGACCCGGATCCCTTCCCTGCGCCGCAGCAGTGGGGTCAGCAGTGCCCGGTGGCGGGGGTCGGTCAGTCCGGCCAGAGCCAAGGTGATCATGGTCGCTCGTTCCTGAAGGGTCGTTCGGGCTGCGTCAGTACCGTACACACCCAATTCTGTACGGGATGACCCAGTGAGTGATCCGCAGCGCACCAGCACTCAGATGAGCGCATCGACCTCCGCGCTGGTCAGTCGCTTGAACGGGGCAACGTCAGGCTTCACTGCTTCGAATGCCCCGTCGTCGCCGGCCTGGAACATGCCTGCCGAACCGCCCAGGATGAAATGCGAATCGGGACGGCCCTGCGCAGCGAAGAGGAGGTATGAGTCACCCTTCACGAGAGGAGGCTGCATGTCGTCGATGAACATCTTGCCGTCCATGGCGCCGCCAGCCTGAAGGATCGTCAACTTGTCACCTGGCTTAACGTCGCCGCGATGCACGACGTCGACCTTCAACGTCACCTCAGTTCCAGGGGTCCGTGACTCCTCTGCAGCCTCACGGGCCTGCTTCTTCTGTTCGTCAGTGAGCCCGTACAGCGGGTCACCCTCCTTTTCGTCTTCGAGGATCGGAGTGACCACCCTGTACTTCGAAGACACGACCGTGGCCTCGACAATCAGGGTGGAATCTTCCACCAACGACGTCTGATCGTAGGTCGCGTAGTCGCCGTGCATCTCCACGACTGGCAGCGGACCGGAACAGGCCGCCACGGCTGCTGCCAACACCACGATCAGTACCCAGACTGCATGCCTCACTCGCATTGTTTACCTCCTGCGTTGACTCCGCTCGAAGGTGTGCCCCACTGTGGTCACCGCCACACGACGGTACCTGATCTATATATTCAGGGGGCAAGGACTGGCACAGAAGCTCGGCGAAATCGTGCGGCGCGCGGCGGAAGTCGCTGCGGACTGATCACCGCGACCAGCGGCGCAGTTCACCACCGTTGGCGGCGGATTCCTGTGCCAGCAGGGCAACCCGGGTGGCGACGATGGAGTCGGCAGCATTCACCGACGGCTCCTCCCCGGCGACCAATGCGTCCAGGAAGTAGGCGGCCGGTGGCTGGTTCGGCGGGCACGCGATCAGCTCGGGTTCGCGGGTGTGGGTCGCGACGAACAGTTCACCGGTGCGCCAGTTGAGCTCAGCGGTCCCTTCGGTGCCGGTGAGCCGCATCCGGTAGTCACCGTGCCACGGTGCGGCGATCGGCGACATCCAGTGCACTTCGAGCGAACCCATCGCGCCCTCGTCGGCGGCCACCATGGCCAGGCCGGTGTCCTCGAACTCCGGATGGGCAGCGGTCTGGGTGAGATTCGCCACGCGTCCGGTGACCGTGCCGGACTGGGCGCCGGTGAACCACAAGAACATGTCGACATCGTGGGTGGTCAGGTCGGCCAGCACCCCGCCGTAGGTCTCGGCAGACCAGAACCAGTCAGGCCGGTTCGGCTCGTTGAGCTTGTGCGGTCCGGTCGCATGGACCAGTGTGATCTCGCCAAGCGCCCCCTCCTCGAAGAGCTGACGGGCCACGATGCTGGGCCCGTAGCCGCGCTTCTCGAACATGATTGACAGCTGCTGGTTCGGACGTTCAGCCAGTGACTTCTCGATCGCCTCGAGCTCCGACATCCGTGTGCACAAAGGCTTGTCGGCCAGCACATGGGCACCGGCGTCCAACGCGTCGAGAACGATCTGGCCGCGAGCGCCGAACTCGGCAGCAATCCCCACCACGGTCGGCGAGGTCGCCTCGACCAAGGCCTTATGGTCCTCGTACGCAGGAAGTCCGGTCTCAGCCGCGACAGCTTCACGCGTAGCCGGATCTGCCTCGGAGAACCCGACCACCCTGGCGTCGGTGCGTCCTGCCACCGAGTCGAGGAAGTAGCGGAAGTGCATGTGCTGCACGCCGGCGATTGCGATGTCGATCATGCTCAGATCCTCTCGGGGGTGACCCGCTGGCCGATGCGGGCAGATTCGTAGACGGCCTCGATCAGGGCAACGGTGTTGCCGCCGTCGGCGACGGTCACCATCGGCTCGGCTCCGGTGCGGATCGCCAGCAGCAGATCTGACCACTGGGTCTGGTGACCCTCGGTGCCGATCATCGGCGAGGAGGCACCACTGTCCACCGTTGCCGCCGCCGGCGGGGCGGGCGCATCGACCTCCCACCGGACGACGTCGGTGTGGTGGATGGCGACCTGGCCGGCTTCGAAGTAGAGGTTCAGCTCGGCCGGAAGCCCCGGACGGGTCGCGGTCGAGGTGACGATCGAACCGAGCGCACCCGTGTCGAACCGCAACGCAGCCACCGAGGTGTCCTCCGCCTCCATCTCATGGACCACGGTGTCACTGAGGGCGGCAACCTCGGTGACCTCACCGAAGAGCCACCGCAACAAGTCGACCGAATGCAGGCCCTGGTTCATCAGCGAGCCACCGCCAGGTGCCTGCTTGCGCCAGTCGGCGAAGTCGTAGTAGTCGGAGTCACGGAACCAGCGGATCAGTGCCTCACCCAGGACCGGCTTGCCGAGCTGGCCGGAGTCGATGAGCTCCTTGAGGTGGACGTGCTGAGGCTCCAGACGGCGTTGCGAAACGACACCGGCCACGGCACCGCTCTCGGCGCGCGCCTTCTCCGCGGCCCGCACCACCCGGAGGGCGTCGGCGGCGGTCGTGGCGACCGGCTTCTCGACCAGAACATGTTTGCCGGCTTCGAGCGCGGCGACGGTGTGCTCGGCGTGCAATCCGCTCGGGGAGCAGATCGCGACCGCGTCGACCGCCGGGTCGGCCAGGAGCGCGGCGACCGCGCCGGGGTCGGATGACCGCCCGTACGAGGTGGCGTTGTCCCAGCCCTCGCCTCCAACGGTGGCACGGACCTCAAGACCGTCGACCTGTTCGATCGCACCGGCATGGGTCCGGCCGATCGATCCGAGGCCGAGGATCCCCACGCCCAGGGGGCGGAACGGATCGTCAGAGGGTGTCGTCACTGTCCTTCTCCTCGCACATCGTCCATCAGGCAATCGTTTGCACAGATACCCTAGTCGACATCGGTTTGAGCGCTTACAGTGGTCCGGTGAACAGCCGGAAGAGTGCCACCATCAGGGAGATCGCCGCCGCCGCGGGCGTGTCGACCTCGACGGTCTCGCGTGCCTTTTCCCGGCCCCACATGCTCTCTCCCGAGACCGTCGCCGAGGTCCAGCGGATTGCCGCCGAGCTGGCTTATGTCCCCAACCGGAGCGCCCGCGCCCTGTCCACCGGGCTGCACGGGACCATTGCGTTGGTGGTCTCCGACATCGCCAACCCATTCTTCGCGCCGCTGATCCGTGGCATCGAGCAGCGGTGCGACGAGGCGGACGACCTGCTGTTGCTCGGTGACGCCGATGAGTCGGCTGCCAAGGAACTCACACTGGTCGCCAAACTGGCCCACCAGGCCGACGGGGTGATCGTGGCCGGCCCACGCGCCGGTGATCTCGAGCTGTTGGCGATGGCCGCTCACACCCCGATGGTGCTGGTGAACCGGGCCATCGACGGCATCGCTCAGGTCCTGGTCGACACGGCCCGCGGCATGCGGCAGGCCGTCGACCACCTGGTCACCCACGGGCACACGCTGATCGCCTACGCCCCCGGACCGGCCGATTCCTGGTCGAATTCACTGCGCCGGGCTGCCGTCCTGGAGGCCGCGTTGGCCACCGGTATTGATGTGGTGATGCTGGACAACGAGCGCCCCACCCATGAAGCCGGGCTCGCCCTGACCTCCCGCATCGTCGAATCACGGGCCACTGCAGTGATCGCCTTCGACGATGTGCTGGGACAGGGCATCCTGGCCGGACTGGGGACCGCCGGGATCGCCGTACCGGACAAGATCTCGGTGATCGGTTGCGACGACATCGTCGCCGCCCGGACCTTCCCGGCCCTGACCGCGATCTCGGCCGATCTCGAATCGGTCGGACAACAGGCGGCTGACATCCTGTTCGCCGTCATCCGAGGCGAACACCCCGACCCGATCCAGGTCCCGACCCATCTGGTCATGCGAGACTCCACCGGGCCGTCGCGGTGAGATCAGTGATCTGATCTCCAGACCGGTACGTCCTGTCAACTGGCCCGTCGCCCCGTCGACCGGGACGCCGATTTCTTGGTGCCAGCCGACTTCTTCGCGCCGGCTTTCTTGGCGGTGGTCTTCTTGGCGCTGGTCTTCTTCGCGGTGGGCTTCTTCGCGCCGGTCTTCTTCGCCGGGCCGCCACCTCGGGCCCGGTCCACGCTCTGGCGGAGGGCCTCCATCAAGTCGATGACCTCGCCGCTGTCGCGGTCGACATCCTCACCGAAGGTCGCCTCGGTGTTGACCGCATCGCCCTGCTCGAGCTTGGCCTCCACCAACTGGTCGAGTTGCTCGGCATACTCATCGGTGAAGTCCTGTGGGGTGAAGTCCCCGCTCAAGGACTGCACCAGCTGGGAGGCCATCTTCACCTCCGAATCATTGACGTCGTCCTTGGGGTTGGTCTCGAAGTCGGGTTGGCGGACTTCGTCGTCCCACAACAGTCGCTGCAGGGTCAGCACATCGTCACGGACCCGCAGGGCACCGAGTCGGGTGCGCTTGCGCAGCGTGAACCGGACAATGGCGACCAGATCGGTGTCCACCAGTGCGCGACGCAACAGGGCGTACGGCTTGGTCGCCGTCGCCTCGGGTGCGAGGTAGTAACTTCGTTCGAGCTGGATCGGGTCCACCTGCTCGCTCGGGACGAACTGCAGGACCTCGATCTCACGCTGGTCTCCTCCGGGAGAGCACTGAGGTCCTCGTCAGTGAGGATGACGGTTCGATCACCGTGTTCATAGGCCTTCATAGGCCTTGTCGATGTGGTCGTAGTCGACCTTGCGGCCACACACCTCGCAGCGACGTTCGTACCGGATCCATCCCCCGTCGGCGTCGTGCACCTGATGCAGTTCGAGATCATGATCCTCGGTCGCACTGTGGACCCGGACCGGCACGTTCACCAGTCCGAAGGCCACCGCGCCCTTCCAGATTGCTCTCATGTTCAGCTCAGGTCAGATGCCGGCATAGGAGTGCAAGCCGTCGAAGATCAGGTTGACACCGTAGAAGTTGAACCAGAACGAGACCAGCCCGATGATCGCGATGATCGCGGCGCGCTTGCCCTTCCAACCGGCCGTGAGGCGGGCATGCATGTAGCAGGCGTAGATCACCCAGGTCACCAGGGCGAAGGTCTCCTTGGGGTCCCACCCCCAGAAGCGACCCCACGCGGCCTGGGCCCAGACCGCTCCGGCAGCCACGGCGAAGGTCCACAGCGGGAAGGCAAAGGCATGGATCCGGTACGAGATGGCGTCCAGTTTCTCCGCTGAGGGCATCCGGGTGAAGTAACCGCTGACCTTCTCCCGGCGCTCCATGTTGGACCGGATCAGGTAGAGGATCGAGGCCACAGCACCCACATTGAAGGCGGCACCGGCCACGGTCGCACCCGCGATGTGGATGACGAACCAGGGCGAAGTCAGAGCCGGCACCAGCGGAGCAACATCCACGTAGAGCGCTGTGTAGGCCAGCCCCAGGGAGAGGCTCAGGATCAGCGACACCGGAAGACCCTGCCACCGCATCTTGAACACATAGGCCATCACGACATGGGCAATCGCGATGACCGCCACCGCCGAGATCGTGTACTCATACATGTTGCCCCACGGCGCCCGGCCCGCGGCGATCCCGCGCAGCACCACGCCCAGGACCACACTCATGGTGGCGATCACACTGATGTTGAGGCCAAGCCGGCCCGCCATCTCAATGCGGCGCTCACGAGCGGACAGACCTTCCTCGGCCGCGTCGGCAACGGAGTCGCCTGAGTCGTCGGGGCTGTCGGCCTCGGTGTCGGTCGACGTACCCTGCGAAGCTGCGCCGACCGAGGCCAGACTGCGCTGGCGGCGTTGAGCGGTGCTCACCCTGGTCTCACGCGTGGCGCGTGAGGCCACCGTACGAGCAGAACCCCACTCGGCAGCGTGACAGATCAACGCCACGATGAACAGGACCATGGCAGTGATGACCGCCAGGTCCGACCAGGCGGAAAGATTCTCCATCGCCCACACCTCAATCAGTTGTCGGTCGGATGGGGCTCACCGTACTCCGGGTCGCCCTCTGTTGACTCGTCGGGCTCATCAGGTGAGCCTGACCTATCTTCGGTCTCATGGCCTGTGGTGGCGGCAGTGAGCGCGTCGACCTCACCGTCGAGTCCGAGACGGGCATCGGCCCGATCCAGCCCGGCCACCTCGACCGTGCCGTCATCGCGTACCCGCACGAAGAGTCGCCGTGGCCGGATGAACAGCGAGAAGCACAGCCCCGTCACCGCCAACGCGATCGCCAGGCCGGTCGCCTCCAGGCCCGGCGTGGAACTGATCTGCAGCTGCACCCAGCGTTCGACCCGGTCGAAGGAGATCGACCCCTGGCCATCGGGAAGGTCAACGCTCTCGCCCGGCTCGAGGGCCTTGCGCCACAGATCGTCGCCGTCGGTGAACTGGGTGAGGCCGTCGGTGTTGAGGGAGTAGACATTCTCCGGCAGACCGGTCTCGTCCCGGGGCGGCCCATGGAAGGCGTTCACGGCAAGCACCGGACGGATCGGGGCGGGGAACTGGGAGAACATCCCCATCTGTTCGATGTTGGCCGTCGGCAGAAACGTGGCCTGGAAGGCCAGCCGCTCCGGTTTGGCATCAAAGGCCTTGATCACCCCGAGCGAGGTGAAGTTGCCGTCCTGGGGCAGGAAGACCACCGGCCCGGACCATGCGACATTGCCGTCACCGTCGCGGACCGTCACGACCGGGGCGTATCCGTGCCCCAGCAGGTGCACCTGGGTGCTGCCGATCTTGACCGGATGGTTGACCTCGAGAAGTTCATGGCGGGGATCGGCTCCGGGTTCGTCAACCACGGTCACATCGGCACGGAAGACGCGGGCTGCTCCGGTCTGGACCGGACCGATCTCGAACTGCGCATCGAAATCGTTGACCTGGATCTGGAACGGCGGCAGATCGGAGGTCTCGAACCGGGCGCCGCTGGTCATGTCGTCGTACTGGGTTGCGACATTGGCAAACCCCTGGCCGACCACGACGATCGCGCCGCCGCGGTAACCGTAGAGCGAGCCGGTGGCGACTCCGATCAGCACCAGGATCAGGCTGATGTGGAAGACCAGGTTGCCGGCCTCACGCAGGTAGCCCCGCTCCGCGGAGAGTGTGTTGTCCCCTGCTGCGTTGGACGATCCACCGACCCGGTACCGATGTCGACGCAGCCAGGTCCGGGCGCGAGTGAGGGCTTCGTCGTTGCTGCCCTCGACCTGGGCCGTACGGTGATTCTTCAACCGGGTCAGGCGTTTGGGCGTGGGCACCGGCTCGGCGCGCAAGGCCTTCGTATAGACCACGACGCGCGGGATGATGCAGCCGATCAGCGAGATGAACAGCAGCAGATAGATTGCGGAGAACCACGGCGAGGTGTACACGTGGAACATCCCGACCTTCTCGTAGAAGGCCCCGAGCTCGGGATTGTTCGCGATGAACTGGTCGACCTTGATCGGGTTGATACTGCTCTGCGGCACGATCGATCCGGGGATGGCCGCGATCGCCAACAGGAACAACAGGACCAACGCCGTCCGCATCGAGGTGAGTTGGTTCCACCAGTAGCGCAGGGTCTGCTTCGGGCCGAGCGCAGGTGCGGGCGCTTCGCGCCGCTTGGTCAGGTCACGTGCCATCAGTTCCTCAGATCACCGGTGCGAAGGCAGCGATGATTCCCCGCAGCCACGCCATCAGCCAGTCCCACAGACCGGTCACCAACAATGCGCCGACCACGATCATCGAGATCCCACCGATCCGCAACATGGCCGTGCGGTGCCGCTCGAACCACTTCACGACCCGGGAGATCTTGGCGAAGGCAAGCGCGGCCACCACGAACGGCAGACCCAGACCAAGTGCGTAGACGAACGCCAGGATGGCACCGCGCACGGCGCTGCCCTCATGCCAGGCCAGCGAGATCACCACCGTCAGGGTCGGCCCGATGCATGGTGTCCAGCCGAGTCCAAAGACGATCCCGAGCAGAGGTGCGGCCGCGATCCCGACCTTCGGCACCCGGGCGAAACGCACATCACTGCGACCGATCGGGAGCCAGCCGGCGAAGATCAGCCCGACCACGATCACCACGACCCCCAAGATGCGGGTGATCGGGTCCTGCCAGGCGATCAGGCTGCGGCCGATGCCACCGGCGACCGCCGAGATCGTCACGAAAACAGCCGCGAAACCGAGCACGAACAGCAAGGATCCGGCAAGCATCCGCCATTTGGATCCCTTGTCCTGCATGACATCTGCCGCACTCAACCCGGTCGAATAGGACAGGTAGCCCGGCAACAGCGGCACCACACACGGGGAGAAGAACGACACCAGTCCGGCCAAGGCTGCGACCGGCAGCGCCAGCAGCATCGACGACGAGGCCACTGCCTCGCCGGCCCAGGAACCGATGTCGTACGGGGTCACGTCACTTCCCCGCCGCGACGTCTTCGATCAGTCCGACCAGGGTTGAGGTGGTGACATTGCCGATGATGCGGGCCGCCACCCTGCCCTCGGCGTCAATGACCAGCGTCGAGGGGATCGCACCCGGCGGCAGGTCGGCGTACTTGAGCAGTTCCGCACCGGAGGGGTCGAAGATGGACGGATAGTTGAGCTGGAAGGCCCGGGCGAAGGCCTTGGCCGGCGCCGGATCCAGGTCGCGGGTGTTGATGCCGATGAACTGCGCGACCTCGGCGGTGCGGTCCTGGGCCTCGACCAGGTCAGGGGCCTCCTTGCGGCACGGATTGCACCACGATCCCCAGACGTTGAGCACGATGATCTTGCCGGGGAAGTCCTCGGTGGACAACGGGTTCCCGTCGAGATCGTCCCCGACCGCGACCGGCGCCGGGTGACGTTGCTCGGCCGGGACCCAGGTCAGGCCGCGCTCGCCCTCGACGAGACCGTCGGGGGTGGCGTCGTCGCCGCTGCAGGCGGCGCCGAGCAACAGCACCACAGCGAGCACCGCAGCTATCCCCGTACGGACCATGTCAGGCTCCTGCGACGAACTTCTTCGACGATCCCTTGGGGGCAAGGAGATCTGCGGCTGGTTCGGTGTAGGCCACCGAGGTGATGCGGCCGTCGACGATGGTGAAGGAGGTGACGCTGGCCAGGGTGCACTCCCGCTTGCGTGGGTCGTGGACCAGCCGGCCACCGGTGGCGTCCATCCGGGCCATCCAGATCGGCAGCTGGTGGGAGACGATCAGCGCCTCGTGCCCCTCGGCGGCCTGCGCGGCATCGGAGATCGCCAAGCGCATCCGGGCGACGATGTCGGTGTAGGCCTCGCCCCAGCTGGGCCGCAGCGGATTGCGCAGCAACCACCAGTTGCGCGGATCGGTGAGAGCATTGTGGGATCCGGAGAAGGTCTTGCCCTCGAGCTGGTTGCCACCCTCGATCACCCGGCGATCGGTGACCACCTCCAGGTGCGGATGACGGGCCGCGATCGGGGCCATCGTCTCCTGGGTCCGTTCCAGCGGGGAGCAACGCAGGTGGACCAGGTCCCGGTCCTTGAAGTACTCAGCGCCACGTTCGGCCATCGCGATGCCGACATCGGAGAGGTGGAAGTCGGGCAGCCGACCGTAGAGGATCCCGCCGGGGTTGTGGACCTCACCGTGACGCATCAGGTGCACCACGGTCCTGGTGGGTTCGGGCATGGATTGCTCCTCAACTGGTCGGGTGCCGATGGGGCACCTCTGGGTCAACTCGTACGGGTGCGCGGAAGTTCCTCAGTCTGCCGCGAGAGTGGTGGCTCGGGCTGCCGCATCGGCCGCAGCCGGCAGGGCTGCCACGATCCGGGCAAGGGCCCGGTCGTCGTGGGCGGCAGACAGGAACCACGCCTCGAAGGCGCTCGGCGGGAGGTAGACCCCGGCGTCCAACATGGCGTGGAAGAAGGCGGCATAGGCCGAGGTGTCGGTGCGTTGGGCCTGGTCGTAGTTGTCGACCGGTCCGTCGGTGAGGAAGATCGAGAACATCGAGCCGACCGTGTTGATTGTGTGAGCAACGCCGGCCCGGGTGAGGGCGTCAGCGGCTGCGCTGCGCACCGTCTCGGCCGCCGCAGCGACCGTGGCGTAGACGTCGTCGGTGGCCAGTCGCAGGGTGGTCAGCCCGGCCGCGGTGGCCACTGGATTGCCCGACAGGGTGCCGGCTTGGTAGACCGCCCCGACCGGGGCGAGATGCTGCATCAGCTCAGCACGGCCACCGAAGGCAGCGGCCGGGAAGCCACCACCCATCACCTTGCCGAAGGTCATCAGGTCCGGGACCACCCGGTCACGACCGAACTGGCCCTGGGCGGTGACCCGGAAACCGGTCATCACCTCGTCGGAGATGAACAGTGCCCCATGGGCGTGGCAGGTCTCGGCGAGGAAGGCATTGAAGTCGCCCGGGTCGATCACGCCCATGTTGCCGGGCGCGGCCTCGGTGATCACGGCAGCGATCCGGTCGCCGTGTTCGGCAAAGGCTGCCGTGACCGCCGCACGGTCCCCGTACCCCAGCACGAGGGTGTCGTTGGTGGTGCCGGAGGTGACGCCCGGGGTGCCGGGGATGCCGAGAGTGGCGAGACCGGAGCCTGCCTGGACCAACAAGGCATCGACATGGCCGTGGTAGCACCCGGCGAACTTGACCACGATGTCGCGACCAGTGGCACCACGGGCCAGTCGGAGCACCGTCATGGTGGCCTCGGTGCCGGAGTTGACCAGCCGGACCTGGTCGACCGGAGTGCGTTCGATGATGGCCTGGGCAAGGTCGACCTCGGCCTCGGTCGGCGCACCGTAGGAGGTGCCCCCGGCGGCCGCGCGGGTGACCGCAGCAATGACCTCAGGATGGGCATGGCCGAGCAGCATCGGACCCCACGAACAGACCAGGTCGACCAACTCGTTGCCGTCGGCGTCGACCAGATAGGGGCCGTGCGCCCGCTTGATGAAACGGGGAGTGCCACCCACTGAGGCGAAGGCCCGGACCGGCGAGTTCACCCCGCCCGGGGTGACCTGCTGGGCACGGGCAAAGAGGGCAACGGATGCCGGGACCGACGACTGGGTGCTCACAGGAGTCCAGCCTAAGCCGTGCGTCATGGTTCCCCAACCGACATGAGTCACCAGGCCGACCCGGACCGAGCCATCGATGACCAAGGTTCTGCACCGATGTGCCAACGACCTGCACCGGGCGCGAGTAACCTGCGCATGTGGAGATGATCGTCGCAGCAGCAGTCGCGGCCATCCTTGCCATTGGAGCGGTGAGCTACTTCGCGAGTCGGATCGGGGTTGCCGCTCCCCTGCTGCTGGTGGTGGTCGGCATCGGGGTCAGTCTGGTCCCGGCATTCCCCTCGTTCGAGATCGAGCCCGATGTGGTGCTCGTGCTGATCCTGCCGCCACTGCTGTATGCCTCTGCGCTCCACGTACCCCTGGTCGACTTCCGCCGCAACCTCCGCGTCATCGTGCTGCTCGCGGTCGTGTTGGTCGCCGTGTCAGCGATCACGGTGGGTTTCGTGCTCCACGCCGTGATGCCGATCGTGTCGATCGCACTGGCCATCGCCCTCGGTGCGGTCGTCGCGCCGCCCGATGCCGTGGCCGCCATTGCCCTGGCCAAGAGACTGGGCCTGCCGCCACGTCGTCACCATCCTCGAGGGCGAAGGGCTGGTCAACGACGCCACCGCGCTGGTGCTGTTGGCGACCGCACTCGGGGTGGCGACCGGTGGGGCCAGGTTCTCCGGGGTGGCCGCAGTCGGGGTGTTCTTCGGCGCGGTCATCGGGGCGCTGGTGGTCGGCAACCTCGGCCGGTTCCAGATCGCAGCAGCTTTCCGTGCCACCGAGAACGCCACCTGGAGCACCGTTGGTCGGATCGTCGAGAACGGTGTGTTCCTGCTGATGGGACTCGCCCTGCCCCCGGTCGTGTGGACGGTCCATGTCGGTGCCCCCTCGCTGTCGCAGACGCTCCTGGTCGCCCTGTTGATCACCGCCGTGCTGATCGCGCTCCGCTTCGCCTTCATGCCGTTGTTGTTGCTGTCCATCCGAGGTCGGCGGGGCGCGATGCGCCGCAAGCTCGACCGGGGCGGGCGACTGCTGGACCGGTTCGACGCTGCGATGGTCGACGATGACACGTTGAACGGACGGCTGGACCGCTTCCGGCTCCGGATGGAACGCAGCGCCAACGACCTCGCCGCCGAACGTGACCAGTCACTGGGATGGCGGGACGGGACGGTGCTGGCCTGGGCCGGGATGCGTGGCGTGGTCACCGTCGCCGCCGCCCAGACCGTGCCGACCGACTCCCCCGAGTCCACCGCCTTGGTGTTGATCGCCTTCTTCGTCGCGATCGTCACCCTGATGTTGTCCGGGTTCACTCTGGCGCCGCTGGTCACTGCGCTGAAATTGCGGCGGGACTCCGACGGCGAGGTCCAGCAGCTGTTCGCTGCGCTCCATCGTGAACTGAAGGAGGCCGGCGACCGGGCCGTACGGGAGGCGGCAGCCGAGATGCGCAATGTGAGCGAGAGCGTCCTGGAAGGCTTGGCCGCCAGCTCGGAGTCGGTGGTGCAGCACGCCGAGGACTTCAGCCACGCCGACTTCGATGACGAGGACGACCAGACCGCGCAGATCCTCACCTTGCGCCGGATCGAGCTCGCCGCGCAGCGGCAGGCCCTCCGTCGAGCGTCCTCGGTGGCGGCCTATCCCAGCGAAGTGGTCGGCCGCATGGTCCGGGTCCTCGACGGTGAGGACATGCAGATGCGCTACAACCACGAATGATCGGCCACCCTCACCCGGCAGAGGAGCGAGCCCATTCACTGGCCCAGTAGCTGAGGATGACCTGGGCACCGGCGCGGGCGATCGAGACCAGGGTTTCGTCGATGGCACGGTCGCGGTCGATCCAGCCGTTGGCCGCAGCAGCCTCGACCATCGCGTACTCACCGGAGATGTTGTAGGCAGCCACCGGCACCGCACTGGTCTCGGCGATGGCCCGGATCACGTCAAGATAGGCCAGGGCCGGCTTCACCATGACGAGGTCGGCCCCCTCGGCGATGTCCAGGGTCGTTTCACGAAGGGCCTCGGTGAGGTTGGCGCCGTCTTGTTGATAGGTCTTGCGGTCCCCGGTCAACGAGCTGTCGACCGCTTCGCGGAACGGCCCGTAGAAGGCGGAGGTGTACTTGGCCGCATAGGCCAGGATCCCGGTGTCGAGATGTCCGGCCGCGTCGAGGCCGGCGCGGATCGCAGCGACCTGACCGTCCATCATGCCGCTGGGGCCCACCAGATGGGCACCACACTCGGCGTGCAGGACTGACATCGCGACATAGCGCTCGACCGTGGCGTCATTGTCGACCCGGCCATCATCGGTCAGCACCCCGCAGTGTCCGTGGTCGGTGAACTCGTCCAGGCACACATCGGACATGACCACCAGGTCATCGCCGACCTCGGCCCGGACCGTGCGCAGTCCGACCGACAAGATGCCGTCCGGGTCGAGCGCCCCGCTGCCGACCGCGTCCTTGTGTTCGGGCTCGGGCACCCCGAAGAGCATGATCCCGCCCAGGCCGAGCTCGGCCGCCTCGGCGGCGGCTGCGGCCAACGAGTCCAGCGTGTGCTGGACGACGCCAGGCATCGAGGCGATCGGTCGCGGCTGGCTGGTCCCCTCTGCCACGAACACCGGCAACACCAGCTGGGACGGCCGGACCGTGGTCTGTGCGACCATCCGCCGCATCGCCGGAGTGGTCCGCAGTCGGCGTGGCCGGATCGGGAGGTCCATGGTGTTCCTTCTCGACGAGGTGATGAGGGTCAGGCCCCGGTGCGGCGGGCCCGTCGGAACACCGGCTGAGCCGGTGTCGAGGCATCCGCATCCCAGTGGTAGCCGAGTCCGTCGAAGTCACGCAGGGCCCGCACCCCACGGATCCGGTGGCGCACCATCCACCCGGCCATCGCGCCGCGGGCACGCTTGGCGCAGAACGAGATCACCTGGGCACGGCCATCAGGATTGACTTCCTCGAACCGCGGCGTGATCACCCGCGCATCGAGTGCGTCGGTGTGGACGGCCTGGGCATATTCAGCCGAAGCCAGCACCACGACCACATCGGGACCGGGTGAGGCAGCAAGGTCATCCCGTACGAGATCGGTGATCGTCGTACCCCACCACTGGTAGAGGTCGCCTCCTCGCTCGGTCACCAGTTTGGTGCCCATCTCCAGCCGGTAGGGCTGGATCAGGTCGAGGGGACGCAGCAGCCCGTAGAGACCGGACAGGATCCGTACCGTCTTCTGGGCTTCGGTGTGGTCGCGCTCGTCGAAGGAGGCGCGAGCATCGAGCCCGGTGTAGGTGTCGCCGTTGAAGGCCAGCACTGCGGGGCGGGCATTGGCCCGGGTGTGCGGGACGGTGAAGTCGCGATAGCGGTCGAGGTTGAGCTGGGCGAGTTCCTCGGACAGATGCATCAGGTTGGCAATCTGAGCAGGGTCCTTCTCGCGCATCAGCTCGATGAGCTCGGCGGCTCGATCCAGCAGGCGCGGCTCGGAGTGCTTTCGCGTCGACAGCGGCGAGGCGAAGTCCAAGGATTTGGCCGGAGAGAGCAGAGCAAGCACGCTCTCGAGCCTATCCCAGCACGCTGCCCGGGCCGATCGGTGTCAGCGGCGACGACGGGTGCGACGGGCCTGCGAGGGACGGATCACCGGTTGCCCTTGCTCGATGAAGTCGTCGCGGCGGTCGGCGGCGAAGGTGGCCAACGCATCGGCGAGCTCGATCGCCGACGGTTCGGCGGCCTGCACATCGACCCGCATGCCGTGCTCGGCGGCCGTCTTCGCGGTCGCCGGACCGATCGCAGCCAAGATCGTGCTCGGATGCGGCTTGCCGGCGATGCCGACCAGATTGCGCACCGTCGAGGACGAGGTGAACACCACCGCATCGAACTTGCCCGACTTGATCGCCTCGCGCACATCGGCCGGCGGCGGTGCGGCCCGGACGGTCCGATAGGCGGTGACGTCGTCGACCTCCCACCCGAGCTCGATGAGGCCGGCGGCCAGGCTCTCCACGGCAATGTCAGCCCGCGGCAACAGCACCCGATTGATCGGGTCGAGGACATCGTCGTACGGCGGCCACTCGGCCACCAGCCCGCGAGCGGACTGTTCACCGGTGGGCACCAGATCGGGTTCGATCCCCCAGCCGCGCAGGGCGTCGGCGGTCACTTCACCGACCGCGGCCACCTTCAGTCCGGAGAAGGCCCGGGCGTCCAGGCCGTACTCGAGGAACTTCTCGCGGATCGCGCGGATCGCGTTGACCGAGGTGAAGGCCACCCATTCGTAGCGGCCCTCGACCAGTCCCCGTACGGCCTTGTCCATCTGCTGCGGGGTCCGCGGCGGCTCGACCGAGATGGTCGGCACCTCCTCGGGACGGGCGCCATATCCGCGCAAGCGGTTGGTCAGCGGTGCGGCCTGATCCTTGGTGCGCGGCACCAGCACCCGCCATCCGAACAGCGGCTTGGACTCGAACCAGGTCAGATCGGTCCGCTGTTCCTCGGCGATCCCCAGGATCAGCTGCACGGGCTCGGATCCGTCGAGTTCGGACACCGACGGGTCTGCTTCGAGGTCCCCCAAGATCGTGGCCCAACTGCGCTGCTGGATCTGTCCGCCACGGCAGGTCACGATCACCGGGTCATCGGCGGATCGGCCCACGGCCAGAGCTGCGCTGGCCAGGTCGTCGACCGCATCGGCCCGGGTCGAGACCGCCACCACGGGGGTGTCGGCCCACTGCGCCACCTGGGACTTGGGGAAACGGCCGTCCATCGCGGCGACCACATGCACGCCGCCGGGCTGTTGCAGCGGCACTCCGGCGAACTCGGCCACCGCGGTCAGCTGCGACACCCCGGGTACGACCTCGAACTCAATCCCGGCGCGAACACAGGTCGCTGCCTCACCGGCGATCCCGGCGTCGAGGAAGGGGTCACCGGCCACCAGCCGCACCACCCGTCCCCCGGACTCGGCATGTCGGACCGTGGTGCGCGAACGGCTGGACGGCGGCAACGGGCGTCCCTTGTCATTGACGCCCAGGGTCACCACCCTCGTCCCTTCGCGCAGCGTGACAGCCGGATGGGCGAGGAACTCGGCCAGCGATTCGTCGTCCAGCACGACGGTGTCTGCCTCGGCCAGCGCGGACACCGCACCCATCGTCAGCAGGTCCGGGTCTCCCGGACCCGTCCCGACATAGATGACCCGGCCCTTGGTCACCGGCATGGCCGGGCCTGGTGCCTCGGTGGTCCCGTGGACCGAAGTCGATGTCACAGCCGTCTCTCAGTTCTTCACGATGTACGCCGGCCCGGAGATGTTCGGTCCAGCTCTGGTGCTGCCTCAGTGTTCAGTTCTGGTTCAGTTGTGCCAGCAGGTTGTCAGCCAGCCGGGTGCCGAGGTCTGCAGCCGAAGCTGCGGGCCCCTGTCCGGTCGCTCTCAGGAGCTGCGGTCGACCGTCCCTGGTGGAACTGCCACCTACGGTTCTCCCAATAACGGCGGCCATAGTCAAATCGGAGCCACTACCACATGGACTCGCCGGACGCGCCACCGCACCCACTGGAGCCATGCAGCCGGCCTCCAGACGAGCCAACAGGGCACGCTCGGCGAGGACACAGGCCTCAGTGTCCGGGTCCGAGATTTTCCTTACCTGGTTAAAAATTTCGTCATTGCCCTCGACAACTTCGAGGGCCAACGCACCCTGCGCCGGGGCCGGCAACATGATCTCGTCGCCGAGCTCGGTGGCGGTCAGAGTTCCCACTCGGGATGTGCTGTCAGCGAACAGACCCAGCCGCCGCAGACCGGCACTGGCCAGCACGACGGCGTCCACGTCACCGGAGTGGACGAGGTCGAGACGGGTGCCGACATTGCCTCGGATCGGCACGACCTCGAGGTCCACTCCCTGGGCCAGGGCCCAGGCCTGGAGCTGGACCGCCCGCCGCGGCGATCCGGTGCCCACCCGGACACCGTCGCGCAGCTCGTCAGGGCCGAGCCCCACGAGCACGTCAGCCACCGCCTCCCGTACCGGGTGGGCCGCGATCACCAGTCCGGGCGCGGGCGCGGTGGGAAGGTCCTTCGCCGAGTGGACGGCGAGGTCGACCTCCCCGGCGAGCAGGCAGGAACGAAGCTTCTGGGCGAACACACCGGTCCCGCCGATCTCGGTGAGGTGGCGGCGGTCAGTGTCGCCGTCGGTGGTGACACCGACCAGCTCGGTCTCGATGCCATGTTCGTTGAGCAGCGCCGCGACATGACCGGTCTGGGCCATCGACAGCGGCGAGGGGCGGGCCCCGACCCGGATCCTCATCACGGCACCTTCGGGGTCATCACGATGTCCACCTCGGACTGGTCCAGGGCGAACAAGGTCCGCAGCGCGGCCGCATAGTCCATCGAGTCGTCCCCGGCGAACTCCTGGACCCGCACGGTCGGGGCGTGGAGCAGTTTCTGCGCCACCCGGCGGACCGACCGCTCGACCTCATCCCGTACGGCATCGTCCACCGACCCCAGCCGGGTCCCGAGACGGGACAGCTCGGTGCTGACGACCTCCTCGGCCATCGAGCGCAGCGCGACCACCGTGGGGATGACGCTGCGGGCCCGGCGATCCTCGGCAAATGCGCCGAGTTCCTCGGCGACCACGGCCCTGGCCTGAGTGACGCCTTCGACCGAGGCCAACGCGGGTGCTGCGGCACGCAGCGTCTCCAGGTTGATCAGTCGCAGCTCGAGCTGCTCGGCAATGGCGCCGTCGACATCCGGGGGCATGGCCAGGTCAACGACGGACGACACCGCAGTGCCGGTCAGTTCAGCCACCCCGATGAAGGGGGCAGCCGCGCCGGTGCAGGAGATGACGACCTCGGCTCCCGCCACTGCTTCGCGCCACGACGACCATGGCAACGCGGTCACCTCGAGTTCCTGGGCGAGCCGCTGGGCAGCGGCGTGGGTACGGTTCACCACGCACAGGTCCCCGCCGGCGGCGGTCACCGCGCGAGCGGCCGCTGATGCCATCTGCCCGGCCCCCAGGACCACCACTCGACGTCCGGCCACCGGCCCGAGCTCGGTCATCGCCGCATCCACCAGCGAGCGCCCGGCCCGGCCGATCTCGGTCTCGGCACGGACCCGCTTGCCGACCCGGATCCCGGCCTGGAAGAGCTGATTCAGCGCGGATCCGACGGTCCCGGCGGCCTGGCCGAGCCCGAGCGCATCGCGGAACTGGCCGAGCACCTGGTCCTCACCGGGGACGACCGAGTCGAGGCCGGCAGCGACGGAGAAGGCATGGGCGACCACGGCCTCGTCATAGTGCACGGCACAGGACTGCTGCAGGTCATTGGTCGACAGCCCCGAGACCTGGCTGAGGGCGGTCGCCACATCGACCAGGGCGCCGTGGAAGCGGTCGACGTGGGCATAGATCTCGACCCGGTTGCAGGTCGACATCACCGTGGCCTCACTGACATGGGCACTGGCCACCAGGGCATGACACAACTTCGTCGCGGCGTCGGGTGTCAATGACACCGCAGCAAGGGTGTCCAGGCTCGCGGTGTGATGCGACAGGCTGAACGCGAACAGACTCATCGCGCGGACCTCCGGGAAGGTGTGGGAACCGTGAGGTTCGGGTCGGATGTGTGAGCGGCCTGGTCGGGTGTGGGGGCCGACTCACGGTGCTGACGACGGACCGCGTCGAGCTTGCGCTGTTCGTGGTACGCGAGAATCTGCAGTTCCTGACCGAGATCGACCTTGCGGACCGCGATCGCCTCGGGAGCAATCAACACGGTGGAACTGAAGTTGAGGATGCTGGTGATGCCGCTGCGGACGAGGACGTCGCAGACCTCCTGCGCGGCCCAGTCCGGCGTGGAGATGACGCCGATGACAGCTCCGGTGCTGTGGACGGTCTGCTCCAGATCGGCCTGATCGGTGATGGTGACTCCGCCGATTTCGGTGCCGATCACGGCCGGGTTCACATCGACCAGGGCAACGATGCGGAATCCTCCGCGAGCACCGAAGTCGGCGCTGCGGGCCAGTGCGGTGCCGAGGTTGCCGACCCCGACCAGGACGACCGGCCAGTCCGTCGCGGCCCCGATCTCGCGGCCGATCTGGAATCGGAGGAACTCGACGTCATAGCCGACGCCACGTGTTCCGTACGATCCCAGGTGGGAGAGGTCCTTGCGCAGCTGGGCCGAGTTGACCCCGGCGGTTTCGGCCAGTTCACCGGAGCTGATGGTGGCCACACCGGAATCAGACAGCTCGTTGAGGGCCCGCAGGTAGCCGGGCAGCCGAGCGATCGTGGCCTCGGGGATCCGGGACGACCGCGAAGGGAGAACCGGGTCGTGTGACACGATCCGCGACGGCTTCTCGACAGGCACGGTTGAGCGACCTCATGCTTTCCTGGAGCCACCCGTGACGACGCGGGTGGACGCCCCCACTGTAGGAGCTTGTGAACAAGTGCACAAACCAAGCAGACCATCAGGCGACCCCGTGGGAAGGGCTAGGATCTGTCGAATGGCGGACCGCGTGAGGATCTACGTACGACAGCAGTGCCATCTGTGCGACGAGGCGGTCGCCGTGGCGCGTGCCGTGGCCGCCGAGTGCGGGACTGGGGTCGAACTGGTCGACATCGACGCCGATCCGGCCCTGCGCGAGCGGTACACCGACCAGGTGCCGGTGACCATGGTGGACGGGCGACAGCACGACTACTGGCGGGTCGATCCGGACCGACTGCGGGCAGCCCTGAGATGAGCCAGCCTGAGATGAGCCAGCCTGAGATGAAGCGAACAGCAGCCTTCTTCGATCTCGACAACACCCTGGTCCGGGGGGCCTCCATCTACCTGGTGGCCAAGGGCCTCCATGCCCGCGGCATCCTGACCACCGGCCTGATCCTGCGGGGGCTGTGGTACCACCTCATCTACCGGGTCGCCGGTGAACGGGAGGACCACATGGATGTGGCCCGCGACTCGTTGTTGGGGATCATTGCCCAGATGTCGGTCGAGGAGGTCGGCCGGGCCACCGACGAGATCTATGACGAACTGATCGCCGATCGACTCTGGCCCGGCACCGTTGGCCTGGCCAAGGACCATCTGGCCGGTGCCGATGAGGTGTGGCTGGTCACCGCCGCACCGCTCGAGGTGGCCGAGGTGATCGCGCGGCGACTCGGTTTCACCGGAGCCCTCGGGACCCGGGCCGAGCAGATCGACGGTGTCTACACCGGGCGGCTGGAGGGGCGACTGCTGCACGGACCGGACAAGGCCGCGGCCGTGACCGCACTGTCGGCATCGCGCGGGATCGAGCTGGCTCGCAGCTTTGCCTATTCCGATTCGTCAAATGACCTGCCCTTGTTGAACCTGGTGGGCGAACCGGTTGCGGTCAATCCGGACCGCACGCTGCGCATTCATGCCCACCGCGCTGGATGGCCCATCCGAGATTTCCGCCTCGCGCGGCGGTGGGTGGGTTACGGTGTTGCCGGTGCCGTGGGCGGTGTGACGACTCTGGGCGCCGTTTCACTGGTCAGCAAGATGCGGAAGGGCAGGCGATGACGTCGTCAGCGAGCGTCAAGGATGTCGCTCGGCGTGCGGGCGTTTCACTGGGTACGGTCTCGAATGTGCTCAACCACCCGTCCCGGGTGCGGGAGGAGACCCGGCAGCGGGTCGAGCAGGCCATCGCCGAGCTCGGCTTTGTCCGCAACGAGTCAGCGCGACAGCTTCGCGCCGGACAGTCGCGAGTGCTGTCCTATCTGGTGCCGAGCACCGACAACCCGTTCTTCACCGACGTCGCCCGCGGCGCCCGTGAGGCGGCCGGTCCCGACGGTCTTGCGCTGGTGCTGTGCAGCAGCGACGGCAGCCCCGAGTCCGAGATCAACCACCTACGCCTACTCGGCCAGCTGCGCGTCCAGGGAGTGTTGGTGACACCGATCCACCACGCGCCCGAGGCCGAGCTCGCCGCCCTGGCCCGCCAAGGGGTGGGGGTGGTGATGGTGGACCGTCCGGCCGAAGGCGCCCCCTACTGTTCGGTCTCGATCGACGACATTGCGGGGGGCAAGCTGGCCGTCGAGCACTTGATCGCGCAGGGTCACCGCTCGATCGGGTTCATGGGCGATCCGCAGCTGCACGGGCAGGTGGCTGAGCGGCTCCAAGGGGCCCGGCAGGCGGTGACACAGGCAGGTCTCCCGGAGTCTGCGTTGCGGCTGATTCCGGCACCTCAGATGTCGATCGAAGCAGGCTGGTTGGCCGGGGAAACGGTCTGCCAGGGCCCGGATCCGGTGAGCGCGGTCTACTGCGCGAATGACTTGTTGGCTCTGGGCCTGCTGCAGTACGCGGTCAGCCATCAGGTCTCGGTCCCCGGCGACCTGGCCATCGCCGGCCATGACGACATCGACTTCGCCGCCGGCGCCGCGGTGCCGTTGACCTCGGTGCGACAGCCCCGCGAGGAGCTGGGCCGCACCGCGGTGGAACTGCTCAGGTCCGAGGACGGCAGCCACGTCCACCAGTCGGTGGTCTTCACCCCAGAGCTCATCGTCCGGGCCTCCACAGTGGGCTGAACCCGAGATGGTGATGAACCGGGCCCACCGGGGGTCCCGCACCAGCCGAGGCCCGATCCGTCGTCGACGCACGACAAACACCCGCACCTGCCGTTCGACGGCGGACAGGGACGGGTGCTGTCAGTACTGGCGTTGTTGACCCGAGACGATCAGTCCGGTCACTCCCATGATCCCGCGCCACACCATGACACCCAGCAAAGAGGGGACACCCAGCAAAGAGGGGACACCCGACGAAGAGGGTGGAATCACGAGCGAAAGGCAGTCCCGAGCCGGGTCTCCGACAATCCGGACTGCCGCGTCACTCACTTACCAGCGCGACGACGCTGAATGCGCGTCCTCTTCAGCAGCTTGCGGTGCTTCTTCTTCGCCATACGCTTGCGACGCTTCTTGATGACCGAACCCACGGGTGGTACTCCTCAGACGGTGTAGATCTTCGCCACGCGGCGCGATCTCGAACAGACACATGCTACCGGAATTGGCCGCCGTGGCCGAACCCGGTGTCAACCCACGTCGTAGATCGAATTGCGCAGGTAGTTGTCGACCGCAGATTCGGGGACGCGGAAGTTGCGCCCGAAGCGGACGGCTTCGATGTCACCGGCATGGATCATCCGGTAGACCGACATCTTCGACACCCGCATCACGGCGGCGACCTCGGCCACGGTCAGGAACTTGACCTGGTCGATCGATCCCAGTGACCTCGAGTCTGGCGACATGCGTGTTTCCTCACTCGGCACGGCCATCGGCCCGGCTTCCCTTCCGGCCCGTACGTACCTGAGGGTGAAGCTTAGGCCAACAGCCCGCCCACGGAAACCCTCCATCGTCCTACAGCTCTCACCGCGACACCGGATGACACACCGTACGAGCAAAGATTGCTCCGCTGATTTTGGATTCAACGACCCGCAGGTGATCGATGATGGACCGGATCCAGGGAGGGACCATGATCTTCTTCGTACCACCGCCGCAGTGGCCGACTCCGCCACCTGGATGGCTGCCGCCTGCGGGCTGGTCCCCCGACGCAAGCTGGCCGCCGGCGCCGTCGGACTGGGCGTTCTACGTCGACGACCACGGACGGGCCCTCCCGCCTCCGCCGGGGGCCTGGCATCCACCGGTGGCCGATCCGTACGGGCCGCGAGCCGCCGCGCCCCACCGCCGTCACCGTCACCACAGACGCAGCCTCGACTGAGCACGGCCACCAAGGTCGTCATTGTGGTCGCCGCGCTGGTCGTGGCAGCGCTCGTGGCGACCCTGGTGGTGCTGGTCGTCCGGGAACCCCCGCGGACGCCGCTGGACCCACCGCCGTCGGTCCCGTCATCAGCGGGTGTGCCCAGTGAGCGCACCGCCACCCCGATAGAGACGGTGTTCATCGATCTGGGCTACCAGTGCGTACTGGAGCTGGACGACATGGCGGAGGTGTTCGGGTGCTATCTGCGGACCACATCCAGCGGCGACCTGACCTTCCGCTGGCTGGTCGACGCGTCTGACACGGTCATCGCGTACCAGTTCTACGGGACCTCGGCTGACTTCGACGAGCACGCCGCTGTGGCGATCCGCGAAGCGACTGACGAGACCTCATCGGCGGTCCTGGAGACCAAGCAGGAGCTTGCGGCCGACAGCACCAGGCCGGTCGAGACCGACTGGGGCACCCACCAGGTGCGTCGTTTCGGCGAGGACCGCTACGACCTCCAAGGCACCCGGCAGGGCGAGCCGCTTCCCGAGCTCTCCGGCCCACGATTTGCTGTCGAACCGATTGATGTCAGCACCCGCGCCGCTGAACTTGGCTACAACTGTCAGTCCAATTCCACGTCCTGGATCGCCTGCGCCAAGGACGGCATCGTCATCGACGCCACCCAGCTCCACCAAGTGATGTATCGGATTCTTGCCGATGGCTCCCCCGGTGCGGAGTCAGAAGCGGCTGATCGGCTCAAGGAATTCGTCGACATCCTCGTCCCGGCCGAGGCCGCCGACGCCGTCCGCGAGGCGCTTGACCGGGCCGACAAACCGGGGGTGGAGATGGCCGCGGGCTATCTGGTCAGCGTCTACCCCGGCACGGTCCGCATCCTGCGGATCACCGTCTGGTGAAGCCGTGTCAGAATTCCGGGTCAAGGCCGAGATCGGGGAACACGGCCCGACGCGTCGACAAGATGGCCTGGTCGATCCGGCTGGCCGGGTCCCACCCGGAACGGACCGAGGTCCACACCACGGCACGACCCAGGTCCCCCATCATCGAGGGCACCACCCCGGAGAGTTCCTCGCGCACCGAGGCGGGGACCTCGGACTCCGGATCGATGTCGTGGCCGGCCACGATCGCCAGCAGATGGGTCCATGCGCGCGGCACCACAGTCTGGACCGAGTAACCACCACCACCGAGGGCCAACCAACGCCCCTCACAGAGCTGGTCGGCCAGGTCGGCAATCATCCGGTACGACGCGCGCTGGCCGTCGACGCTGAGGGTCAGGTCGGTCAGCGGATCGTCTCGATGGGAGTCACAGCCGTGCTGGCTGACCAGCACCTGCGGAGCAAAAGCGGCCAGCGCATCGGGCACGATCGCATCGAAGGCCCGTAGCCATCCGGCATCAGAGGTGTCCTGGGGCAGCGCGACATTGATGACACTGCCCTCCGCATCGGGCCCGCCGGTCTCGGAGGCGAAACCAGTCCCGGGGAACAGCTGGAGCGGGTTCTGGTGGAGGCTGATCGTCAGGACGCGCGGATCGTTGTCGAAAACGGCCTGCACCCCGTCCCCGTGGTGGGCGTCGACATCGATGTAGGCGACCCGTTCACAGCCGTTGTCGAGCATCCACTGGATGCCGCAGGCAATGTCGTTGTAGATACAGAATCCACTGCTGTGGTCCGGCATCGCATGATGGAGCCCGCCGGCGATGTTGACGGCCCGGGTCCGTCCGCCCTGCCAGATCTGGCGGGCAGCCTCCACGGTGCCGGCCACGACATTGCTGGCGATGGCGTGCATGTGGGGCACGACCGGGTTGTCGGTGGTGCCGATGCCGAGGTCGGGGTGCGGCTGCCCGGAGCGGACGGCCTCGATGTAGCGGTCGGAGTGGACCGCGCGCAGCACGGCCTCGTCCAACGGAGCCGGCTCGACTGCGTCGAAGCGGTCAAGGATGCCGAAGGCACGGGCCAGGACCATCGTGTTGCGGACCCGGTCCGGGGCCATCGGGTGGTTGCGGCCGAAGTCGTACCGCTGTTCAGGGGTGATCCAGACAGGTCGGGTCACCGATACTGCTCCCGTACGGTTTCGGCAAGCTCTTCGCTGCGCTGGCGGCAGGCGTCCATGGCGGCGATGAACGCGGCTCGCACGCGGTGGTCGTCCAGGGTGCGCAGTGCCGCGGAGGTGGTGCCCCCGGGTGAGGTGACGCGTTCACGCAGGATGCTGGGGTGTTCACCGCTCTGTTTGAGCAGCGAGGCCGACCCGTACAGGGTCTGCACCGCGAGCTGGGTCGCGACATCGCGCGGCACCCCGAGGTGGACACCGGCCTCGATCATCGCCTCGACGACGTAGAAGATGTAGGCCGGTCCCGAGCCCGAGATCGCTGTGATCGCATCCTGGTAGGACTCGGGCAGGCTGATGGCCTCCCCGGTCGCTGCCATCACCGTCCGGGCGAGTTCGAGGTGCGCCTCGGTGGCCCGTGCCCCACCGGAGATGACCGACATCCCCTGTTGGACCTGGGCAGGGGTGTTGGGCATGACCCGGATCACCGCGGCATGGTCGGACAGCCGGGACTCGATCAGCTCGATCGGGACACCGGCGGCAATCGAGATCACCACGGCCCCGTCGGCGAGCACCGGGGCGATCTCGTCGAGCACGGGGACGAGTTGCTGCGGCTTCACCACGAGCACGACCACCTCCGCAGCGCCGGCTGCGGTGCGGTTGTCGGTCATGGTGATGCCGTACCGCTCGGTGAGCTCGGCGCACCGGTCAGGGCGGCTGTCGGTCGCGGTCAGTCGGTCAATCGGCCAGCCGCTGGCGATGAGCCCGGACAGGATGGTCTCCCCCATCACGCCGGCCCCGATCAGGGCCAGCGCTGGGGTCGGCTGGGTGGTGTCCGGGCTCATCTCGGATCAGCCCTGGGCGAGCAGTTCGGCGATCTGCACGGCATTGAGGGCAGCGCCCTTGCGCAGGTTGTCGCAGCTCACGAACAGCACCAGTCCGTGGCCAGGTCGGGCCGACTGATCTGCGCGGATCCGGCCCACGTACGTGGGGTCCTCGCCGGCTGCTTCGAGCGGGGTCGGGATGTCGGACAGCTCCACACCGGGGGCCTGACTGAGCAGCTCAGTCGCCTTCTCCGGACTGATCTCGGAGTCGAACTCGGCGTGGATCGCCAACGAGTGCCCCGAGAAGACCGGGACCCGCACACAGGTGCCTGCGACGGGCAGGTCCGGCAGGTGGAGGATCTTGCGCGACTCGTTGCGGAGCTTCTGCTCCTCGTCGGTCTCGCCGCTGCCGTCGTCGACCAGCTTGCCGGCGAGCGGGAGGGCGTTGAAGGCGATGGTCTTGGCGTAGGTCTGGGGTGCGGGGAACTCCACGGCCGACCCGTCGATGGCCAGTCCGGCCGCCTTGTCGGCGACCGCTCGCACCTGCTCGTCGAGCTCGGACACTCCGGCGACACCGGAACCGGAGACGGCCTGGTAGGTGGCCACGACCAGACGGTTCAGGCCGGCAGCTGCGTGGAGCGGCTGGAGGACCGGCATGGCGGCCATGGTGGTGCAGTTGGGGTTGGCGATGATGCCCTTGGGCGGGTTCACGGTGTCGGCAGGGTTGACCTCGGCCACGACCAGCGGGACCTCGGGGTCCGACCGCCAGGCGCTGGAGTTGTCGATCACGATCGCCCCGGCGGCCGCGACCTTCGGCGCGAATTCCTTGGAGGTCGTGCCGCCGCTGGAGAACAGCGCAATGTCGAGGCCGCTGAAGTCTGCCGTCGCGGTGTCCTCCACCACGATCTGCTTGTCACCCCAGGCCAGGGTCTTGCCGGCCGACCGGGCCGAGGCGAAGAAGCGAATGCTGCTGACTGGGAAATTCCGCTCGATGAGCAGGGTACGCATGACCCCACCGACCTGACCGGTTGCTCCGAATACTCCGACATGCATGCCCCCCAATCTACAAAGATGCCGCCAAAACACCCAGTCGCGCCAACGGGTGGGATACCTGAAGGGGCCGGTGAACGATCACCGGTCGATCAATGCAGCGGCGGCGTCGGCGATTCCCAGCGGGGTGAGACCGGCACCGGCGATGAGTCCCTCGGCCGAGTCCGGATGGTCGTAGTGGTTGATTCCGAGCATGCGCATCGGCGCGGGCCGGTGGCTCACCACGAGCTCGGCAACCGCGCCGCCCAATCCGCCGCGCACCGTCGACTCCTCGACCGTGACGATCCCCCCGGTCTCGGTGGCCGCGGCAAGCACCGCCTCCTGGTCCAGTGGCTGGACCGAGGCCATCGACAACACACGCAGACCTATCCCTCGGTCAGCCAACAGTCCGGCTGCTTGCAGCGCCACGGAGACCGTGGTGCCATTGGCGATCACCGTCACGTCGTTGCCAGCATGCAGCAGATTGGCCTTGCCCGGCTCGAAGGCATGATCGGGACGGAACAAAGTCGGCACCGGCATCCGGCTGACCCGCACGAAAGCTGGGCCGTCGTGGCCGTGCGCCCAGCGGATGGCCGCGGCAGTCTCGACCGGGTCGGCCGGCACGACGACGGTCATACCTGGCAGTGCCCGCAGCCAGGCGATGTCCTCCAGTGAATGGTGCGTGGGACCGAGCTCGCCATAGGCCACACCCGGACTCATCCCACACAGCACGACCGGCCGACCGGAGTAGACCAGGTCAGCCTTGATCTGTTCCATGGCGCGAGCGGTCAGAAAGCATGACGCCGCCGACACGAAGGGGGTGAGTCCGCCCCCGGAGAGCCCTGCCGCGACACCGACCATGGTCTGCTCGGCAATCCCGACATTGACCACCTGCCCAGGAAAGCGGTCGACGAAGTCGCCCAACTTCGACGAGCCGACCGAGTCGTTGACCACCGCGACCAGACTCCGGTCGTCGGCAGCCAGCTCGGCCAGAGTGGCCGACCAAGCGCCACGACAGTCAGTCGTGGACAGATCGGCCACTTGGCTGGGGGTCACATCGGTGGCCAGCAGGGACGCGACGTCAGCGCTCATGTGGGGATCCTTTCGACCTGGGCTCCGAGCTCGTCCAGTGCAGTGGCGAATTCGTCGGAGTCAGGGACCTTGTGGTGCCAGGCGACGTTGTCGCTCATGTAGGAGATCGGATGACCCTTGTGGGTCTCGGCGATCACGAACCTCGGTCGCCCATCCATTGGTGGACCACTGAGGACCTCGACGAGCTGGCCATGGTCGTGTCCGTCAACGGTGATCGCCTGCCAACCGAAGGCGGTTGCCTTGTCGGCGAGCGGCTCGAGCCCGGAGGTGTCCTCGACCCGGGCGCCCTGTTGCAGGCGGTTCCGATCGACGATCACGGTCAGGTTGCTCAGGCGGTGGTGGGCGGCGGTGATCATCGCCTCCCAGTTGCTGCCCTCCTGCAGTTCACCGTCACCGACCAGAACGAACACTCGGTACGGACGCTCGGTCAGCCGTGCCGCGATGGCCAGTCCGACCCCGATCGGCAAACCGTGTCCCAGCGGACCGGTGTTGGCCTCGACAGCGGGTACTGCCTGTCGGTCCGGATGTCCACCGAGCGCGGTGCCGGGCTGGAGGAAGGTCGCCAACTGGGCGACCGGCAGGAACCCGTACGCGGCGAGGGTCGCGTAGTAGGCGCCGGCAACGTGTCCCTTGGACAGAATGAAACGGTCGCGATCAGGATCGTCGGCCTGATCCGGCGCGATGTCGAGCACGGCTCCGTGGAGCACAGTGAGGATGTCAATGGCCGAGAAGTCGCCGCCGATGTGACCAGCCCCAGCATGCCGGACCATCGTCAGGTCCTGGATCCGGATCTGTCGGGCGGTCTCGGACAGGCTCGCTGCGAGCTCCACACCGTCCAGAGCCACCGGACGGGCCACGGGCGCGAGCGTGATCGGGATCGGCATCAGTCCCCCAACTCGACCATCGAGGTCAGCAGTGCCTTCTGGACCAGCCGGGTCGCGGTCAGTGCGTCATGGCGGGATTGCGCATCAGCCAGGGCTTCCTCGTCGAGGAGATCGAGTGCATGGTGCACTGCGGTGAGGAACCGGATGCCGGATCGTGCCGCCTCGACGCTGTCCTCTCGGAACGGGAACTGGTCAAGCTGCCAGACCCCGTCCCAGCCGTTGCGGCGCAACGTGTGGAAGAACTCGAAGGTCTCGACCAGGTGGACCGATCCGACGACCATGTCGTCGTCCCAACCGCGCATGTTGTCGTTGACGTCAATGGCGAACAGGCGGTCGTGGTCGATGCACAACTGTGCCGCGTCTGCAGGTGACTCCTGCCCGTACAGAGAATGTCCGAAGTCGAGCAGCACACCCAAGTTCGACAATCCCACCTCCTGGATGGCCAGCAGTGTGCGGGCCGCCGATGGGAAGACGATCCGCACCCGCGGTTCACGGGGCTTGTACTCGATGACGAATCGCATGTCAGGATGGGCTCCGACGACCTCACGGAGCGCCTCAATCGCATCCCGCCACAGCCGTTGGTGGTTGACCTGGAATGGATAGTCCCAGCCGTCCTGCCCGAACCACAGTTTGACGTAGTCGCAGCCCAACGCTTGGGCGACACTGACCGAGTCATGGAGCACCTCGATCGCCTTGGCGCGGATCACCGGATCCGGGTTGGTGATGGAGCCCCTCACGTACTCGGCGTTGTAGATCTCGGGTGTGACCGCGATGGCCGACAGTCCGTTGCGGGTCAGAGCTGCACGAACATCGTCGAGGTCACCGTCAAAACCGACAAACGGCCAGTTGAGGTCAACCACTGACAGCGACCCGACCTGCCCGGCCCGATCGATCTGCTCCAGTAATCCGACCGGCGGGGCGTAGCCGGCTGTCGCATAGCGATCGACGTAGCTGGCGAAGTGCCAGATACCGGCTCCGAAACGAGGGAGGGTGGTCATGAGTCATCTCCTGTGGCGTCGGGATTGGTGAACTGATGGTCAGCGGGCGGGTCGACGCTGACGAGTGGCCGCCCTGCGGCGTGCCGAGCAATTTTGTGGAACATGTCTTCAAGCAGGTAACGGGTGTCAATGGTCTCGGCGACACGGATTGGATGGCCGGCTCCGGGTAGGTAACGCCCGTCCCGACTGAACCGAGGCGCCGGCCGGGTCCGCATCCACGCCGCGCTCGGGTTGAGCATCAACGCCACGGCCGGCGAGTCGCCGAGGCAACGATGCTCGATGGGCCGGTTGACCCACCGAGCGTTCCAGGCGCGGACTTGGTCGACCAGGTAGCGGCCGAGCTCACCGTGGGGTGCGACTCGTGCGTCGAGTTCGGCCAAACCGACCGCGGTCTGCGTGTAGACCGAGCTCGGCACCTGCCACAGCTCGATGCCGGAGTCGAAGACGACATTGGCGGCGTGAATGTCGTTGGACAGATTGAACTCGATCCGCTGGCCGGGTTCGTCGTCGTAGCTGCGGCCACCGATCCAAATGACCGTCACGGCTTTGTCGACGATCGCCGGCTCGAGCAGGATCGCCGAAGCCATGTCGGTCAGTGGACCCAGGAAGCCGATCTGTACCGGGTCGTCCGGGGTGGCCAGCATCGCTTGATCGATGATCAGCCGTGCTCCCTGCGAATCGACCGGTGTCCGTTCGTCGGGCAGACGAGTCGGTGCCCCGTCGGCCACGACCACGTCGTCGCGTCCCATGAGGGTGAGTAGCCGGTCGATCTCGAGTCGAGAGTCGGCCAGACTCGTGTGGCTCCGACGATTTCCCCACTGCGCCGCGACCAGCGAGGTGTCGAGGGTCGGCGACAACAGGGCATGGACGATCGCATACTGATCGTCGGCTTCGTTGGCGGCATCGGTGTTGAGGATCACCCGCTGTCGACGTCGGTCGGTCTGCGACATGTCGGCCTCCAAGACTTTTGGCTTGAATCCACTGACTGCATAGATATACAGTCTTGAATAGTCTCATCCTCGGTGGGGATGCCATCCTTTGTCAACAGCCGGCCGACCAGAATGAGCACAGGAGGCCTCATGACGTCACCCGCAGTCGATCCGCTGATTCTGGCCATCGACGAAGGCACGACCAACGCCAAGGCCATCGTGGTAGACGGCACCGGCGCCGTACGCTCGACCGCCAGTGCACCGGTCGCCCGTCACAGCCCTCGCGCGGGTTGGGTCGAACAGTCTGCTCAAGAACTGTGGTCGGCCACCGTTACCGCGCTCCGTTCCTGCCTCGCCCACCTCGACGACCGTGTCGGTTTGGGGGCCAGCCGTCGGATTGCCGCCGTGGCTGTGAGCAGTCAGCGAGAAACCGCTGTCATCTGGGACCGCCACACGGGGACTCCGCTGGGCCCAGCGCTGTCGTGGCAGGACACCCGAACCGCTCCGGCCTGCCAACAACTCGACGCCCAGGTGCAGGCGAGGACGGCCGAGATCACCGGGCAGAACGTCGACCCGATGTTCACCGCACCGAAATTTCGTTGGCTGCTCGACCAAGATGCTGGCGGCAATCCGGCACTCGGCACCGTTGACAGCTGGTTAATCTGGAACCTGACCGGAGAACACTGGGCCGAGGCGGGCAATGCCAGCCGGACCTTGCTACTGGACACCACCGACCTCACCTGGTCCGACGAGATGCTGAGCGTTTTCGACATCCCAGCCTCGCTTCTGGGCGAGGTCACACGATCACGCAGCGATTTCGGCCGTACGAGACAGGTCCCGGGGCTGCCCGATGGGTTGCCGGTGGTGGCCGTGCTGGCCGACTCCCATGCCGCGCTGTGGGCGCAGAGCGTCTCCGGCCCAACCACCAAGATCACCTACGGCACCGGTTCGTCAGTGATGGCACCGGCCACCGGGCCGGGGCCAGGTACGACCCTGGCCTGGTGGGACGGTCAGCCGCGATATGCCCGCGAGGCCAATGTGCTCAGCACCGGCGCCGCCCTCGAATGGTGTTCCGAGCTCCTCGGTCTCGGCTCGGTGGCCGATCTGGTCGCCCTGGCCGCCACCGTCGACGACAACGACCCAGTGGTGCTGGTGCCGGCCCTCACCGGACTCGGCGCCCCCTACTGGGATGCTCAGGCACGAGCAAGTCTGACCGGGATGTCGAGCGGCACCACCCGTGCCCATGTCGCACGGGCTGCTGTGGCCGCAGTGGCCCACCAGGTCGCCGATGCGGTCGAGTCGATCGACCCGGATGGCACCGTGGTCAACGTGGACGGCGGGATGACCACCTCGGCACTGATCATGCAAGACCAGGCCGACCTGCTGAGGCGCTCGGTACGGGTGAACGGTCTTGCCGAGCTGTCGGCCTGGGGTGCGGCACATCTGGGACTGACCGCGCTTGGGGAGCAACCCCCCGCACCGTCGGTGACGTCCTCGTACCAACCTGAACGTGACCGCGCCGGGTCACGACAGCAGTGGTCCGCCCGCGTCGCAGCAACCCGAGCGGTGACGCAGGACACCGCAAGGCGATAGCGTGCGCTCGTGAGTTCCTCCGATGGCCCCCGCGCTGCCCACCATGCCGACCCTCAGGTGCGGTTGATGACCAAAGTGGCGCGGATGTACCACGAGAGCGGTGTACGCCAGGTTGACATTGCCCAAGCACTGCACCTGTCGCAGGCCAAGGTGTCGCGGCTGTTGAAACAGGCCGTTGCGGCGGGCGTGGTGCGAACGATCGTCGATGTGCCGTCGGGACTGAGGCCTGATCTCGAGGAGGCTGTCGAGCAGAAGTACGGCCTGGCCGAGGTCGTGGTCGCCGATGTCGATGGTGATGAGCGGGACGTCCTCAGTGGGATCGGTGCCGCCGCTGCCGGCATGCTGGAGTCAACGCTGAGTGGTGGTGAACGGATCGGCATCTCCTCGTGGAGCCAGACGCTGTTGACCACAGTCGACCGATTGCGACCGTTTCGGGCCCAGACCGCCGATGAGGTAGTCCAACTGCTCGGCGGCGTCGGTCAACCTCAGGTACAGGCACTTGCCGCCCGATTGGTCAACGATCTGGCGCACCGTCTGGGCGCCGAGCCGATCTACCTGCAGGCACCGGCCGTGGTCGCCACCGAACAGATCCGCGACAGCCTGCTGTCCGATCCGTCCCTGGCCCAGGTGACCCGGCGATGGGACCATCTCACGATGGCGCTTGTCGGGATCGGCAGCATCGAACCGTCTCCGTTGTTGGCGAGTAGCGGAAACGCACTGCCGGAGGCCGAATTGGACCTGCTGCGCGCCGAAGGTGCCGTCGGCGACATCTGCCATCACTGGTTCGCTGCCGACGGCGAACCGATTCGCGGCGACCTCGCTTCGAGGGTCGTGTCGGCGCCCATCGACACCTTCTTGGCCATCCCGCGCCGTGTGGCCCTGGCCGGCGGTCCCCGCAAGGTGGAGGCCATCCGCTCCGCCCTGCTCGGCAGTTGGGTGAATGTCTTGGTGACCGACCTCGCCACTGCCGAGGCGTTGCTGTCCTGACGCTCAAGGGCGCTCAGCGTTGGGCGTCAGGCAACGGTCCATGCGCTGCGCGAAGTCGGCAAGGAACTCGTCGCGCCATCGGCTGATCGTGCGGGCCCCGGGGAATTCGCCGAGCGCATTGGCCTCACTGTGGTCGTCACCGAACCAATTGACCAGGCGGGTTGACGGGACGCGCCAGCGCTCGGGCCGCACGGCAAGGAACCCGCCCTCACGACCGTCCAGATCGGTGTGGGTGGACTGGACCACGAAGCTGGCCCGTCCCGGATCGCGCGGTGACCACCGGAAACAGAGCCGGTCATCCTCGAGCCAGCCCTGCGCAAACGGCCCCTGAGTGCGGCCGTTGACCACGATTCGGGCTCGGTCATCGGAACCGTACCCATCAGGGACCGGGACCCGGAATTCGACCACCCCGTGGGCCTCGACGATGTCGTCTGCAGTGCCGAACCGATCGAGAACGGTGAGCCGACCGTCCCACATCGGCACGTACTGCCCGCCCCAGCTCGGCAGGGTCGGGTCAAAACGACCGGTCATCAACCCATGGAGCACCCAGGTGACGGTGGGGGTGTCCCCCATCTTCAGGCCTTGCAGCTGCCGAGCGAAGAAGGAGCCGAGTGCCCCATGCCCGTCGACATGCTCAGCGACGAAATCGGTGTTGAGCTGCCGGTCGTCAGGCCCACCGGTGAGCCAGAAACCACGGTAGGTCGAATTGGACTCGATGATCCGCAAATCGGGGTGGTTGCGTTCGAGGTAGTGGTACGCATCGACGCACCACATCTTGTTGGGGCCCCCGATGTAGTGGACACGGATCCGTTCCACGATGTCGTCGGCGTCATGGACGGCTTGGGCAACATCGTCGATCCCACCCCAGACGAGCACGTCGAGTGGGCGCGGATCGTCCGCCCGCGCCCGGTCGACGATCAATTGTGAGCCGGGAGTCGGGTCTGCCACACCGGCGGGCGTGATCGCGTCGACGACTCCCTGAGCCACGATGCTGCGCAGGTGGTCCGGGGATGGGTAGTCCTGGGACCAGCTACGCAGGTTTGGCCAGTCCTGCGTGTAACAGTCGATCACGGCGTGGATGTCGTCGACCCGCCCGTCCCCGTACGGGGATGAGATCAGCCCCTCGAGATCGATCCGGTCTGACTCGACCAACAGGTGCACCATCGACTGGAAGTCGTCGGGATCGGTACCGCCGATGTCGGTGGAGACGACAACCCGAGGCCGAGTGCCGGCCGGGCTGGCCGGCCACTGACCAGTGCCGTGATGACCACTGCCGTGGTGGGTCATGCCGTCGTGGTGCAGGTCAGCCATGATCGCGACCGTCCCTGGTGGTGGAGATCACTTCGCCAACGCTTCGACCGACTGTTCCCGGAAGCGTTTCGCAGCGTCGGCGGGAGTGGTGCGGGCGAAGAACGTGTCGTCCATTGCGCGAGTGAGGATCTCGTTGAGCACGTCGCCACTGCCGGTTGGCGGCACGGGCTGTGGGTCGCCGAGGACCGGCTCGAGGTCGGTGAGAAACTTCGAGACCGCCTTGCCGGCCTCGGACAACTTCGGTTCGATGGCCTCGACGACCTCAGTGTTGTTGGGAAAACCACGTTCATCGAGGCAGATGTTGGCACAGTCGACGCTGTTCACCCACCACGAGACTAGAGCAGCCACGGCTTCGGGATCCTTGGCGTTGGCGTTGACCGACCAGAGCATCGACGGGTGATACCAGGCGCGCAAGTCCTCGGGGCGGCCGGTCATGGTCGGCATCCGAAGCATGACGATCTCGTCATCAGAGGACGAGCGGACCGCAGAGAGTTGATTGGACCAACGCAGGTCGAAGGCAGCCGCGCCAGTGGTCAGGGATGCCTCTTCGAGAGACTTCCCGGTCTCCTCGACGATGACCGAGGCACCTGGGATTGCACCGGACTCCTGATAGTCAACCATCAACTCGAAGTAGCCGACCAGCGTGTCGAGGCTGGCGCCGAGCTCGCCGTCAGTGGTGAAGAGTTCCTCGTCGTGCTGGCGGACCCAGGCGCGCAGGGATCCCTCGGTGAAGATGCTGGTGCTGCCGGTGGCCTCGGCGCTGGCAGTGGCCGAGATCTCAGCAGCCAGGTCACGGAAGCTGCCCCAGGTCCAGGTGGTGTCGTCAGGGACCTCCAGACCTGCACGCTCCAGAACAGCCAAGTTGCACATCACCGTGGGCACATTGGTGCCCGCGTTGATGCCATAGAGCTTGCCGTCGATCCTCCCACCGTCGACGGCACCCGGGCTGAACTTGGAGGTGTCGACCATCCCATCGAGGTCGAGCAGGGCCCCGCGATCGCCATACTCGGCCAAGAAGCCATCACCGAACTGCAGCATGTCGGGAGCGTCACCACCGGCAACCTGAGTGGCGAGCCGGTCCCAGTAGGCCCCGAAGGCGCCGGTCTCCAGCTCGATGTGGACGCCTTCGTTCTGCTCTGCGTAGAGCTCAGCTGCTTCGGCAGTCTGCGCATCGCGCAGGTCATTGCCCCACCACCCGAGCCGGATCGTGGTGTCATCTCCACCGCCCCCGCCGCCGGCTCCGCCATTGCCCTTGCTGCAGCCAGCCGCCGCCACTGCGGCCGCAGACATCCCCAGGGCACCCAGTGCATGACGTCGCGTGATCTTCATGTCTCTCCTCATCGAGGTGTATAAAAATTCATCCATGGTTGATGATTCACCCGAACGGTACAGCGGTCTCCCCGACTCGTCAACAGCCCGCCCGGTATCAGGCCCTGCAACCCCCGGTGTGCCTCCCCCGACCTGCAACGGCGGTCACTTATCGTGACACCATGGACGATTGGCCCGACCACGAGGGCACCACGCGTGTGTGGTCCATGGGCGGCCGGTTCGATGACGCCGAGGTCCGCGACGAACTTCCGGTCCGGCTGATCAAGATCGAGCTCATCGTGGTGCTCGGCGTCTCACTGGGAGCGTCGGCGATCTGGTCGGTGCTGTCGATCATCCGCAAGCTGACCGAGCCGGCCGCGCCGCTGAACCAGCAGACCACATCGCTGAACGTGTCGACGGTGCCGGACCGGCCCTGGCTGGATCTGGCCTACCAGATCGGCAACATCGTGCTCCCGGTGATGCCCGCCCTGCTGGTGATGTACCTGCTGGCGATCAGCTTCCGCCGACCGTTCCGGATGATCGGCTTCGACCTGCGTCGACCGCTGCCCGATGTCGTGCTCGGTCTCCTGGTGGCCCTGTGCATCGGCATCCCCGGCCTGGGCTTCTACCTCGTCGCCCGGGCCCTGAACCTCAACACGACTGTGGCGGCGGCCAATCTCACCGAGCAGTGGTGGACCGCGCCGGTGCTGATCGGGCTCGCCATCATGAACGGTGTCCTCGAAGAGGTCATCATGCTCGGCTGGTGGTACGTCCGGACCCGTGAGCTCGGCTGGGGCTGGCTGTGGGTCATCCTCGGCTCTGCACTGGTGCGCGGCAGCTACCACCTCTACCAAGGCATCGGCGGGTTCGTCGGCAATGTGATCATGGGCATCGTCTTCGGGCTGATCTTCGTCAAGTGCCGTCGAGTGATGCCGCTGATCATCGCCCATGCCGTGATCGACACCGTGGCCTTCGTCGGCTACGCCCTGGCGGCTCCGCACCTGAGTTGGCTGTGATCCCGAACGGCCCGCTGCCGGGTCGGTGAGGCGGTCACCGTTGCAGTTGCCGAGCCATCCGCTGCCAGAAGGTGAGCTGCGGCGTGGCACCACAGGTGAGGGTCATCCGTACGCGCAGGTCTGAGCCGAGCAGCTGGGACGCACGCTTCTCCCCGTACGGGAGTTGGATCTCCCAGTCATCCCGTGCGCGGCCGCACTGGCGAGCAAGACCGGCCGCAATGGAGAGCAGCCGCGGGTCGGAGGTCGCGACCATCACGTACGGCTCGCCGCGCATCAACAGCCGCAGGCAGCGTACGAACCTGAGATCGTCGGCATGCCGGTCACCGGTGCCTCGGCGCACCAGACGGACCCGGGTCGAGCTGTCGGCAAGACTGACACAGTCCGCAACGGTCCGGGCCAGATCGGTCGGCAGGAGAATCCCGGTCGAGGGATGGAGCTCGGGGAGCGCGGCCAGAGTGGCATCGACATCGGCACCGGTGGTGTCGAGGGTCAACTGTGACCCGCAGACCTGGGCAGCGGCGCTGATGACCTTCGCATTCGCCAGCGACTGCTCGGCCGTGACGCCGATCGCGGCGAGCGAGACCGAGAGCTCGGTGGTGGCGGCGAGCTTGGCCTTGCGGAGCTCTTCGAGCAGTGTGAGGTGATCGGTGGTGGCCTCGTCGGCCTGCTCCGGTGTGGCCGAGGCGCGGGCGAACCCGTCGAGACAGAGCCCGGTGTCCTGGAGTGCCCGAGCGATCCGCAGAGCCGCGGGGATGTCAGACACGGCACGAGGCACTCCCAGCACAGCCTGGCGCACGATCATCCTCCTCAGAGTCTCGGAGGGAAGGCTATCCGGTCGGTGCGGGCGCGGTCAGGCCGAGGTGGGTGTGGATGAACTCCAAGGCGCCCGCGAGTCGACGCTCACGGTCATGACGCGAGGTGGCGTTGCGGGTGTTGGCCTCGAGGACGACGTGCCCGCTGAAACCGCGTTCGGCCAGGGCCGCGAGCACCTTGTCGGCCTGCTGGTCGCCCTCGCCGGGCATCAGGTGTTCGTCCTTGAAGCTGCCACGGCCGTCGGTGACGTGGAGATGATGCAACCGGCTCCCCCACTGATCGATCAGGTCGAGCGACTGCAGCCGGGCGCTGGAGGCATGCGACAGGTCGAGGGTGAGGTGTTCGTAGTCGAAACCGGAGGGGTCCCATCCGGGCTGGTACATCTTCAGCTCGGCGGCCCCGGTGCGCCACGGATACATGTTCTCCACGGCGAACACGATGCCGGTCGAGGCATTGAGTCGGGCAATGCCCTGGACGAAGTTCCGGGCATAGCCGCGCTGCCAGCGGAACGGCGGATGCACCACGACCGTGTCCGCACCGAGAGCATGGGCGGCCTCGGCGGAACGTTCAAGCTTCTCCCAGGGGTCGCTGCCCCACACCCGCTGGGTCACCAGCAGACAGGGCGCGTGGATCGACGCCACCTCGACCCCGTGGTAGTCCTTCAGTTTCTTGACCGCGTCGACATCGGCAGCGACCGGGTCAATCCCGACCATCACCTCGACAGCGTCGTAGCCGAGTCGTTGGGCCACTTCGAATGCGCTGGCCGTCGATTCCGGGTAGACACACGATGTCGACAGCACGATCTTGGGACGGGCCCCGGTGAAGGGTCCGGCCTCACGGTTTGAGTCGCTCACCCGTTCAGGGTACGTCGGACGGGGTGAGTCGTGGGGTGACTTGGGCAACATCACCATGTCGTACCGGTGTCTGTGCGGCGTGGTCATGCCGTCCTCAATCGGGGTCAGGGGGAAGTCACAGCGCGTTGCGGCGGTCGAGCGCCAACTGGTTGACCTCCATGTAGTCGGCCAGGCCCATCTGGTCGAACTTGGCAACATACTCGTCCCACTTCGACAACGGCAGTGCCCCGGTGACGAAGGCCGACTGCGACTCCGAGACGTGTTTGCTGATGTCGGCGCCGATGGAGTTGATGATGTCAGACTCCTCAACGGTGAAGGTGAACGACGACCAGACATCCTCGATGGCGTACGGTTCGACGACATCGGCACCTTCGAGGGCCTGCGGGGTGTTCTCGACACCACGGAAGACCTCATCGGTGACATAGCCGGGGTACCGTCCTCCCATGTAGAGAGCATGCGGCTCGAGTGCCTCATCGATGGTCTTGCCTTCGAGGATCTCCGGCAACAACTCGTACTTGTCGCCGACCTTGTGGTAGCTGACTCCCTCGACCCCCATGAAGAACATCCGTCGGCCTTCGGGCCCGAACCACTGATCCATCCACCGGGCCGTCTCGATCGGGTGCTCGTTCTTGTCGGTCATGACGAACTGGCCGAGCGCGATCGACTTGGGCCGCACCATGGCCCACGGCGGTACTTCGTCACCGGCAGACTTCTTCAGCGGTTTCATCGCGACATAGTTTTCGCCCTCGGCACCGAAGAACCCTTCCGGTGTCTGGGTGACGACCGCCCCGACCAGACCTTGTGTGCCGAGAGCATTCACCTTGCTCGCGTCGGTGGCGAAGATGTCCTCCTGGATCAGCCCCTTGCTGTACAGCCGGTTCAGGTACGTCAGGAGCTCGCGATATCCCTCACTGGAGGGAATGAACCGGACCTTGGTCGGATCGGCAGGGTCAGCGTCGATCGTCTTCTGGTCCGAGCCAGCGGTGCAGATACCGAACGTGCCGGCCAGGGAGCCGATGATGTCTCCCAGCCCGGAGCCGGCCAGACCGATCTCGTCCGACTTGCCGTTGCCGCTCGGGTTCTTGTCCACGACGGCCTGGAGATAGGCCTCGTACTCGTCGAGGGTCTCCGGAACGGACATGCCCAAGGAGTCGATCCAGTCCTTGCGGACCCAGTGCTTCATCATGAGCAGCATGCCCTTGGCCACATAGACCTGCGGCAGCGAATACATGTTGCCGTCGGGGAACGTCATGGCCTTGGTGACGTCGGGAATGCCTTCCATGATCTTCTTCAGGTTGGGCATGTAGCGATCGATCAGATCATTCAGCGGTACGAGCACGCCCTGCTCACCGTAGCGAACGATTTCGCTGCCGCTCAGGCTGCAGCGGAAGAAGGCTTCGGGGTAGTCGCCGCTGCCGAGGGCGAGGTTTCGCTTCTCGCTGACTCCGGTGAGCGGCACCAGCCCGAAGTCGACGTGGACACCGGTCATCTCCTCCATCTTCTTCACCGCTGACACGGTGTCCCAGTCCGCGGCCGTCGTCGGGGGACGACCGCTCATGAAGGTGATGGTGGTCTTCTCCTTGACGATGGGCAGACCGTCGAGGTTGATGTTGTCACTCGGGTTGTCGATCAGTTCCTGGATGTCAGGGCCTGAATCGGCACAGGATGACAGGGCCGCAGTTGAGGCGAGCGCAGCTGACGAGGCGAGCAGCGCGCGACGTGAGATTGGACGCATGGGGACTTTTGTCCTTTCTGAGGGGATGGAGGATGCCCTCCACCTTGTGTGGGCTGTGGGTCAGCCCTGGAACCGGTCATGGGCGGCCTGCTGGATCTCGAGGTAGCGAGGCAGACCGATCGACTCGAACTGGCTCAGGTAGCCGTCCCAGTCCGTCTCGACCGACATCTCTCCGGTGATGAACTTGGCCCGCGACTCGTCGACCAGCTTTTTCATGTCGACGGTGATGGACGACAGCTCGTTGGCTTCGTCAGCGGTGAAGGTGAAGCCCGGCCAGGTCTCCTCGATCCGGTACGGCGCAACGACCGCCGTGCCTTCTCGAGACTGTTTGCTGTTCTCGGTTCCCTTGAAGTAGGCCTGCCGCACGATGCCCGGGTAGCCGCCACCCATGTAGTTGACGAATGGCCGCAGCGCCTCATCGACAGTGAGCCCTTCGGGGTTGTCGGTGATCAGGTCGGTGAATTCGTACTCACCGTCGCCGGTCTTCTCATAGCTCTCACCCTCGGTGCCCATGAAGAACAGCCGGCTGCCCTCGTCGCCGTACCAGTAGTCCATCCAGCGGCACGACTCGACGAAGTGCTCGTTCTTGTCCGTCGACACCCATTGCCCGAGTCCGACCAGCGGGGACCCGACCAGAACCCAGTCCGGCACCGGATCACTCGAGGTCTTCTTCAGCGGCAGCAGGGCGACATAGTCATCACCTGGGTCCTTGGTGAAGCTGGCCGTGGGTGACTGCATCCCGGCCGCGCCGACGAGGCCCTGTTTGCCGAGGTTGTTGAAGCTCGCGGCTTCGGTGGTGAAGATGTCCTGCTGCACCAGTCCCTTGGTGTACAGCCGATTGAGGTAGACCAGAAGGTCCCGGTACGGTTCAGCCGCCGGCCAGAACCGGACGCCGCCGGATTCGTCGGCGTCGAGTTGACCGGCAGCGTTTCCTCGGTTGCCCAGCCCGAACGCCGATCGAAGGACGTCGATCCACAAGACGTCACTGCTGGTGGTGTACGGGATCGTCTTGCCGCCACCGGCCGGGTCGGCCTGTTTGATCGCCTCCAGATAGGCCTCGAACTCGTCAAGGGTGGTCGGGGGTTCCATGTCGACCTGATCCAGCCACTCCTTGCGTACCCAGAGCTTCTGTTGCATCACCAACGACTCGAAGTTCGGGTCGTGGACCGACGGCAGTGAGTAGATGTTGCCGTCAGGGAAGGTGAGTCCGGACCGTACGTCGGGGTTCTCGTTGAGGATCGCGCTCAGGTTCGGCATGAACTCATCGATGGCATCGTTCAGCCGCAAGAACGTGCCCTGCTCGCCGTACTTGGCCAGATCGACGGTGGTGAAGCCCATGCGGTAGAAGACCTCGGGGTAGTCGCCGCTGGCCAGAGCGAGGTTCCGCTTCTCGTCGTAGCCCACCCAGGGGACATATCCCCAATCGACGCTGATGTTGGACTGTTCCTGCATCGTCTTCATCGAGGCGACCGTGTTCCAGTCCTCTGCCGTGTTGGGGGACCGCCGCGTCATCATGGTCAAGGTGATGGGTTCGGTGACGATCGGCATCCCTTCCCGGTTGACGTTCGGATCGAGGTCCTCGAGCTGGTCCTTTCCGTCGGTCCCGCCACCGCTGTTGCATGCGGCCAGCACTGGGGTGGCCGCGAGCGCGGCAGCTGAGAGAAGGACGGTCCTGCGCTTGAACGGAGACATCGTCGTTCATCCTTTCGTGGGGGTGTCAGGTCACGGATGTGCCCGACTCGGGGATTGGTGTGGTCTTGTCCGGGTCGTGGCGGTCGGGACGTACGGGGAACACACGTTGGATGCACCAGGCAGAGATCACCACCGGCACGGCAACAGCACAGACCGGGAGCAGACCGGGCCAGCCGATGGCGATCAGCAGCGTGGGCCAGCCAACGGTGGCGGCAATCAGCGTCAGGGTGAGGACCGGGCGACCGAGGCCGACTGCCAACGCGGCCGCGAAGGTCCGAGCCACACTTGGCTCGGCGCCGCGTTCGATCAGCCAGGCCAGGTGCGGCACAATGACGGCCGCCACCAACGCAGCGATCATCACCAGTCCTTGGGTGATGCCCTGATGGACCGGCGCCTGGGTCCGTGCCTGCCACAGGGTGGCCAGCAGAGCGAGGAGCGTCGCGGTCACGACCAGACTGCTCGCCACGCCGCGTCGCCAGTGCCGCCGCCACAGTCGCCCCATGGTGCGTGGCACGGACAGATCGGTCTCCCCGTTGATCCACCGACGAGCCACCCCGTGCGCAGCGACTGTGGCCGGACCGAAGCCGAACAGCACACCACCGGCCAGGGTGAACAGGCACCACCACAGGTTCAGCCAGACCAACCGCACGGCCCACTGCAGGGCCAGGTCCACTCCGGCGAGCGGACCTGCCAAACGCGCGGTGGCTCCGCGTGTGGCGGTGGGCACAGCCATCACCTAGCCCTTGACCGATCCGATGAGCACGCCCTTGGTGAAGAAGCGCTGCAGGAACGGATAGATGACCAGGAGCGGCAGCGAGGCCACGATCATGACCGCGTACTTGATCAGTGAAGCCAGCCGGAGCTGCTCGGCGATCGAGTCTGCTGAGCCGGCATCGCCACCGCCGCCCTGGGTCGGGTCCTGGCTGACGATCAGGAGTTCACGCAGGATCAGCTGCAGGGTGTACTTTTCTCGATCAGACAGGTAGATGAGGGCCTTGAAGTACTCGTTCCAGAGCCCGACTCCGTGGAACAGCGCCAATGTGGCGATGATCGGCGCCGAGAGCGGGATCGCCACCCGGAAGAAGATCTGGAAGTCGCTCGCCCCGTCCACCTTGGCCGACTCGGCCAATTCGTCGGGCACGGTCTGGACGAAGAAGGCCCGCCCCACCAGGATCGACCAGGCTCCGGCGGCACCGGGCAGCACCACCGCCCACAGCGTGTCCAGCAGGCCGAGATTCTTCACCACCAGATAGGTCGGGATCAGTCCGCCGTTGAACAGCATCGTGAACAGGATGTACCACGTGACCGCGGTGCGGCCGACGAGTTCCTTGCGCGACAGGGCGTAGGCGCAGGGCAACACAATCGCGAGGTGGATCAGGACACCGATGACGGTGTACACGATCGTGTTCCGGTAGCCGGTCCAGATGGCCGGTTCGTCGAACACCCGCCGGTAGCCGTCGAGGGTCAGGTCGACCGGCCACAACCACACCTGTCCACTCTCGACGGCGGCAGGGTCGCTGATCGAGGCCACCGCGACGAACCACAGCGGGTAACCGATGATGATGCACACGACCACCAGAAAAATCGCATTGACCAGGTCGAACCGGCGGTCGGAACGGCTGCGCACCACCCGGTGCGTGGTCGCCGATTCGTCGTCGTGTGGGGATCGGCCGGGGGCCGTCAGTTCAGTGCTCATCGGACTCACCACAGACTGTTCTCGGAGAATTTTCGGGCAAGCTGGTTGACCAGCACCAACATGGCGATGTTGATCACGGAGTCGAACAGGCCCACGGCAGCGGCATAGCTGTACTGCCCTTGGAGCAGACCGGCCTGGTAGACGAAGGTCTGGATGACATCGGATGTGGACGAGTTCAAGGAGTTGTTCATCAGGAGGACCTTCTCGAAGCCCACCGACATGAAACTGCCGAAGTCAAGGATGAACAACACGACCACCGTCGGCATGATGGCCGGGATGTTGACGTGCATGATGCGCCGCAGCCGCCCGGCACCGTCAACCTCGGCCGCCTGGTGCAGTTCCGGGTTCACTCCGGCGAGGGCGGCGAGATAGATGATGGTCGACCAACCGAGGTTCTGCCAGACACCGGACCACGTGTACAGGTGTCGGAACCAGCCAGCCTCCTGCATGAACTGGATCGGGCCGACGCCGAACCAACCAGCAACGTGGTTGGCCAGGCCGACGCGGGGATCGAGGAAGGCGAACAGCATGCTGACCACGACCACCAAGGACACGAAGTGTGGCGCGTACGTCAACGTCTGGGCAAACCGTTTGAAGAACCGGTTTTTCACCTCGTTCAGCGACAGCGCAAGGATGATCGGCAGCGGGAACAGCACCAGCTGGTAAAGACTCAGGACAAGCGTGTTGACCAGGAGACGCCAGAAGTAGAAGGAGTTGAAGAAGCGTTCGAAGTGGTCAAAACCGACCCACCTCGAGCCCCAGATACCACGCGAGGCCACGAAGTCCTTGAACGCAATCTGAACGCCGTACATCGGGACGTAGTTGAAGATCAGGAAGAACACGATCGCCGGCAAGGCAAGGACATAGAGCTGCCAGCATCCCCTCAACCGTCGTCGCAGCACTTGCCAGCGGGTCGGGCGCGCGGTCGTCGGTGTCGGCGCAACCTCGACCGCTGCCACGTCAGCCACGATCACGACCTCGATGTGCGGGCATCACGCCACAGTCACGCTCAAATTGTGCATGGCAATGCATCGGCTCTCCTAGGGACGTTCGGAAAGTACCTCCTGCAAAGCTATGCGTGCCGTTGGATGAGGTCAAGGCTTGAGATCATTAAATATCTCGACTGCGCGACCTGTGGATATAGGTTCCACCTGTCGGTGCGCAATGACCAATCACCGCAACCACATCAGAGCCATGAACCCAGCACCGAGGACGTTCGCGCAGCAACGGCACTGACCCACTCATCCGGCCAGGGCATGCCGGTCGCTGCACACAGCTCTTGGGCAACCGGGACGAAGGCCCGTGCACAGTAGAGATGCACAGCGGCCACCGAGTCGGCGGTGGCCTCGATCGCCGGGATCTTGGCCACCAGGTCGTAGTGCTCGGGCGACAGCAGGGCCTTCAGGTGAAGGGCGCCACCCCGATCCTCCACTGTCGTCAGCTCGGTCACCGCCTGGATGAGCATGGTGCGAAGCAGGCCGCTGCCCGAGGCGCCCACGACGTGGTCCTCGCGACCCAGGACGACGGTGACCAGCGCGAGGACTCGGAAGAACTCAGGAACCAGACGTTGCACCACATCAGGGGACGGACGCAGCGGATCGAGCTCCGGTGGGAGTCGACCGTAGACATCCCCACGGTCGAACACCGGCCGCACCGTGCTCTGCGAAGGACGTCCGAGGCCGTCCTTAGGCACCACGAACACATCGAAACGGTGCCAGTCGACGGTGATGTGGTTGAACAGCACGGTCGATCCAAAATCCAGTCGAGCATCCTGCAGGAATTCGCTGACCGCCTGCCGACGCTCGGGCCACGCTGCAGCAAACGCGGCGACGCTTGCCGCTTCATCCATCACGACCAGGAAGTCGGCGTCGCTGTACTGGTCGGCAGTGCCCCTGCCAAGACTGCCGGAGAGCAACAACGCACGCACGTGCGGGTCCTGTGACACAGCCTCGGCCACGCGATCAATCAGCTCGCCTCGTGGCAACTCTTCCGGACTCACCGAACAACAGTGTGGAGCTCGACGACATCAAGGGCCAGTTGATCGGTGAACTCGAGACCCACCACACCCGACAGCCCACCGCCATGCCAAGTGACCTCCCAGTGCACCGTCGCACGGATCACCATCTGACCGGTCCGGGTGTAGACATGACCACACACCGGCGACCGTTGTGGCTTGCCGCTCCGGTCGAAACCGTTGCGTGCACCCGGCCAGGCTCTCGTGTCGGTGCAGGTCAGCTCCGTCCCGTCGCCCATGTCATACACGACCTTGGTGCGGCGAGCATCCATCCGCAACGTGAGCCCCTGACTCGTCGCCGAGGTCGACCGGGACACATCACCGGGCACCGTCAGCCAATAGGGAAACCCGACCGCCAACTTGCCCGGTGCAGCCTTGTTGACCTCAGGATCCGGACCGAACACCGGGGTGGCATCAGGAAACCTGAGCTCAGCGATGACCTCGCGAGCAACCTCCCGCGGATCCACCACCCGACAGCCACGGTCCTCCGCACATGTCACCAAGGTGGGCGCCTTCGAGCAGCGCTCCTTGTCGGCTGCCGTCATCGAACCCTCGATGCAAGCACGGAACTCCTTGTTCGCCTTCTTCAGCATGAGCTTCTTCTGCTCCTCGGAGTACTGATGCCACCGACGAAGCTCGAGGATGTGCTGCTCGTAGACCTTCTCTCCACGGTCACTCTCACCCACTCGGATATCAGCGTATGCGGGAAGGTGAGCTACGACGCTCACCAAGACAATAAGGCAGCCAACGAACAAACGAGTCCACTTCATTGAGATCCACCTTGACACTCAGAAACTTCCCACCCACGATACCCTTGGGAATTCTTCTTGTAATCCCAGACCAGCCACTTCCCATCGATCTTCTTTACGATCATGTGGGACTCGTCCATTCCTCCTTTTGATACCACCTCACCATTACTGTCCAATACCTGCAATTTTCGACCGTCCGTGCATCGATAGATCAGAAGCTCGTCTTCGTTGTACTCACCCAACAGCTCGAGCTCCACGACCTTACTTGAGGAATCGAACCTTTTGCCTTCAGCTCGATAGGACTCTAAACCGAAGGCGTTGTAGTCCCAATACGGACTGGCTGGATCGACGTACTTCTCCAGCTCCTTCGGATACGTCTTGTGCTTGTCCGGCTCCATCAGCACCTCATCGATGATGCGATTCGCCTCCCGCACGGCCTTCTTCGCGGCGGCAATGTCCTTCTCCTCCTGCGACTGAGCAGTCGGGGACGGGGTGGGCGTGGGCGTGGGTGTCGGCTCCTCGCTGGTCGACGGCGCCGGCGATGGGGCGGCAGCAGAGGTCTGCAGGCCCGTGGAGTCGGGCGGTGTCTGCCCGGGGTCGCCGGGCGTGCACGCCACGAGCAGGGCCACCGGCACCGCCAGCGCACTCATCACGGTCTGCATCGACCGTCTCATCGTCATCCACCTCGTCGTCTGTGTGGCCCGCCACCTACAGCGGGCTGGGAGTGACTCAACCACAGAACAGACCGCCTTTCACACCACTCCACGAGATCTGTGGAAAACTCGCCATCTTGTCCACAGACCTGTGGAGAACCCGGCCGGGGTACCACTTGGGCGACCTTACGCGTGGAGAATGGCGGGCAGGGCCGTCTCCGGCGACGGCCCCACCTCACCATCACAACCCGATACAGCTCCAGCGCCATGTCGGGGACAAAGGACCCAGTCCTCGCCG
>CAMDZW010000029.1 GCA_945911015.1 uncultured Propionibacteriaceae bacterium
AGCCTTCGTCTCGGCGCGCACCGGCACCGGGGTGTCGGAACTGGCGACACAGCTGGAGGATCTGCTGCCCAGACCTGAGGTGGAGGTCAGTGCCCTCATCCCGTACGGGCGGGGGGATCTGATTGATCGGATCCACCGCAATGGCGAGTTCGTGACCTCCGACCACACAGCGAACGGGACCGCGGTCACGGTCCGGGTCCATCCGGACCTGGCCGCTGAACTCGAGCCCTATGTGAACGCCTCGTGACCGTCCGGTGGGGGGGATCATCGGCGCCGGCGACGTCGTCGAGCACAAGTCCGGTCCCGCGCTGCAGCTGGTGCCCGGATCCACGGTGAGTGCTGTGATGCGGCGCTCGCCCGGCCGGGCCGCTGACTTCGCCGCCCGCCACGGCATCGCACAGTGGTACGACGACGCCCAGGCGCTGGTCGACGACGTCACGGTCGACGCGGTGTACGTGGCGACCCCACCCGACAGCCACGCCGAGCACACGATCCGGGCCGCGACGGCCGGAAAACCTGTCTACGTTGAAAAGCCGATGGCGCGCACCACGGCTGAGGCCGAGGCCATGATCGCTGCCTGTGCGGCCGCCCGGGTCGATCTCTTCGTCGCCTACTACCGGCGCGCCCTGCCGAGATTCGTGTCGGTCCACCAAGCCATGCTCGCCGGGGCGGTCGGTGAGGTACGCGCGGTCGAGATCTCCTTGACCAGAACTGATCCGGGCACTGGGTGGCGAGTGGACCCGAGGATCTCCGGTGGAGGCCTGTTCGTGGACCTGGCCTCACACACGCTCGACTGGCTTGACCTGGTGCTCGGCCCGGTGACCTCGGTCAGCGCCGAGGTTGCCGGAGGGCCGGCCGAGTCGAGAGTCGACCTCGACCTGCGGTTTGCTCACGGGGCAACCGGCACCGGGCACTGGAACTTCTCGGCCGACACCGCTCATGACCAGATCCGACTGATCGGGGACGAGGGCGAGATTTCCTTGTCCTGCTTCGGATCCGAGGCAGCAGTGCTCAGTGTGGGCGATCAGCGCTCCGTGCTGGCCGCAGAGCGACCGCCGGTGGTGCAGTATCCGCTGATCGCCAATGTCGTGGCGGCGCTCGGCGGCACGGCCGAACCACTCAGCACCGGGCAGAGCGCAGTGAGGACCTCCGCGGTGATCGATCAGGTCCTCGCCGAGCACCGCGTCCGACACGGACTGAAGCTCTGATCGGACGACTCAGGCGCGGGCGATGATCTCGCCGTGGAGCACCGAGAACCAGCCGTCCGGGGCAGTCGCCCAGTCCCGCCACGCCTGCACGATCTGGTCCAGCTCGTCACGTGTGGCCAGTCCGTTGTCGAGGATCCGGGTGGTCAGCGCCGTGTCGTCGACCCGGTCGGCCCACATCTGGCCCCACCACTGACGGGTGGCCGGCGTGGCATGGCACCACGTGCTCGAGGTGGCGGTGATGTCGGTGAAGCCTGCCTGCTGAGCCCAACCCAGCAGATGCCGTCCAGCGCAGGGCTCACCGCCGACGATCCGGGCGGCCGCATCGTAGAGCTCGAGCCACCGGTCCAACAGAGGATCCGACGGCGCCCACACGAACCCGTGGTAGTCACTGTCGCGGACTGCCACGATCCCGCCCGGCCGGCAGACCCGACGCATCTCGCGCAGCGCGGTCACCGGATCGGTGACATGCTGCAGCACCTGGTGGGCATGGACCACGTCGAAACTGTCGTCGGGCAGGTCGAGGGCATGGACATCGGTCACCACACATGCCACCTCGACCCCGGCTCGTAGTGCCTCGGCCCGCGTGAGGGCCATCGCGGCGTCAGTGTTCTCCACCGCGGTCACCCGGGCCACCCGTCCGGCGAGGTCGACGGTGATTGTGCCCGGCCCGGAACCGATGTCCAGCAAGTACATCCACGGTTCCAACCAGGGCGCTAGGTAGGCGGCGGAGTTGTCGACGGTGCGGGAGCGGTGGGATCGCAGCACCGACTCGTCGTGACCATGGAGGTATCCGCTGTTCATTCGGGTGAACCTAGTGGTCACCGTCGTGCCGGAGAGCCGGAGTCGCATCGTGGACGGTAGGTTGGATCGGTGTCCTCCCGCAGTCGTACCGATCAGGTCCTCGATGCCGCCGTCGCCCAGATCGGCGGAGCACAGCGTCCGGGGCAGCATCGGATGGCTCATGCCATCACCGAAGCGCTCACCGGCCAGGAGCACCTCCTCGTCCAGGCTGGCACCGGCACCGGCAAGTCCTTGGGCTACCTTGCACCAACCCTGGTCGCCCTGGCCGAGGGCAGGCTCCAACGGGTCGTGATCGCGACTGCGACCTTGGCCCTGCAGGCGCAGCTGGCGACCAAGGACATCCCGGTTGCACTCGACGCGGTCCACGCTGTCACGGGCCGCAAGCCGACGGCGGCGATGGTGAAGGGCCGCTCCAACTATGCCTGCCTCTACCGGGTCCGTGGCGGAGCACCGGACTCGGACCAGGCAGCTCTGATCACCGGTGAAGAACTCCTGGCCACCATGCCGGGCGCCCGGGAGGACACCGAGGGGGCCGACTCGGCCCTCGGTGCCGAAGTTGTCATGTTGCGGGACTGGGCCGAGGAACAGCTCGAGTCCTCCGGTGGTGGCGACCGCGATGATGCACCGGCCCACACCGACCGGGCCTGGAGCCAGGTGTCGATCCCGGTCCGCGAATGTCTCGGCGCGCAGCGATGTCCGTACGGGGACACGTGTTTCGTGGAGAAGTCCCGTGATGTCGCGCGGGCCAGTGATCTGGTCGTCACCAACCACGCCCTGCTCGCGATCGATGCCATGCATGGCGGCACCGCACTGCCCGAGCATGACGCTGTCGTGATCGACGAGGCGCACGAACTGGTGTCGAGGATGACCGGGGCGGCCGCTGTCGAGCTCAGCCCGCAACTGGTTGAGCGGGTCGCCAGGCGCGCCCTGGGCTGGGTCGAGGACGAGCTCGGGCTGGAGTTCCTCGAGACCGCCGACACCCTGCGCAATGCCCTCGATGCGGTCGAGCCGGTACGGGTGAGGACTCCCGATTCGCCGGTGGTCGCGGCAGCCGAGACCTTGCGGGTGGTGAGCCGTCAGGTGACCTTGGCCCTGTCCGGCTCGGAGGACCCCGATCAGCGGCAGGCACATGCTGCGGTGAAGGAGATCTTCGACATCGCCGAGCGGATTGCCAAGCTGGCTGATGCCGATGTGGTCTATGTCAACGACCGGGACCGGTTCGGTCGGGAGATCCGGGTTGCGCCGTTGGCCGTCGCAGGTCTGCTGCGCGATCGGGTGCTGGAGGAACGGACCACGATCTTCTGCTCCGCAACGCTGAAGATCGGTGGTGGGTTCACCGCGGTGGCCGGAGGATTCGGTCTGCGCGCCGACGAATGCCGTGGTGAGACCACTGAGGACGGAACCGTTGACCGGCCCCAGAACCCTCTCGACGGCGGGGCCGATCTGGCGGTCGGTCTGCCCGGCGGTGCGGAGGAAGAGGCCCCGGCAGACAAGAGCCATCCGACATTGTGGCGGGGTGTAGACGTGGGGTCGCCCTTCGACTACCGCAAACAGGGGATCCTGTATGTCGCTCGTGACCTGCCCCAACCGGGACGCGACGGGCTGCCGCCGGAGGTGTTGGCCGAGATCGCCGAGCTGACCTGGGCTGCCGGTGGACGTACCCTCGGCCTGTTCGCCTCTCGGCGCAATGCCGAGGCTGCCGCCAAGCATGTACGTGCCGAGCTTCCCTCGTACCAGATCCTGTGTCAGGGCGATGCACAGCTGTCCGAGCTGACTCGCCGGTTTGCCGCGGAGCCGGAGGTGTCACTGTTCGGGACGTTGTCGCTGTGGCAGGGGATCGACGTGCCCGGCGACACCTGTCGGCTGGTGATCATCGACAAGATCCCGTTTCCCCGCCCTGATGATCCACTCATCCGGGCCAGACAGGATGCGGTCGCCGAGGCGGGGGGCAACGGATTCATGGCAGTGGCGGCGTCCCACGCTGCACTGCTGCTCGCCCAGGGCAGTGGTCGGCTGATCCGCCGCATCTCGGACAAGGGCATGGTCGCCGTGCTCGATCCGCGCCTGGCAACAGCCCGGTACGGGTCGTTCCTCCGTGCTGGGCTACCGGATTTCTGGCCCACGGCCGACCGGGAGACTGCGGTGACCTCATTGCGCCGACTCGCCGAGAACGGCTGACCAGCCGCCCCGGGCATCACTCCTGGACCAGGTCCTTGGCTGCCTCGAGCACGTCGGCGACCTGGTTGAGCCACTCGGCATAGCCGGACCAGGTGTAGGCCCGCTTGTCATCCCAGACGCCCACCTGACCGCCCCGCACGGCAGGGAGGTTCTGGTAGACCGGGTTGTCCTCGTACTGCTGGGACGTCTCGTGGTTGAGCAGCACATCGGCGGAGTACTCGCTGATCCGCTCCCAGGACACCTCGGCCCAGGCCGAGTCCTCGGGCTGCTCGGGACCGACGAAGGTGAGGCCGGCTTCGGCGAGTAGTCTGATCTGGCCCAGGCTGCGACTGGTCCAGATGGCATCGGCACTGAACTGCGCCGGCAGGATCGTCAGCCACTCGGCCGTCTCAGCGGCCACCGCACGGATCCGTTCCATGGCCGCGGTGAAGTCTGCCTCCTGCTGTTGGGCCTCGGCGTTGTCGCCGCCCCCGATCAGCAGGGCGAGCGCGCGGTAGTTCGCGATCATCTCCGGTGCCAGATAGGAGAATGCGACCGGCACGTACGGGGCCACTGCTGTGGCCTGGGTGGTCACCTTCTCGTCCCACCAGGTCCAGCCCGTGCCGTCGCCGTTGCCGAAACCGATGATGAGGTCCGGCTCGGCCGCCGCGAGCTTCTCCAGACTGAACTCGGCATCGAACCCGATGACGTTGAGTGAGTCCAGGTCGAGGTTGCCTTTGCCACCACCGTCGCGGCCGTAGCCGAACACACCCACCGGTTCGATCCCGAAGGGCTGCAGGGCAGCGGCGGAGTAGATGTCGGTGACGATCCGCACTGCGGGACGGTCGAGCTCGATCGTCAGGTCTTCGAAGCCCGGCGGGGTGTAGCGGAACGGCTCGGTCTCCGACGCAGAAGGCTCGGTGCTGGGTGTGGGGGAGGGCGCGCACCCGACGGCCAAGGTGGCGGCGGTCAGTGCGGACAGGCTGATCAGATGTCGGCGATCCATGCGCCCACCCCATCACATTGAGTTAGGCAAGCCTAGCCAATCTCATGTGGCCATGGTCACAGTGCAGGGGTCCGCGAAGTCGGCGGCAGCGGCCGGCACCCGAGCCTCTTCGGCATCGCCGGCATGGACCAGGACCCGCTGCCGGAACGAGAACGGACCGTTCGGCTGCTCGACGGTGGGGTAGTGCGACTGGGTGATCTGTTGCACCATCGCATACTGCCCGACCAGGTTGGGGAATCCGTGGTTGCTCGGATGGTCGAGAACCGCGATGCCATGGAGGGGCCCGGTGCCGGCACGGTAGGTGGTTGCCTCCTCCCGCAGATCCGGCAGATCCTCCGGCGGCCCGGCAGGAGCGGCAGGAGGCCTGCCTCCGCTGGGGCCGGAAGCGTCGATCCAGGCGGCGTGGTAGCGATCCTCGACCCGGTAGACCCGTTCGGGCACAGCAGCCCCGGCGGAGTTGGTGACCACTCCGGTCGTCGGGATGCCCATCGGCTCGGGAGTGCGTGCCATCAACAGATAGGGTCCCCGGCCATGGTCACTGATGTGGTGGATCGTCGTGTCGAACTCGATGAATCGGGTGTCGGAGTCGGCCCACCACCATCGGATGGTGCGGGTCTCGTCGGCGAACGGCTCACCGTCGGAGTTGACCAGGGTGAGATCCTGGACCACTTCGCCGAAGACCGGTCCCGTGGTGATCGATCGGAAACCGCGGTGCACCATTCGGCCACCCGGACCGTACGGGGGCTCATCCCAGTCGGACCAGATGTTGGTCGAGCCGTCCTCGCTGTGCCCGCCGTAGCTGAGGGCCAGCCCGGTGTGGTGAGGATGGTCCGAGGAGCCCTGGCCACGGACCACGGTCGCGCCGGTCGAGCTCAGCACGGGCCAGAAGTACGGCCGGCGACCACCCGCGATGAGGTAGTCGGCGAACCGTTCGCCATTGACCTGCAACACGACCCGATCGAGCTTGATAGCGGCACCGGTCGCCTGCGGGGCGGTGATCGGACCGTCGGAGGCGACGAAGGTGCGGGTCTGTCCGGCAACCACATCACCTGGGACCACCAGGACCAGCTCGTTGCCGTCGACCTGGGTGGCGACCACGACGCCGCTGTCGGTGTCCCGTACGGCCGAGGGTGCGTCACCGCCTCGTGGCAGCGGCACGCGGACCAGGGGTGAGTGTCGATCCTGCGATCCGGCGTGGACCACGACAGTGGGCTCGGTGGCAGTCACAGTGATTCCTTCTGGCTCGGGGTTTCCTGCTGGGGCTGGTGGCTTCGGGCGTAGACCTGATCGAGCACGCGGTGGACCTCGATCGCATCGGCGACGGTCGGCGTGGCCGCGACTCCGTCGCGGACGGCACGGACGAAGGCAGCCTGGGGGTTGGTCTCCACACCCAGCTCGGCGGCGTGGGCCTCCAGTCCTGCACCGTCCCAGCTCTGCTGGCGTTCACCAGGGCCGAAGGCGGTCAGGGTTGACCCGTCGAGGACATACTCGGCATGCTCAAAGACGGCGTGGACGCGACGTGACTGACCGGGTACGGGAGCGTCGCTCCACGCAGCGGTGAAGGCAGCGGTGCCGCCTGCAGCGAACTCGAGGGACACCGTTGCAGCATCTTCGACACCGGGCACCGCGCCCGGCGTGGTGCGGCCGACAGCAGCGGCAATCGGCCCACCGAACCACTGCAACAGGTCCAGGTCGTGGAAGCCGACTTCGATCAACATGCCGCCACCGGACAGGGCCGGGTCGCCTCGCCATCCGCCGGTGGTCCGGGAGCGTTGCCGGGACAAGCAGTGGGCCTCGATGGCGAGCAGGTGGCCGTTGCGTGGATCGTCCATCAGGTGTTTCAACACGGCAAAAGGTGGGCGACGGCGCAGCGGCAGGCCGACCTGGTTGATCACCCCGGCAGCCTCGACAGCTCGTCCCATCGCTTCGGCCTCGACCAGATCGACCGCGAGTGGCTTCTCGCAGAACACGGCCAAGCCGCGGGCGACAACCTGTTCCAGGATGGGCCGGTGTGTGGCGGTCGGGGTGCAGATGAAGACGGCGTCGGTGTGCTCGAGGAGCTCGTCGAGTGAGGTGGTGGCGACCGCGCCGCAGGTCGCGGCGGACTCGGCGGCGCTGTTCAGGTCCAGGTCCTGGACGACGGTGACCGTGGCGTCCTCGGTCTGGGCCAATCCATTCAGATGGGAGCGGGAGATCCCGCCGGTGCCGACGACGCCCACGCGTACAGTCATTGGACTCTTTCCCTTCACTGGTGTGAAAACGACCCTAGTGAAGGGCAGCTGCGGCTTCCAGCAGCATCCAGCCACTGAGCTGGACCGACAGATCTCGCTCCGCGACATCGGGGTCGCTGGAGGGCAGGGGAGCGGCCAGGTCCCAGCGGTGCCCGAACAGGGGGCCGTGCGGGGTCCGGGCCCGATGGTGCCAGCACGCCCGGGCCGAGGACTCCACAATCGCGGCCGCGGTGGCCCGCGCCGTACGGGCAGGGGTCTGGTCACCGGGCAGGTCAGTGGCAGTCAGGGCGAGGTAGCGACTGAGGATGCCGTTGAACAGGCCGCCGTCACCGTTGCTGCCGCCAGTGAGCACGCCGTCGTGGCACAGGTGTTCGTCGATCGCAGCGACCAGGGCAGCGGCTCGGCCGATGTGGCGGGTCCGATCGGGGCCGGCCCCGGCTCTGGCCAGCTCGACCTCGAGTCCGAGTGTGACTCCTTGGCAGTAGCTGTAGATCGTCTCCGCCATCGTGCCGTCGGCATGGATCCCGTCACGGATCAGGCCGGTCCGTGGGTCGCGCAGCACGGTGTGCAACCAGTCGGCGGTGGCCGTGGCGAGCGCCGGCCGTCCCGTCCGAGCCATGAGGATGGCGGCAGGACCGTTCGCCGGGGCGTTGTAGAAGTCCGAGCCGACCCGCCAGGGCAGTCCACGGCTGGTCCAGCCCGCACGGACTCGTCGGCCCAGTGTGGCCAAAGGACCCCGCCAGTCGGTACGAGTGACTCCGTCCGCTCGCTGCAGGGCCAGGGCCAACCAGGACATGTCGTCGTAGTAGCGGTTGGTCCAACCGGTCAGATTGCGGAGCCGGTGGCTGCGCAGGACTGCCGTGATGGTGTGGCGCCGCTCGGCTCGTGGTGCGCGCAGCTCGGCGTCAACCAGACAGTCGACCAGATGGGCCTGCCACCAGTAGTGCCACTCGATCCACCAGCGGTCCCTGCGCCGTGGCGGCCAGGAGACCACGCCCAATGCGGTGCCGGGCAGGCCGAACAACCGGCGCAGATGGCGCGCCCGGACTGCCTCCTCGGCAGCTGTTGCCCGGGCGGCGGCATCCATGGCTCAGATGCTGCGCAGGACTGCGACAACCTTGCCGAGGATGGTCGCGTCGTTGCCGTCGATCGGGTCGTACGACGGGTTGTGGGGCATCAGCCAGATCTGGCGACCCATCCGGCGGAAAGTCTTCACGGTGGCCTCGTTGTCGAGCAGAGCCGCAACGATCTCGCCATTGTCTGCGGTCGGCTGCTGCCGCACGACCACCCAATCCCGGTCACAGATGGCCGCGTCGACCATCGAGTCGCCACGGACCTCCAACATGAACAGGTTGCCCTCGCCGACGAGCTGCTTGGGCAGGGGAAAGACGTCCTCGACCGCTTCCTCGGCCAGGATCGGGCCACCGGCGGCGATGCGACCGACCACCGGGACATTCACCGCCTCGGGGTTGGTGTCGTAGGCGCCGGACTCGTGGATGCGGGGCGCCTCCTCCTCATTGCCGGGGATGATGACCTCGATCGCACGCGGGCGATTGGGGTCGCGACGCAGGAATCCCTTCTCCTCCAACATCTTCAACTGGTACGACACCGATGACGGGCTGGCCAGTCCGATCTTCTCGCCGAGCTCACGCACGCTCGGCGGATAGCCGCGAGTGGCCACCGCCTCACGGATGACCTCCAGGATCCGACGCTGACGTGCAGTCAGGCCATCGGCATCGGCAGGACCGTCGGGCAGCGCGGAGATCGAGGCGCCGGTTGCTGCCAGCTGGGCCCGGATCATGGCCTTGCTCGGGCGTCCTCGCCGTGGCTTGGGCATGGCTTGGTGTCCGTCGATGGTTCCGTCTGTCGCATCCATGGGGGCAGCCTACGACCTCGAGGAGGCTCAATCAAACAACTGTTCGCCGCGTGTCGCCGTCGCCGCGAGCGCGTCATCGACAAGCCTCGGTCCGCGCCAAGGGCGGGATTCCGGGGCGGTCGACACCTGAGTCGTGCGCCGACCTTGGGGGCTCTCGGTGTTCCAAGAACGGCATGGCGGTGGGATGTGTGCGCGGTGGGGCGGTCGGCCGCGACTGTTGCGTCGGGTCAGGGCGGGTCCGATGTCAGACCCTGCTGTTTGGATGGATCCATGACCACGACACCAGACACGCACAGAACAGGTGTGCGGATTCGCTTGCATGAATCGACGTCATGTTGCAATATGGGTGTCGAACGGATGTTCGAGACAGGGGTGGTTGGGATGACGACAATGGTGAGCACCGATGTGATGGCTCCCACTGGGATGGCGGTCACGGGGGCGACGTCACGGGCAGACATCCTCGATCGGCCGCGGGTGCGCCGTCGGCCGACGTCGAGTCGGCGTGGCCCGATTGCTGTCCCGGTCTCGGGGACTCGTCGCCCCGGTGGGGTTCCCGCCCCGACTCTGGCCGCCGGCAGCCGTGTCCACGGTCCGCAGGCCCATGGGCGGGCCGGGGGATCGGACTCCGACACCTGGGAGTGGACCGATCGAGGTCTGGCCGTGGTGATGGGACTCGGGCTGATGGTGGTGCTGGCGGCCCTGGTCGCCATCGTCACCGTGACCCTGGACGTCACCAGCGGTGACGATCGTGCCGCCGACCAGGTGTCGGCGGTTTCTGTCCAGCCCTGATCAGGGGAGGGGCCCGAGCACCAGGTTGCGGAACAGAGTCCACGCCACGCCGAGGACCACCGAGGCCACTAGGGCGACCGTGCTGACCTGCAGCCGACGACGGCGCAGCGGAGCCGCCAGTCGTGTGGCCAACCAGCCACGGTGTCCAGTGACCAGCTCAACCACCAACCAGACCCCGACCATCGTCGCGATCACCAGTCCGACCAGCGCTGCCGGGTTGTACCAGAACGCAGTGGTGAACTGCCCGTGGAGGAGTTCGGCGCCCATCCGGGTGCCGCCACAGAACGGGCAGTCCCAACCGGTCAGGGTTCGCATCGGGCAGCCGATGCCCAGGCCCGTCAAGGAGTAGATCGTGCTCAGGCCCAGACCACTGGCCGCAACGATCCCGAGTGTGACCAGTCCGCCACCGGGCCGCCGCGGACGGTGCGCGGCCCGCTCGACTGTCGGCTGTGGGAAGGGCACGGTCCCAGTATGGCCCCTCCGCGGTGCGCGATGTTGCACCGGTGTCGACCCCCGACTACGGTTGACCCAAGATGTAGTAGTTACGGGGCTGTTGTTTTGCCACAGGTTGTGGTGGTGACCATGGCTCTGTCGGACAGAAGGGTCACCATGCACTGCCCGTACTGTCGTCACGGCGACTCGCGCGTGCTTGACTCCCGTGTGGTCGAGGACGGCACTGCCATCCGTCGTCGGCGCGAGTGCGCAGCCTGCGAGCGGCGCTTCACCACGATCGAGCAGACGCAGCTGGTGGTGGTCAAACGATCCGGGGTCGTCGAGCCCTTCAACCGGGCCAAGGTGATCACCGGTGTCCGCAAGGCCTGCAAGGGACGTCCGGTCAACGACGACCAACTCGCCCATCTGGCCCAACAAGTCGAGGAGACCCTTCGTGCCTCCGGCCAGGCCGAGGTCCCGGCTGACGAGGTCGGTGTGGCGATCCTGGGACCACTGCGGGATCTGGACGAGGTCGCCTACCTGCGCTTTGCCAGCGTCTACCGACAGTTCGAGTCATTGGCCGACTTCGAGTCCGAGATCACCCAACTGCGCGAACGCGTCAACCAGCGCGCTGCGGCCGAAGCCGCAGAGCTGACAACCTGACCGGCCATTGACGCGTGGTACGGGTATGAACAGCTCCCAGCTCAACCTCGCCCCGACTGGACTTGGACCGACTGGACCTGGACTGTCTCGACGTGCCCTGCTCGCCGCAGCGGTGGCGGCTTTTCCTGTGGCCGCTGGTCTGAGTGGCTGCACGAACGTGGCCGAGGCGCGTTCGAGTCTGGACCGACTGCCAGCCAGTGACCCGGGGGACCAGCCCCGCAGAGGTGCCGATGGTGCGGCACGGCTGGCCCAGGGACTGTGGACCGGCCCGGAGAACCTGGTGTTGTCGCCGCTGTCGATCCAGCTGGCGTTGTCGATGGTCCGCAACGGCGCCGCCGGGCAGACGGCCGCCGAGCTAGATCAGCTGCTCGGCATCGACGACCTCGACGCCTACAACAGTGAAATGAACACTCTGGCCCAACTCATCCAGTCCCGAGCCGGCACCTTCGGCGACGAGAAGGAGGTGCGGGTCGAGCTCGCCAACGCCATGTGGGGTCAGAAGGACATCACCTGGGCCGAGCCCTTCCTTGATGCTTTGGCGCAGTACTACGGCGTGGGCGTCAATCTGGTCGACTTCGCCGACAATGGTGGCGCCGTACGGGCGATCAATTCCTGGACCGAGGACCACACCGACGGCCTGATTGAGGAAATCGTCACCCCCGAACTCGTCACTCAGGACACCAAGATGGTGCTGGTCAACGCCATGGCGATCGCGGCCAGCTGGCGTGTTCCTCTGGTCGAGCTGCCCGAACCGGCACCGTTCACCACCGGTCAGGGGGAACAGGTCGAGACCACCATGTTGACCGGCACCACGACAGCCTGGTGGTCCGACGAGGTCTGTGAAGCGACTCGGATCGGCTGTGTGGGCGGCGACCTCGCCCTTGCGGTGGTCCGGCCACGTGACAGCGTCGCCGAGGTTCTGGACCACTGGGCCGACGGGGGTCTGGCCGAAATGCTCGGCGGCGGGTGGCAGAAGGCGCAGGTCCGGCTGGAGCTGCCCGCCTGGGAGCAGGAGTGGCACGGGAGCCTGATCGACCTTCTGGCCGGGCTCGGGGTGAAGACCGCTTTCACCAACCAGGCAGACTTCTCGGCCATGACCTCGGACGAGTCGTTGCTGATCGGATTCGTCGAGCATCGGGCCGTGCTCAGTGTGGACCGGCACGGGCTGAGCGCGGCCGCAGCGACCGCGATCGGCATGGAGCCGACCAGTGCAGAGGTGCCCGAGATCACCGAGGAACTCACACTGGACCGCGACTTCCTCCACGTCCTGCACGACCGGACCACGGGCACGGTGCTCTTCCTGGGGGCCGTCAACGACCCGCGCTAGGGGCGTCGGGCACGAGAAGGCCGGTCAGGTCAGGTCGAACCCCAGGTCGAGTGCGCGGGCGCTGTGGGTCAGCTCGCCGACCGCGATGTAGTCCACACCGGTCGCTGCCACCTCGGCGGCGGTCGCCAAGGTCAGCCCACCGCTGGCTTCGAGGGTGACCTCGGGATGGTCGGCGGCCAGGGCGACCGCCTCTCGGAGACGGTCTGGATCCATGTTGTCGAGCAGCACCATGCGGGCTCCGGCGGCGATTGCCTCACTGACCTGGGCGAGGGTGTCGCACTCCACCTCGATGTCGATTTGCGGTGCCCGCTCACGGACCGCGGCGAAGGCTGCACTGATCGAACCGGCTGCCGCGACGTGGTTGTCCTTGATGAGTGCGGCATCGCCCAGCCCCATCCGGTGGTTGATCCCACCGCCGCACCGGACCGCGTACTTCTGCAGCACACGCAGCCCGGGCACCGTCTTGCGGGTGTCCCGTACGGCGGCCTGGGTGCCGGCCAGGGCCTGCGCCCACCGACGGGTCAGGCTCGCCACACCGGAGAGTTGGCACACCAGGTTCAACATGGTGCGCTCAGCGGTGAGCAGGGTCCGAGTCGGTCCGCTCACTTCGAGCACTGCGTCACCGGCCGTGATCGGGGTCCCATCGGCGATCAGCACCGTGCAGGTGACCGGGGTCTGCATCTGCTCGGACAACTCCTCGACCGCCGCAACCGCAACTCCGACCCCGGCCAACACACCGTCCTCCCGGGACACCATCCGTGCGGTGGACACCGCGTCTGCGGCGATGGTGGTCGTCGTTGTCACATCGTCGCCCCAGGCCAGGTCCTCGGCGAGTGTGGCCCGCACCAGTCCCCGTACCAGATCGGGATCGAGACCATGGCTGCGCAAGAGCTGATCGGTCGACATCAGGCCACCTTCTGAGCCGGGACCGGCTCCTGGTCCACGGGTACGAAGGACTCACTGGTCCACTGCCACGACTGGTGACGAAGCCAACGCGGGTCACGGGAGGGATGGTCGCCCCGGCGGTGGCAGCCCCTGGACTCGGTCCGGGCCAGGGCTGCGGCGACCAGGGCACGGGCACTCAACAGCTGGTTGGCGGCCTCGACCTCAGCCAGGCTCGCCGGTGCGGTCGCCCCTGCGCTCCGGGGCGACGCGTCGAGCGCGGCGTGCTCGAGTCGGTCGGCGAGTGCGGCGAGGCCGTCGCCGGTCCGCAGCACCGAGGCGTCGCGGCCCATCCAACGGCCGAGGTCCGCGACCTCGGGCACCGCCAATGGAGCAGGCTCGCGATACGAGGGGGTTCGGCCCACCGGTCCGGCGACCAGAAGTGCAGCGACCCGTGATCCTGCCACCAGTGCTTCGGTGAGCGAGTTCGAGGCGAGGCGGTTGGCCCCATGGACCCCGGTCGCGGCAACCTCGCCGACGGCATACAGGCCCGGCACCGAGGTGCGGCCGTGCAGATCGGCGGCCACCCCACCACAGTGGTAGTGGGCGCCGGGTCGCACCGGGATCGGCGTCGTCGCCGGATCGACACCACGCTCGCGGCACAGGGCCTGGATGGTGGGGAAGTGGTCGTCCCACATGTCGGCCCCCAAGGCGGTGCCATCGAGCAGGAGGTGGTCAACCCCGTCACGCAGCATTCGCTGCTGCATGGCGGCCGAGACCACATCGCGCGGGGCCAGGTCACCGAGCGGATGGACACCGCTCATCACCGGTTCGCCACTGAGGTCGCGCAGGACAGCGCCTTCTCCCCGTACGGCCTCCGAGACCAGGACCCCGCGTCCGGGTGCCGACAACAGCGTCGGGTGGAACTGCATGAACTCGACGTCGCGGACCACCGCACCGGCCCGCAGCGCGAGCGCCAGCCCGTCACCGGTGGACGTGGTCGGATTGGTCGTGGCATCCCACAGCTGCCCGATCCCGCCGGTGGCCAGCACCACCGCATCGGCTTCGACCAGACCGGGCCCACCTTCGGGCGACAGGGTCGTGACGCCGTGCACCCGGCCGGCCGGGTCGAGGAGAGCGTCGACGGCGATGGTGTTCTCGACCACCCGCAGGAGTCCTTCGGTGCAGAGCTGCTCGACAGCAGAGGACAGGACCCGGCTCACCTCGGCACCGCTGGCGTCACCGCCGGCATGCACGATCCGCCGCGCGTGGTGGCCGCCTTCCAGGCCGAGCGCAAGGCCGCCGTCGTCATCCCGGTCGAACTGGGCCCCGAGAGCGATCAGGTCTGCGATCGCATCCGGTGCTGCGGCGACCAGTTCGGTCACCGCCTCCCGATCGCACAGGCCGGCGCCGGCCTCGAGGGTGTCGGCCAGATGTTGGTCGAGGCTGTCATTGGGATCCTCGACTGCGGCGAGCCCACCCTGGGCCCATGCGGTCGATCCGCCGCCGAGAGCGGTCTTGGTCATCACGATCGTGTCGATCCCGGCCCGGGCCAGACCGACCGCAGCACTCAGCCCGGCCGCGCCGGTCCCGACCACCAGGACCTGGCAGCGTTGGTGGGCGCTCACTCGCCACCTCCGGGCGTGCCGATCTCGACCATCCGTTCGACCGATCGGCGCGCCTTCGCCGCGGTGGTCGGATCGACCGTCACCTCATCGCGGCCGTGTTCCAGGCTCGCCAGGACCTTGTCCAGGGTGATCTGCTTCATGTAGGGACAGGCCGCCTGGGGGTTGACTGCCTCGAAAGTGGTGTGGCTGTTGACCTGGCGCAGTTGGTGCAACATGCCGACCTCAGTCGCGACGAGCACCGTGTCGGCCGTGGTCTCCCGGGCTGCGTCGAGCATGCCCTGGGTGGAGGTGATCGTGGTCCGGCCCTCCGGTAGGTCGCCCCGCGAGTCCAGCCACAGGGCCGAGGTGGAGCACCCGCATTCGGGGTGGACGTAGAGCTCGGCCTCCGGGTTTGCGTCGACCGCACCGATCAGGTTCTCCGGCGAGATCCCGGCGTGGACGTGGCATTCGCCGAGCCAGACGTGGATGTTGTCGCGGCCGGTCATCCGGCGGACATGGGCACCGAGGAACTGGTCGGGACAGAACAGGATCTCCCGGTCCGCTGGGATCGACCTGATCACCTCGACCGCATTCGACGAGGTGCAGCAGATGTCGGTCTCGGCCTTCACTGCGGCCGTGGTGTTGACATAGGAGACCACCACCGCGCCGGGATGTTCGGCCTTCCACTCTCGCAGCTGGTCAGCGGTGATCGAATCCGCCAGCGAGCACCCGGCGGTCTCGTCCGGGATCAGGACCCGCTTCTCGGGGGAGAGCAGCTTGGCCGTCTCGGCCATGAAGTGGACGCCACAGAAGACGATCGTGCTCGCGTCGGCGGTCGCGGCGAGGCGGGACAGGCCGAGTGAGTCGCCGACGTGGTCGGCGATGTCTTGGACCTCGGGGACCTGGTAGTTGTGCGCCAGGATCACGGCATCGTGTTCGGCGGCGAGCGCGCGGATCCGTTCCGCGGTGCTGGCGGTGGTGGTGATCGTCATGGCGACTCCTGGGGTTATCGACTTGCAGTCGGAAACTGGTTCTGACGCTAGCATGACGTCGTGCCCGAACACGAACCGTCCCGCGAGGTGCCCACCTTTCGCCATGAGGTGTTGGCCACAGTCTTCCGGGTCGGCAAGGTCGACCGCACCGGTCCACTCGGGCTCCATGTTCTGGCGTGGCAGCGGGCCCGTGAGCCCTACGAGGGCCGCTGGGCGTTGCCGAGTGCGCCCCTGCAGTCGGACGAGACGATGGAGGAGTGCCTGGTGCGGACCCTCGCGGCCCGGGTTGACCTCGCCGGCGTCGCCCATTCCGAACAACTGGAGACCCGCTCCGACCTCGGCCGGGACCCGTTCCGACGCACGGTCGCCACCGCCTATCTCGCCCTGGTGCCCACCGATGTGGATCCGGCCCTGCCGGACCATGCCGCTTGGCGACTGGTCGACACGCTGCCCCCGATGGCCTTCGACCACGCCGATGTGGTGACCGCCGCCGCGCAGCGACTACGAGCCAAGCTCAGCTACACCAATCTCGGTTTCGCTCTCGCTCCGCCCACCTTCACCATCAACCAACTTCGCGCGATCTACCGTGCCGCGCTCGGCCATGACCTGGACGCCACCAACCTGCAACGCGTACTGCAGCGGCGTGGCCAACTCGAGGCCACCGGTCGTACGGTCGCCGCGGGCCCGGCCGGTGGTCGGCCCGCCACCGAGTACCGCTTCACCTCTCGGGTGGCGCGGACCACCGACCCCTTTGCCGTGCTCCGCCCGTCATGACCGTCCACCATGCCCCGTCCGCGGTGCGACATCCTGTACGAGTAACCGGTTGCTGGCCGTTACGATCATCGTCACGACCACCCCGAGGAGTACCTGTTGAGCGGCGTCCTGAACGGATTCGCCATCCTGGCCATTGTCATTGGCGTCGGGATCGCACTCGCGCACATGCGGGTGGTGAACGCGAGCGCCCAGGAAATGTTGGCCAAGGTCGTGTTCCATGTTGCCTCTCCCTGCCTGATGATCACCATCATGGGGTCGGCCGATGTGCACACCCTGTTCTCCCGCAACCTGATCGCCTCGGTCAGCGGCGTCGTGGCGACCGCAGTGATCCACATCCTGCTGGCGCGCCTGGTCTGGAAACGGTCCGGCACCGACACCGTCATCGGCACCTTCGCGACCTCCTATGTGAACGCCGGCAACCTCGGCATCCCGATTGCTGCCTACGTGCTGGGCGACGGTTCGGTGATCGCGCCGATGCTGCTGGTCCAGCTGGTCCTGCTGCAACCGGCCGGTCTGGCCGTGATCGACGTCCTGCAGAAGCGCGCCGGTGCCTCACCGGACGAGACCCCTGCCGAACGCAATCGACGCCGCCGCAAGATGATCCTCGGACCGTTCACCAATCCGATGTTGATCGGCTCGGTGATCGGTGTGGTGCTCTCGGTGACCGGTTGGCATCTGCCCCCGATCCTGAATGACCCGATCGACCTGATCGGTGGCATGGCGATCCCGGCCATGCTCATTGCGTACGGCATCGGGCTGCGGCTCGGCCCGCTGCCGGGCAAGGGGGAGAACCCTCGCTACCTGGCCGTGATCACCCTGCTCAAACTCGTCGTCCAGCCGCTGGTCGCCGGTCTGGTCGGCTACCTGCTGCTCGACCTCCACGGGGTTGCCCTGCTCGGCGTCTGTGTCATCGCAGCCCTGCCGACGGCGCAGAACGTGTTCACCTTTGCCCTGAAGTACCAGACCGGGGTGGTGCTGGCCCGGGATGCGATCTTCATCAACACGATCGGTTCGGTCCCGGTCATCGTGGCCATCGTGGCTCTCGTGTCGAGCCTGTGAGTGATGTCATCGCCAGAGCGGACGTGTAGGTTCTTCATCATGTGTGGGAGCGGCCGATGAACGATTACTCCGACTTCGATCTGGATCGGAGCACCAGGCAGGCATGGACCGAGTTCGAGCGACGCCTGTCCGAGATCATCTCGGTGATTGACGACACCGCCGACATGACCATCGGCACCGCCACCGCCAACGATGACGAACACGGCCCGTTCCTGGTGTTGTCCTCACCACGGCGCGATGTCGTGCGCTGCGAGGCGGCCAGCAATGGTGTCCTCGACGACGCCTACCAGCTCAGCACCGACCAGCTGACCCGCATGGAGCGGGCCGGATGGCATCCGCCGACCGCCGACGGCGACCGTCCGACCCCCAACTTCTGGGTCGAGGTCGACCAGTTCACCTCCGACAAACTGGCAGCCCTCGCGGTCGAAGCGCTGCGTGACGTCTATGGCGTGCCCCATCCGGTCTTCCTGTCACCGGACCAACTCGCTGAGATCCTGCAGCCGAACCCGGTCCCGCAGGAAGAACCTGTCGACTTCGACGCCGACGACATCATCGCGGTCATGCCGCACGACGCCGCACATCTGGACCGATTGGTCGAGACCGAGCTCATCGACATGTTCGGTCACCCGCCGATGCGTGACGCCGAGGGCGATGTGGCGATCCGTGTCGGGTCGACGATGGTTTTCCTGCGTACCGTGCCGGACGGCCAAGAAGTGATCGTCTTCTCGATCGTCGTCCACGACGTCGAGGGGCGCTCCCGGGCCACTGAGGTCCTCAACGACCTCAACGCCGATGCCCGCTGGGTCCGGTTCCAGCTGATCCGTGACCGGGTCTTCGTCTCGCTGTCGGTGCAGGGACGGCCCTTCGTGCCGGCCCACCTGCACCACGCCGTCCAGGTGATGAGCGATGTTGCCGACGGCATCGACGACGAGCTCGCCGCAAAGCTGCGGGGTCGGACCACCTTCGACGGGGACGCCTGAGGCCCCGGACAAGCCTGAGACCCGAACAACCCGGGTGCTGCCGCACGGCGGCAGCAGTAGAATGCGGCAAGTGTGCGACCCCGTCATCACCTTCGACCCCGACCTGCCGATCACGGCTCGGATCGAGGACCTCGCCGAGGCGATTGATCGGCACCAGGTGGTCGTGGTCGCCGGTGAGACCGGGTCGGGCAAGACCACCCAGTTGCCCAAGATCTGTCTCCAACTGGGACGGCGCCGGATCGCTCACACCCAGCCACGCCGGATTGCTGCCCGCAGTGTCGCTGAGCGGGTCGCCGAGGAGCTCGGTTCCGAGATCGGGGACCTGATCGGCTACCAGGTTCGGTTCACCACCAAGGCCAGCCGTCAGACCCGGCTGAAAGTGATGACCGACGGCGTCCTGCTGAATGAGATCGGTTTTGACCGGGACCTGCGCCGCTACGACACGATCATCATCGACGAGGCCCACGAACGCAGCCTCAACATCGACTTCCTGCTCGGCTACCTGAAGCAGCTGCTGGCCCGCCGCGACGACCTGCGGGTGATCATCACCTCGGCCACCATCGACACCGCACGCTTCTCCGAACATTTCGACGATGCCCCCGTGATCGAGGTCTCGGGCCGTACCTACCCGGTCGAGGTCCGCTACCGTCCGATCCACGACGATGCCGATCCCACCGCCCCGGTCGATCCGGACCGCGACCAGATCGATGCGATCTGCGATGCAGTGACCGAACTGTTCACCGAACCCGACTGGGGCGACATCTTGGTCTTCCTCTCCGGGGAACGCGAGATCCGCGACACCCAGATCGCCCTCAACGACCTCAGGTTGCCGCACACCGAGGTACTGCCGCTGTATGCGCGGCTCTCGGCTGCCGAGCAGCACAAGGTCTTCACCCGGCACACGGGTCGACGAGTCGTGTTGTCGACCAATGTCGCCGAGACCTCGCTCACTGTGCCCGGGATCCGTTATGTCGTGGACACTGGGACCGCACGCATCTCCCGCTACTCGGCCCGGACGAAGGTGCAGCGGCTCCCGATCGAACCGATCTCCCAGGCCTCGGCGAACCAGCGTTCAGGGCGATGCGGCCGTACAGCTCCGGGCGTGGCGATCCGGCTCTACAGTGAGGCCGACTTCCAGGCCCGTCCCGAGTTCACCGAACCCGAGATCCTGCGGACCAACCTCGCCTCGGTGATGTTGCAGATGGCCCAGGCCAGGCTCGGTGACATTGCCCGCTTCCCCTTCGTCGAGGCGCCCGACACCGCCCAGATCCGTGACGGTCTCCGACTTCTGGAGGAGTTGGGCGCGGTGAAGCCCGGCAAGGGGCCGCTGCGGCTCACCGGGATCGGCCGTCAGCTCGCCCGGATCCCGCTCGATCCCCGGATGGCGCGGATGCTGGTCGAGGCCGACCGGCGTCACTGCCTGGCCGAGGTGTTGGTCATCGTCTCGGGTCTCAGCGTCCAGGATCCCCGTGAACGACCTGCAGAGAAGACCGAAGCCGCCGACGCTCTGCACCGCCGGTTCTGGGCACCGATGGGGGAGGAGGACAGCCCACCCGACGGCAGCGACTTCATGGCCTGGCTCCGGCTGTGGGACCATCTGGTCGAGCGGCAGCGATCCCTGTCGGGCAACGCCTTCCGGCGGATGTGTCGCGACGAGTTCCTGCACTACCTGCGGATCCGCGAATGGCAGGACCTGCACACCCAACTGCGCACCATCACCCGCGAACTGAAGATGGAGCGCAACCGGGAGCGGCCGGATGCGGCCACCATCCACACCGCAATGTTGTCGGGTCTGCTGTCGCATGTCGGTCTGGCCGATCTGCGTGAGGAGGATCGCCAACCTCGCGGCCGTGGCAAACCGAACAGGCGACGGCCGCTGCGGGAGTATCTCGGCGCTCGTGGGGCCCGCTTCGCCATCCAACCCGGATCCAGTGTGGCCCGGACGCCACCGCCACTGGTGATGGCTGCCGAGCTCGTCGAGACCTCACGTCTGTGGGCCCGCACCGTGACCGGGATCGAGGCCGAGTCGGTCGAGGAGGTCGGCCAGCACCTGGTGAAACGGCAGTATGCCGAACCACACTGGTCAAGCCGACGCCAGGCAGTGATGGCCTACGAGACGGTCAGCCTGTACGGGGTGCCGATCATCGCCCGGCGGGCGGTCAACTATGCCAAGGTCAGTCCGGTCGAGGCCCGCGAGATCTTCATCCGCTCCGCCCTGGTCGAGGGGGACTGGCGCACCCGTCACCGATTCTGGAAACACAATGCCGAGGTACGGGCAGAGGCTGCGGCCCTGGAGGAGCGGGCCCGCCGCCGCGACATCGCCGTCGACGACGAGGTCATCTTTGCCTTCTACGACGAGCGGATCGGGTCCGAAGTGGTCTCGGCCGCCCACTTCGACAGCTGGTGGAAGAAGGCCTCCCGCGAGGACCCGCATCTGCTCGACCTGAGCCTGGACCAACTGATCCACGACGACTCGGTCGGCGGGTCCGACTTCCCCGACCACTGGCCGGTGGCCACCGACACCGGTGAGCTCGACCTCCGTCTCGACTACACCTTCGATCCCGGTGCCGGGCGGGACGGGGTGAGCGTGACCCTGCCGTTGACTCTGGTCAACCAGATCCCGGCCGGCCCGTTCACCTGGAACGTCCCCGGCCTGCGTACCGATCTGGTCACCGAACTCATCCGCTCCCTGCCCAAGGCCTTGCGCACCCAGTACGTCCCCGCTCCCGACCACGCCCGATCAGCTCTGCGCTGGCTGGCCGAACACGACATCGGACCGGACAGTGAGCCACTGGCCCAGGCCCTGGATCGGGCACTGACCGCACTCACCGGCCGTGCGCCACGGCAGGGGGACAGCCCGGCCTTCGATCTCGCCCGGCTGCCTGACCACCTGCGCGTCACCTTCGTCGTACGGGAGAAGGGCAAGACCCTGGCCGAAGGCAAGGACCTCGAGGAACTGCGGGTTCGACTCAGGCCTCGCCTGACCGCGACCCTGACCCGTACGGCACGGGCCAAGAGCGCCTCCGGAGCGACCGACTGGCGGTTCGGCACCATTGCCGACACCTTGTCCCTGCACCGCGGCCAGGGCCCGGCGGCGATCGGGCATCCGGCGCTCACCGACGAGGGGACGACGGTGGGGCTGGTGGTGCACGACACCGCAGCCCGGGCCGAGGCCGCTGCGCACACCGGCCTGCGTCGTCTGGTCGTGCTCAACACCGTCGATCCGACCAAGTGGGTGGTCACTCACCTGTCGACGACCGAAAAGTTGGCGCTCGCCGCCAATCCGTACGGCAAGGTCCCCACCCTGCTCGCTGACGCCCGACTCGCCTCGGTCGGCAGCCTGATCGACCGGCCGCCACGAGAGATCCGGACCGAGGCCGACTTCAAAGCCCTGTGTGACCGGGTCCGGGCCGACAATGCCGACCGCATGTTGCGGATCGTCCAGCTCAGTGCCGAGACGTTGCAGCTGCGTGCCACGGCCGAGGCCGCTCTGGGCGGTGTTGCCGATCGTGAGGCGCGCGCCGACATCACCGAGCAGCTCGCGAACCTGGTCTTCGACGGTTTCCTCGCTGCGACCGGGTACGAGCAGCTGGAGCAGTATCCGCGCTACCTGCGGGCCGTGGCCGAACGGATCTCGGTGCTGCGGACCGACCCGGGCAAGGACCGCGCCCGGCTGGACCAGATCCTCGACGTGGAGGACGCCTACGCCGAACTGTGTGCCGAGCTACCGGCCGGGCCACTTCCGCCGGCGGTTGCGGCGATCGGCTGGATGATCGAGGAATTGCGGGTGTCGCTGTTCGCCCAGCGACTCGGCACCCGCGGGCCGGTGTCGGCCAAGCGGATCATGAACGCTGTTGCCGATGCCCGTCGCACGCACCTTGGCAGCGGATGATTGGATGTCCCCATGGCCTTGACCGTTCCTTCCCATCCCGGTGGACAGCCCTTGTTCACCGTGGACGAGTCCGTGGCCGAGAGCTTGACCGATCATCGCCCGGTGTTGTTGAACCTGCTGGAGGGGTTCGTCGACGGGGGACAGGTGATCCGGACCACCTCGGACGCCATCTTGGAACATTTCGTCCACGAACCGCTGGTCACCTTTGACCACGACCAGCTGCACGACTACCGCAGCCGTCGACCGACGATGGTCTTCGACGCGAATCGGTACATCTCGGTCGACAACATCTCCGTCGTCATGCACAAGGTCACCGATCCGCATGGCGAGCAGTTCTTGATGTTGGCCGGTCCGGAGCCGGATCTGAAGTGGGAGGCGATGCTGACCTCCTTGTTGCACCTGATCGAACGTTTCGATGTCCGGATGACCGTGACTGCTCATGGGGTCCCGATGGCGGTCCCGCACACGCGTCCGACCACGATGACCGTCCATGGCACCGATCCCGAACTGGTCGGCGACGAGCGGGCCTGGTTCGGACGGGTCGAGGTGCCGGCCAGCCTGTCGGCATTGTTGGAGTACCGGCTCGGGGAGGTCGGTCGCACCGGTCATGGTTTCGCCATCCATGTGCCGCACTACATCGCGCAGGCGAAGTTTCCCTCCGCAGCGGTGGCCGCGATGGATTCGATGGCCAAGGTCACCGGGCTCGCTCTGCCGGTGGAGGAGCTGCGCCCGGCGATGTCGACCACGATGACCGAGATCAGCAACGAGGCCAACCAGTCCGACGAGATCCTGCGGGTCGTGGCGGAGTTGGAACGCCAGTACGACGCGTACATGGAACGTGACGCCGAGTTGCCCAGTGCCGACGAGATCGGCGCGGAGTTCGAACGGTTCCTCCGCGAGAACGACACCGACGACAATCCACCCTTCTGACCGTTGCGAGCCACCGGAGGTGCCGCATGCCGCAGTCACTTGACGAGCTGGTGAATCTGCTGGATCTCGAAGAGTTGGAGATCGGGCTCTATCGTGGGCGTCAGCCCGACACCGCCTTGCAACGCGCTTTCGGAGGGCAGGTGCTGGCCCAGGCTCTGCTCGCCGGTGAGCGGACCGTGCCATCGGACCGGGCGCCGCATTCACTGCACGCCTACTTCATCCTGCCCGGCAGCACCGATGCCCCAATCCTGTACGACGTGCAGACCATCCGCGACGGGGGATCGTTCTCCACTCGTCGGATCGAGGCCCGTCAGCATGGCCGGGTGATCTTCTACATGACCGCGTCGTTCCAGCAGGCCGAGGACGGCTTCGACCATGCCGACCGGGCTCCGGCCGATGTGCCGCCACCGCAGGACTGCCCCGGGCTGGGCGAGGTCCTTGAGCAGTTGTCCCGCCGTCCTTCAGATGTGTGGGCCCGGGAATGGGGTGCCCTTGAGGTGCGCTACGCCGGGGATTCCCGGCCCGGTGGCCGGCTTGACCCCGAAGCGCATCCGGCCCGCGCACAGGTGTGGGTCCGGACCGCTGGCCAGTTGGCCGACGATCCATCCTTGCACCGCGCTGTGCTCGCCTACGCTTCCGACCTCACCCTGCTGGGTGTCTCGACCGTCCCGCACGGGGTCGTCATCGGCGAACGACGCCTCCAGGCAGCATCGCTGGACCATGCCATGTGGTTCCACCGGCCGATTCGAGCCGACGAGTGGACGTTGTACGACCAGGTGTCACCGTCGGCCTCGGGGGCGCGGGGTCTGTCGACCGGGCGCCTGTTCGGCGGGGAAGTCCTCGGTGTCAGTGTGGCCCAGGAGGGCCTGATCCGCGCCCGGAGCTGACAGACCAACGGCCCCGCACTCCGGTCATCGGAGCGCGGGGCCGTGGGCCGTGGGACCTCGATCAGGCTGCCGCGTCGTCCTCCCGGGCGCGCAGCTTGGCGATGGCGTGCCGCTCGATCTGGCGGACCCGCTCCGCGGTGATTCCCCAGACCGCGCCGATGTCGGCGAGCTTGGCCTGGCGGCCGTCGAGCAGACCGTAGCGCCGGCGGACGACATCGGCGGAACGTTCGTCGAGGGTCTCCAACATCGCTTCGAGGCGGGCACGTTCCTCGGCGTCAAGGACCATCTCGTCAGGGCCAGGGGCAGGTTCGCGGGCGATCAGATCGCCCAGGGCGGTGTCGCCGTCCTCCTCGACCGGGGCGTCGAGACTCACGTGGTCGCGGCCGTACCGGATCAGATCAATGACCCGCTCGGTCTCCACGCCCATCTCCTCGGCGATCTCGAACAGCTCCGGTTCGCGGCCCAACCGGCGCTCCAGGGTACGGCGGATGGCGCCGACCTGGTTGACCTGCTCGGCGACGTGCACCGGGAGGCGGACGATCCGTCCCTGTTGGGCCACGCCGCGGCTGATCGACTGGCGGACCCACCACGTCCCGTAGGTGGAGAACTTGAAGCCCTTGGTGTAGTCGAACTTCTCGACCGCACGAATCAGGCCGGTGTTGCCCTCCTGGACCAGGTCGAGCAGCGGCATCTGGGAACGGCCGTACTTGCGGGCGACCGAGACGACCAGACGCAGGTTGGCGGTCACGAAGCGCTGCTGCGCCTCCTGACCGAGTTGGATCAGGGTGTCGAGTTCATCTGCACTGGGGCGCTTGCGCCGCCGACCGCGCTCGGTGGCGGTCACCTCGCCGGACTTGATCTTCTCGGCGTAGAGGCCGACCTCGATCGTCTTGGCGAGCTCCACTTCCTCCGCGGCGGTGAGCAGCGGGGTACGGGCAATCTCATCAAGGTACTGCCCGACGGCGTCCTTTCCGTCGAGGGTGTCGGTGTTCCTCGTCCGTGTCATTGTCGCGACCATGGTGGTCCCCTCTCTCGTGCCTTCACCCACCTCAACGCACGAGAGGCCCAAAAGGATGCCTCGAACTCCCTGAGTTGACCCTGAAGCTGAACCCTGAGGGGTCAGGGATGGCCCCGGTCAGGGTCGCCATACGGCGGCCCCATGCGCCCGGACGGAGTTCAGGCGGCGCGGGCCAGTGGTCGCAGGTCCTCGGGTCGGTAGTCCCAGACGGTGCAGATCCATCGACGTTTCTGCAATTTCATCTGGCAGGCCATCGCAATCGATCGGCCGTGGACCCGGACGCGCAGCACCGCTTCGAGCGTGTCGGGCAGCGGCCGCTGGCAGTGCACCGAGGCGAGTTGCATGCGTGGAATGCCGGGGCGTCGAGCGATCAGTTGCAGCATGGTCAGCACCTGGTCATTGGTCCACCGGGCCAGCTGGGCGACCGGTCGGCGGCCCGACATCACCTCCAGAGTGACCAGCGCGAACTGGCGGACTCGCTGGTGGGAGGCCAAGTCGACCACCTCGGGCGGTCGGTGGGCCCGGGCGACAGGAGTGTCGAACCCGGGGGTGCCCAACCCGGGGCCATCGAACAGGGTCGGCTGCAGGCGGCCCGCCGCAGGCGCAGCGCCGTTGATCGGTCGGGCGGTGGGGATGGTGATCGTCACTGAAACCTCCGGATCTCGAACTGGATGACCCCATCCAAACCCGACGGCAACCCCGGGGGAACAGTTTCTCCGAGACGGACAACACCTCTTTGCCCGACTCCAACCGGCCCACGACTTCGGGCCCACGACTTCGGGCCTAGGGGGAGAACAGCAGGAGCAGGCCGGCAATGGTGTAGAAGACCATCACCGCCAGCATCGGAACCTGTCCCCGCACCGCACGGTCGGAGCGCAGGATCGCCAGGGACCGTTCATGGGCGGCGACGATGCCGATCACATGGCCGCCCACGATGGCCACCGCCTGCATGATGGCGATCGGCATCGGATTCATCACCAAGAAGGTGTTGACGCCGAACTCGGCCGTGCCCAACAGGTTCCAGCCGAGCCCGAGGGGGTCGGAGAGGTTGATGAAGGTGCGTTGCCCCTCGATGAGCAGCAGCGTCAGGTAGTGGGCGATCGCATAACCGACCAGGATCGGCACCACCGACGGGGCCATCAGCCGGGGGAGCGCCCTGACCGACACTCCGCGGCGGGAGAACGGCTTCATCGCCACACAGGCCAGCGCAAAGGTGGCGAGCACGATCGCAGCCATCACCAACAGACCGCCCGTACCCCAGACCTCGTACGGCACCGGAGAGTCCTGGATCCGCCTCACCCACCATGAGGTGTTGGCGAAACTGTCGAAGGCGGTCGAGCCGAGCAGCACGCACACCACAGCGGTCGTGCCCGGTGGTGGCTTCCAGGTCGCCAGGGCCCGCAGCGGGTTCATCAGCTGGATCACGCCGTCGCGGGCGACCTGGACCGGGGCGCCGGAGGCCACCGTTGTCGCGTACGCCTCGAACGGATCGGCAGCCCCGATCCAGCGGTTGCCGAACAGCACCGCCCCCAGAACGCAGACCACGAACCAGACGGCGACATACAGCTGCATCACGGCCAGGGTGGTCCGGCCCGGCTGGACCAGTTCGAGGAAGGCGAAGAGCAACAGGCCCAGGGCCGCAGGCCACACCCCGACCGATTTCGGCAAGGTGAACAGCCCCTCTTCCGGCTTCGTCCGCAACAGGGCAGACAGGCCGCGGTGGATCGTCCGCAGAGGGTTGACCGCAGCCCAGACCGGACCGAACAACGCCGACAACGGCACCAGCCCGACCCACACGACGGCAAAGACGAAACCAAAGACCGGGTTGGTCAGCCGCTCCTCGCCGGCCACCAGGGCCAGCGCCGCGAGCAGATACAGCGCGAGCACCACGATCCGCACCAGCCAGGTGATGGGGGCCGGCATCCGGAACAGACGCTTTCCCTTCCGCTCGGCATACCGCCGGTCCGGCCAGCCGAAGAACATCAGGACGAAGGACACCAACAGTGCAACGGTCGCGCCCACCACGACGTACTCGAAAGGAAGGGGAAGATCCTGTCGTGATGCAATCCCGTGCATCGGGACGAGCGTCATGCCTCACCTGCTTGTCTGCGCCGTTCGGTGGGGGAGGATCCCCACAGTGGTCTACGAACCGGGACCGGTGGAGGTTCCCCGGATACGGTGGTGCCATGGAACCGTTGACCCGTGCCGAGGTCGCCCTGCTCGGACTTGACAGTCCTCGGCACCCCGCCCAGGTCGGACAGGTCCATCTGCTTGACCCCGGAGACGACTTCGACCACCTCCAGCTCCTGGACCTGGTACGGGACCAGCTGGCGTTCGTGCCCCGGTTCCGGCAGCGGATTCGGCCCGGCGGCCTGTCGCCGGTGTGGGTCGACGATGCCCGCTTCGACCTCGACTTCCACGTCCGCCGCTCCGCGCTGCCCGGGCCCGGGACGATGCAACAGCTGAATGAGCTGTGCGACCGGATCATGTCCCAGCAGCTGGACCGCAACCGTCCGCTGTGGGAGCTGCACCTGGTGGAGGGCCTGGCCGAGGGCCGGATGGCCCTGGTCACCAAGACCCATCTGGCCCTGGTCGACGGCCAGGACGGACTCGATCTGGGCCAGCTCCTGCTGGAGGATGAGCCGCATCGGCCCGGCCCGACCCCCGGATGGTCACCGGCGCCCGAACCGAGCCCGCTCGACCTGTTGATCGGGTCAGCAGCGGCCCGGCTCAACCGACCGGCGATGGTCGTCGAGGATCTGCAGCGAGGTGTCGCCTCGGCCCTGGGGACCGCGGTGGCGATCGGTGAGGCCACCGGTGCTGCGGGCGCGGTGATCGGTGACCTGGCCTCGGCGGCATTGACCCGGGCCCCGCAGGCCAGGGAGTCCCTGTTGGTCGGCAGCGCCGGTCGGCAGCGACGTCATGCCCTCGTCCAGACCGGCCTGGCTGATCTGGATCGGGTTCGTGAGGTGACCGGTCACACCCTCCACGACGTGATCCTGGCGGTGGTCGCCGGTGGGCTGGCGGACTGGCTGCACGCCCATCGGTCCCAGACCGGGACCGTCCAGGCCCTGGTGCCGATGGCAGTGGTCGACGACGGCGCCGAACCGTCGGCCCTCGGCTGTGGGGTGACCGCCCAGGTCAGTGCCCTCCCGGTGGCCCAGATGGAACCCCTGGACCGGGTGGCCGCCATCGCGACCAGTACCACCGCTCACCGCGACACCGGCCGGTCGGTGCCTGCACTGTCGCTGACCGAGCTCGCCGGTTTCGCCCCGGCCACCCTCCACGCCCTGGGAATGCGGGTCGGTCAGGACGCGGTCGGCCGACACTACGACCTGCTCCTCACTCATGCACCGGGGCCACGCCGTCGACACCACCTGGGCACGGCGAGCGTGGTCGGCACCGGTCCGTTGGTCTCCCTGCCACCGGGCCATTTGCTCGGGGTCGGCGTGACCACGTACGACCGGACGGTCACCTTTGGTCTCACTGTCGACCGTGACGCCATCGATGACCTCGACCTGCTGGCCAGCAGCGTGGCTGATGCCGCCTCCGCACTCGTGTCCGCCGCCACCGATCACCACAAGGATGTCCGATGACCGATTCCGATGCCGTGTTCGTCCCCCTCACCCTGACCCAGTGGCGCCGTCTGGTCGCCGACGGGGCATTGCCCGGGCCCTTGATGGCGTACGGGGTGACGCCCGGGCTGCGGGCCTGGGGTGAGTTCGGGCCCGATGAGGAGGAGGACGCACGCTTCGCCGCCCAGTCGGTCGCTGGGGTCGCTGCACTCACCCTGGACACCCCACCGGAGGAGCCACGGATCGTCCTTGCCGTTGGTGCCGAGGCGGATGTGGCCAGCACCAACGTCTCGTTCCGGGCCACCGCCGGATCGAGTCTGGGGGAGGGAACCGTGGCCCTGCTGGGGCTGCGGCAGGTCCAGGCGGTCTTTGCCGATGAGCCGGGGGTACCCGTGGCGTCGGCACGGGTCGCAGCCCGAAGCCGTACGGTCGAACAAGCCTGGGACGACCCGGTTGTTGCGGCGTTCTCCGAGGACCATGACTTGGGCTGGTTCGTGGTCAGTGAGGCCCGCGACTGGTGAGCCGGGACCGGTGCCGTGGCAGACTTGCCGCATGGCACCACGGTCAATCTGGAAGGGGGCCATCTCCTTCGGGTTGGTGACAATCCCGGTCAAACTGTTCACCGCCACCGAGGAGAAGGACCTCCGGTTCCGTCAGGTACACGCTGCCGACGAGGGACGGATCAAGTACAAGCGCGTCTGTGAGGTCTGCGGCGAGGAGGTCAGTTTCGGCGAGATCGCCAAGGGATATGAGTTGCCCGACGGACGGATGGTGATCCTCGACGGTGAGGACTTCGAGCAGATCCCCCTGCCGACCACGAAGGCCGTTGAGGTCGTCAAGTTCGTGCCGGCCGAGCAGATCGATCCGACCTACTTCGCCAAGACCTACTTCCTGGGCGCGGACGGGCCCGGGACGAAGCCGTACGTGTTGCTGCGCGACGCCTTGGAGAAGACGGGGCAGTGGGCCCTGGTGAAGGTGGCATTGCGCCAGAAGGAAGCCCTCGCCGTGATCCGGCCGGTGGACGGCGTGTTGCGGATGCACACCATGTTGTGGCCCGACGAGGTCCGCAACGGTGAGTTCGCCACACCGCCGGCCGAGGTGACGGTCTCCGAGGCCGAGGTCACCATGGCAACCAGCTTCATCGACGCCCTGGCCGGTGACTTCGAGCCGGAGAACTATTCCGATGCCTACCGGGCGGCGCTGGAAAAGGTGATCGAAGCGAAGCTGTCCGGTATGCCGGTTGCCGAGGAGGCCACCGACGAACGGTCCCAGGCCGAGGTGGTGGACCTGGTTGCCGCACTGCGCGCCTCGGTCGAGGCCGCCAAACAACGACGCGCCAGCAAGGCCGAGGACGACAGCGAGGATTCAGCCAGCAAAGCTGGTTGACGCCGCGACGAGTCATCACCGCCTCGACCACGCAGTTCAGCCCCACCACCTCGTACGAAGTGGTGGGGCTGAACTGTTGTGCGGTCGGTCAGGCCCGGCGGCGGCTCGCCAGGAGCACACCGGCCCCGGCCACGAGCAGCAGGATCCCTGCGCCGATGACCCCAGCGCCGACAGGGGTGCCGGTGTCGGCCAGATCCCCGTCCTCAGGAGCCGGTGGCTCCGGCGTGGGGTCGGGCAGGATGAACCCGAAGTCGAGCGTCAGGTCCGCATCGCCGTCATGGTTGAGCCCTTCGCTGGAAGCCTCCCAGGTCGAGGAGTCGCCACCACGGTCGCCCTGGCCCTCAAGGGTGGGCAGGTATCCCTTGAGCGCGTCGCGGGATGCGTCGCGGTCAATGGAGACCGTGTCCTTCTGGCCCGGCTTGAGGACGGGCAGATCACAGAAGATGTAGTTTCCGGATCCGTCCGTGGTCACCGGGGTGACCGGGTTGCCGTAGACGTCGGTGACCGGCTTGCCGTCGGGACCGACGATCGTCAGCACGACACCCTCGATGCCCGGCTCACCGGGATCCTGTCGACCGTTCTTGTTCTGGTCGATCCAGACCCGGTCACCCACACACACCGAGGCCAGGACCACACCGGCATCCCACGTCGGGTCGATGCCCTCGGTGGCGGTGACGGTGCCGTGCTCGTAGTCCGAGCCCGGGACCAGAGCAGCCGAGTCGCTGTCCAGGGTGAACACCTCAGTGGTGCCGACCTGGAGTTCGGTGCCGGCGACCGGTTCGTGGATGGCGTCGGAGTCGTTGCCGTCCTCGCTGCCCACCTTGGTCTCGGTGAAGGTGTACTTCGCCGACGGCTTCTCGGTCAGGGTGAACCGGATCTGGTAGTCACCGGCGGGCAGCTCGTCGAACAGGTATCGACCGTGCTCATCGGTGACGGTCACGGCGAGGACATTGCCCTCGCTGTCGAGCAGCTCGACCGTGACGCCGGGCAGCACCTCGTCATCGTCCTGGATGCCGTTGCGGTTGGCGTCGATCCAGGTGTAGTCACCGATGGCGTAGCTCTTGAGCACCACCCCGGCATCCCAGGTCGGATCGATGCCCTTGACGGCACGGACATCGCCGTGCTCGTAGTCAGCACCGTCGACCAGCTGCTCGTTGTCGGGGCCGAGGTGGATCACACCGGTCCGACCATCCTGCGGATCTGCATCCGAGTCGATGGTCACATCGTCACCGCTGAGGTTGTCGGTGAAGGTGTAGATCTTGGCCTGGTCCGGGCTCAGCGTGAACTGAACGACATAGTCTCCCTCGGGCAGCAGGTCGAACAGGTAGAACCCGAACTCGTCGGTCTCGGTCGAAGCGAGCACATTGCCGAACTCGTCGAGCAGGTCGACCTGGACGCCGGGCAGGACCTCGTCATCATCCTGGATGCCGTTGTTGTTGGCATCGATCCAGGTGAAGTCGCCGATGGCGTACAGCGGTGTCGGATCATTGAAGATCGTCACCGGAGCCGACGAGCCGTACTCACCGACTGGCACCTCGCCGTCGGGCAGCTCCGGAACGACGATTCCGACCTCGGATTCACCGTCAAGGACCATGAGCTGGCCGTTGACCACGAAGGCATCAGTCACCTCGAAGCCGTTCGGTCCGGTGATGGTGAAGCGTGCGTCGCGATCGGTGATGGTCAGGTCAGGGCGCAACGAGTCGATCTTCTGGATCAACAGCGGATAGCCATTGGTGACGGTGACCACAGCCTGGGTGGCGCCGATCTTGTTCACGATCGGTGCGTCAACCAGGTATGCGTAGCTGCCGTCCTGGTCAGGCACCAGCTGAACCTTGAAGTTCAGGAACGGCTGGTTGTGGCCCAGCTGAGTCCCCGGCTTCTGGGAGATGACGACGGTTCCGTTGTCCAGATCGAGCGTGGCGGTCAGGTTGCCATCGAGGTCCTGTTGGGTCTTGTTCTCATCGATGTTGCCCGACTCCAGGTTCTGGTCGGACACGAAGCCGAGCAGCTTGGTGCCGTCAGGGAGGTCGTCGACGATGTCCAGGATCGAGAAGTTGTGGAAGTCACCATGCGGGAACAGCTGCACCCGGTAGATGAATTCGGTCTGCTCCGGATTGCCGTCCTCGTCATGCTCGACGCGCAGGTTCTGGGTCCAGTCGCGTTCGCCGGGGCGGTACACGTACTTCTGGACTTCGAGCTCGGTGCCGTACGAGGTGGCCGAGCCGGTGGCGTCACCGACCCAAGTCCAGTCGTTGCGGATGCCGCCTTCGACATAGGCGTGGTTGTCGAGGTTGATGGTCATCTTGCCGTCAATCACATGCGTGAGCAGTGTGACGGTGACCTTCAGGGCACCATCCAGGACAGTGTCGCTGGGAAGACCAGCGAAGTCGTCGGCCGGGACCAGGACCAGAAGGGCGTTGCCGTCGGCATCCTGTTCCAGGCTGAGCTCGAAGTCGTCCTTGGCGAGAGACTGGCCGTTGTAGGTGCCGCTGACCTCGATGGCGTCGAGGTCGCTGAGGTCGAAGACATCGGTGTTGACGACGTCAACGATCCGCGACTGGCGCAGATCCTCGATCGCGCCGTGCTTCAGGTCGAAGGTGTACGGCACCGGGTACTGCTGGCCGACCTCCATCCGAGGCAGATCCTGCCCGACCGACCTCTCGAACTGGCCCGAGTCCTCGATTTCGGTGGAGTCCGGCTGCGGCACCACGAAGAAGTGGTCGGTCGACTTGCGCTCGTGGGTGCCGTTCCACGGGCCGTTCTCACTGGGGCCGCGGTAGAAGAACTGTGCGACGTTGGTCAGCTTGTACTTGGCGTACTGCTGCGGGTTGGTCCATTCGGTGTGCCCGTCGATGTCGACGATCTGGGCCGGAACGGTGATCTCCCAGGTCTGGGTGGTGTCCTTGCCCACGTTGACCAGCAGGACGTCCTTGCCGTTCTCGGTGACCCACATGTAGCGCCCGACATTGGCGTCACCGAAGAACTCCTCCACGGAGACGCCGCGCGCGGCCTCGCGGAAACGGCGTTCGGTCTCTCCGTTCACGGTGGCGGAAAGTCCGTCCTTGCTGAGCTGGATGCCGGTCTGGTCCCCGATGTCACGGATCACGACATTGTCGGTCAGCGCATAGCGACCGTTGTACTCGGTGGCGTAATCGGCGAAGACGGTGAGGTCGGCCTTCAGGGTGTAGGTGAGGTCGACCGGATCCTTCAGGGTGAGCTCGTCACCTCGAGGTCGGTCTCCAGCTCCTTGACCTGTTCGGAGTCAAGGGTGGAGCTCTTGCCGAAGCCCACACCGGTGTCGGGTTGTGGGTCGCCCGGACGGTGGGTGCCGACGCCGGTGGTGGTCGTGACGGGGTCGTCGCCGATGCTGGCCTCGTTGGTCAGCTCGACGCGAAGATCCACTCCGGAGGCGGGATCTGCCGCATCGGCCTGCTGCTGGAGCGAATTCTGGATCGCGGCGACCGCATCGGCGTCCTTGATGTGTGCGGTGTACGAGATCGTCAGGATCGAATCCTGCTCGAGCTCGAAGTCAGTCAGGGTGAAGGTCTGGCCATCGAGGGTGGGGGTGGGCGGGTCGATGGTCGTGGTGGTCTTGTTCAGCCCGTTCTCGTCCCAGGTGGTCAAGGTGGCGCTGAAGCTGCCCTGGTTGAAGGCGAGAAGGTCGCTGAGCGTGTCAGTGATCGTCACCTTCCGGTCCTGGTCCGAGGTGAAGGTCAGGGTGTACGGGATGGCGACCTCGGTGATCGTCGGATCGACGCTCACCTGGCCGGTGTCCTGGTCGTAGGAGACCAAGTTGTCGAGGGTGTGCCCGCCGACCGACTTAGTGAAGCTGTTGTCCAGCCCACCGAAGAACTCGTCGCCCGGATTCTTGATGATGACGTCCTCGGAGGTGGCTTCATCATCAAGTCGCCAGGTCACCTCCTCGACAATCGACTCCTCGCCCGGATCGTCGAAGGTGAAGGTGAAGTTGAGACCGCCTTGGTCATTGCTGGGCGGATCTTCCTTGAACACGATCGTGTACGTGTTGTCGTCACCGTGAGTGATGGACTCGATCGCGTCGTTCGCCGCTGGCACTTCGCTCGGCAGTGTGACGCCGTCGGGTGCGGTGATCGTCACCGTCTGACCCGCCGCCTCCTCGATGCGGTACTGGATCGTTGCGGTGTACTCGAGGCCCGGCTCGACGACGATGTCACCGCCGTACTGCTGGTCGCCGTAATTGATCGAGAGTGTGACTCCGTTGCTGGTCGCCGATGCTTGGGCAACTGTCGGTCTGGTGATCCCCAATAAGACCAAAGCCGTCGCCAGCACCAGAGCCACAGCTGTGGTGAAGCGACGGCTTCGCACGTTCGTTAACACTGGTGCAACGCCATCTGTCGTTCTCGCGGCTCCCCCCCCCGGAACACTCAACCGCGTCGCCGATCGGGCGCAGACGTCACGCCAGGATCGGGAGTGTGATGCAACCGTAACCGGTGCTCTTCATTGTGAACAATTTAGGACGACCTTCCTTGCGGTCGGCGAGCGCCTCTGATCCGTGTCGACGGCGTGGCAGTGGCCCCGGTGCGGGCCGGGCGTGACATCATCGCCGGAGCAACGTCCGAAAGGTGAGTCATGCCCCCGCAGTTGCCCGCGCTCAGCCAGCAGCGCGTGATGGGTGTCCTCGACCGTCTGGGTCACCATTGGCAGATCGATCAGGACGGTGACGTCGCCGGCACCTGGGAGACCGGGTACTTCTTCTTCCTGGTCCGCGGTGAGATGGTCGAGATCCTCGCTGTCGGCGGGCTGTGGCAGGGCATCCTGGCCGAGACCGACTATCTGATGGCTCAGGAACTGTGCAATGCCTGGAACGAAGAGCGGCTCTGGCCGACGGCCTTTGTCAATCGTTCCCGCGATGACGGGGCAGTCCGACTGCGGGTGAATCATGCGGTCGACTACGAGCACGGTGTCACCGATGACCAGATCGCCCAGCAGATGCGCAGGGTGATCGGCTCGGGTCTGGTGCTCTTCGACCAGGCGATCGAGGCTTTCCCCGATGCTTGGGCACTGGGTCAGGCAACCGACTGACCCAGTGCCGCGCGGTGACCCATGGGTGGGTCAGCGGTAGTGGAGGGGGTTGTTCGGGTCGCTCAGCTGGGCGCCGTAGGCATAACGGCGGTAGTGCTGGTAATGGGCCTTGTAGAGATCACCGGCATGGGCCGGGCTGTAGGTCAGGTACAGCTGGCTGCGACTGACGTCGGCGGTGTTGGTGCCGCTGCGGTGGGGGACCAGTGAGCTGAAGAAGACCAGGTCGCCGGCCTGGGTCTCCAGCGTCAGGCCGTTGCTGGTGTCGACTCGGTTGCGTTCCTCCTCGTTCATGTTGCGCAGCTCTCCGGGGGTGCTCATCAGCTCGTGGTGCTGGCCGGGAAACAGTTCGACCGCGCCGTTCTCGGCCGTCGCACTGTCCACGGCGACCATCACCGAGACCAGGTCCTCGTACGGGAAGCCCTGCCACCAGCTGGCGTCCTGGTGCATGGCGTAGCCGGTCTGGCCGGGCAGCTTGAAGATCAGCTTGTCCTTGAACAGCTTCGGTTCGTCGTTGAAGAGGTCGCGCAGTGGGCTGAGGATACGTTCGTCGGTGACGAGGTCGGCCAGCACGGGGGAGGCGTCATGGACTGGATCGAGCTTTTCGACTCGGACCTGGCCGTTGATGGTGCGGTGCCCGCTACGGATGTTGTTCGGGTCGGTCAGTTCCTCCGTGGCCAGGAGTCGACGGGTCTCGGCCTGGAGGACCGCGACCTCCTCGCTGGTCAGGGCACCGCGGACCACGAGCCAGCCCGTGCTGCGGTAGGACTCAATGTCCTCATTGGTCAGTGGGTTCACCATGGGATGACTCCTCGGAAATCGTCGGCGGCCACCTCGACCGCTCATGGTGACAACGCTAGGCTTCACAACGATCAGGATCCATGGCCGCATCGAGCGTAGATGCGTACTTTTTTGCAGGAGGTTCGGAGGTGGCAGAGTCTGCCGGTGGGCTGGTCCGGGTGCGCCGCATTGCCACCAGCCCACGCATCGACGACTTCCGGTATGCGGCTGAGACCTACCCCGCGTGGTCGTTGATTTCCGCCCATAGTGGAGCTTTCGAGTTCTCGCTGGGGAGCGGCAGTGGTGTGGGGATGAGTGGGGTCTGCCAGCCCGGAGAAATGGTGATTTGTCCTCCCCGGATGCAGTTTCGGCGGGCGATGTGCGAGCCGACTGGCTTTCTTTTCACCGAGTTCGAGCTCCCACCTGAGCGTGGAGACGAGACCGGGTGGTGGCCGGTCGGTCTGGCTCGGGCGACGGATCGACGGCGGCTACGGGAAAACCTCGACCGGATCGACCGGTGGCGCGGCCTTTCGACCCTGACCACCCGCGAGGTGCATCACCATCTGGTCGCCGACATCTTGCTGCTCGCGATCCCGGGCCGGGGCGCTGCTCCTCAGGACGGGTTGGTTGGGCGGGCCACCGAAGAGCTGGACCGCTGTGCCTACGATCCGGATCTGTCGCTGACCGAGCTGGCCGCCCGGCTGGGGATCAGCGGATCCCAGCTGACCCGACGGTTTCGAGCCGTGCACCAGGTGACACCGGTGCGCTATGTGACGCAGTTGCGGATTGACCGAGCCCGGCGGCTCCTGGTGGGCACCGACCGTACAGTGGCCAGTGTCGCGGCCACCTGCGGCTATGCCAGTGCCTACTACTTTGCTCGGGCGTTTCGGCGCGAGACCGGCCAGACGCCCAGTGAATACCGCCGGTCCGGTCGGGTGTGAGCCCAGTTCACAGATCAGCCCGGTTCACAGATCAGCCCGGTTCACAGATCGATGGTGATGGTCTCTCCGGTCTCGGCAGACCGCCACAGGGCCTCGCCGGTGGCGACGGCCAGCGCCCCCTGGCGGGCATCGGCCGGCAGACCGAGAGCCAGTGACTCCGGAGTGGGGCCGCGGAACAGGTCGCGCAGCATCAGCGGGTCGGCCCCGCCGTGGCCTCCTTCACCGGTGGCGACCGGAAGCGTCTCGACCTCACCGAAGAGGGGGCGGACCGTGATCACGTCCGTGCCCGGCACGGCCTCGCCCTCCTGGCTGCCCGAGATCGCCTCGATCTGGCCGTGGGTGCCGATCACGGTGAGGCGGAAGCCCTCCCAGGGGGAGGAGAAGTTCACCAGGTACGACAGGGCGGCCCCTCCGCGGTAGCTGACCAGGGAGGTGATGGTGTCGACCGAGTCGATCTCGTCGTCGTAGACGGTCAGCTGGGTGTCGGCCGGATACTGCAGGGGATACGGGAGACCAAGGGCACCGCGTCGCGGCTGACCCGGCTCGGGAGCGCTCACCTGACCACGTTCGAGCATGGCGTTCCAGTACGGGTCAGCGTCCAGAAGTGCCTGCCCGGTCAGCGGATTGCCGGCTTCGTCCTTCGGCCGGAAGGGACTGTCGGGTCCGTAGAAGTAGGTGCCGCCGCTGGAGGCAACCCGGACCGGCTCGTCGTCGATCAGCCACCCGATCAGGTCGAGGTGGTGGGTTGACTTGTGCAGGGTCAGTCCGCCCGAGGCTGCCTTGCTGCGGTTCCAGCGGACGAAGTAGCTCGAACCGTGCGCGGTGTCGACGTGATATTCGAGCAGGACCTGGACGACCCGTCCGATCCGACCGGAGCGGATGAGTTCCTTGACCTGCACATGGCGAGGTGGGTAACGGAAATTGTGGGTGACGACCACCTTGTTGGAACTGGCCTTCTCGAGGCGGAGCACCTCTTCGGCCTCTGCTGTGGTGGTGACCATCGGCTTCTCGGTCAGCACGTCGAGGCCATGGGCCAGTCCGTCCCGGATGTAGCCCATGTGCGTGTGGTCGGGCGACGCAATGATGAGGACGTCGATCTGTTCGCCAGCGACCAGATCGGCCACCGAGTCGTAGCGGCGAAGTGTCGGCTGGTCGTGCTCAGCGAGCCAGGCGTTGAAAGCCTCGAACCGGACCACGTCGGGCTCGATGCAGGCCACCAGGGTGGCGACATCAGTGTGTCCCTCGCCGGTCGGAACGCCGTCGCGATCCAGTCCGAGCATGGGAAGGGCGAAACTGGCGACGCCGCGGTTGGAAAGCCCTACCAGGGCATAACGCTTGGACACGTGTCCTCCATCGATGTGCGGATGCAGACACCACGGTACCGCAATCGTCTTGCATCTTGCAGCAACTGTTGACAGGGTTTGAGCATCTTGACAAGGATGGGCTGTCATGAAGGGATTCACCCCGAACCTGGACGGCTATGCCGATCCGACCGTTGACCTCGAGCGCCACATCCATCGCCGCACGCAGGAGTGGGTGAATCATTGGGCTGAGCGCGACAGCGACGATCCCGCAGCGGTCGAGGCCCACGCCACACGGGTGCGTCAAGCCGTCCTTGACGGGATCGGCGGTATCCCGCAACGGCCAGGCGGCGCCCCAGGGCTGATCGTCACCGGCACCGTTGACCTCGGTCCGGGCCGACCCACCATCGAGAAGGTGAGGTTCGAGTCGCTGCCGGGCGTGATCGTCACCGGGGCGCTCTACCGTCCAGTCGGTGTCACTGCCGAAGAGCCGGCTCCGGCCATTCTCTTCGGCCACGGACACTCCTACGAGGCCAAGGCCGCCGAGCGCTACCAGAGTGCCTGCCAGATGTTCGCCCAGGCAGGCATGACCGTCCTCGCGGTGGATCCGCCCGGACAAGGCGAACGCATCCTGCGCGGCGATGTCAGCAAGGACGACCGGCCGTCGTGGGGAGTCGGGGAACACCTGGCAACCGGCATGTCGGCCTGGTGGGCCGGTCACTCACTGATGCGTTGGTTCGTGGCAGACCTGATCGCCGGCTTTGACGCCCTGGCAGCACTTCCCGAGGTTGACCAGACCCGAATCGGCATGACCGGGACCAGCGGCGGCGGCACCCAGACCTCGATCATGATGGCGCTCGAGCCTCGGCTGGCGGCCGCCGCACCCAGCACCTACATCACCAGCCGCCTCGCCTACCAGCGCACCGGTCAGCTGCAGGATGCCGAACAACATCTGCTCGCGGGGACGATCAATGGCGTCGACCACGGCGATCTGCTGATCTCCTTTGCGCCGAAGCCGTTGCGGGTCCTTGCTGCTGCCTGGGACTTCTTCGTGCCCGAGGGGACCGACGAGTCCATGGCGCGTGCCGGACGTGCCTATGCCGCACTCGGTGCGGAGTCGAATCTGTCGATCGCCTGGGACGACACCGTCCACGCCTACTCTCCCGGTCTGCAACGGGCTGCCACCGAGTTCTTCTGCGCCGCCCTGGGCCTGCCGGCGCCGACCCAGCTGGACACCACACCGCTGCCGCCGGCGGATCTGCAGGTCACGCGTACCGGACAGGTTGTGACCGACCATCCTGACGCGGTCACCATCGCTGATCTCATCACCGGCGAGCTCGATCGATCGACCACGCCGCAGGATTCGGCGACGTGGTTGAAGGATCGCGTGTTCGCCGGGCGCTCGGTTCCCTCGGCCGCCCACCTCCGCTGGATCGGACAACCGGATGAGCCGCATCTGTTCTGGCGCGCCGAGAGCGATCTGTGGGGAGCCGGGGTCCTGCTCGACCCGGAGTCCGACGGCACCGAGAATCCAACACTCACAGTGATCCTGCTGCCCGATGGCAGCGCCAGCAGTGATGCTGATGCGCTGCTGCCCGAGCCGAGCGGCGGTCCACGCCTGGTTCTGGACGTGCGGGGGACGGGCGCTCTGGGGGTGCGGCATCGCAGTGATCGGCCGGCCAATTCGTTGTGGGGCCAGAATCTGAAGCTCCTGACCGATCTCCTGTGGGTCGGTGACAGCCTTGCTGCTGGACGAATCTTTGATGTGTGTCGAGCGATTGACGTCCTCACCGCTGATCGGGAGTTCCAGCGACGTTGGCCCGGTCTGGGAGAGCGGACTCGCGTCCGCCTCGTGGCGCGCGGTGGGCTGCCGCGCTGGCATGCCGAGCTCGCTGCCATGATTGATCCCCGGATCGTCGAGGTGGATCACGACAGTGTCGATCTCGGCCTCGATGCGACGATCCGCAGCACAGACTGGGGTGAGGGCAGTGATGCCTGGCAGGCAATGATCCCCGGTGTGGCCGCTTTGCTGCCACAGTTGGACATCCGCTGACTTGAGCTTCGAACCCGTCGGTCGCGCTGCGGTGCGCCGGCGGGTTCTTGCTGTCCAGAATAACGATCATGTAACGCTGGTATGTTACATGCAAAATGCTATTGACGGGCTGCAACGGTTGCAGTTCGATTGCACTCAGGACATGGCGTCATCAGCCAGCTGGCTCGCAGCAAGGGAGCGTGGGTGGCGCCTTTGAGAAAGGCAATCGATGACTGTGCAGAATGCGCTCGATCTGAGGCTGACCCGCCGGGCAGGGTTGGGCCTGTTCGGCGGCGTGGTGGCCGCCACGTCAGTGGGTCTCGCCAGCTGCACTCCTGGTGAGAATGCCAACATGACCAGCCCGACCGGCACCGCCGACCTCGAGTCGCCGATGCTGGCTCAACTGGTCGAGGCCGGTGAGCTGCCGCCCCTACCGGAGCGGTTGCCGACGGTCCCCGCCGTGGTCACGTTGTCAGAAGGCCCCGGTATCTACGGCGGCAATGCTCGATTCGCAGTGACGGTGGACGGAGTCACGCCGATCTCGACCTGGGCGCATGCCGGATTCCTCGAATGGGACCGGGACATGACGACCCTGCTGCCGTGCATCGTGGAGTCCTTCGAGGCCGTCGACGGCAACACTGCCTTCACCATGACCATGCGGGAGGGACTGCGATGGTCTGACGGCACCCTGTACAGCAAGGATGATGTCGAGTTCGTCTTCAACAGCTTCTTCAACCACACTGACCTGGTGCCTGCGGTTCCGTACTATTACAAGGATGCCGGCGGCAACCGGGCCGAACTGAGCTGGGAGAGCGAGACCACCTTCACCGTGCGGTACCCCGAGCCGTCACCGATCTGGCCGAAGTACATGGCTCACCCAGCGATCGGCTACATGTTCATGCAGCCCAAGCACTACCTCGAGCAATTCCACGCCGACTTCGTCGGTGAGGCAGAGGCGAACGCCCAGGCCAAGAAGGCCGGTTTCGACAGCTGGACCGACTACTTCGGCGACCGGGGGAACCCGTGGAAGAACCCAGATCTTCCGGTGATGGGTGCTTGGCAGATCACGAACCTGATGGCTGCAACCGGCACCACGACGATGAAGCGCAACGCCTTCTACTTCAAGACCGATCCGGACGGCCGTCAGCTTCCCTACGTCGATCAGGTCACGGTCCAGCTGTTGGGCCAGGAGGCGCTGGAGCTGCGCACCGCCAACGGTGAACTTGACCTGATCGGCAACGGTCTGTCGTTCACCTCTTCCCAGGTCCTGATCGAAAATGCTGACACCCGGGGCTACGAGGTCCGACGCTGGGAGCCTCAGCAACAGACGATCTCGGTGATGTGCAATGTCTCGCACAAGGACCCCGTGCTACGGCAGATCTTTGCCGATGTTCGTTTCCGACGGGCGATCTCCCACGCCATCGATCGGAATGCCATGAACGATGCCCTGCTGAGTGGGCTCGGCGTGCCGACGCAGGCGATGGTGTCTCAGTTCAGTGAGTACTTCCCGTCCGATGGGGGACAGCAGTACATGGAGTTCGACGTCGGTCGGGCGAATGATCTGTTGGACGAGGTCGGCCTGCCCTGGCAAGGAAATGTGCGGACTCGTCCCGATGGTTCGAAACTTGAACTGATCATGATCTACGTCGAACGTGCGGGTGCCATGTCCTACCCGGACGCCACGCGGATGGTCGCGCAGAACCTTGCCGACGTCGGCATCACAGTGATCCCGAAGTCGATGGACACCACTGTCTACACCGACGTCCGGGCCAGCAACGACTTCGACATGAACGCGTTCACCCCGGGTGCTGAGCTCGACCTCGAGCCGTCCTTCTGGATCCCCACCGCGAACCAGCACCATTGGGCGCCTGCCTATGGCGCTTGGTACCTCAGCAAGGGCGCAGAAGGCGAACGCCCGACTGATGACATCCAGGAACTGATGGACAACTGGGACCGGCTGCAGCTCGCGGCCACCAACCAGGAACGGATCGCGGCGGGCCAAGCGATCATGAAGCAGCATGACGACAACATCTACATGATTGGCCTGCTGCGACCGCCCTTCCAACCCGTGGTGGTGACCGACCGGACACACAACGTACGAGAGGACTCGCCGGCTCTGTCCTTCTACTTCGGCCGTGAGGGCATCGTCAAACCTGAACAGATGTGGCTGGAGGACTGACGTTCGTGTGCGTTAGCGCTGGCTGCAACGGTGAACGTCCTGCGGTGCCGATCCTGTGGGAAATGCTGCGAAACCTGGTGTCGCAGGGGCGGGCTGAGCTGTCCCGATCCAGGATTGACGGTATCGCGAACGGACTCACGGCACTGCTGGATCGATTGGACCAGATCCTACCCAGCACACGGAATATCGAGGGAGCATCATGAAACGCTATGCAGTGTGTGGCCTGTCCAACCGGGGGCTTGGCTGCTTTGTGCTGCCCCTGCTGGGAAGGGAAGCTGACGGAGCAGTGTCGCAGGAGAGCTACGCCGATGTCGCCGTGTTGGCCGCTGTGGTCGATCCGGACCGGACGCGGACCGATGCCTTTCGCCGGTGGCTCGCCGACCATGATCTGCCCGACATCGCGACCTTCTCGGATCTCGATGGGTTGCTCTCGGCCGATCTCGCGGATGCGGTCGTCGTCGCCTCGCCCGATCACCTTCACGCCGACCATGCCCGATCGGTCCTCGCCGCGGGCCTTGATGTGGTCCTGGAGAAGCCCATGGTCACCACATCCGCCGATGCGCTGGCGCTGATGGCGGCCGAGGCTGCGAGCCGGGGAACCGTGACTGTCACCCACAACTCCCGGTATGCACCCAGGCACGGCCAATTGAAGGAGCTCATCCGGTCCGGAGCGATCGGTCGAGTCGTGCAGATGCAGCTGGACCATCATGTCGACACCGCTCACGGTTCCAGCTATTTCGTGCGATGGAACCGCGAACGAGTCAGGTCCGGCGGACTGACCCTACACAAGTCCACTCACCACATGGACCTGTTGAACTGGCTGATCGATGACGAGCCCGTACGGGTGGCCGCCTCCGGCGGGACCTTCTTCTACGGTCCGGACAGTCCGCATCGGCCACGTGACGCCAACGGTCGACCACTGAGGGGTGCCGCGCTTCGCGCGGCTGACCCGTACTGGCACGAGATGGTCGACAAGGTCCAGATCCGGGTGGCCGGCAAGGGCCAGGAACGGCGAAGCCTGTTGGGGTTGCCCTACGGGTTGGAGTATCCCGCTGGGCGGGAGCTCTCGGTCTATGACGAGGTGATCGACAGTCTGGACACTGTCACTGCTGTGGTGTCCTATCGTCAGGGCGCCGCCGCGGCCTACACGGTCAACTTCTCCTCGCCGTGGGAGGGAGCTCGGTTGGTGATCACTGGAACCCATGGGCAGTTGGAGGTGTTGTCCGGCAAGGACTGGCAGGGCAGCCTGCTGCCCGGCGTCGGGACGATCACCGTCCGTCCGTTGTTCGCCTCCGCCTACGAGATACCCGTACGGGTGGCTGAGGGTGATCACGCTGGCGCAGACCCGCGCATGCGTCATGACATCTTCCGTGGGCCGAGTGAGGAATCGACAACTTTGGGGATGGCCGCCAGCACCCGTGACGGTGCACTAGCGGTGTGCGCCGGTGAGGCATTGTGGCAGTCGGCCGAGACTGGTGAGACGATTGCCATCACCCTCGGATGACCGTGTCGCTTGAACAGTGAGCCGGTGCTCAGCGCTTGATCCAGCGGCCGCCGAGAGCAACTGCGGTCACGGTCAGGTCATCGTCGAGCACAACGAAGTCGGCCATCAGCCCAGGCGCGATCCGTCCGACCTCGGTGAGGCGAGCGGCGCGGGCGGGGATCGATGTCACCATCGCCACTGCCTCGGGGATCGTGGTTCCGAGCGCCCGATGGGCGATCGGAAGCATGTGGGGCAGCAGGGTTGTGCTGCCGGAGAAGGACAACCGATCAAGAGTCATGCCCACCCCGTCGACGACCACCCGCTCGCGGTCACCGACACCGTAGTGGGCGCCGTCCGGCAGTCCCGCTCCCGACGTGGCATCCGAGACCAGGCAGAGATTGCCGGCCAGCGCACGGTGGGCAATCTCCATCAGTGCCGGCGGGAGATGCTTCCCGTCGGCGATCATCTCGACGGTCAGGTCGCTGGAGGCAAGTGTCGCCTCCAGCATGCCCGGCACGCGCCACGGGCCCTCCCGTCGGGTCGTTGACTGCCCGCTGTAGACGTGCACGACGTGACTGAGTCCAGCCTGCTGAGCTCGGTGCAGGTCATCGATCGTGCCGTCGCTGTGGGCCGCGCCGACCACGATCCCTGCCGATACCAGACGCTCAGTGAGCTGCAGGGCGCCGGGCAGTTCTGGTGCCAGACTGACCATCCGCAGCGCCTCGGAGTGGGCCAGGATCCCCTCCACCGCTGGATCCTCTGGACTCAGGAGCGCGCTGACCGGCTGGGCCCCCCGTTGAGCGTGCGACAGGCAGGGTCCTTCGAGATGGAGTCCGGGCATACGTGGCATGCCGGCCTCGGTGCGCAGCCGATCGACCATCGCCACCACCTTGCTCAGCTGGTCGGGAGCACAACTGGACAACGTGGGGAGCGCCGTCGTCACCCCGGAGACAAGGAGAATCTCGGCCACTGCCGACCCTGCCTCCGGGGTGCCGTCGAGAAAAGCATGGCCAAGAGCACCATGGACATGGATGTCGACCATCCCCGGCGCCAACAGCTTCCCACCGATGTCGGTCGTGGGTAGATCAGACGGCGACGACCCGTCGACCACGATGTCAACAATGCGATCACCATCGACGATGACGGTCTGGCCCGCAAGAATAAGGTCCTCGGTGATGATTCTCGCTCCGGTGATTGCCTGTCGTGACATCAAGAGGTCCTCCTCAGTGGTGTGCGTGTGTCAGCTGGTGCAGTTGCCGACGGAGGCGCCCCCCACCGCATTCGGTACATCGGCAACGAGCCACTGCGAGTTTCCAGTACAGACCAGGCTTCCGCCGATCGAGGTTCCACTGACGCGCACGGAGTCGTTACTGTGAAGAGCGAGTGCGCCGCTGACCTGACTGTGTTGGATGTCGACCACACCAGTGGACGAGGCCACGACTGCACCTCGCAGGATTGATGCACCGACGGACAACGTCGCGGCAGAGTGGGCAGACACCGTGCCGTTCACGGTTGATCCGTACACCTGCAACGATGCATCATTCATCACCGAAACGGCTCCATTCACCGTTGCACCATACAGGCAGGTGGTTCCGCCTCCGCGCAGGACCAGACTGTCGATCTCCCCGGTGAACACCTCGTCGCAGGAACTGTCGGTGACCCGAGTCAGAACACTGCCAACGGTGGGCCCGAGCTCGACCGATCCGGACACGATGTCTCCCGCCAGATCAACGTACTGTCCCGGGGGGAGGGTGACGGTCGTGGTGCTGGTTGCCGACGGATTGACCATGGTCAGGCCGTTGGTGTAGCTCCGAAGCCAGACAGCGTCAGTGGTCTGCACCGGGTCCGACACAGCTGCGCCGATGTCCACATGCAACTCGGCTCGGT
>CAMDZW010000030.1 GCA_945911015.1 uncultured Propionibacteriaceae bacterium
AATGGAAAGAATTTGTTTGATATGAATAGGAAAGGAACAGCTCTACTCTCATGCACCAGTACCCTTGTACCCCCATTTATCTGCGTCACCAGTGAGGCCACGACCTGGAAGGCCTCGGTCGGGTCGCGGCGGTCCTGCCCGCGGTCAGCGGTGAGGGTGTCCAGTGGTGCGGCGGGCTGCTGTGGTGCCTGGATCTCGGGGCGGACCTCTGGGAGGGGGTCGGTCTGCAGCAGTGACCGCGACACTGCCACATCCAGCGGCTCGATCTCGGGCGCCTCGAACTGGTCGGGACGCGTCAAGGGCGCATACTCGGGTCCGTCCTGCCAAGTGGCCATGCCGGACATGCTATCGCCCGCCCAGTCTGGGCTCACCTAGTCTGGGGCGGTGTCCACCATCGATGACCTGACCCGGGCCCGGGTTGCCGCGTTGCTGACCGATCTGTCCCTTCGTGACGGTGTCGTGGTTGCCTTCTCCGGTGGGGCTGACTCGGCCTTCCTGCTGGCAGCAGCAGTCCGTGCTCTCGGAGCCGACCGGGTCCTCGCTGCGACGGCCATTTCGGATTCACTGCCGCAGTCGGAGCGCGGACCGGCCGCCGAGTTCGCTGCCGAACTCGGAGTGGCGCACCGGATGGTCGACACCCACGAGATGGACCGCGACGGCTACCGGGCCAATGCCGGCAGCCGCTGCTACTTCTGCAAGGCTGAGCTGCTCGACGTGGTCTCACCAATCGCCGACGAGCTCGGCTGGGACGTCGCCACCGGAACCAACGCCGATGACGCGGTCGCCGGTTTCCGGCCCGGCATCCGTGCCGCCGCCGAACGTGGTGCCATCACCCCACTGCGCGATGCTGGCCTCACCAAGGACCAGATCCGGGCCCAGTCGCAGGCCTGGGCGCTGCGTACCTGGGACAAACCGGCGGCAGCCTGCCTGAGTTCGCGGATTGCGTACGGGATCACGATCACCCCGAAGTTGTTGGCGAGAGTGGAACGGGCCGAAGCGGCCGTACGGGCCTGCTGGTCCGCGCCGGTCGCGGTGACCGACCTGCGGGTCCGCGACCTCGGCGAAGGCCGGGCCCGCCTCGAGATCGATGCTGCCGCTCTGGACAGTCTTGAATCTGACGACACCGCCCGCACGACTGCCCTCGATGCCGTACGGGACAGTGGTTTCGACCATGTCGAACTCCGGGCGTTCCGCTCCGGATCGATGAATGACGCCCTGCGGGGTTCAGTCGTCTGACGCCAGGACGGCGATCGCGGTCGTCACGGTACTGAGGCCGAACTCCCAGGCGTGGCTCGGGCTGTGGGGTGCATTCATCTCGGTCCCGGTAGCGTTGCCGACCCGGGTCGCCAGTGGATGGACCTGATCCACATACGCCTCGAGCCGTTCAGCCCATCGCCCCCACAGTTCGGGCATCTGGTCGCGTACGGCGCTGGGGCGGGACGCTCCGGCGTGGTTGGCCACGAAATCGAGCAGGAAGGTGAGGGCGGCATCACGCGTCACGTCGTCCAGATCCAGACCGTCCAAGGCATGGAGCTCATGGTCGTACTTGGCGATGGTGCCGGGGCCGAAAGCAGTCCGGTCGTCGTGGATGTCCAACAGCCACGGGTGCGTCTCGTAGAGGGAACGGTTGTCCCGCGCGATCTGTCGAATCCGTTCCTGCCAGGTCATCGTTCCGAACGGTGACCGAGGCATCGCAGCGCGCACAGCATCGACCATCAGTACGAGCAGGTCATCGCGACTGTTGACATGGGTGTAGATCGACATGGTCGCCACCGAAAGGTCCGTGGCGAGCGCCCGCACGGTGACGGCGGGAAGCCCGTGCCCGTCGGCCAGCGTGATTGCCGCATCGACGACGCTGTTGGTGTCCAGCGACGAGCGCGGTCCGCGGCTGCCACCTTGAGGTGCGGCGGGGTGGTTCCGCCACAGCAGGTCCAGTAGGTCGGGCTTCACTTCTCTCCTCCAGCCTTGGGAACAAGGCCACATGCTAGTACGTTGTACAACGTACATAGTTTCTCTGGATGGGAGTCCCCATGACGATCACCTCGTTCGCTGTCTCGCTCAATGTGGCGGATGCGGCGGTGTCAGCTGAGTTCGCGCAGCAGCACTTCGGCTTCGTCGAGGCGATGGCTGCAGACGGATTCGTCTCGCTGTCGCATCCCGGCCTGACGTCGAACGTGATCTTTCTCGACGTCGGCCTGTCCACCTTCAAGCCGTCGTCCCATGCTGGCGCCGCGGGTGACGGTCTGCTCCTGGTGCTCACCGTCGACGACCTGGACGAGCAGTTCGCTCGCATCGCCGCCAGCGGAGCTCGAGTCGTCACGAAACCCGAGACTGAACCGTGGGGAGAACGGTTCTGTCAGTTCGCCGACGGCAACGGTGTGCTGTGGCAGTTGGTGCAATGGGTGGACTCACCCGGCTGAGTCGTGGCCTCAGGGGTGGGTGCGGATGATCGCGAACGGGGAGACCCGACGCAAGGTGCCCATCGTCACGAAGGGCACCCGACGCTGACCGAACCGGATCGAGTCGAGGTGGAAGTCCGCGCGGCGGACCGGCACCCGGCCGAGGCTGAGCTGGGCCGAGTGAGCCATCACCGCGGTGATCAGGATCGCCAACAGGATCGTCATGCCGCCGGTGACCAGCAGGGTGGTCTGCGGACCAATGTGGTCGATGCCGAAACCGAGGATCGGGCTGCCGACGGCCTGCAGGCCGAGCTGGATCAACATGTAGACCGCCATCACCCGACCACGGACCGCCGGAGCACAGGCGGTCTGCACCAGGGTGTTGGCCCCGATCAGGAAGGTCAGAGTGATCAGTCCGGTGATGACCAGTGCTGCGCCGAAGAGGACCGCGCTGGGAGCCATACCGGCGGCGATGACCGCCACGCCCAACACCCCGAGCAACAGGGCCAGGCCACGAAGCCGGATCGGTGACTTGCGGCCGGCCGACAGCAGCGCGCCCGACAGTGCGCCGACCGCGTTGAGACTGGTCAGCAACGAGTAACCGTTGACACCGAGGTCCCAGACCTTGTCGGCGAAAGCGGTGATCACCACGGTCATGTTGAGCGCAAAGAGACTCGCGATGGCCAGCAGGATCAAGGCCCACTTCACCTCGGAGGTCCGCACGATGTAGACCAGCCCCACCTTCAACTGACCCTTGGCACGGGTCGCCGGGGTCGGCAACTGGCCGACCTCCGGCTTGATCTGGGTGATCACGGCGACCACCGCGGCCGTCGCCACCGCATTCGCCACGAAGGACCAGCCGAGACCGATGGTGCCGATCAGCACGCCCGACAGGGCCGGGCCGACCAGGGCGGCGGAGTGGAAGACCGAGCTGTTGAGGCTGACCGCATTACGGATCCGGCTCGGGCCGACCAGCTCCGAGACCAGAGCCGAACGGGCCGGCCCGTCGAAGACGGTCACCATGCCGAGCACGAAGGCGATGACGTAGACATGCCAGACCTGTGCGCTGCCGGTCAAGGCCAGCAGGCCGAGGGTGGCTGCACACAGCGCCGCCGCGGACTGGGTGATGAGCAGAATCTTCTGTTTGGGGAACCGGTCGGCGATCACACCGGAGAACAGGCCGACCATCAGGAAGGGAAGGAACTGAAGGGCGACGGTGATGCCGACTGCGGCAGCGCTGCCGGTCAGTTGCAGCACCATCCAGTCCTGGGCCACGCGCTGCATCCAGCTGCCGGTCGCCCCGATCGCCTGCGAGCCGAGCAGCAGGCGGTAGTTGCGCACCTGCAGCGCGGCGAGCCCGGTCGGCCACTGGCGCGGCCCGCGGGTGCGCTGGATCGGCCGAGCCAGCTGCTCGACGGCAGCCGAGATGGGCAGGACGGTAGGCGTGCGCGTGGGCACGGAGATCACCTGTTCTGATTGGTGCGACACAGAGGAAGATGGGCGACTATGCCCGAGGAGGAGGGTGGTGCGCGACGATCGGAGATGTCTCCGACGGCCGTGGTGCCAGTCTAGGGAACTTGGCGTCACGTGGCAGCGCCCACTGGAGTATATGTGGTATTGCCGTTCATTATCAACTCGGCCGATCCTCCGGTTGCGATCAATGAATCACATGAGTGGGTGTGGCGGTCGGTCCGCCACAGCCGGATCCGGAATAGGATCGCCGTTGTGGCGACCGACAAGCACTTCGACCTGGCCCAGCTGCGGACCTTCCTGGCCGTGGTGAGCACCGGCAGCTTCACCCGTGCCGGAGAACAACTCGGGCTGAGCCAGCCGACTGTCTCCCAACACATCCGCCGCCTCGAGGACTTCATGGGGCGGGCGCTGCTGATCCGCGACACCCGCAAGGTCTCGGTGACCGACAACGGCCTGGCCCTGGCCGGCTTCGCCCGGCAGATGTTGGCCACCAACGACGAGGCCCTGTCCTACTTCTCCGCCGGGACGGCGATGAGTGGCCGGCTCCGCTTCGGCGCCGCCGACGAACTCGCCCTGACCGAGCTGCCCTCGATCCTGCGGGCCTTCCGGGTGGACCACCCCCGGATCAATCTCGAGCTGACCGTGACCCAGTCCGGCACCCTGCAGCGCCGCCTGCTGGCCAACCATCTTGACCTGATCTTCATCAACCAGCAGGCCGATGCCGGCCAGGGCCGACTGGTCCGCCGTGACCACCTGGTGTGGGTGGGGCTGGAGCGGGCCGAGATCAATCCGAACGAACCGGTCCCGTTGGTCACCTACCAGGCGCCGAGCCACAGTCGTACGGTGGCCATCAATGCCCTCGAGTCCGAAGGGCGACGCTGGCGGGTCACCTGCATCACCCGCGAGGTCAACGGTCTGCTCGCCGCAGTCCGGGCCGGACTCGGGGTCGCAGTGCTGGCGCAGAGCAGGATCCCTCAGGACATGCGGGCGCTGACCGGACGGTACGACCTGCCCGCGCTGCCCGACATCGAAATGGCGCTGCTGGCCAACCCGCGGGCCGCCAAGGAGCCGGTCGAGGCATTGAGCCGGGCCATCCTTGATTTGCGGATGACCCCGTTCCGACCCTGACGTACGATTGTCCACGGCGCGTCGCGGGCTGCGGCGCGCCATACCCGTCCCACGGCACCGTTCGGCGCCATCGAGGAGTGAGTTGCTGTGCCAACAGGCAAGGTGAGGTTCTACGACGCCGACAAGGGTTTCGGCTTCCTGACCAAGGATGACGGTGGGGACGTCTATGTCCGCGCCCAGGCGCTGCCGGCCGGTGTGTCCAGCCTCAAGCCCGGCCAGCGGGTCGAGTTCGGCGTGATCGAGGGACGCAAGGGTGAGCAGGCCCTGTCCCTGCGACTGCTCGAGGCGCCGCCCTCGCTGTCGAAGGCCCAGCGCAAGAGCCCCGAGACGATGGCGGTCATCGTCGAGGACCTGATCAAGATGCTCGACGGTGTCGGAAACACCTACCGTCGCCACCGCCACCCCGATGGCCGTACGGGGGCCAAGGTCGCCCAGGTGTTGCGTGCGGTGGCCGACGAGCTCGAGCTCTGAGAGTCCTGTGACACAATGACCGACATGGCAGTACAACCCTCCAGCACGCCGCGCGCACCCAAGGCAAAGGCCGACAAGGCCTGTGTCGATGCGGTCGAACTGGCCCGTGCTGCCGCCGTCGCCCAGTCCGGTGACTGGGGCCCGCACCACACCTCGGAGCTTCCGGCCTCGGCCGGCAGCGTGGGGGAGCATCTGGGCCACACCGTCGACGGCGATCGGATGGTCACCCACCGGTTCGCCTCGACCGACCCGGCCTATCGGGGCTGGCACTGGTCGGTGACCGTCGTGCGTGCCGCCCGGGCCAAGAACGTCACGGTCAACGAAGTCGTCCTGCTCCCCGGCGAGGATGCGCTGCTGGCCCAGCCGTGGGTGCCCTGGGACGAACGGGTCGGCCCCGGGGACCTCGTGCCCGGGATCCTGATGCCGACTGCCCCGGAGGATCCGCGGCTCGAGCCCGGATACACCGGTGGGGAGGACGCGGCCGACACCGATCCTGCCGATGCCAGTGTGACCCGTGCCGTGGTGGCCGAGCTCGGCCTCGGTCGGGAACGAGTGCTGTCGGTCGAGGGCCGCGCAGCCGCAGCCGAACGGTGGCTCGCCGGTGACGGTGGTCCCGACACGGCGATGGCCCAGCAGGCGCCCGGCAACTGCGTCACCTGCGGTTACTGCATCCGGCTGCAGGGGGCGACCGGCACCCTGTTCGGGGTCTGCGCCAATGAGTACTCACCCTCCGACGGTCGGGTCGTCAGCCTGGACCACGGCTGCGGCGGGCACTCCGACGTGCTCGACGAGCGGCGCCCGACCGAGCTTCCGGGCCCGGTTTGGGACACCATCACCTGGGATGACGACTCCGCGCTGTTCGACTGATCCGGTCCACTTCTGACGAAGCTGCACGGCGGGAGCAAAATCCCCTTAGGATGAGCGCCCATGGTGTCCAAATCTCCCAAGGCCGTCCGCCGTGCGCCGGCCGATGAAACAACTGCGCGTGGCCCCCTCGACAAGTGGTTCGAGATCAGCAAACGTGGCTCGACCATCCCGACCGAGGTGATCGGTGGCCTGGTCACCTTCTTTGCGATGGCCTACATCCTCGCGCTCAACCCGCTGATCATCGGCACCGTGACCGACGTTGCGGGCAACTTCCTCGGTGGCCTCCCCGGGGGCGAACCGGGCAACCCCAACCTGGACAACATGGGCCAGTCCATGTCCATGGTGGCGGCGGCAACCGCCCTGGTCGCCGGCGTGATGAGCATCCTGATGGGTGTGATCGGCCGGTTCCCGATCTCGCTGGCCGCCGGTCTGGGTCTCAACGCAGTGGTGGCGTTCACCGTGGCCTCGCAGTTCCCGTGGGAACAGGCCATGGCGCTGGTGGTGTGGGAGGGCATCTTCATCGCCATCTTGGTGTTCACCGGTTTCCGTACCGCGGTCTTCCGTGCCGTCCCGCCGTCGTTGCGGTCGGCGATCTCGGTCGGCATCGGCCTGTTCGTGGCACTGGTCGGTCTGGCCAATGCCGGCATCGTGCGCACTGGTGGCGGCCTGATCCAGCTCGGTCCGGACGGTTCCTTGGTCGGTTGGCCGATGGCGATCTTCGTCTTCGGTCTGGTCGTGCTGATCGTGTTGCACGTGCTCAAGATCCGTGGTGCCTTGTTGATCTCCATCCTGGCCGCCACGGTCGCCGCGGTCATCGTCGAGGCCGTCGCCAAGGTCGGTGTGTCCGGTGAGGAGAATCCGACCGGCTGGATGCTCAATGTGCCGAAGTTCGACGGGGTGGTGGATCTGCCCGACCTGGGCCTGATCGGCCGGGTCGACATGTTCGGCGCCTTCACCGACCCGAAGTTGATCATCACCGCACTCCTGCTCGTCTTCGCCCTGATGCTGGCCGACTTCTTCGACACCATGGGCACCGTCGTGGCTGTCGGCGCCGAGGGCAAGCTGCTCGACGACAAGGGTAATCCGCCGCACCTGAGCGCAGTCCTGACCGTCGATTCGCTTGCTGCGGCCGCCGGTGGTCTGGGTTCGGTGTCGAGCAACACCGCCTTCGTCGAGTCGACCTCGGGCGTCGCTGCCGGTGCCCGTACAGGTCTGGCCTCAGTGGTGACCGGTGTGGCCTTCCTGATTGCGATGTTCTTCGCGCCGATCATCAATGTGGTGCCGTCGGAGGCTGCCTCGCCGGTGCTGCTGTTCGTGGGCTTCTTGATGATGAGCCAGATCACCAAGATCAACTGGGACGAGGTCGAGGACGCCTTGCCGGCCTTCCTGACGATCGCGTTGATGCCATTCACCTACTCGATCACCGCAGGCATGGGTGCCGGCTTCATCGTCTGGGTGCTGATGAAGGTGTTGCGGGGCAAGGCCCGCAGTGTCCACCCGCTGTTGTGGGTGATCTCGGCCGCGTTCATCATCTACTTCGGTCAGGGCATCCTGCTCGATCTGGCGGCAGGCTGATCCTCCCGGGCACCGATGAGGTCCCGTACGACATGATGCCCGCCCCTCACACAGAGGGGCGGGCATCGTGGTTGGTGGGTCGAGGTGTCAGCTGTCACCGACGCCCGAGGTGACCCGGACGACGGCTGCCAGGGCTGGCGAGGCATCTGCGCTCGGCAGCCCGGTCGACACCAGAATGGTGATGAACAGTCCTCGGGCCAGGAAGTCCCGGGACTCCTCGGGGGTGGCACCGAATCGATCGGCCAACAGATCGGTCAGGCTGCTCAGTGCCCTTCGGGCTGCCTGGCCAATTTCGGGATCTCCAGTCCCTGCGCTGACGCTGTGGAGCACCAGACGCATCTTGGCGGGTTCGTCCTTCAGTAGGGAGAGGAAGCCCTCCCTGACCACAAGTGGGTCGAAGGTGTCGGATGGGGGACATTGCTCAAACGCCGCGATCAGGGCCGCCAGGGACACCTCGTGGGCAGCGAGGTAGGCCGACAGTTTCCCGTCAAAGACCTGGCTGATCCTGGGCTGACTGACGCCCGCTTCGTCGGCGATGTGGTTCATCGTGGTTCCGAAGTACCCTCGCCGAGCAAACGCGCGCAGGGCCGCCGCGACGTATCGGCGTTCCAACTCTGTGTTTGCAGTCACGGATAGGGAACCTACCTGTTATTGGGTGCACAGGCGAGAGGGAACACCTCGTTTTTCGAGGCCGAGGGGCAGCCGAAGACCTTCCTGGATTGCGTCAGCGCAACGTTTCACGCGGTGTAACCGGTTTCTGTTTCATTGAGAAGCATGGCCACAGAAAGTCGGAAAGTTCGTGCCCGCGCTGGCGTGTCCCGGCGACTCAGCGAGAGACGTCGGGGCCTCCGGGCTAGGTGCGATCCGGGGAGGGTGCGGTGCGCAGGATCTCTGCGGCCCGGCGGGTGATCGGGTTGACCGTGTCCCGGTGCCAGGCCAGATGGAGTCGGACGGTACGGGAGTCGCTCGGCTCCAGCTCACGGTAGGTCACCTGGTCCACCCCCATGGCGGTGCAGGACCGTGGAATGAGGGCGATGCCGCGGCCGGCCCGGACCAAGGCCAACATGGTCGGCACCTGGGAGGCAATCTGGGTCCGCAGGAACTCTGCCACTCCCACCAGGGCGGCGCACACGTCATGCAGATAGCGCGATCCCTCCGGGCTGTAACCGATGTAGTCGTCGGCGATCGCACCGAGTGAGATCGGGCCGGGCTCGTCGGCGAGGCGATGGCCGGCCGGCAGCGCGAGGACCAGATCCTCCTCGTGCAGCAGGAAGGACTCCAGCCCCAGCGGCACCGGCGGCCGAATGACCGCCAGGTCGAGCATGCCGGTGCTGAGCTGCTCGGTCTGGACCTCGCTGACCTCTTCGGCCAGGGCGATGTGGACCTGGGGCAGGGCGTCGCTGATTGCGGTCAGGACCTCACCCAGCACGGCATAGGCGCCGATGGCGGTGAATCCGATCCGCAGGGTGCCGATCTGTCCGGCCGCGACCCGGCGGGCTGACAGCGGGGCCGCTTCGGTCAGGGCAAGGATCCGGCGGGCGTCGGCCAGGAAGGTCTCTCCGGCGGCAGTCAGGGTGATCTCACGTCCCGAGCGGTCGATCAGTTGGGCGCCGATGATCCGCTCGAGTCCCTGGATCTGGCGGGTCAGCGGCGGTTGGGTCATGTTGAGTCGTTCGGCGGCGCGGCCGAAGTGGAGTTCTTCGGCGACGGTGGCGAAGCCTCGCAGCTGGGTCAGCGTGTAGCTCATGCCCACAAGGTATCGGTCGATATCAAAATAGTCTTGGACAGGTATTAGTGTGGCGGCTTAGCGTCAGGGCATGACGCGACTGGACCCCACTGTGCGATGCGCCATCGCCATGACCCCGACCCGAGCGGCCGATGTCTGCGACCCGGCGACCCGAGAACTGATCAACACCTCATTCGACGCCGTCTGGGGCAGCGAGAAGCTCGACCTGGCCGAGGTCACTGACCTGGCCGCCGGTGCCGAGGTGCTGATCACCAGCTGGGGAACCCCGCCTTTGCCGGCCGATCTGTTCGGCCCGGGCGGCCCGACGATCGTGGGTCACGCTGCTGGCACGGTCAAGAAGCTGCTCCCGGCCGAGGTCGTCGGCCAGCAGGTCCAGGCCTTCTCCGCTGCCGGCAGGATTGCCTGGTCGGTCGGCGAACTGTGCTTGGCCACCTGCCTCACGATGTTGCGTGAACTGCCCGCCCTCGACGCCGACATGCGGGCCGGTCACTGGCGCACCTCCGGTGCCCGTGGCCAGGAGCTGCGTGGCCGCCGGGTCGCGCTGATCGGTGCCTCCGCGACCGCGCGCGCCTTCCGTGAACTCCTGGTGCCCTTCCGGGCCGAGGTGGTGGTCCACGATCCCTACCTCACCGAGGAGAAGGCCGCTGCACTGGATGTCACGCCGGTCAGCCTTGAGGACGCCATGGACGCAGAGATCGTCTCCCTCCACGTGCCGAACCTGCCGGCCACCGAGGGCATGATCACCGCCGAGCTGCTGGCGCGGATGCCTGACGGAGCCCTGCTCATCAACTCGGCCCGGGCTGCCTCGATCAACGCCCAGGCACTGACCACAGAGCTGCTGAGCGGACGGATCCGTGCCGCTGTCGATGTCTTCGACCCCGAACCGGCCGAACTGTCGGTCGAGCTGCGGTCCGCGCCCAATGTGTTGCTCACCCCGCACATCGCCGGTGACTCGGTGCAGGGGCATCTCGCCCTGGTCCGCTACGTGCTCGACGACATCATCGCCTTCCGCAGGGACGGAACCCACGGGCCCAGCTGGGTCGACCCGGCCGTGTGGGGGATCGCCGCATGAACGGACCGAGCCCCATTCGTACCGTCGAGGTGTTCCGGGTCCCGGTGCCCTTCGCGCAGAGCTTCGCTCTGGGCAGCGGATCAGTCGACAATGGCGGCGGCGTCGCCGACGTCGTCTTCGTCCGGATCGAGACCGAGGACGGCATCGTGGGATGGGGTGAACAGCGCGCCCTGCCGACGTGGAGCTACGAGACCGCCGAGACCATCGTCTCGGTGATCACCGGCGAACTTGCCCCGCTGGTGATCGGACTCTCGCCGTACGACATCGCCACCTTCCACCGGTCGGTGTCGCGAACACTCAGCCCGTCGGTGTCGAACGGTTTCCCCTTCGCCCAGAATGCGGTCGACATCGCGATGCACGATGCCGCCGGCAAACTGGCCGGCGTCTCGGTGCACCAACTGCTCGGCGGCAAGGTCCATGACCAGATCCCGCTCTGCTCGGCCATCGGGATCGACACGCCCGAGGCCGTCAAGGCACGGGTGCGGCGCAGCAGTGAGCTCCACGCGTACAAGATCAAGATCTCCGGCTCGGTCGAGGCTGACGCTGCCGCCGTGCGGGCGGCCGCCGAGGTGGCCGACGGGAAACCCCTGTGGCTCGACGCCAACCAGTCCTATGCCCCGAGTGCCCTGCGGATCCTGCTCGACCGCATTGCCGACGTGCCGGGACTGTGGTGTGTGGAGCAGCCGGTCCGCAGCACCGACTGGGGATCAATGGTGCGTCTGCGCCATGACCTGACCCTGCCCTTGGCCCTGGACGAGGGCAGCTTCACCGCCGCCGATCTGGCCCGCGGGGTCACCCTCGGCGCAGCGGACATGATCGTGGTCAAGACCTGCAAGTCGGGCGGTCTGCGGCAGGCCCAGAAAACGGTAGCGGTGGCCGAGGCCCACGGGGTCGAACTACTCGCCAGCGGGCTCACCGACACCGGCATCGGCTTCGCCGCCGCGCTGCACCTGTTCAGCGGACACGACCTGGCCCTGCCGGCCGAGCTGAACGGTCCCGAACTGCTCAGCGAGCTCTACGTCGACGGCCTCGAGTTCGTCGACGGTCATGCCGTGGTGCCGACCGGTCCCGGTTTGGGGGTCGAGGTGGATGAGGACCGGATCCGTTCGACGGCGCTCTGATTGATCCCTTTGCCTGCTCCATCTGCCCGACTCCATATGTATGTGTGACAAGGAGGACACCCTCATGGAACTGTCGCGACCCCAATTGTCTCGACGAACCCTGATGAGATCCGGCGCCCTGGGCGTGGGACTCGCAGCACTGGCCGGGGCCGGATGCGCCCCGCGCGCCGATCCCGACACCCTCAGCTGGTCCATGTGGTCCAGCACGGCGGCCGAAACCGAGGTCTGGGACGACTTCAACGCCTACGTGGAAGAAAGCCTTGGCCGGGAGGCGATCGCCCACCTGACCCCGTCCAGCGGCTATGCGACCAAGATGGACCTGCAACTGGTCAGTGGCACCCAGTCGATGGTGCACGGGGTCAACGGGTGGCTGGTGCCGACCTATGCCGGCCGGGGCGCCCTGCGGCCGCTGAACGACTTGATCGAGGACGACCCGGAGTTCGACCACGACGACTTCTTCGAACCGATCCGCAGGATCTCCTCCTTCGACGACCGGACCTATGGCATCGGCTTCGATGTCGCACCGATGGTGCTCTACTACAACAAGACCCTCTTCGAAGCCGAAGGGATCGCGACTCCTCACCCCGAGATCGCGATGAGCTGGGAGGAGTTCCGCGAGCTCGCGGCCGCTTTCGTCAAACCCAATCAGTACGGCTTCTGCTGTGGCCCATCGATCGATGACGGCATCTCCTGGCTCTACAGCGCCGGCGGCAATGTGATGAACACCGAGCAGACTGAGTCGACCCTGCACGCCCCCGAGGCCCGCCACGCGATCGACTTCATGGTCGGCCTGTTCACCCAGGACCCGGTCACCCCGCCGATCGACAACCTGGTCAGCACCAGCTCACTGGCCAACTTCCTCGACGGCAATGTCGCGATGATGCAGAACGGTCCCTGGCAGGTGCTCAACGTCCGCAAGGCTGACTTCGAATGGGACATCGCCCCCTTCCCGGCCGGACCGGCCGGCAGCCTGCCACGGCTGTCCGGCTCCTGCTTCGGCATCCCCACCGCGACCAAGGACGTGCCCATGGCCTGGGAATTGATGAAGGTCCTCACCAGCAAGCAAGCGCTCGACATCTATGCCCGCGCCGGGCGCAACAACCCGGCCCGTCAATCGGCCAGCACCGCCTTCGCCCCACCACCGGCGAACCTCGGTCTGGTCCAGAAGATCCTGGCTGGCGAGGTCGAGGCCAGCGGTCACCAGTACGACGTCACCACCAACTGGAACGAGGTACGCAACCTTCTGGCCCAGGAATTCCCGCAGGTCTTCCTCGGTCAGCGGAGCGTGGACGAGTTCCTCGACAGCGTACGGCCGCGGCTGGACGTCCTGATGGCCCAGAACACCGACAACATCCGCCAGCTGCGCATGTCCGAGGGGCGATGACCATGTCCGCAGCCACAGCACCTGCACCCGCGCCTGCACCTGCCCGCGCCCGGGGGTCGAAGGAGAAGGTCTGGCTCGTCGCCTGGCTGTTCCTGCTGCCGTCCTTCCTCGGTTTCGCCATCTTCACCGTCGGGCCGGTGATCGCTGCCGCAGTGATCTCACTGCTGGACTGGAACCTGTTCAGCCCGCCCACCTTCGTCTGGTTCGAGAACTTCGGCCGGTTGACCGGCGACCCGACCTTCTGGGCGTCGCTGCGCAACACCGCCATCTTCACCTTCACCAGCGTCCCGCTGTCGATCCTGGTCAGCCTGCTGCTGGCCCTGCTGCTCAACCGGGGCGTGCGGTGGATCACCGGCTTCCGATCCCTGCTGCTGTTGCCCTATGCCACCATCACGGTCGCGGTGTCCTTCGTGTGGATGTGGCTCTACATCCCGACCGACGGCCTGGTGAACCGGGTCCTCGGCCTGGTCGGCATCGACGGCCCGGCATGGCTGGTGTCCGATGTGTGGGCCATGCCAGCACTGGTGTTCATGAGCGTGTGGAAGAGCTTCGGGTTCGCGATGGTGATCCTGCTGGCCGGCATGCAGGGCATCCCTGAGACGCTGTACGAGGCGGCCCGGGTGGACGGCGCCTCGGCCTGGCAACGATTCCGCTCGATCACCTTGCCGATGCTCTCCCCGGCGATGTTCTTCGTCGTGGTCACCTCGATCATCGGGTCGTTCCAGGTCTTCGACCAGGCCCTGATCATGACCAACGGCGGGCCGGGCACCAGCACCACCACCTTGGTGATGTACATCTACCGGACCGGATTCGAGAACTACAACCAGGGCTACGCCGCAGCGCAGTCTTTGGTGCTGTTCGCCTTCATCGCCCTGATCACTGCCGCTCAGTTCCTCACCCAACGGAGGCTCGTCCACTATGACCAGTGATGTGTTGACCCGTCCGGTCGCCACCCGCGCGGCCACCACCGCGACACCGCACCGCAAGCCGACCGCTGAGGTGGTCAAGGCCAAACTGTTCCTGTTCGTCTGCGTGCTGGTGACGGCCTTCACCCTGACACCGATCGTGATGATGGTGTTGATCTCGTTCCAGTCCGACGCCGAGTCGATGGCGGCCACCCCGTCACTGTGGCCGACCAGTTGGCATCCGGAGAACTATGCCCGACTGCTCGACGAGGTGCCGTTCCTGCGGTACCTGCTCAACACCTTCATCTTCGCCGGCGGCACCGCACTGCTGGAGACGATCACCGCGGCTCTGGCCGCCTATGCCTTCGCCCGCCTCGAGTTCCGGGGGCGCGGGATCATCTTTGCGGTCTACCTGGCCACCTTGATGATCCCGACCCAGGTGACCTTGATCCCGCAGTTCGTCATGGTCGCCCGATTGCAGTGGATCGACACCTGGTGGGGGATGATCCTGCCGCACGCCTTCACCGCCCTGGGTGTCTTCCTGCTGCGCCAGTTCTTCCTCGGCATTCCCAGAGAACTCGAGGAAGCCGCCCGGATCGACGGAGCCAATCGGTGGCAGACCTTCACCCGGATCATCGTGCCACTGGCCGTGCCGGCGATCGCGACGCTGCTGGTGTTCAAATTCATCCAGCAGTGGAACAACCTGTTGTGGCCGCTGGTGGTCTCCAACACCGAGGCCACCCGCACTGTGGCAGTCGGACTGCAGGTCTTCCAGGACACCAACGGCACCCAGTGGAACCTGCTGCTGGCCGCAGCCACGATCACCACGGTCCCGTTGATCATCCTGTTCTTCATCAGCCAGCGCTGGTTCGTGCGCGGCATCACCATGGGAGGTTTCGGCGGACGATGAGCGACACATCTGAACCGATCTGGGCAGTCTTCACCAAACCCTGGGGTGACCTGCCGGCCAACGAACTCGCCCCGCTGGTGGCCGACCTCGGCTTCACCGGCGCCGAGCTCCCGGTCCGGCCCGGCTTCGAGGTGACGCCGACCAATGCAGCAACCGAGCTGCCACGGGTGGTGCAGACCATGGCCCGGTCCGGGATCACCACCATCAGCGTGGCGGCCGATCCCACCGAGGAGATCCTGGCCGGGTGTGCGGCGGCCGGTGTCGGGCTGGTGCGGATCATGGCCCCGGTCAACGATCACGACTGGACCGGCTCGCTCACCCGGATGCGGAAACACCTCGCCAGCTGGGTCGAGATGGCACGACCGTACGGGGTGAGGATCGGCATCCAGCCCCACCACGGGGCGTGGGTCAGCACGGTGCTCGGGGTGCAGGTCCTGGCCGACCGATGGGATGGCGACCGGGTCGGGATCGTCTGGGATGCCGCCCACGATGCGCTGGCCGGGGAGGACCCGGTCACCACCCTCACGCTGGCCAGTGAGCGGCTGATGTTGGTCAACCTGAAGAATGCGCGCTACCTTCCTCGCGACGAGGCGGCTGCGGGCCACGGTGCACCGAAGACCTGGTTCGGCAGCGGTCAGGACGGCCTGGCCGACTGGCCCACGATCATTGCCCATCTGGTCGCCACCGGATGGGATGGACCGGTCTGTCTGACCGCGCAGTACAACGCAGCCGACGGTCCCGAGGACTACGCTCGGCTGGTGGGAGCTGATCTGGCCTGGGCCAGGCAGCTGTGGCGCGACGCGCGCGCCGACTGAAGGAGAGCAGATGAACCCCACCGCCCGCACCGGACCGACGATCGTGACGGTTGAAGCCGTGCCGGTGGCCGGTCACGACTCAATGCTGTTGAACCTGTCCGGGGCCCACGGCCCCTGGTTCACCCGCACCATCGTGGTCGTCACCGACTCCGAGGGCCGCACCGGGCTGGGCGAGGTGCCCGGCGGTGAGGCGATCGTGGCCACCGTACGAGAAGCGGCGGACGTCCTGCGCGGGGAGCCGGTCGCCCGCCTGCGCAGCCTGGTCCGTCGGGTGGGTGCCGTCTTCGCCGACCGGGACCGTGGCGGCCGCGGTCGGCAGACCTTCGACCTACGGACCACGATCCATGCTGCGGCCGGTCTCGAATCGGCCCTGCTGGATCTGCACGGGCAGCATCTGGGAGTGCCGGTGGCCGAACTGCTCGGCGACGGGCAACAGCGTGACGTTGTCCCCGTACTGGGCTATCTGTTCTTCGTCGGCGACGCCGACCGCACCGACCTGCCGTACCGCAGGTCGACCGGTGACGGCTCCAACGATCGAGCCTGGCAGCACGTACGCACCCTGCCGGCGCTCGACACCGAAGGGATCCTGCGACAGGCCGAAGCCGCGCAGGAACGGTACGGATTCAGCGACTTCAAACTCAAGGGTGGAGTGCTGGCGGCCGATGCCGAGGCCGACACCGTCACCGCCTTGAAGGGGCGGTTCCCCCAGGCCCGGATCACCCTCGACCCCAACGGGGCCTGGTTGCTCGACGAGGCCATCCGGATCGGACGTCGACTGCGGCAGGTGCTGACCTATGCCGAGGACCCATGTGGTGCCGAGGGGCGGTTCTCCGGCCGGGAGGTGATGGCCGAGTTCCGCCGTGCGACGGGGCTGCCGACCGCCACCAACATGGTCGCCACCGACTGGCGCGAACTCCAGCATGCGATCCGCCTCGGCGCGGTCGACATCCCATTGGCGGACCCGCATTTTTGGACCATGTCCGGCTCGGTCCGGGTGGCGCAGTTGTGTCACGACCTGGGACTGACCTGGGGATCGCACTCCAACAACCACCTCGACATCTCGTTGGCGATGTTCACCCACACCGCAGCGGCTGCACCGGGCGAGATCACCGCCCTCGACACCCACTGGATCTGGCAGGACGGCGAAGGCGTCACGACCGCCCCGCTGCCGATCCAGCACGGTCAGATCACGGTGCCGTCGACTCCCGGGCTGGGGATCGAGCTCGACCGGGATCGGCTCGCCAGCGCCCACGAGCTGTACCGCGAGCACGGTCTGGGTGCGCGCGACGATGCCATCGCCATGCAGCACCTGATCCCGGGATGGACCTTCGACCCGAATCGACCCGCCCTCGTCCGGGACTGACGCCCGTTCGCGATTGGGGTCCAGCAGACCACCTGACGGCTGGAATGGGTCGATGAAAGCTCCGGACGGTAACCTCAGGCCCATGTTCTCCAAGGTGCTGGTGGCCAATCGAGGTGAGATCGCGGTCCGCGCGTTCCGTGCTGCGTATGAACTCGGCGCGAAGACTGTCGCGGTGTATCCGTGGGAGGACCGCAATGCGGTCCACCGGATCAAGGCTGATGAGGCCTACCTGATCGGCGAGAAGGGTCACCCGGTCCGGGCCTACCTGGACGTGGCCGAGATCATCCGGGCCGCCAAGGAGTCCGGGGCGGATGCGATCTACCCCGGATACGGCTTCCTCTCGGAGAATCCTGATCTGGCGCAGGCCTGTGCCGATGCCGGGATCACTTTCGTCGGTCCGCTGCCCGAAGTCCTGGAGCTGGCCGGCAACAAGGTGCAGGCGATCTCGGCGGCCAAGCGTGCCGGCATCCCGACCCTGGCCTCGACGGATCCGTCGACCGATGTCGACGGCCTGGTCGCGCAGGCCGAGCAGATCGGCTTCCCGGTCTTCGTCAAGGCGGTCGCCGGTGGAGGCGGGCGCGGCATGCGGCGGGTCGACGAGCCGACCGCGCTGCGCGAGGCGGTTGAGCAGGCCATGCGAGAGGCCGACAGCGCCTTCGGTGACGCGACCGTGTTCATCGAGCAGGCTGTACGACGTCCCCGCCACATCGAGGTCCAGATCCTGGCCGACAGCCAGGGCAATGTGATGCACCTGTTCGAGCGGGACTGCTCGATCCAGCGGCGGCACCAGAAGGTCGTCGAGATCGCCCCGGCGCCGAACATCCCCGACTCGTTGCGGGAGGCATTGACCCGGGACGCGGTCGCCTTCGCACAGTCGCTCAAGTACTCCTGTGCCGGCACGGTCGAGTTCCTCGTCGAGACCGAGGGCGAGCGTGCCGGTGAGCACGTGTTCATCGAGATGAACCCGCGGATCCAGGTCGAGCACACCGTGACCGAGGAGATCACCGATGTCGACCTGGTCCAGTCCCAGATGCGGATCGCCGCCGGGGAGAGCTTGACTGACCTGGGTCTGTCGCAGGATGCGGTACGGATCAACGGCGCCGCCCTGCAGTGCCGGATCACCACTGAGGACCCGGCCAACGGCTTCCGCCCCGACACCGGCACCATCGCCGCCTACCGGTCCGCTGGTGGGGCTGGCGTCCGACTCGACGGTGGCACCGCCGCGACCGGCGCGCAGATCTCGGCCCACTTCGACTCGATGTTGGTGAAGCTGACCTGTCGGGGCCGCACCTTCGAGGCGGCCATTGCCCGGGCCCAGCGTGCTCTGGCCGAGTTCCGGATCCGTGGCGTGTCGACCAACATCCCTTTCCTGCAAGGGGTTCTGGCTGATCCGGCCTTCATCGCCGGCGAGGTCGCGACCGACTTCATCGAGACCCGCCCGGAGTTGCTGACCGCTCGCATCCCGGCCGACCGTGGCACCAAGTTGCTCCAGTGGGTCGCCGATGTGACCGTGAACAAGCCCTGGGGTGACCGTCCCACCGATCTGGATCCGACGGAGAAGCTGCCCGACATCGACCTGTCGGTCGAGCCGCCGGCCGGTTCCCGGCAACGGTTGTTGGAGCTCGGACCGACCGGGTTTGCCGCCGATCTGCGCCAGCGGACCGGGGTCGAGGTCACCGACACCACCTTCCGCGATGCCCACCAGTCGTTGCTGGCCACCCGGGTCCGGACCAAGGACTTGCTGAAGGTCGCCCCGTACGTGGCGCGGATGACTCCCGGCCTGCTGAGCGTGGAGTGCTGGGGTGGTGCGACCTACGATGTGGCGCTGCGCTTCCTCAGTGAGGATCCGTGGGACCGGCTGTCCGCCCTGCGTCAGGCCATGCCCAATGTTGCGTTGCAGATGTTGTTGCGGGGCCGCAACACGGTCGGCTACACCCCGTATCCGACCGAAGTCACCTCTGCCTTCGTCAGTGAGGCGGCCGAGACCGGCATCGACATCTTCCGCATCTTCGACGCCCTCAACGATGTCGAGCAGATGCGTCCGGCGATCGATGCCGTGCTGGAGACCGGCACCACCGTTGCCGAGGTAGCGCTGTGCTACACCAGCGACCTGTCCAACCCGGACGAGAAGATCTACACCCTCGACTACTACCTGCGGCTGGCCGAGAAGATCGTCGAGGCCGGCGCCCATGTGCTGGCGATCAAGGACATGGCCGGACTGTTGCGGCCCCCGGCGGCAGCCAAGCTGGTCGGGGCGCTGCGGGAGCGGTTCGATCTGCCAGTGCACCTGCACACCCATGACACCGCTGGTGGTCAGCTCGCCACGTTGACTGCGGCCATCGATGCCGGGGTCGACGCGGTCGACGTGGCCAGTGCCTCGATGTCGGCGACCACCTCGCAGCCGCCGGCCTCGGCGCTGGTGGCGGCCACCGACCACACCGACCGCGCGACCTCGCTCGACCTGCGTGCGGTGATGGATCTCGAGCCGTACTGGGAGGCCGTACGCAATGTGTACCGGCCGTTCGAGTCGGGTCTGCCCTCGCCGACCGGACGGGTCTACGACCACGAGATCCCGGGCGGTCAGCTGTCCAACCTGCGTCAGCAGGCGATCGCGCTGGGCCTGGGAGATCGGTTCGAACAGATCGAGGCGATGTATGCCGCGGCTGACAAGATCTTGGGGCGTCCCACCAAGGTGACCCCGTCGTCGAAGGTGGTCGGTGACCTCGCCCTGCACCTGGTGGCGGTCGGGGCTGATCCGGCCGAGTTCGAGGCGGATCCGTCGACCTTCGACATCCCCGACTCGGTGATCGGCTTCGTCTCCGGTGAGCTCGGCCAGCCGGCCGGAGGGTGGCCGGAGCCGTTCCGCACGAAGGTGCTGGCCGGTCGGACCGTCCCCTCGCGGGAAGAAACCTTGTCCGACGAGGATTCCGCCGGTCTGGCCGAGGCCGGGGCGACGCGCCGCGGCACCCTGAACCGGCTGCTCTTCCCCGGCCCGACCAAGGACTTCGAGGCCGCGCGGGATGAGTTCGGCGAGTTGGGCCGCCTCGACACCCTCGACTACCTGTACGGCTTCACCCCCGGCGAGGAACGCTCGGTCCGTCTGGGCCGTGGGGTCAACCTGATCATCGGTCTCGAGGCGATCTCCGAGGCCGACGACAAGGGCCTGCGGACAGTGATGTGTCACCTCAATGGCCAGTTGCGTCCGATCCGGGTCCGCGACAAGTCGATCAAGGTCGACACGGTGGCTGCGGAGAAGGCTGACAAGTCCAACCCGGGACATGTGGCAGCACCGTTCGCCGGTGTGGTCACCGTCTCGGTCGCCGAAGGGGACCGGGTCGAGGCCGGGGCAACCGTCGCCACGATCGAGGCCATGAAGATGGAGGCCGCGATCACCGCACCGGTGGCCGGCACCATCGAACGTCTGGCCCTGACCAAGGTCCAACAGGTTGAGGGCGGCGATCTCGTCGTGGTGGTCAAGCCGGACTGATCCGGTAGGTCCCGAGAGGTCAACGACACACCTGGCTTGACGTGCAAACGCTGGACCCGGGTCCGGCGTCGGGGCAGACTGGACGACGTCCCCGTGACCAAGGAGAGTCATGACCATTCATCGTCGATCACTGCTCGCCGGCGCCGGAGCTGCCGGGACGGCCGCCCTGTTGGCGTCCTGCACCACCTCCGGACCCGCGAGTCCGGAGGAGAACCTGGTCGATCCGTCACTGCTGCCCGATCTGATCCCGTACGAGGGGGTGACCCCTGACCTGCCCGGTGACGTCCTGGTCCATCCGGGCTTCTTCAGCTATCCCGACGACCCGATCCGGTTCACCGAGGAGGTGCCCGGTGACGGCGCCCCGATCACGGCACTGGTGCCGACCTCATTTGCGGTGCCGCCGCCGGTGTCGAGCAACTCCTACTGGCAGGAGTTCAACCAGAGGATCGGTTCTGACATGGAGATCGCGATCACCACCCAGAAGGACTGGGTGGCCAAGTTCAACACCACTGTCGCCGGTAACGCGTTGCCCGACATGTTCAATGTCCCCACCCAGCCGTCGATGCCGCAGTTCATGGAGGCCACCACGGCTGACCTGACTGAGTACCTGAGTGGCGATGCGATCGCGAAGTACCCGGCGCTGGCGAACCTGCCGACCGCGTCGTGGAGCCAGTGCATCTTCAACAACAAGATCCATGCCATCCCGATCACCCGCGGCACCATGGGATTGAGTGTCATCTTCGGCCGCACTGACCTGATGGCGGAGGCGGGGATCACCGAACCACCGCAGAACTTTGCCGAGTTCGCTGCCCAGGCCAAGGAACTCACCGGCGGCAACCGGTGGGGTCTCGGTTCGCCGATGCTGGGCCAGATCCGGCGGATGCTCCACATCCCGAGCTATTGGATCCTGGAGGACGACCAGGTCAAGCTGACCTTGGATGACGAACGACAGTTGCAGGCGCTGGAGGCCGCGAGGTCTCTGGTCGAGGCTGGTGTGGTCCATCCCGATGCGGCCGGCACCGCGACGCCGACCAAGAAGCAGTGGTTCGGCTCGGGGACGACGATCCTGCACGATGACAGCTTCATCGCCTGGTTCAGCTTGTATGTGCAGTTCACCTCGGTGGAAGGGATCCAGATCGACGCCCAACATGTCCCCGGGTTCGACGGCGGACGGGGGCGGAATGTGTTGCCCAATGCCAACCAGTCGATCAGCGCGATCAACAAGAACAGCGCGGACAGGATCGAAACCTTCCTGAAGGTGGCGAACTGGCTGGCCGCACCGTTCGGCACCGAGGAGTACCTGTTCCAGAAGTTCGGTGTCGAAGGGGTGCACCACACCCGCGACGAGAACGGTGACCCCGAGGTGATCGCAGGCACCGCTGACATGGTCCAGCTCGGCAGTCTCTACCTCGCCGATGCGGCGCGCGTGCTCTACTCGCCGGGACGGCAGCAGGCGGTCGAGGCCGCTCACGCCTATCAGTCCGAGTGGACCGAGGACGCCTTTGTCGATCCGACCTACGCCCTCTTCTCCGACACCGACAGTCGCAAGGGTGCTGAGCTGAATCGTCTGCTCAGCACGGCCACCGAGGACATCATGTATGGACGTGAGGATGTCTCGGCCTGGACCGACGCTGTCGCGGAGTGGAAGTCCAGCGGGGGCGACGACATCTTCGACGAATACCAGAAGGCACTCGATGCATCACGTTGACCGTCTGCTGACCGACTGGGCCCGTTGGGCTGAGCGCCACTGGACCGATCTGGGAGGCGGGGTCGGGTTCTTCGGGACCGGCTACAACGCCTGGGGTGTCCAGACCAACCAGAAATATCTGGGCACGATGGCACATCTGGCGACGGGGGCGGTGCCGGGTGTCGATCAGGCCTGGGCCCTCGACCGTGCGGTGGCGGCGTTGCGGTACTCCCTGGACTCGCACCACAGTGGGTCCTCGACTGGCGTCGACGGGAGCAACTGGGGCCACACCTGGATCAGCGTGCTGGGGATCGAACGGATGATGTTCTCCCTTGCTGCCCTGGGATCCCAGCTGCCTGACGAGGTGTCACAGCAGCTGGACCAGATGTTGGCCAGCGAGGCGGAATGGTTGACCCATTCATACCAGAAGGGGAACACCCCCGGGATCGTTGCTGGGCCGTGGAACTCGTCGGGGCGCAATGTCCCGGAGTCGAACCTGTGGAACGGTGCCTTCCTGTGGCGGGTCGCGACCCGCCTGCCCGATGATCCTCGTGCCGAGCAGTGGCGGGAACAGCCGCTGGACTTCCTGATCAACGCGGCCAGCATCTCCTCGGACGCCACCTCGGAGCTGGTGGTCGACGGACTCCGGGTCGCTGATCTCCACAAGGGCGCAAACTTCCACGACGGGTGGGCTCTGGACCACCACGGCTATCTCAATGTGGGCTACATGGTGGTCACCGCCAGCCAGGCGGCGATCGGCCACTTCGACCTCGGCGACTCGGCCCCCGAAGCGCTTCACCTGCACCAGGAGGAGCTGTGGCGCACCATCAAGCGGCTCATCTTCTCCGATGGTCGCCTGGCCCGGGTCGGTGGTGACACCCGAGTCCGCTATGCCTACTGCCAGGAGTATCTGCTGCCGGTGCTGGCCTATGCCGCCGACCAGTTCGGCGATCCGCATGCTCTGGGGTTGCTTGATGCGCAGGTGGAACTGATCGCCGGGGAAGCTGATCACAATGGTGACGGCAGCTTCTACGGGGAACGGCTGACCGAGCTTGGTGACCTCAGCCCGCTCTACACGACTCGCCTCGAGTCCGACCGGGCGGTGTCCCTGGCGATGACCCAAGCGGCGCTGGCCGGGATGTCGGCGGAAAGTCAGGGGTTGGGCGGTTTCGAGGAGTCGGTCGCCGGTCACTGGCATGATCCCGACCATGGTGTCGTGGTGCACCGCAGTCCGAACCGGCTGGCATCGGTGGCGTGGCGCGCCTCCGGACGGTTGCAGGCCATGTGTCAGCCGCCCGACGACGGACATCTGGCCGAGTGGTCACTGAACCTGTCGCCGGATGTCACCTTCCTCGGTGACAGCCGTAACAACGAGCTGCCGTCACGCCGGTTGATCGACAATGTGACGCAGCCCTTCGACGGCGGATTCCTCAGCTGGGGAAGGGTGACCGAGGGTGCCTCGCTGAGTCTGGCCGAAGGTTGGACCGGTGCCGACGCGGGGGAGAGCTTCTCGGTCTTCGCGGCCCTGCCCGATGGGGTCACCCTGATCGGCATGCATCTCGTGCGAGCCGGGTCCTGGCGACCGACCATCCGTACGGTGAAAGGTCTGCATCTCAATGTGCCCAATGACCTCTACAACGGATTTTCCCGTACGTACGGTGAAATCTCGCTGACCAGCCCACCCGCAGTCGATGACGTGGTCCCGCTCGGTCGGAGCTGGACCGTCGTAGACGACCGGATCGGTGTGGTCGGTGTCTACGGCGCCGAGGAGTTGGTGGTGGACCGTCGTGTGCAGCGCCGGGGTGGACCGCAACATTCGTTGTATGTCGACGAACTCTGCTATGGACACGAACAGGGATTCCGCGCTGTCGAGTCCGGAGACATCATCCTCGACGTCGGCTTCGCCGTGCTGTCGGGGGCTGACTCCGCAACGACAGAATCGTTTGCGGTCGAGGCAGGTGGCGGGGCAGGTGGACCTCATGGCTACCGGTCGCTAGGCGTGCGGGATGTGTCCGGTCAGCGGTGGATGCTACAAGCGAACGCTTGTAGCGAGCCGTTGAGCTTCGGTGACGTGGAGCTCGGGCCGTGGTCGGCGGAGCTGGTCCAGGTCAGCGAGCCACAGAAGCGCTGGTTCGGGTCGCGCTGATCGCTGAGGAAAATCATTCCCCGACACGCCCACCTGAGGTCACACTGAGGCCCAACAAATTCATTGTGTTTCATTCCATTGCGTTATTCTGCAACGGAAGTTAGTGTCATGCGAAACCAGATCGGGCGTCGCAGAGCGCGCCCGCAGAGCCAATGGAGGCAGAGCACCATGACTGGGTCTCCCCAGATCAGTCGCAGGACACTCCTCGGAGGCGCCGGCGTGGCAGGCATGGCATCGGTCTTGCCGGTCACAACGGCCCGAGCCGACGACGCCAGCGATTTTGCGTTGATGCGCAGCCGGTACCGCGAGCTGCTGATCGGAACCACCTTTGACCTCAGCGATCCACTCATCGCCGATGGCGTGGCCAGTGTGGACGAGGCAGTGGAGCTGGCGAGGGACCTGCTGGTCCCCGACGACAACCGGGACAGAGTCTTCTCCGACCTACCCCTCACCGAATCGGCCAACATCGTGGTCAGCTACAGCCGACTGCTGTCGATATCCTACGCCTACCAGATCCCCACCGCACAAGGGCATCAGGATCCCGCGATCCTCGACGAGATCCTGGCCGGACTCGACACCGTCGAACAGGTCTACACCGCGGGCGCGGACGAATTCGGCAACTGGTGGCACTGGGAGATCGGCGGTCCGGTGAACCTGGCCGGGATTCTGATCATGCTGGACGGTCTCGTCCCCGCCGCCGACCTTGAGCGCTACGTTGCCGCGATGGACTGGTTCGTGGCCGATCCGGCGTGGCAGTTCGAACGCTATCCGAACCGGGACTTGTTGGAGTCCTCGGGGACCAACCGGGTGGATCTGTGCCGCAATGCCTTGTTGATCGGCATCGTGGCCGAGTCGGCCGATCATGTGACTCTGGCGACCGATCGGTTGTCGGTGGCCTTCGCGTACGGATCGGAGCTGCCCGACACCGGCTTCTACGCCCAACAAGGGCTCTACCCGGACGGCTCCTTCCTCTACCAGGGCAGGGTTCCCTACACCGGCTCCTACGGGATCGACATGATGTCCGGGCTGTCACGTGTGCTGGGTCTGCTCGGTGGCACCACCTGGGAGGTGACCGACCCGCGGGTCAGCAGGATCCTTGACGCCGTGGAGACGGCATTCGCCCCGATCATCGTGGACGGACAGGTGATGGACGGGGTGCGTGGCCGCTCGATCGCCCGCTCGGGCACCCCGGCCTTCAGCTACGGAATCACTCTGGTGGAGAGCATCCTGCGGTTGGCCCCGGCCGCCGACGCCGCGACCCAGTCCCGCTGGCGCAACCTCTGTGCCGGCTGGCTGGAGCGGGCCTCGGCCGTGGTGGACCCCTTGGCGAATGCGTCGATGCCAAGGATCTCGGTCATCAAGGAGTTGCTGGCTGATCCGAGCGTGGAGCCTGCTGACGAACCCGTGGGGTTCACCATCTTTCCCTCGATGGCGAGGGTGGTGCATCGAGGACCGGGCTGGGCCTGCATGGTGAGTGCGGCCAGTGATCGGGTGTCGGTCTACGACTACCAGCTCGGCGAGAACTACCGCGGCTTCCACACCGCCGCTGGCTGGACGCAGCTGTACACCGCCGCCGATCCCGCGCAGTTCAGCGACGGCTTCTGGCCGACCATTGACCTCTACCGCCTGCCCGGCACCACGGTTGACACCCAGGAGTTGGCCCGCGGTGCCGGGGGCGGCAGCGCCGGGAAGACGCTGGCGCCCAATGCGTGGGCCGGTGGGGTCGCGCTCGACTCCGGTCGTGGAACCTTCGGCCAGCACCTCCACGGTGTGGGCTCGGAGATGACGGCTCATCAATCGTGGTTCTGCCTGCCGGACCGGATCGTTGCCCTGGGTGCCGGGATCATCGGCGGCAGCGGCGAGCCGATCATCACCACCATCGAGAACCGCAACCTGCACGCCGACGATGACACGGCGCTCACCGTCAACGGCACGACCCAACCCGTGACCGCCGACTGGGAGGATGTCTTCCCAGCCGGTTCCTGGGCGCATCTCGATGGGGTCGCCGGCTACGTCCTGATGGATGACCGCTGCCAGCTGGAGGCGAGTCGGAAGGAACGGACCGGGAGTTGGCGTGAGGTCAATGATGCCGGCAGTACGGACCCGATCACCCGAAGCTACGTCTCGTTGTCGTTGAACCACGGCGAAGCAGTGCCGCCGGTGCAGATCTTCGTCGACACGAACAGCCCCGAACCTGACTTCACCTCCGAGGGCAACTGGGTGACCTCGCCCACCCTCCACGGCTTCAGCGGGGAGCCCTGTCTGGCCACCTCGCCGGGCCAGGCCGGGATCGCCCGCGCGACCTGGCGGCCCCCAGTCGACACCGCCGGTGAGTACCGGGTGGAGGTGTGGTTCCCGGCCTATCCCAACAATGCGCCATCGGCTCCGTACACGGTCACCCATGCCGACGGCGAGGACACCGTCGTGCTTGACCAGATGGCCGACGCGGGGAGCTGGACGTCGTTGGGGGTGTATCGATTCGAGGCCGGCCGAGCCGAGGTGCGGATGGAGGTCGACGGCAGCGGCTTCCCCAAGGCCGATGCGGTGCGGCTCATCCAGGAGAGCGACCGGCCGACCGCCCCCGATTCCAGCTATGCCTATGCGCTTCTTCCCGGCGCCACTGCCGCCCAGACCAGTGCTGCAGCGGCCTCGGACGAGGTGAGCGTGCTCGCCAACACCTCCCAGGTCCAGGCGGTCGGGGCCGACAACGGCGCGACGATGCTGGCGAACTTCTTTGCTGCCGGATCAGTGCGACGGCTGAGCGTCGACGGAGCCTGTGCGGTTGGTCTGGACACCGCAGCCAACCCCGTACGGCTGGCCGTGTCGGACCCCACCGGCCAACGGGACCAGGTCGAGGTGCAGGTGTCTCTCGGGCGCGCGACGGTGACGTCGAAGGATGACACCGTGTCGGTGCACAAGGTTGGCGCGACCGTCACTGTCACGGTCGACACCAGTGACCGCGACGGGCGCACCCATGTGATCGAACTGGAGCGCTGACCCGTACCGGACCAAGACGGGACGTCCGCTCCGAGACCGGCGACTCAGATCATGTACTGCAGTCGTACGGTGTCGGAGCGGCGTCGTCGGTCGCTGTCGACATCGATGGCCACCACACTGAACAGCAGACCGACCAGCTTCTCCGAGACCAGTCTTCCGTTGTAGGTCAGATATTTCACACCGGCGACGGTGTTGCCGCGCCACCCGGTGATGTGTTCGACACAGTCGCAGTAGTACGTCTCCATGTCGCGTCCCGACGACGAGATCGGCAGGATGTGGCCGTCGGGTCCGCCCAACAGCCGGTCGATGACTTTGATCGAGGACGGGAAGGTGAAGCTCCCCAGATGGGTGTAGCCCTCGAGCGAATCGGTGTCGGTGCACAGATACGGGTTGGGCTGGTACCAGTACTGGTTGGTCCGTTCCTCTCCCTCGCCGCTGGGGGTGACCACGACATCGATGTTGTCGACGATCGTGTAGAGATGGCCGTAGAAGTTCTCGATCCCACGATAGGAGTGGACCGGCATCCACACATCGCCCCAGGCGGTGAACTCGGCCTCGGCCAGTGCACCGGTGGCGGCGACCGGCACCGTGCGGATCAGGTACTGCACCTCACCGGACCTGTTGCCCAGACCATTGGTGACGCCGCATGGCAGGACCGCATTGCCTCCCTGCGGGGCAAAGTACTTCTCATAGGCCTCGTACGAGGGATACTTCACCGCGCCGTCGCCCAGACCGCCGGTCCGGAAACCGTCGGCGTCGTCGGGAGCAAAGGGCTGTTGGATCTGGCGGGTGGCGTACTCGACCCACACCAAGAAGGTGAGGGCCCGCTGGCTCGCGTACTGCTGGATCAAACCACCGGCAGCCTCGGCATGGGCGCGGCATTCGCGGCGGTTGATGTTGGAGACCGGACGGCCGAGTTGATTGCGCGCGGTGTTGCGGTCGCCCGGGTCGGTGTGGCAGTCCAGGGACACGTCATTGGTGACACCGCGGTAGCGGGCGGCACTGGCGGTGTGACCGGTCAGCTCGACCGTGGTGTGGACGCCGAGGTCGATCCCGGCTTGGTCATCCGCGGCCACTCGGCGGGTCGGAGACTCCACTCGGATCGAGCGTTCCCTGCTGACAAAGGAAGAAGTACAGACCGAGGCCAGGGCGCCGGTCTCGCGGTCGATGGTGCACTCATAGGCAGACAGCAGGTGGGGTGGGCTGAACCGGAACTCAGGATCACCCCATTCTGAGATGAGGATCGAGCGGCGGGTGCCGTCGGTGATCCAACGGTAGAAGAATCCGGGCACCTCGACCATCACATCGCCGTCGCTGCCGTCGAGCCGGGCCGGTGTCACCCCGTCGGCCTGCAGGGATGAGTCATCCTCGTGGAGGTGGTAGCGCACCACGCCGTCGCGGACCACGCAACGACGCATCCGAGACTGGATCGGCAGGGTGCGGTGCAGATCCATGTCGGAGGCGATCCGGGTCACTGCCATCGGATCGGAGTCAGCTTCGTCCCAGGTCACCCCGTACCACGGAGTGGTGAACGTGGGATCGGTGGCGACCTTCTCCCGGTGGGCGGCGCGGAGCGACTTCTCCTGCTCCCGCTGTGCAGTCGCATACGCCTGAGCGCGCTCGGCTCGATCAGTCATGGAGGCAGGGTAGCGACGTCCCCTCCTCGGTGAAGTCATTCCCCGGCGGAGAAGTACGGACCACCGGGGACAAAGGAACGGCCGGGTCGACCCGTGGTGGGTCGACCCGGCCGTTGTGCTCAGGCTCAGCTGGTCACCGAGTTGTCGATCCGGAACGTGGTGTCCCCGGTCCACACGGTGAACGGTGTGAACACCATCTCCGAGCTGCCGTCGTCGTTGATCTGGAATCCGGGATCGATCCGGTCGATCTCGATCAGAGTGGTGCCGCCCTCGGCGGTGACGGCCTTGATCGGATAGGCGTGGGTCTTGCCGTCCGGATGTGCCACGACCAGGGTCCGGCCCACGGCCCATTCCGGCACCGTGGCCGTGGTGAGGACCGCGTCGGTCTCGTCCTCGGCCATCTGGCGACGGGTGCCGGTGACCGGCCCGGTGACCGGGCCGTCATCGGTCAGGGACTGCCCGCCGGCCGTCAGCGAGGTGCCTCCGACGAGGTGGAGTGCGACGACCTCTCCCTCGCTCATCCGCACCCACCCGAGCTTTCCGGTCAGTGTCGCGTCCTCGGCGCTCAACGTGCCCGATCCGGTGAACGAGGACAGCACCAGGTCCACGGTCCCGTCGTCGTGGGTCACCTTCACGGCCAGGTCATCGGCGCTGCCGTCATGCTCGACCAGCTCGACCGAGCTGATGCGCGGGGTCTTGCCGGCCCCGTACGGCTCGACCACAGTGACGAAGTCACTGCGCAGGTCGCTGCCTTCACGCCGTACCACGAGTTTGGGCATCGTGTACTTGATGACCTCGGTGTTGAGGTCACCGGCCGCTCCCAACAGGCGGGTCGAACGGATCGAAGGCGAACGGCCCAGGAAGAGCTCGGTGCTCGGGCCGGCCTGTCCGAGGAAGTGGACACCGGAGCCCTCCTCCTCGTCGTCGAGCTCGGTGGTGAGGGTGACGTCGAATGCGCCGTCAGGAAGCTCTGCCCGGGAGACATCCCGTACGGAGATGTAGCCGTAGTAGTGGCCTTCGGCCGACCCGGTCTCGGTCTCACGGGTGGGTAGGACGACCTCCACCCCCTCAGGTAACAGATAGGGGCCGTACTCGGCGGTCGAAGCGGTGGTGGTCATTGCCGCCTCGTGGTTGGCGTCGCCGTTGAAACTGAGCTCGTGACGTTCGCCGCCAGCCACCCGGAACAGGTCGAGCACATAACCCTCGTTGCGCTCGGCATCGGGATGCTTGATCGACCACACCTCACGGCAGTACCGGTTGGTCTGGTCATAGGCGGTGTCGAAGTGGGCCCGGATGGCCTGGATGTCGGTGTCGGCGGTGTCGAAGACCTCGAGCGAACCACCGTCGACCCCGGTCTCGGTGCTCATGTTGGAGCTGTCCACGGTCACTGTGTTGTGGCCCAGGGTGGTCTTGGTCCACTGACCGTCGAAGGTGTGGGTGTAGCCCAGATCCGGCAGCAACTCCTGGCCTTCGGCCCAGACGACGAGGTTCAACGGGTCGTAGTGGTTGTGACCGTACTTCGGGGTGTACATGAGCCAGGTCTGGGCCGGGTTTGCCACGTCTGGATCTGACTCGTCCCGCAGTGTCCGGGCCTCCTCATCCAGCAAGGACATGCTGTTGATGCCCATCTTCCAGTTGGAAGACCCTTCATCCCTGCCCACACAGTGGAAACCGATGGTGTGCTTGCCGGCAGTGAGATCAATCCGGGCCAGGGTGAACGCCGGCTGCACTCCGGTGGCGCCACTGGCGAAGAAGTCGTGCTCACCCACGGCTTCACCGTCGATCCGCACCTCGTACCGGGCATAGCTGCCAGCATGGAACGGCACCAGGTCCAGATCAAAGTCGCCTCCGGTGTCGAGGTCGAATTCCCAGACCACGAAGCCATCCGGGGTGGTCGATTCCAGTTGGATGGTGCCGGTCCCGGCGAAGTAGGCGGCCTCGGCACTCTGCTCGGTGACCGTCAGATCGAAGAACTGGTGGGTGATTCCGTACGGTCCACCGCTCGCGACCGGTCCCCGGCTGAGGCGTGAGATGCCCGAAGCGCCCAAGGTGAACGAACCGATGGGTTCAGGTGCATTGGCCTTCTCACTGGCCCAGGTGTCGGCTGTGGGGAAGGTCTTGGTGTCGGGATAGCAGAGCAGGTTGGGGATCCGCAGCGAGGCCGAGAGCACGGGCATCTTGGTGCGCAGCTTGAGGTCGACCAGGCGGAGTCCGGTGCGGGGTGACTCATAGCCTTCGGCATCGGTCCATCCGTCCAGCTTGTCAGCTGCGGCGACGGCTCCGCTGGAGGACTGGTTGTGGTACGAGACCGTGGTCTCCTTCCAGAAGCCGTCGAAGAGGAAGCTGCGGCGGGCGAACTCGGCTGCCCACTCGTACACCTCATGGGCATACTGCGAGTCGCCCAGTGCCTTGGCCAGTGAGCCGAGTGCGACATTGTTGGGTGCGGCCATGTTGCCGTAGGTCGCCGGGAAGGTGTGGACCCAGGCGAGGGCCGAGCCGAGGAAGTCGTCGATGATCACCGACCGCACATCGGTGCCGAGCTCGGCACCGAGCACGTCGAGCGCATCGGTTTGCTCGATCTTCTCCAAGGTGCCGGCGATCCCGCTGATCGGGCTCAGGTCCGAGACCGACCAGCGGGTGAGCGCGCCACCCCAGTAGTAGTTGCGCGGGGTGGCCGCCGATGCCACGGGGCGATTGAACCACGGGTACTCGTTGGTCGACACCCAGCCACGATGGGCCTCGGCCAGTCGGTGCAGGAGGCGGGCCGCGCCCAGTGGATCGGTGCTCGCCAGGGTCGGCAGTGCACCGTAGACATGTTCGCGCTGCAGATACCACCGGTGGGCGCTGATGAAGTAGCGCTTGCCGGATGCGTCTTCGTGGTACGGGTAGGTGACCTCCTCGCCGAGCCGGTTGGTCACCGTGATCGACTGGTCCTCAGGGAAGTCGTCGTTGGGATAGACCGTTCCGGTGGACGGGGCCACCAGCTGGTCCGGCTCGTCCGGAGAGAAGGCGTAGAGCCGGTCCGGGTGGAGCTCGGGGGTCTCCGGCAGGCCACAGAACCGGAACCCGGCACGGTCAGGCACCAGGTCCAGCAGGGCCTGGACGGCAGCAGACGGTGCAGCTGGGGTGACCTCGGTGTTCCCCCGCGGCGGATGGGGCTGGTTGCCGGGCAGCTGGTCGCCGGCCGTGATCAGGGCATCGCGGTCGAACCACAGGTGGGAGACCTGGTCGTCGCCAGTGCGCGAGACCGTGGTGACCCGGAGCCAGTACTGGCCCGGGACGGTGGGTTCAGGATGGTCGAAGTCGGCGGTGCGGATCCGCGCGACCGCGACCTCGGTCTCGAGCCCGACCCAGTCACCACCGGGCGCACGCCAGTCGATGCTGATCTCGTCACGGACAGTGTCGTCGGGGATCTGGAGGTGCAGTCGCTTACGACTGAAGGCGAGATACTCCAACACGGGAAGGGAGATCTCCGACAGTGCAGCGGGCTTTCGGCCCTTGCGCACTGCGCCGACACCGCCCAACAGGACCAGGGCGTAGCGGTCCTCGTCGACGACCGCGGTCCGGACTGGACGGGTTGAGCTGCCGTTGTACCAGATCACACCGGTGCGCAACGGCGCATCGCTGGTGGCGGGGCGGGTCATGTCCTCGTGGTCGACGACGACGTTGAGGCCGAGCTCGACTCCGGTGTCTGGTGAGATGCCGATTTCGGCGAAGGGGATCGAGACCGTGGCGGTGGTGAGGTCGTCGCCTGCGGCGAAGTCCGAGGTCGCGTCGGAGAGTTCGGTGTTCTCCCCTTCCCAGGTGAAGGTCGAGGCTGGTGTGGTCGGCCGGATCGCCACTGTGGTGACGAAGTGCTCGCTGTCGGCGCGGACCAGGACCGAGGCGTAGGCGACCGTGCTGGCCGGGGTGCCGGACACGGCGATCCCGACATGGAGATGGGTGCTGTCGTGGACCAGATGGAGGGCGACCGGATCGGTCTCCTCGAGCCCGGCCAGCGAGGTGAATTGCTCCTGCACCGGTGGGCCCCACCTCGGATCGGTGAGGGTGCCGTCCGCGGTGACTCCGTCAACGGTGGTGGCGATGTGACTCAGTCCCGATCGGAGGGTGACCGCGGGGCCGTCGGGGTTCGGCTCCCGGGGGACGGCAGCGGCAGGCTGCCAGGGTCGCAGGGTCAGCGCTGCCGCCGTGGCGGAGGTGGCTGCGAGGAAGGAACGACGCTTCACTGGGGATCTCCTTCAGAAGGTGCTGCCCCGTCGGTGGGGCGGCTGACAACACGTCACATTGAATAGAGACGTCTATATTGTGTCAATGGAATGACCGGAATGACCCAACACGGACCTATTTCAACGGTTCGATTTGTTGCAGGCTACCTCACCTAGCGCCGTTACTCGAAGATGGATTCAGAAGCGTGCAGTTCCCGTCGGGTCAGTGGGCCCGGCGCGCCGCTTCCGGCGGTGGGGCGAACTGCCTCAGCTGGTGGGGAGTGGCTCAGTCGTGCGGGCCTGGTTGATCAGCCCGATCTGGCGACGTACCGATGCCGGAGTGATGGCCAGCTCGGCGCCGTGCTCCAACACGTCGTAGAAGTTCTGGTAGAAGATCGTGGTCCGGTTGGTGGACTCGACCATGACGGTCTCCTCCTGCCAGGGCAGCACCTCGGCGGAGCCGTACCGGCGGTCCTCGGCCGGACCGTCGTCGGCGGTGATCTCAGGCAGCGTTGCCGGGTCCACCCACCGCACGGCAAGTTCTCGGGTCGAGCCCGAGATCGTGCCGGCAGTGCCGACCACGAACCAGGCGGGTTGCGGGATGGCCACAGCTGCGCTGCCCTCCACCTCGAGCAACGGGCCGCCAGCGGCACGCAAGATCAACTTGGCATGGTCCTCGGCATCACCGGCCGAGACGAGATGGCGTACGTCGGCGGCCAACAGCGAGACCTCGGAATCGGGCACCAGGCTGAGGACCTGGTCGAGATAGTGGCTGACCTGGTTGGCGAGCTCGCCGCCGCCGAACTTGCGCAGTGTCTGCCAGTCGGCCCGTCGCGAGTAGCGGTGGATGCAGCGACGGATCAGGATCGGTTCCCCGATCCGACCGCTGGCGACGATGGCACCGACGGCGGCGAGCGATCCCTCGAAGCGGTTGTTGTGGAAGCAGGTCACGACCCGGTCAGCCGCAGCCGAGGCGGCCACCAGTCGGTCGATGTCGTCGACCGAGGCTGCCATCGGCTTCTCCAGGATGGCGTGCTTGCCGGCCGCAAGGGTCAACAGGCCGAGGTCGACATGGGTGTGCGACGGTGAGGCGATCACCACGATGTCCACGTCCGGGTCATTGATCACTGCCTCGGCATCCAGGTGGGCGGTGCAGCCCCACAGCTCGACGGCCTCGTCGCGGCGGCTGGCAACCGGGTCGGTCACCGCGCTCACCCGGAACTTGTCCTTGAGGGCGAGCAACCCTCGGGCGTGGATGTCCCACCCGCTGCGGCCGAGCCCGATGATGCCGACGTTGTGGATCCTGGAGCTGTTGGGGAGGCTGGTGGTCATGAGGAGTCCGTTCCTGTGCTGCCCGGTGCTGCGCGCCGGTTGGTGATTGATTTGATTCACCACCGATGCATTAGAACTATCACATCGTTCCCTGCGGCGTCATGCCTGAGTCGGCGCTGATGTCGCCGAGTGGAGGCTGGGTGTGAGATTTGACGGTCACAGCGGACGGTGGCCGGGGTGGATGTCAAGAGGGCATGAATCACGATCTGGTTTTGCAAAAGCATTCATGCTATTCATTCTCTTGCACACCTGTCGCAGGGACGGTACCGTCTGGTCCACCAGACCCACTGGCATCGAAGCCGAAGGAAAGATCCATGACAGTTTTCACCAATCCGATCTCGCGTAGGCGTGCACTCCTGGGGGCAGCCGGCGTTGCCGGTGCCGTCGGCTTGGGCGCCTGCTCACAGGATGGCGGACCCTCGGGTGGGAACACCCCCGGCGGCAACGGCTCCGGGCCAGCCTCCGGTGGGGTGGACTTCCCCAACTACATTCCCTACCAGGCGATCCCGCCGCAGATCGAGGCGTACAGCGAATACGGCTATGTCGGCTACCTCGAGTTCCCGACCGACCCGGTCAGCGCGGTCGATGCCAAGCCGCTCGACGGGGAGACCGTCAGCACCGCCGCGGGCCTGCAGGCCCCGGCTCCAGCCCCGTTGGACCGCAACCCGTGGTGGCAGCACATTGGTGAGACCCTCGGCGGAACCATCACGATGGAATTCGCCCCGGCCGCCGACTATGCAGCCAAGATCTCGACCATGATGGCCGGCGGGGCGCTGCCGGACCTGGTCCAGATCCCGAATGCCTTGGCCAACCGTGCCGCTGCGCTCCAGGGCAACTTCCACGAACTGTCCGAGTACATCGGTGGCGACAAGATCGCCCCCTTCACCCAACTTGCCAACCTCACCGAGGCCGCGTGGCGGGGCGCCACCTTCAACGGCGGCATCTACGGTGTGCCGATGCCGCTCGGCTTCGTCTCCTCGAGAGTCATCACCCGCGAGGACGTCATCAAGAAGCAGGGCCTGACCTCCGACGTCAGCAGCGCCGACGAGTTCTACGACCTGTGCGTGGGAATCAGTGACGGCGGCCAGAACCGATGGGCGCAGGGCAGTGCGGACCTCAGTTCGTACGTCCGCGAGATGTTTGGCGTGCCGAATGCCTGGCTGGCCGAGGACAGCGGTTGGGTTGCTGACCACGAGACCGAGGAGTGGATCGAGGCCCTGAACTTCACCAAGAGGCTGTGGGACGCCGGGGCCATCCACCCCGATGCCTTCGGCACGATCAATGTCGTCGACGAATACAAGGCCGCTCGTGTGCTCCTTCTCAATGCCGGTGGCGCAGGGATGGTCTCGACCTACAACTTGTACGTCGATGCCGACCCCAACATCGAGATGGGCATGCCCGTCGCGCCCAAGGCGGACGGCTCCGGCCAGGCTCGCAAGACCCTCGGCACAGGCATCTTCACCCTCACCTCCATCCCCAAGACAGTGGACAAGGAGCGGATCCCGCAGCTGCTCAACGTCCTCAACACCTTGGGTGCGGGCTTCGGCACCCTGGAGTACCTGGCCGTCCAGTTCGGCAAGGAGGGGGAGACCTGGGAGCGCGACGCCGAGACCGGCGCGCCCAAGGCACTCCCAGCGGCGAGCGGATTCAAGCTGCCGTTCAACTACCTCCCCGGCTGCATGGCCGGTGGCTACTACTCGGCCGGCTACCCGGAGATCGTCGAGACGGCGATGAACTACGAGAAGCAGATCTTCACCGAGGAGCCTGTCCTGAACCCGACCACCGGTCTGGTCTCCGAGACCGACGCCAAGTCCGGCGCCGAACTGCGCGCTTTCCTGACCGATGAGTGGAATGGTGTCGTGCAGGGACGACGTGAGGTCAGCGACTGGCCCAAGGTCGTCGAGGAATGGCGCAACCGCGGTGGTGACAAGATCCGAGAGGAGCTGCAAGCCGCTGCCGAGGCGCAGTGACCGTCGAAACCTGCTGAGATTGGACGACCATGACTGAGATCGGGAACGGGACCGGCCTGTGGGCCGGCGCCTGCGATGTTGACATCACACCGGCGCTGGGGACAGAGCTGGTGGGCATGTTCAGCGAGCGCAAGGCAGACCGGATCGAACGCCGGTTGTACGCGAAGGCCCTGGCGCTGCGCTGTGATGGCGTGACGCTGCTGCTCATCTCGTGCGACCTGCTGATGATGCGGGCCAGCGACCTCGTGGATCACGCGAAGGCCCGGATCGCCGACCGGACCCAGGTCCCGCCCGATCATGTCCTGGTCTCGGCGACCCACACCCACAGTGGGCCGCCGACCATCCCGGGCCATCATCCGATCACCGCCGAGGACCTCGACACCATCATCAACGGCATCGTCGAGGCCGCGGTCGGTGCGGTGACCACGCTGGTGCCGGCGCGGATCGCGTACGGGCAGACCCCGGTCGAAGGGGTTTGTTTCAACCGGCGCTACCTGCGCACGGACGGGATCGTGCAGATGAACCCGGGGCCGCGGGACGATCTGGTCGGGCCGGCCGGTCCCACCGATCCGACCGTCACCGGTCTGCTGGTGGAGCACCGTGACGGTCGTCCGCTTGCCATGTGGGGGAACCTCTCGCTGCACTATGTGGCAGCAGAGACGAACCTGTCGATCAGCTCGGACTATTTCGGTGCCTTCACCCACGCGACCCGACGACTGGTCGGCGGCCAGCCGCATGTCCAGCTCACCAACGGCTGTTCCGGCGACATCAACAATGTCGACATCACCGCCGGCGTGCCGGAGCGAGGTGTGGCACGGACCGAACTCGTCGCGGCTGCGGTCGCCGGCGCTGCTGCAGCAGGGACAGTGATGTCGGCCCGGCACGAGTCGGTGGCGTTGAGTGCCAAGCTCACCCGGGTCGAGCTCGATCGGATCGCTGTCACCGATGAAGACCGGGCGATTGCCGAGGCAGTTCTGGCGGGGGAGCGGACCGATGCACCGTTCTCGTACGTCACCGGCATGCCGATCCCTGAGAACCTCACCGGTCGCTATGCCAAGCGACTGCTGACCCAGATCGACAGCTTGCCCGAGCAGGCATCCGCTCCGGTGCAGGTGCTGACCATCGGCGATCTGTGCCTGGTGGCGCTGCCCGGCGAGATCTTCGTCGAGCTGGGACTGGCGATCCGGGAGGGTTCCCGATACCCGATGACCGCCATGATCGGTCTGGCCAACGACCACATCGGCTATGTGCCGACGGCCAAGGCCTGGACCGAGGGTGGTTACGAAACCTGGCGCACGGGGGTGTCATGGACCGCGCCCGGAGCGGGCGAACGGTTGGTTGACGCCGCGCTGGGCATCATGGGCCGCTGACCGTGACGGTGGGTCAGCACGCAGGACTCTGGGCCGGGGTGGCGGAGGTGGGCATCACCCCGGCCCTGGGTGCTGATCTGGCCGGACACTTCTCACCACGGCGCGCCGACACGATTGAGCGTGAGCTCTTCGTCCGCGCCCTCGCGCTGAGTGACCGTACCGGCGGCGGCCAGATCGTCCTGGTGTCGTGTGATCTGGTCATGCTCCCCGCCGAGATCATCGCTGCCGCGGCCAGCCGCATCGCGGACCAGACCGGGCTGGGACCCGATCACCTGCTGGTGTCGGCGACCCACAGCCACAGCACGCCCAGCACGATGCCCGAGCTCGGCGTCAACGACGTCGACCCGACCTTTCTGGATCGCGTCACCGCTGCGATTGTCCAGGCCGTGGTCATCGCCCTGACGACCGTGGTGCCGGCCCGGGTCGGCTGGGGCCAGGCCCCGGTGACCGGGGTCTGTTTCAACCGGCGCAGCAGGACCTCCGGTGGTGACGTGGTGACCAATGCGCCCTGCGACCGGACGGACCTGATCGGCCCGGCCGGACCAACTGATCCCCTCGTCACCGGTTTGTGCGTTGAGCACCGCGACGGCCGCCCTCTGGCCTGGTGGACGAACCTGTCCCTGCACTATGTCGCGGCAGCATCCGACACTGCGATCAGCTCCGACTACTACGGCGCCCTGGTGTCACGGCTGAAGGCGATGTCGGGCGACGGCGTCCACGTCCAGGCCACCAACGGCTGCTCCGGCGACATCAACAATGTCGATCGCGGTGCCGCGGTGCCCGACAGCGGTGCAGCCAGGGCTGAACTCGTGGCAACCGCAGTGGCCGGTGCCGTCCTGGCCGGGACGGCCATGTCGCCCCGCGCCGACGAGGTCCCGATCTCCACCCGACGAGTCGAGGTCGATCTCGTACGAGCTGAGGTCACCGCAGCCGATCTCGCGGCCGCCCGAGCACACCAACCGGGAGAGGAGCTGCGGTTGTCCTGGGTGAGCGGGGATCCGATGCGGGGCGCGGCAGCCGACTACTTCGCCGAGCGCCTGCCCCACCTCGCAGCGCGGCCCGCTGAGGGGACTGCGGCAGTGGCGGTGGCCAGGATCGGTGAGCTGTGCCTGGTCGGACTCCCGGGGGAGTTCTTCGCCGAGACCGGGATGACCATTCGAGACCTGTCCCCGGCTGCGACGACGACTGTGATTGGCTTGACCGGCGGCCATCTCGGATATGTGCCGCCCGCACGCGCGTGGGACGAAGGTGGCTACGAGACATGGCGCAATGCCTTGTCGTGGACGGCGCCCGGCACGGCGGAACGACTGGTGACGGCTGTGCAGGAGATCATTGATGAGCACTGAGTGGAAGTCCCGATTTGCCCGCTGTGGCAGCAATGTGACGATCGAACCGGATGTCCACATCGAACATCCCGAGCTGTTTGAGGTCGACGATGACGTCACCATCTGCCGCGGCTTCATCGCGATGGGCCGGCCCCGGGTCCGGCTCGGCCAGGGCTCGACGTTGTTCCCCCGCTGCTTCGTGCAGGGATCGGGACAACTGGTTTTCCACGGCAAAGTTGACATGTATCCGGGCGGCTATGTCTCGACCGGTGGGGAGAACGGCATCGTCGAGGTCGGTGCCGGCACCCACTTCGCCGTGGCCTGTGCCCTGTACGGAGGTGGCGGGCTCCGCATCGGTGAGTTGGTCAATGTGGCCGGCCATGTGCTGATGGCGACCGTCCAGCACGATCCACGCCTCCACGAGGGCACACCCATGGCAAAGACCTCCGAGTCCGCGCCGATCACCATCGCCGACGACGTGTGGATCGGTGCGAATGCCAGCATCGTCCCGGGGGTGAACATCGCGACCGGCTGCATTGTCGGGGCCAATGCCGTGGTGACCCGAGACACCGACCCGTACGGGGTCTATGTCGGCATCCCGGCGCGTCGCCACGGTGATCGCCGCCCGGCACCGGCTGAGTCAACACAGGCCTGAGGACGCCCGCACCCGGCGGGAGTCGCCGTGAACAGATCCCGAAAGGATCCGCCCCATGATGTGGAGCTACCTGATTCACCTCGGCGTGAACATGTGGTCCGACCGTGACGAACCCGCGCCCGGGAGGGCGGCGAACCCCGGAGTCAGCCACCGGGCCACCGAGCTGGTGACCGAGAAGCCGGTCTGGGACCGGGTCACCCAGGAACTCGCTGCTGCTGGATTCACCCATCTGGTGATTGACCTGGGCGAGGCGATCCAGTACGAATCGCATCCCGAACTCGCCGTGCCCGGCGCCTGGACCACCGATGAGTTGCGTACGGAACTGGCTCGGCTCCGTTCGATCGGACTCACTCCGATCCCGAAGATGAACTTCTCCACCTCCCATGACGAATGGCTCGGCGTGTACGGGCGGCAGGTCTCGACCCCGCCGTACTACCAGGTCTGTGCCGACCTGATCGCCGAGGCCAGCGATCTGTTCGACCAGCCGGAGTTCTTCCACATCGGGATGGATGAGGAGACCCCGGAGATGCAGGCTGGCCAGTCGCATGTGGTGGTGCGTCGCGGCGACGTCTGGTGGAACGATGTCGAATTCCTGTGTGCCGAGGTCCGCAAGGGTGGTGCGCGCCCGTGGGTCTGGTCAGATCCGGCCTGGCACCGTCCCGACGAGTACTACGCCCGGATGCCGAAGGATGTGCTGCAGTCCAACTGGTACTACGGGCTCTGGTTCGAGGGCAATGAGAACGATCGCCCGAAGGTGCTCAACCGGGGCGAATGGTGGATGACCTATCTCGATCTCGACGAGCACGGCTATGAGCAGGTCCCGACCGGCAGCAGCTGGCGCAATGCGTGGGACAACCTTGATCTGACCGTCGAGTTCTGCACGGAGCGACTCTCGGCCGAACGGTTGCGCGGCTACATGACAGCCCCGTGGGTGATGACCACCACGGCGGCACTGCCGACACATCTGGAAACCATCAAGCGGGCAGCGGCGACCATCAAGGCGGCTTCGGCGCCGGCCTCGTGACTTGGCTGGGTGGTCTTTGTGTTTGTCGCCCGCATGCTCATATGCGCATGCGTTGCAGACGGAGGTTCAGCCGTGGGATCCGGCTGGGGTCCTTGGCCTCGGGCGGGATCCAGTGCGGAAGCCCATCGATCATGCGACAGGACCAGCCGAGCCGCCCAAAATTGTGATGGTGGAAGTGGCACACCAGCGTCAGATTGTTGATGTCGGTCAACCCACCGTCCAGCCAGGACGTGATGTGGTGGCGTTGGGCCCATTGCGGCGGCACCGTGCAGCCGGGGAATGAGCATCCCTTGTCCCGGGCGATCAACGCATAGGTCTGTGCTGTGGTGGCCAGCCGGCACTTCCGTCCTTGGTCGAGCACCTCACCGTTGGGTGCGAACAGGACCGACACGATCGAGGCTTCGTCAGTCATCCGCTTCGCCGTCTGAGTCGACACCCGCTGACCACTGCCCAGCTCCACGCTCCCGGTCCCCGAGGTGAGGTCTTCGGCGCTCACGTTGAGCAGGACGGTCGCCGGCACGCCACCGACCGAGGGCTGGTCGCCGGCTCGTAGGGTCCGATCGAGCACCGTCTCGAGCGCGTCATGGCGACGTTGTTCGGCTGAGCGCAGATCCAGCTCATCGGGGCTCTCGTTGAGCCGGGCCAGCGGCTCGAGGACCACCTTCACCTTCTCGCCGGCCTCGGCCGTGAACCGTCCCGTGAGCCACACCGACCCGTCGTCGTTGTCACCCCAGTTCAGCCGACGGGTGGCGCTGTTGTAGTCGTCGTCGGGCACCTGACCGTCGGGGTCGATGTGGTCACGGATCCTGGCCGCGAGCCCGCCGAGGTCCCTGGGCCCGACGTCGGGGACGGCGCCAGCCAGGACCACTTCGGCAACGGCTCGTTGCTCGTCGGTCGCCGCCTTGACCTTGTCCAGTCGGAGCAACTCCTTGACCACCCGGTCCAGCTGGGAACCGGTCGCCTCACCGGCTGCCTGTCGTGCTGCCAGCTCGGCGAACCGAGGAGGGATCGGTTCACCGGTCGGTGACCAGGTGGTCGACAGATGCTTCGCCACCCGCACCCGGGCCGCCGCCACATGAGGATCGAGGCGGAGCAGATCGGTCAACATGTCCGCGGTGACCCGCTTGTGGTGGAAATCGGGAAGATCCGTGGCGTTGCTGGCATTGACGATGGCATTGTCGACCAGACCCATCCGGTTGCGGATCCGTTCGAACTCGACCAGGAAGTCGGTCTGGCCCTGATGGTCAAGGCAGACCAAACCGGTCAACGGATTGGTCGAAGCCTCGATGAGCCGATCCAGAGCAGCCTCGTACTCAGCCAGTGCCTGGCTGGGTGCAAGAGCTGCGCCGATGCTCATGGTGACGTCCGATCCGTACTGCTTTTCGATCTTCTTCGATGTACCCACCACGCTAGCGGCAGGGTCTGACAAAACCGCTGGCATGGCAGATCGTCCGACTGGCAGGGTGGCCGACTGGGACGGCGCTCGGTTCACCGGTGAGAGCCGCTCGGCGGTTTCGATGTGGCGCAGGACCTGAGCCTCATCCCGGCGTCCGGTGCACCAGCAGTGGCAGCACCCGGCTGGCCCCGGCCTCGCGAAGCTTCGCTGCCGCGACGGTCACCGGCCACTGCGACGCGGTCCGGTCCACGACCAACAACACACAACGCCCGTCGACCTCCTGGGGAGTAGAGACCGACAGCGACTGGTCCCAGTGGGCAGCCTCAGCCGGTCCCGCCAGGTCACCGGTGGGTCGCCCTTCCACCGCCATCGACGACCTCCCGAGACGGCCCACGGTGGCGATGTGGTCGGCGATCGGTTCGACAGCGGCGGCCAGACCGGACACGCCCAGGGACACCACCGTCTCGGGTCGGTCGACCCAGGACGTACGCCAACGTGTCATCAACTCCACACAGGCGGCGGCCAGGTGGTCGACTGCCTCTCGATCCCCGCTCTCGGCTGCAGCCACCTGGGTCCGCCATTCCGGCGCATCGGCATGGACCAGCACCCGTCCCGGATCGGCAGCCACACCAGCGGCGATCCGGCCACGCAACCGGAAACCACTGGGCCACATCTTGCGGGGCTCGAGCTCGTGGGACTGGGCCCGCAAGGTGGTGGCGATCCGTTGCACGGTCTCGACCGACGGCTCGGCACCCAAGGGTTCGGGAAGCCGGTCCAAGCAGACCGAGCACCGGCCACACGGCTCGGCCGAGGGATCGTCCAGGGATTCCTGCAGCAGCTGCATCAGGCAGCGCCGGCCGCGGGTGTAGTCGCGCATGATGTCGGCCTCACGCTGCCGGATCGCGACGACCTGGGCGTAGTGGTCGTGGTCGTACTGCCATGGGCGACCGGTCAGCACCCAGCCCTCGGGTCGTCGGTCGGTCACCTGGTCGACGGCCAGCTGCTTCAACATCAGGTCGATGCGCCCGCGCCGCAGTCCGGTCTCGGCCTCCAGTGCCGGGACCGACATCGGCTCAGTCGCTGCCGCCAGCGCCTCGACCACACCCGACATCTGCTGCGGGTCGGGGATGGAGGAGGTGGCGAAGTATTCCCAGATCCCGTCGTCAGCCGCCGACGGCAACAACACGACAGCGGCATGGTCAATGGCTCGGCCAGCACGGCCGACCTGCTGGTAGTACGACACTGGGGATGCCGGCGACCCGACATGCACCACGAACCCCAGGTCGGGTTTGTCATAGCCCATGCCGAGCGCTGAGGTCGCCACCAGCGCCTTCAGCCGGTTGTTGAGCAGATCATCTTCGAGCTGCTCCCGCAGCGCAGTGTCGAGCTGGCCGTGGTAGGCCGCTACCGGCAGGGCATCACCGTGCACCACGCCGATCGCCTCGGTCAGCCGCTCCGCATCGGCCACGGTGAGGGTGTAGATGATCCCCGATCCGTCCAGCTTCCCCAGATGGTCCACCACCCAGCCGTACCGTCGCAGTGGATCGAGTCGGTCCACCACTGACAGCTGCAGACTTGCCCGTGCCAACGGCCCCCGCAGGACCAACGTGTCCGACCCGAGTTGGGCAGCCACGTCGGCGGTGACCCGCTCGTTGGCGGTGGCGGTCGTCGCCAGCACCGGGGTGGCCGGATTGAGCCGCTGCAGCAGATCGGCCACCCGTCGGTAGTCCGGCCGGAAGTCGTGCCCCCAGTCCGAGATCGCGTGGGCCTCGTCGATCACCAGCAGCCCGATCTCTCCGGCCAGGGCGTCGAGGACGCGGGCACCGAAGGTCGGATTGGCCAGCCTCTCCGGCGACACCAGCACCACATCGAGCTCGTCCCGGGCGAGCGCTTCCTCGATCGAGTTCCACTCAGAGACATTCGACGAGTTCAGCGTCGCTGCCCGTAGACCACCTCGGCTGGCGGCCGTCACCTGGTCCCGCATCAACGACAACAGGGGAGAGACGACCAGGGTCGGACCGGATTGCATCACCGTACGGCGTAGTGCGGTCGCGACCCAGTAGACCGCTGACTTGCCCCACCCGGTGCGCTGCACCACGAGCACCCGTGGTCCACGGCCGGACTCATCCGGCAGGGAGAGCAGATGGTTGACCGCCTCGACCTGGTCCGGCCGCAGCTCCGCTCCGGGCCCGGCCAAGGACTCCATGACCACGCGGGCGACGGGGTGGTGGGCATCAGGCAACTCGGTCGACTCCATGGACCGACCCTAGACGTCGCCACTGACACGGTCAGTCGTGTGCCCAGAACCCCACCAGATCCGGGGTCTCTCGCCCTGCGGCATCAGCTGCTGCCGACCACTCGGGCCAGTTCGACAGCCACTCCACGAGCCCGGCGATCTCTGACTGGTGTGCTTCGGGCACCTCGGCCAGCCCGTCGCGGAAGGCTGTCACCATCGTCGCCACCCGGTCACTGGCATACCACCCGACCTGGAGGCCCGGTTGGGCGACCAGACTGATCGGCGCGACTGCTGTGAACAGATGACGCAGCCCGACCGCGGCCGAGACCCCGCCGCGGGCCAGGGCAAAGTCGACCTCGTCCACCTCGGCCGGCCCGTACGGGAGGGCAAGGGCACCCCACGAAGACCCGGCGACAAGCCGCTCCTGCAGCCGCCAGGCCGCTCGGGTCCGCCCGGTCTCGATCGAGTCACCGGACAGGAAGGCCTCGATGTCGGTCTCGGTCGGCTCGTCCGGATCCACCGCGACGGCTGTCCTGCGTCCGAACCATCGCTTCGGTGGGGCCTCGGCCGGCTCCGGCTGTGCCAGTCCTCGGAGTACCTCGGCGCCGGGCACCTGTTCGGCGACGGCCCCGTACATCACCAGGACCTCATCCATCCCGATCGCGTACAGCCGCATGTTCATACCGGTCACCGTAGCCGCCGAACTCGCCGTCGGCCATAGGCTGGACCCTGTGAATCCACGTACGCGCAAGATCATCGTCTCCGGGGTCCTTCTCGGGCTGGTCGTGATCACCGTCATCGCGGCGCTGCTCACCCTGTGGTGATCGCCGGTTTCGGTTCGACTTGGGTGAGACGGTAGTTTCGGACGGTGCGGTGCGCCGTGGGAGGAGAATCATGGTTCGGGAAGGTGTCGGTTTCACACTGACCCGTCTGGCGATCCTCCTCAGCTTCTGCGTGGCGCTGTTTGGTGCGGCACTGTTCGGTACGGCCGGTGCTTCGGTCCCAGCGTGGGCCGATGACCCGACCCCGCCGCCCGCCACAGATGTGCCCGCCACAGATGTACCTGCCACAGATGTACCCGCCACAGAAGAACCCGATGACCAGGCCGGCGCTGGTGGCGCTGCCCGCAACGGCACCTGGATCGCGCTCGGGGGTGCCGGGGTGTTGGCGGTGCTGGCCGGTGTGATTGTCCTGCTGGCACGGCCGGGGCCCGACCCTGAGCTCGAGGACGAGGCGACTGATGAGGCGGACGAGGTTCTCGTGGACACCGCATCACCAGACCCGAAGCCTGCGGACCTGAGGTCGGCCACGACCTCAGAACCGGATCCTGTGCCGACCCCGGATCCTGTGCCGACCCCGGATCCTGTGCCGACCC
>CAMDZW010000031.1 GCA_945911015.1 uncultured Propionibacteriaceae bacterium
GGCCCAGTGTCTGGGTCAACTCACCGTAGGTCCTGTCGATCTGGGCCTGCAGTTCCTGGGTGCGACGCGGCGGGCGGACGAGCCAACCGTGGTCCCGGAAGTGCCGCTTCACCTCGCCGGTGATGGTGGGAGTGGCGAACGCGGCGAAATCGCCTCGTACGGCGTCGTACCGTTGTGCCGCATGGACCAGCCCGACCCGGGCGACCTGCCTCAGGTCCTCCAGATCCTCGCCTCGCCAGGCGTAACGGCGGGCGACGGAATCGGCCAGCCGAAGATGGTCGATGACCAGAGCGTCTCGATCGTCGGCCGAGATGTCACTGTGATGCTCAGAAAGGGTGCTCATCACCCGTCCTTTGCTTGCAACCGGAACGGGAGCTGTTGCCTCAACTCCTTCATCCTCACCAAACCACGCAGGTGGGCCGGAAACAACCCCCGGTCGGGCAGCTCAGGGGTGGAGGACGACCTTGATGCAGCCCTCCTCCTTGTTCTGGAACATCTGATAACCCAGCGGGCCGTCTTCCAACCGAAGGTGGTGGCTCACCAGATCTGACACCCCGAGCGGATCCGTCGGGTCCTCGACCAGCGGCAACAGGTCGTCGGTCCATCGCCGTACATTGCACTGGCCCATGCGCAACTGCAGCTGCCGGTCAAACATCTCCCGCAGGGGCAGGGGATCGACCTCACCGCCGTACACACCGGCAATCGAGATCGTGCCACCACGGCGCACGGCTGACATCGCCGTACGCAATGCGGTGAGCCGGTCCACCCCAACCTTCTCGAACAAGGGTTTGCCCAAGGCCCCGGGCAAGGCGGTCGCGACTCGCTGCGCCGCGGCCACCGGTGAGCCACCCGCCTCCATTCCGACCGCATCGATCGAGGCATCGGTGCCCCTGCCCTGGGTGGCTGCTCGGATCTGCTCAGTGACGCCGACGCCCGCATCGTGGGTGATCACGCCGTACCGATCGGCCAGCCGTCGTCGTTCGGGGACGGGGTCGATGCCGTACACCTGGATCCCGAGATGACCGGCGATCCGGGCACAGAGCTGGCCGACCGGGCCCAGTCCGACCACCGTGAGGCTGTCACCGGCCCGGACCCCGGCATACTGGACCGCCTGCCAGGCGGTCGGCAAGATGTCGGAGAGAAAGAGGTAGCGCTCATCGTCGGGTTCGGGGTCCACCACGATCGGGCCGTGGTCGGCGAACGGCACCCTGAGGAACTCGGCCTGTCCACCGGGCACGGAGCCGTACAACTCGGTGTAGCCGAACAGGGCGGCACCGCTGCCGTGCGCGCGTACCTGTGTCGTCTCGCACTGGGATTGCAGACCCTTGAGGCAGAAGAAACAGGTGCCGCAGGCGATGGTGAACGGGACGACTACGCGGTCGCCGACGGTGAGTCGCCTGACTCCGGGACCGATCTCGACCACCGTGCCCATGGCTTCGTGGCCGAGGATGTCGCCGCGCTGCAGAAAGGGGCCCAGGATCTCGTACAGGTGTAGGTCCGAGCCACAGATCGCGGTGGAGCTGACGTCGATGATCGCATCGCCGTCCTCGACGATCGCTGGGTCCGGGACGCGGTCGATCCGGACGTCACGGCGTCCATGCCAAGTGAGGGCGCGCATGGCTCACAAGCCCTTCCCGCCGGTGACCGGCAGCACCGCACCGGAGGTGTAGCTTGCCTCGTCCGAGGCCAGATACACATAGGCCCCGGCCAGTTCGGACGGTTGGCCGGCCTCGTGGTCGGCGGAGCGGGGATCCGGTGGGTCGGTCATGACCTCTCCCGCGTGTTGTCCACGGCCGCGGGCTGGCCGGACTGCCGGGCACAGTGCGCGCAGCAGAAGATGCCCGCGTCGGTGTCGATGCCGTGGCCGATGATCTGGCATCCGCATCGACCGCACAGGGGTGCGAGCGCCGAGATTGCGCACTCGAAGCTGTCGAAGGCATGCTCGGCGCCGTCTGCGGTGCGGATCACGAACGCCTGGGCGTAGTCGTTGTGGCAATGGCTGCAGGTAGTCACTGGTCGACCTCCTGATAGGGGGACCAATCACCTACCCCGTCGACGGCGACCGAAACAGGCGCCGCAGCCTCACACGTCCTGCTGGCCCAGGACCACCTGGTCGACGGTGGCCGTGGTGAGGCGTACCTCGACCCGGACCTCGTCACCGATCTCGGGTGGGCTGACATCGCCGGGGACCAGCACCATGCTCGACTGCATGTGCGGCGGTTCGGCGAACCACCGCTTCCGTCCCCCGATCGTGTACGGCGACAGTGCCCGTCCCAGCGCCTCGAGGGAACCGGTGGCCACCGAAATGAGGCGGGAGCGCAGGCTCCGCGCCGACGTCGGTGCCTCCATGGCGATGCCGTTGGCGGTGCCGCCGGCAAGAATGACGACCCAACCGCTGCGGGGGGCCTTGCGTTGCCAGTAGCCGATCTCGTCGCCGCGTTCGACCCGGTGGACATCCAGGACGGTGGCGGTGGCCAGCCGCGTCTCGGGCGCGCCCAGCCACAGCTGGGTGCCCATGCGCATGCGGAGATCCACCCCGAGGGACTCGGTGATCCGCCGGGCGTCGGCGATCGGCAGATGGGAGAACCAGATCGGGCCCGGTCGGGCGGCATGACAGGCCGCTGCGAGGGTCTCGGCCTCCTTGACCCGGCCGGTTTCGGCATGGGGGAGATGGATCACCCAGCCGGCGAAGTCGAGAGTGTCGGGCAGCTCGCTGACGGCGCCGAGCTGGGTGGGTGGCATGCCGTGGCGACGCATGGAGGTCATCACCTCGGCCAGGAGCCGGGTCCGGATGCCGGTGGCTCCGAGCCGGGCGATGTCGTCGACCCGGGACACGGTGGGGATGACCCGGGGATCCTCGGCCGCCCGGGTCGAGGCGGCGTCCTGGTCGAGCCACGGGTTCAGCACCACGATGTCGCCGGAGAACGCGTCCCGTACGGCCTCGATCTCGGCGGGAACGCCGACGGCGATGGTGTCGACGCCGAGTCGCTGCGCCTCCTCGGCCAGCAGCGGAAGGCCGTAGCCGTACCCGTTTCCCTTGGCGACCGGCACCAGTCCGGGAGTCGCCTCGGTCACGGTCTGCAGATGGGTACGCCAAGCGGCAGCGTCCACGGTCAGGGTCAGTCCACTCACCCCCACACTGTAGGCGAGTGACCGTCGTGGGACATCAGCCGCGGCGGCTCATGTACCAGTCGAAGGCCTTGTAGAGGGGACGGTTGATCGGGAGGTCCCACTCGCCGAGGTATTCGACGATCTCGCCGCCGGTGCCGACCTTGAACTGGATCAGCCCGAGCTCGGGGTCGCCGGCCCCGACGCCGGGGGTGACACCGCGCAGGTCGTAGACGGTGGCGCCGGCATCGCGGGCGTCCTGGATCATCTGCCACTGGATGGCGTTCGAGCCGCGGACATCACGCTTGGCGGTGGAGCTGGCGCCGTAGGAGTACCAGCAGTGGGTGCCGACCCGGATCCAAATCGTGGCGGCCACCAGGGTGCCGTCGTGATGGGCGAGGTAGAGCCGGATCCGTTCCGGATCCTCTTCGGCCAGAGCCCGGTACATGGTCTGGAAGTACGGCAGCGGGCGCGGCCCGAACCCGTCGCGCTCGGCGGTCTCTACGTAGAGCTGGTGGAAGGCCGGCAGATCGGTCGGGCCGCCCACGGTGACCTCGACCCCCATTTTGGCTGCCTTCTTGATGTTGCGGCGCCACTGCTGGTTCATCCCGGCCAGGAGATCATCGGTGGTCCGGTCGGCCAGCGGCAGCCAGAAGTTGTACGCAGGCTGGCCGGCGGCAAAGCCTGCGCTGGTCCTCGGCGGGATCCAGCCGGCGTCGAGCAGGCGCTGCCGGATCCGGGCACCGTCGGGATCAGTGTCGGTGGCCCGGACTTCGAGGAGTGAGGTGACGTTCTCGTCCGCGACAGCCGCCTTGATGGTGGCGTTGTCCCAGCGGCGGTAAATCTGGGTCGGGCCGATCCGGACTCCGAACGCGCCTCGCTTGCGCAAGTGCGCGACCATCGGAGACAGGTGGGCGGCCACGTCATGGATGCCCGGCCAGTCCAGCACCGGGCCCTCCGGCAGATAGGCCAGGTGACGCTTGACCTTGGGGAGCTGGCGGTAGAGCACGAGCGCAGCACCGATCGGTTCGGGGCCGCTCTCGGAGTCGAACCAGCCGAGCGACTCGGAGCGCCACTCCGACTTCACACGAGCCCACGCCGGGGTCTGCAGGAAGCTGGCTGCCCCGAAGCGGTCGAGGACAGCCAGATGCTCCTCGCTGGAGATGGTTCGTACGGTGATCGTCACGCCCGCGACCCTACCGAACCGAAACCAAGGCGGCGAATGAGCGTGTGGGGGACGCAGAACGGGGCCCGTCCCAGTGGGACGGACCCCGTCGGAGTGCTCAGATCTGACTGGTCAGATCAGGCAGCCCAGCCGACGTCCTGCGGCTTGCCGAGGAAGAACAGGCCTGCGCCGTAGTTGGCCAGCCCCTCCTTGACCGCAACGATTGTCGGACCATTCTCGGTCGGGAAGATGCCGCCGAGCTGGAAGGCCTCGACCTCGAGCTCATTGAGGGCCTTGATCTGCTCGTCGGGATCACCGATGGAGGCAGCCTCCCTGATCTTGGCGTCGAACTCCTTCGAGCCGGTGCTCGAGAAGTTCAGACCCGAGTCCGAGCAGTACAGCTGGCAGAAGTACGCCGGTCCGAACGGGTCGGTCGACGAGAAGCCGAGCAGGAAGAACTCGAAGGTGCGCTCGTTGTAGGTCTTGGAGAACTCAGCCGAGGCAACGTTCTCGATCTTCAGGTCAACACCGATCTGCTTCAGCATGTCCTGGAAGGCCGCAGCGCGAGCCTTGGTGACCGGGGCATCACCGGTGGTGGTGTAGCGGATCTCCAGACGGGTGCCGTCCTTCTCGCGGATGCCGTCGGAGCCTTCGGTCCAGCCGGCCTCGTCGAGGAGAGCCTTGGCCTCGTCGACGTTGTAGTCCATGCCGGCTTCGGTGACATTGTCACGGTAGCCGTCCTGCCACGGGAAGAGCATGAACGAACCGGGCTGCTCCTCGGTGTAGTCCATGCCGTCGTAGGTGATGTCGAGGATCGTCTTGCGGTCGATGGCCTTGAGGATGGCCTGGCGGACCTTGACGTCCTCCAGGTTCTCGGCCTCGGCGTTCAGCGCGATCAGACCATTGGAGGGGGTGGCGGAGCGGCGGATCTCGATGCCGTCCATGCCCTCGACCTGTGCCATGCGGTCCTTGGTGCCGACACCGGTGGCGTCGATCTCACCATTGCGGAAGGCGTTCAGCGAAGCCTGCGACTCCATCTGGACGTAGATGCGCTGATCGAGCTTGCCCTTGTCGCCCCACCACTTCGGGTTGCGCTCGAAGATGGCGGTGGTCTCGGTGATCTCCTTCACCTGGTACGGTCCGGCGCCCCACTCGGGGTGAGGGTTGCGGCCGTCGTAGGCGGTATTGAAGGTCTCGGCGTCCTTGGCGGCATCGGGGTGGAGGACCTGGTTGAACTGTCCACGCCACCAGGCCCAGTTGTCACCGAAGGTGACCACGGCCTGCTTGTCGTTCTCGCCCGGCTCGACGGAGATGATGCGCTCGTAGCCGTCGGTGGAGCTCGGCTGGAAGTCGCTGTCGTAGGTCTTGTTGGCCTGCCAGGTGACTTCGAAGGCGCGCCAGTCGATCGGAGTGCCGTCGTTGAACACGGCCTCGTCACGGATGGTGTAGGTGACGACCGTGTTGTCACCCTCGGTGCGATCCTCGACGCTGACCAGGTAGTCATCGTTGAACGACCACTCACCGTCGGGCGTGTAGAGGGCCAGAACCGGGTTGTACCACTGCCACAGTGTGGTGGTGTACAGCGTGCCGCCTGAGTGGAACGGGTTCATCTGAGGAGTGATCTCAGGCAGGGAGGTGGTCAGGGTGCCACCATCGGCGATGGCGTCACGGTCCAGCGGGTTGATCTCGGCGGTCTCGCTGGCCAGATCAGTGTTGGACACCGCCGGTGGGGTGGTCTCGTCGCCGGACGGGCCGCCGTTGTTCTGCGGCTGGCACGCGGCCAGCGTGGCCGCGAGCGCGGCGGCCAGGGTCACGGCCCCGACCGTTTTCATGGACTTCATGAGTATTTCTCCTTTTTCGTCGTACGGCCTTGTGGGCCGCAGTCGGATCTGTGTTGTGGTGAGGATGTCGCCGGGCCGACCCGAGGCCGGTTCGCGGCGTGGTCTGCGTCAGCGGTGGTGGCACGCATGCCGGTGATCGACACCCTCCTTCCCCACCAGGTCAGGAACCACAGTGGTGCACTGTTCCTGCTTTGTCGGCGGCAGTGTGATGTAGAGGGGACAACGACTGACGAACGGACAACCCGGTCGTTGGTCAGTCGGGCTGGGAAGATCTCCCTCCAACAGGATCCGTTCGGGTCAGCGTTCCACTGCGGGGTCCGGGACGGGGATGGCCGAGATGAGAGCCTCGGTGTAGGGATGGGTCGGGTGGTCGAAGATCTCGTCGACGTCACCGACCTCGACGAACTTGCCCAGATACATGACCGCAACCCGGTCGGCCAGGTGACGAACGACCGACAGGTCGTGGGCGACGAACAGGTACGACAGACCCAGCTCGTGCTTGAGGCGGTCGAGCAGGTTGATGACACCGGCCTGGATCGACACGTCCAGAGCGGAGACCGGTTCGTCGAGAACGAGCAGCTTGGGTTTCGAGGCCAGCGCCCGCGCAATCCCGATACGTTGCCGCTGGCCGCCGGAGAAGGCCCCGGGGAATCGTTCGGCGTGGGCCGGGTCGAGGCCCACCGTCTCCATCAACTCGGAGACCCGGTCCTCGATCTCGGACCGGGGGATGGAGAAGGCACGCATCGGTTCGGCGATGATCTCGGCCACCGTGAACCGGGGATCCAAGGCACCCATCGGGTCCTGAAAGACGATCTGCAGGTCACGTCGCAGGTCGCGGGCTGACCGTCCCTTGACACTGCGCAGGTCGGTGCCGTTGAGCACGACGGTGCCGCCGGCTTCCTTGGCGAGGTCCATGATCGCCAGCAGAGTCGTGGTCTTGCCCGATCCGGACTCACCGACAATCGCGAAGGTCTCCCCTTCGGCGATGTCGAAGGTCAGCCCGTTGACGGCATACACCGTGCCGACCCTTCGCTTGAGCACCGAGCCCTTCATCAGGGGGAACTCGCGGGTCAGGTCGGTCACGTCAAGGACGGTGCTGCGCTGTTCGCGGGGGATGCCGGCGATCCGACCTTCGGCGATCTCGGGCACCGGGAAGACCGGACGTTCCTCGATCTGGCCCTGATGGATCTCGCCCGAGCGGATGCAGGCGGCCGAGTGCGAGCTGCTGATCTCGACCAGTCCCGGTTCGGTGGCACTGCACTCCGGCACCGAGATCGGGCAGCGCGCCACGAACGGGCACGCATCGGGCAGGTTGATCAGGATCGGTGGGTTGCCCTCGATCGGGACCAGAGGGTCCTTCGCGGCAGCATCGGGACGCGGGATCGCGCCCAGCAGCCCGATCGTGTAGGGCATCTTCGGATTGTTGAAGAGCTCTCCGACCGCGGCGGTCTCGACTGGCTTGCCGGCGTACATCACCAGCACGTCATCGGCCGTACCGGCCACCACGCCCATGTCGTGGGTGATCATGATGACGGCGGCGCCGGTCTCCTGCTGGGCCGTCTTCAACAGGTCGAGGACCTGGGCCTGGATCGTCACATCGAGTGCGGTGGTCGGCTCGTCGGCGATGATCAGCTTCGGATCGTTGGCGATGGCGATGGCAATCATCACGCGCTGCCGCATGCCGCCGGAGAACTCGTGCGGGAAGGACTTCATCCGGACCGCGGGGTTGGGGATGCCGACCAGACCGAGCAGTTCGATACCTCGGTCCCAGGCTGCCTGCCTGGACACCTGGCGATGGATCTGGATCGCCTCGACCAGTTGGTCGCCGACGGTGAAGACCGGCGTCAGGCTCGACAGCGGGTCCTGGAAGATCATCGCGATCTCGTTGCCGCGGACCCGCGACAGCTGCCCTTCGGTCAGGCCCACCAGCTCGCGGCCGTCGAGGGTGATTGATCCGGACACCCGCGCTGACTTGGTGAGCAGCCCCATGATCGCCAACGAGGTGACCGACTTGCCCGATCCGGACTCACCGACGATGCCGAGGGTCCTGCCCGGACGCAGGTCGAACGACACTCCTCGTACGGCGTCGACCCGACCGGCTTCGGAGGGGAACGACACCGTGAGGTCCCGCACCGAGAGCACCGGTGAGGTGTCGGTGTCGTCGACCCGGGGATTCTGGCTGGCGGTGGTCATGCGTGGCCTCCCGCGGTCGAGTTCGGGTCAAGGGCATCGCGCAGGCCGTCGGCGATGAACGCCATCGACACGGTCAGCAAGGTCAGGGTGATCGCCGGGATCCAGAACATCCACGGTGCGCTGTACAGCGTCCCCATGCCGTCGGAGATCAGCGTGCCCAACGACAGGTCGGGCTGCTTGACACCGAAGCCGAGGAAGGACAGCCCGGTCTCGCCCTGGATCGTGGAGACCACACCGAGGGTGAAGTGGATGGTCAGCAGCGAGCCGATGTTGGGGATGATGTGGCGCCACACCACGGTGAACGGGCCCAAGCCCATGTAGCGGGCGGCGCTGACGAACTCTCGCTCCCGGATGCTCAGTGCCGTGGTCCACACCACTCGGGCGTAGAACATCCACCCGAAGATGATCAGCACCACGATCAGCATCCGCCAGTCGCCGCCGACGCTGTTGCTGACCATGGCCAGGATCAAGAAGCTCGGGACGACCAGGAGGAAGTGGATGACCTCCAGGATGATCCGTTCCACAATGCCGCCGACATAGGCGGCGATCGAGCCGACCACTGCCGCGATCAAGGTGGTGACCAAGGAGACGGCCAGGCCAATCACCAAGGAGCGTTGGATGCCGTGGGCCAGCCCGGCGAAGAGGTCGTTTCCGACACCATTGGTCCCGAAGATGTGACCCTCGGTGCCGGGCGGCACCTGAAGGTTGAAGAAGTCGACCTCTTCGTACCCGTACGGGGTCAGGTACTGCCCGAAGACGCTGAACAAGGCGATCAGCAAGAAGATGACCACACCGACGACGGCACTGTAGTTGCGCAGGAAACGCTTGATGTACAGCTTGCTCTTCGACGAGGACGTCGACTTGCGCGGATTGCTCGGCACCTCAGGCGCTGCTGGGTCGGCCAAAAGGTCCTCGGTCAGCACTTCGACCGTTTCGGGAGTGTTCGGCTCAGTCATCTCAACTCACCCGCACTCGGGGGTCGAGGGCAGCGATCAGCACATCGGACAGGATTGCCCCGATCGCGGTGAGCAGGGCACTGAATGCCGCGATGGCCACTGCGCCGTGGACGTCGTTCTTGGCGATCGTGGTCGTGAAGTATCGCCCGATGCCTTCCCACGCGAAGATGGTCTCGGTGATGACCGCGCCGGTGAAAATGCCCGGGATCTGGAAGGCGACCGTGGTCGCCACCGGGATGATGGAGGTGCGCAGGGCATGCTTGCGGATCGCCTTCGACAGGGGCAGACCCTTGGCCCGGGCCGTACGGACGTAGTCGGCATTGATGTTGTCCAGCAGCAGTGAGCGCTGCAGGAAGTGGAATCCGGCGTAACCGATCACGGTCAGTGCGACCGTTGGCAGGACCAGGTGCTGGAGGCTGTCCACCAGTTTCGGCCAGAAACCCTGGACCCCGATGCTCTGCGCCCCGGCCACGAAGAAGATCCGGCTGCCGACCTTCTCGTTGATGGCGATGGCGATCGCGACGACTGCGGCGGCCATCACCGGGGCCGGGATGTTCAAGGTCACGACGGAGGTCTGCTGGGCGATGCGGTCCTGCCACTTGTACTGGCGTGCGGCGGTGTAGACACCCAGTGCGATGCCGATGACCGTGGAGAGGATGGTCGCACCGAGCACCAGCTGTGCGCTGACCCACATGCGGTTGGCGATCTCGGTGTTGACGACCAGGCCGTCGACCGAGGTGCCCCAGTCCCACCGGGTCACGATGTCGGTGAGCCAAGTCCACCAACGCTCGATGATCGGGATCTTGTCGTTGAGATTGTGCTCGTCCAGCAGACGGTCGATCTGGTCGTCGGGCAGTGGTGGTCGCCGTAGCTGGAAGTTGACGCGTGGCTTCAGGAAGGCATTGGCCAGGAAATAGGTGAGGTTCGTCGCCAGGAAGATCATGAAGCACCACCCGGCGATGCGCCGCAGGACGTATTTGATCACCGCTGGCTCGCTCCCGCCGTTGGGGTCAGGGGTGCACGCCGCCGGTGGGTCACACCATGCCCGTCGCAGGGCTGCGGGTGCTGGCTCATCTGGGGACCTCCGAGCAGTGGGGTGGAGCAGGCCGGAATGCGCTCCGGAGAGAAAACTAAGCCAAAGTCCGCTCCGTGTCACAAACCGGAACGCCCAATGTTACTCAATCGTTCACATCCGGCGAGTGGCCCCGAGGTGGTTGTCCACCCCATATCTCAGATCATGGGACCGGTGTTCCGTCTGTTGGGCAGGAACACCGGCCGCCGGGACGTCAGTCCGCGATGATCGTGCCCGGGTTGAGTTGACCCTTGCGGTCGACTGCGTCGAAGACTCCCTGCATCATCGCGACGCCGCCATCGGAGATGTCCTGGGCCAGCCAGGGCGAGTGCTCGGTGCCCACGGCATGGTGGTGGGACAGCGTGCCGCCGTGGTCGACGAAGGACTGCTGGATCGCCCGCTTGACGATGTCGTACTGCTCGATCGTGTCCAGCTCCGGGTTGGCGACATAGGCGAAGGTGAAGTACAGGCAGGCCCCCGAATGGTACGAGTGCGACAGGTGGCACATGATCCAGCCCTTGACCCCGATCTCGTCATAGGCGGCCCGGGCAGCGGCGACCGCGCTGTCGTACACCTCCTGCAGTCGGCTCCACGGGGCAGCGGTCTCGGACACATCGCCCATCGCGCCTCGGTCAAGGAGGAAGTCACGGATGTACGGCGTGTCGAACTTCTTCTGGTCGTACATCACCCCCGGGCCGGTGCCAATACCGATGCCGTTGTGCTTTTTGATGATGCGGTCGACGATCGCCTTGTTCATCGACACATGGGTCTTTGAGCCCTCGTACCCGATGAACGAGAGACAGAGCTGCGACAGGTCCCAGCCGCGCAGCTCGAGGAACTTCATCAGGGCCTCGGTGACGTACTTCGATGCCCCCTTGGATTCCTTCTGGGTGGCGAAGGAGAAGCCGGTCTCGTTGGCGTCGGAGATCCGGGTGACCGACGGCGAGGCATCGGAGGAGGCGATCTCACGCATGGCAGCGAGGCCACTGGACCAGTCGGCGAACAGGTAGGCCTGGATCACCCGGTTTTCGGGCAGCCGGTGCACCTGGGCGGTGACCTCGGTGATCACGCCGAGGCGGCCTTCCGAACCGATCAGCATCTCCCGCACGCTCGGACCGGTCGCGGTGGAGGGCAATGGGCGGATCACCGTGGTGTGGTCGGGCTGGACCACCCGGAGGCCGCGGACGATGTCAGCGATGTCGCCGTACTTGTCCGACTGCATGCCCGAGGAGCGGGTCGCGGCCCAACCGCCGATGGTGGAGTGGGTGAACGAGTCCGGAAAATGGCCCAGGGTCCAGCCCTGGTCGTTGAGCTGCTGCTCCAGGTCGGGGCCGAGCGTGCCGGCCTCGATCCGGGCCAGCTGGGCATCCTCGTCAATGTCGAGGACCCGGTTCATCCGCCCCATGTCGAGCGAGATCACCGGACGGGTCTCCTTGGCCTGCGGCTCGAGGGAGCCGGAGATGTTCGACCCACCGCCGAAGGGGATCAGCACAGCATCGGCTGAGTGGGCAGCGTCGACGACCGCACGAACCTGTTCCTCGTCGGCCGGGTAGACCACCACGTCGGGGACGCGGGGCAGGATGTTGGCGCGGATTCGCATCAGGTCTCGCAGGCTCTTGCCGTAGGTGTGGACCACACGGTCCATGTCGTCGGTGAGCACATAGGTCTCGCCGACCGCCTCGGTCAGGGTGTCCCGCAGCGAAGCCGGCAGTTGCGAGGCGGGGACATCGAGCTCGTCGAAGGAGATCGGCTCCTTCGGCGTGCTGGACAGATCGAGGCCGACGGCTTCCAGGACGAACGGGGCGAGCTTGGGCTTGTTGTCCGGGTTGAAGGCCACGCCTTCGACACCCCAACCCCACCACTTCATGTGCTTGACGCCGGTCATCGGCCGTCCTCCTTCTCATTGGTCTTGTCGGTTCGGTCGGGAAGTTCGGCCTGGGTCGGTGTGCCCATGGCGATCGACGTCCGATCGAAGGTGGTTCTGATGTGGTCCGAGATCCGCTGGGTGAACTCCACCGGCGTCTCGCCCGGCTCGGCTCGCATCGGTTCGCCGAAGGCCAGACGTACGGGAGGGCGTCCCGGTTTGGGCCAGCTACGGCCCACCGGCATCGCCTGGTGGGCGCCGACGATGGTCACCGGCACCACGGGGACGTCGTACTTGATCGACAGCCCGGCCGCGCCGGGGGTGAAACGCGCCATCTTCCCCGTACGGGAGCGGCTCGCCTCAGGAAACAACAGGATCGGCACGCCCTCGGCGACCAACTGTGTGGCCACCGACCGCTTGGACCGCTTCGACCCGCGTTCGATCGGAAAGGCATTGAAGGTCAGTACGACAAAGAGCTTGCGATACCACTTGGTGAAGAAGTAATCGGCCGCCACACCGGTGCTGAGGTTCTGGCCGACCTCGAGTGGGATGCCGCAGACGATGAGGGTGGCGTCGAGATGGCTGGTGTGGTTGGCGACGACCACGTACGAGCCGGTGAGCCCCTTCAGGTTCTCCTCACCCTCGATCTCCACCTTGAGGGCGCCCCAGGCCAGTGATTTGAGGATCCCTCGCTGCGTCACACGCCGAATGGCGGCGTGGAGGCGCGATGAGTAGCGACGGATCCCGGGCACGGAACCACCCTAAGGCCTATCGACGCCCGGAGCGGATCCTGCCCGACACCGACCGGAGGACGCTGCGGGGGGCGATGCGGGTCAGCGCGACCGCGAACTTCCACAGCGGGGTGGGGATCGACAGAACCTTGCCCTTGTCTGCATCGGTGAGGCAGTCGCGTACGAGACGAGGCGCGTCGATCCACAGGGGGGCAGGGATCTTGCTGGTGCTGATCCCGGCCCGCTCATGGAACTCGGTGCGCACCCAGCCCGGGCACAGGGCGGTCGCGGTCACACCACTGCCGCGCAGCTCGACCGAGAGCGATTCGGTGTAGGCGGTGACCGCGGCCTTGATCGCCGAATAGGTGCCCAATTGGATGAAGCCGGCAGTCGACGACACGTTGATCACAGATCCCTTGCCTCGCACCGCCATGGCGCGGGCTGCGGCACCGCCGAGCAGGATGACGCTGGAGAGCATCACCTCGATCGCTGGATCGGTCTCGGCCATCAGGTCGTCGTCGAGGAGTCGGCCGTGCAGTCCGAAACCAGCATTGTTGACCAGCCGGTCGATCGGCCGGGCCTGGTCGGCGAGGCGGTCGGCGACGGTGAGGGTTTGGGACCGGTCGTTGAGGTCGGCCGGCAGGATCTCGACGGCGATGCCGTGGGCCTGGCGGAGACGTTCGGCCGCAGCGGTGAGTCGCTCCTGGTCCCGGGCGACCAGGACGAGGTCGTCTCCACGGGCGGCGAGCTGGGCGGCAAATTCGGCGCCGATGCCGGACGTGGCACCGGTGATCAAGGCTGTGGGCACGCTGACATCGTACGGGTTGTTCGGGGTGCGGGGTCGTTCGGTGGGATCTCCCCGACTTCACTTCTGCCGGTTCTTGTCATGTTAATGTCCGCGTGGATGTTGAGGCATCCGGACCGGCCACCCGTCGGGGGTGGGGTCGATCACCACAACTCGGGGAGAGTGGATCATGCAAGGACGCTGGAGACTGAGATCCATGGCGCTGGCCGTCGTGACGGCACTGGTGGCCATGACCGCCATGGTCGCGGGGGCGCCGCCGTCACAGGCGGCCGACAGGGCCACCGTCCACCTTCAGGAGGTGGAGAATCCCGATGGGATTGATCTGTCCGGGGTGAGCTACACCCTCACCTACACCTGGCCGGCCGGTGATGGCTTTGACGCCGGCTCCGGGTCCGAGGCGATCACCCACAGCCGCCCGGTGAACGTGGATGTTCCCGATGGTGCGGTCCTGACCTTCGATCTGGTGATGTCTGATGTCGAGAACGGCACCTGGGGTGTGACCCGCTATTCGCCGTCACAGACCGTGTCCCTCGATGGTGCTCGTCCGCCTCGGGTCGACATCACGCCGAGCATCACTCGTTCGGTCGGCTCGTTCAGCATCGCCAAGACCCTCTCCGGTACGGGCTCAGGGCTGGTCCCGACCGACACCGAGTTCCGGGTCAGTTGGTCGTACGAGGCCTTCGACGGGCTGCCTGGTCAGTCCGGTGAGTTGACCGTCCGGGCCGGGAGCGCTCCGGTGGTGGTCGACGACATCCCTGCGGGAGCAGAGATCTCGCTGTCCGAAGCTGCGCCCGATCCGATCACCGGAGGCACCTGGCTGGATCCGGTCTTCTCCCAGCAGACCTTCACCGTCGTGGCTGACCAACAGACCGCGGTCGACCTCGACAACCACATCACCTTGACGACCGGATCGGTGTCGATCACCGCCACGGTCGACGGTGATGGGGTGTCCTTGCTGTCGGCCGACGCGGTCTTCGACGTGGCCTGGAGCCATCCGGCCGGCAGCGGTTTCGAGGCCGACTCCGGCACCATTGAGGTGCCGGCCTCCGGGGAGGCGGTCGCCCTGACCGACCTCCCGTACGGGGCAGAGGTCACCCTCGGCCCGGTCAGCCCACCGACCGTTGACGGTGCGACCTGGCAGGACGTCGCGCTGAGCGAGCAGGTGGTCACCATCGGCGACGGCACCACGGCGGTGGTGGCCCTGACCGGGACCATCACTGAGGACGAAGCCGTCGCACCCACCGACGAGCCCACCAGTGAGCCGACCGCTGACCCGTCCGACAGTCCGGCCCCCTCCGAGTCGCCGACCCCGTCCGAGTCGGGCCCGTCCCAGTCGAGCCCGTCGCAGTCGTCGAGCCCGTCGCAGGCCAAGGACCCTCAGCTGGCCGACACCGGCGCACCGGACGTGGCCGCAACCGTCGTCGCGGCGTTGGCGCTGGTGAGCGCTGGTGGCCTCCTGCTCGGCTCTCGCCGGCGGGGCGCCAGGTCGGTGCGCTCGCCACGGGAACGCTGAGTTGAAAATCGGACCCGGACAGACAGAACCGCCCACGACCAGCACGGTCGTGGGCGGTTCTGGGTCCGGGCAGTGATCAGCGCTCGCGGCGTCCGCTCAGGCCACGGGTGAGCAGGACACCACCCAGTGCGATGACGGCGAGTCCTCCGGCGATCACACCGAATCCGATGGTGGAACCGGTGTCGGCGAGGTCAGGCTCCTGGCTGGGAGTCGGATCGCTCGAGGGTTCCGGGTCGTCGACCGGAGCGGTGGTCGGCGGGTCGGACGGCGTCGGCGTGGGGGTCGGTGTCTGGCTGGGCGGCGGTTCGACCGCGCAGACATTGGTCGTGGCACTGGCGGTCACCGTGTAGTCGCCGTCCCCGGTCAGGGTGACGGTGTTGACGAACTCTCGGCAGTCGACGCTGTTCGCAGTGACCTCCAGGGTGTAGCTCAGGACCGCCTCACCGTCGGCAGCGTTGAGCTCGACGGTGGTGTCGGCCTTGTCGTCGTAGACGGTGACGGTGCCGTTGATGACGGTCGGCTCCACGGTGGTGAAGTCGATGTCAGCTCCGGCAGAGGCCGCACCGGTCGAACCGGGCAGCGACGAGGCATCCCAGTCGGCATCGACGGTGACGGTGCCGGTGAAGTCAGCTGCACCATCATTGAGGGTGCAGCTGTAGTCCACCTGGACGGATTCGTTGGCCGGCACGGTCAGTCCCTCGCCGTCGGTGACGGTGCACTCTGCATCCGGCAGGGTGGCGGCGACATTGACGTCGGTGGCGTCGAAGTCGTTGGGGTTGGTGAGGGTCGCGGTGCCAGTGACCACGAAGTTGGATTCGTCAACCACGGAAGGGGTTGCCACGATCTCATAGGTGATCTCGGTCGTGTCGCCCACGACCATCTCGACCGAGTCCTGGTCGACCGACTTGGTCAGGTCCCACTCGTAGGTCCGGTCATAGGTGCCGGTGGCATCGTTGGTCAGGGTCAGGTCGGCCTGCACGAGCTGCTTGTTGATCACGGTGCAGGACACGGTCGCGCTGGCCGCGACCTCGACGCTGAAGGCGAGCCCTGAGGTGTTGGTGACCTCGACCGGGTCACCATTTGCGGTGCACACGGCGTTTTGGCCGTTCTGCTGCTTGAGCTCGAACCCGGGCTGCTGCTGTTCGGTGACGGTGACGGTCTTGGTGGTGATGTCGCCGTCGCTGTAGTCGACCTTGAAGTTCACCGCTCCGGTCTGGTTGGTGGTCCCCGAGGTCGCACCACTGATGTCGCCGTCGGCCTCGAAGGTCCAGCCGGATGCCACGGCAGTGTCGCCATTGACATCCTCGACCTGCTTGACGACGCTCAGTGTGCCGTCGCAGGCCTTCTTGGCGAGCTCTTCCATCTTGGCGGCGAGCGTGGTGTAGTTCTCGATCAGGTAGTAGTCCTTGCCCTTCTCCGGGCCGGAGATGGCTTTGATCTGGCCTTCGTTCACCGCGCCGACGCCGACACCGATGATGGTGGTGGTAGCGCTCTTGTGTGCGTTGGCAGCGGTGATGCCGCTGTTCAGGGCATCGGAGCTTGGGCGGTTGGGTTGGCCATCGGTGATGAAGACGATGGCGTTGTACGTGCCGGTCGGGATGATCTGGAAGGCCGCCTGCCAGTTGGTGAAGCCGCCGTCCCGGGTGATCGTGTCAATCGCGCCGCGGACATTGTCGGCACCATTGCTGGTCGAGATCGGCGTCTTGTCGATGATTGTCTGGGCCTGGTCGGAGAAGGTGTAGACGCCGACCGCTGACGGCGTCCCCTCCAAGGCGTCCACGAACTCCTTGGCTGCCTTCTTCGACTCGGCGACGTCGTTGGCGCTCAGTGACCCGGAGAGGTCCAGAACGATGGCGATGTCCAGGCCGCAGCTGTCGGGTAGCGGCGGGTTGGGTGCCGGATCGGCAGCATGTGCAGTCTGCGTCCCGGCCACCAGACCGAGCAGAACAACCAATGGTGTGAGTACTGCGACCAGCGGTCGCAAAAGTGCGCGCGAAAATATCAACGCTTCCCCCGAGTGTCAGGACACCCTCCCAAGAGGAGTGCCAAGATTCTCCGCCGCCCAAGCGTGAAGGGCGACTAGAGCCACGAAGGCCGTGGCTCGGGCGCCACGTTACGGGGTTTGCCTCTCGACGCGCGAGTCGGGGGGGAATTCGAGGTCAAATTGTTATCTGACGATTCGTCGGTTGCTCAGTCGGCTGACAACAGGCCCAGGTCGACAGCCCTGGCCACGGCTTCGGCGCGGTTGCTGGCCGTCAGCTTGTGCAACAAAGTGCGGATCTGGCTGCGGACGGTGTTCAGGCTGACCACCCGGTGTTCTGCGATCTCGGTGTTGGTCAGGCCCTGCGCCAGGAGTGTCAGCACTTCACGCTCCACCCGGGTCAGCTGCACCGCCAGCAGGCGTCGGAAGGGTGCATGTGTCGGCCGGAGGGTGCGCAACGTCTGGGAGGTGGCGTCGGTGTCGGCCAGCTCGACCAGTCGATCGACCTCGTCAGCCGGTGCAAACCGCAGCGCGAAGCGGAGCAGTCCCGCTGGGGTGTCGCTGATCAGGGAGATCAGCTGAGTGGTGGCCGCCGCATCATGGCCGAGCTGGACGTGGGCGGTCAAGGTCAGCACCTCGACCACCGCCTGGGCCCGGGGACTGCTGCAGTCCCGTGCCGCGTCGAGTTCGGCCATGGCCGGGGAGGCTTGGCCCAGACACAACGAGACCAGGGCGGATGCCGTACGGGTGAACCAGTCGGGATGGGCCTGGCCCAGGCAGGCGCGAGCGGCGCCGACATCGCCGGCGGCGAGGTGGGCCAGTGCGGTCGCCGCAGCAATGAAACTGCTGGGTCTGTCGTCGGTCCAGAACGCCCGGCTGCGAGTGGCGGCCTGCTCAAGGGCTGGCCGCCGCAACTGGTGCGGAGCGGCCAGGACCCTGACCAACAGGACCAGCGCCTCCATCGCCGATCGGGTCGGTGCCGACGAGGTTCGGCTGGCCAACATCCCCACCAGGGAAAGAGCCTCGCCGTCCTGGCCGCTGTCCAACAGAAGCAGCGGGTCCGCGTGGGTGGGCGGTGCGACATCGCCCGGTCGGGTCGGGGCGCCCCAGAAATGTGCCTGGGTTGCGGCGGTCACCTTCTCGGCGATGACGGTCCGGCTCGACGGGGAGCATGGTCGCGCATCAACTCCCCGAGCTGTTGGGCGAGCTCGTGCTGATCGGTCTGGATTGCTGCCCAGAAAGGGATGTACAGCTCGGCAGCAAGATCTTGTGCCACCACGGGATCATCGTCGGCCAGTGTCAGCAGGCCCGAGTCGTCCGCGGAGCCGAGCATCTCCCGTACGGCATCGAGTCCCTGGTGGGTGCGGTTCCGGTCACCGAGCGAGACCAGGGCGAGCAGCCGTCGGCAGGTCAGGCGGTAGGTGTTGAACAGGGTGCCTCCCTGGGCCGGGTCCACGACATCGGCGGTGCGTTGGAAGTACCACCGGGCACGGCGGCCCGCCCCACGACGGTCGAGCAACTGCCCGATCAACAGGGCCAGATTCGGGCGGTCGGCCAGATCGGTGCGCTCAGCCGCGATCAGGGCCTGTGCGGTGATCTCATTGGTGGCCAACAGGAAGTAGCGGAAGTGGTCGAACACCAGCTCCTCGGCGGTGGACAGCTCACCTGCCAGGCAGAGATGGAACAACTGCAGGATCAGTTGTCCGGCCGCAGAGGCATCCCGGATGGCTCGTCGGAGGTCGGCCACGTCCTGGGCCAGGAGCAGCTGCCAGGACCGTTCGCCCCAGTGGAAGACGGTCTGACCGGTCTCCTCGTCGACCTCGACCGTGCCGTACGGGCTGCACTCCAGTCGGGCAAAGTCCTCAGGTCAGGCGCCGAGCGCGGCCGGCATCGAGGACAAGGAGAACCAGCGCAACGACATGCCGTGATCGAGCATGCGCAGGGTCCGACTGCGGCGCCGGGTCTCGTCGGGCAATACCAACAGATCGAGCAGCGGATTCAGCTCGAGCCGACTGTCCGGGCTGGGCCACTCGTCACCACTGGTGACCAGATGCTCGACGTGGCGTCGCAGCAGCGACGGGCACTGCAGCACCGACAAGGGCAAGGTGGTGAACCGGTCGACCGGGATGTGACCCGCATTGGCTTCGACCACCCGGGCGACCTGGTCGGCGGTGAGGGCGAGGTCGCGTTCGTCGAGGACAAGCGTGTCCGATGGCCCAGCGGGTGGGTGATCCAGGCTCGACACCGCGGCCCGGACGTCGTGGGTCCGCAGATGATCGTGCAGCCCAGCCCAGCCCAGCCCAGCCGGCGTCGTCATGGCCGAGCAGGACGTCGTCGACGACCAATCAGGTCCGTCGGCTCGTCGTCGGCGAGAAAGGCATCGAAGTCCCGTTGGGTCCCGACCCAGGTCACGGTCCGCCCCTCGCCGCGGACCCGGCCGGCCAGCTGACGCAGCCAGGTGGTGCGGCCCCAGCCGGGCAGGGCGACCAGCACGGTCAGGCGGTGGACACTGCGCCACCCCCGGTCCCCGTCGAAGCGGGCGAGATCAACCCACTGTGACAGCGACACCACAGCACTCCTTGCTCAGCATGGCCTGACGCTACCGCCGTGACCAGTCAGGGGGACGGCTGTCCGAACCAGGGCGTGGTGGGGTGAAAACACGGGGTGAAAAATCCGCCGATCCAGGGTGCGGTGACTCGCGCGGTGGTGAACTGCTGTCACCCGTGTGTGACGTCGGGGGACGCTCACGGCATCCTGGGAGGGGAATCTGGCGCGGCGGGCGGTCTCGGCACGGGACCGCTCCGCCAGTCGGTCAGTGACGCAGCTTGGCGCGTGCGGCTTCGTCGAGCAGGGTGAGCGGCACGGCGGTCAGTACCGGTGAGCCCTTCAGCGACAGCAGCGCCACCGTCGGCAGCAACGACACCTTGTCCAAGGAGGACCAGTGCAGCTCGGATTCGCCGAGCACACTGGTCATCTCCAACCGGTCCGCAGTGGTGCGTACGGTGACGACCGATCCGATCGGCAGGGCGGTCTCCAAGGACTTCCGGGCCGTACGGACCGTGCTCACGATCAGGGCCACCAGCAGCAGGGCCAGCGCGATCCCGACCAGGTCGAGGCCGCTGAACACCGGCTCGAGGACTCGTTTGGCGACCAGTGCGACGATGACGGCGGCCAAGAGCACCCACAACACGATCACCCGGGTCAGGCCGAGGGCCCGTCGCCCAACATCCCGCTTCATCGCGTGCTGCAGGTCAGCGGTGATCGTCATCGTCTGCGGGTCGTCCATGTCGTCATGGTTCCACAACAGCTCAGAGTCGCTCGCGGAGCCAGGCGATGTCAGCCAGGTGGCCCTCGCCCGGGGTCTCGAGGACGACAGGCGCGCCTGCGTCACGGACCACCGCAAGGATGCCTTCCGGATCAGCCAGACCCTCCCCGAGGTTGGCATGGCGGTCCGCACCCGAGCCGGCCTTGTCGCGGGAGTCATTGCAATGGACCAGATCGACCCGCCCGGTGATCGCCTTGACCCGATCAACCAGCCCGACGAGCTCCTCACCACCGGCATGGGCGTGACAGGTGTCGAGGCAGAAGCCGACCAGCTCGGCGCCGTCGGCGGCCTGGACCGATTCCCAGAGCTGCGCGATCCGATCCAGATGGCGCGCCATCGCGTTGGCCCCACCGGCGGTGTTCTCGATCAGCAACGGCACGGTGAACTCGGTCCGGTCAACCGCCTTGAACCAGTTCTCGAAGCCGACCGCGGGATCATCGTCGGCCCCGACATGTCCACCGTGGACGATCACCCCGGCGGCCCCGATGTCGGCGGCGGCATTCATGGTCTGCTGCAGCAGCTTGCGCGACGGGATCCGTACCCGGTTGTTGGCGGTTGCCACATTGATCACGTACGGGGCATGGACATACAGCGCGACACCAGCCACCTCGGCGTCGACGCGCAGCCCGGCCGCACCACCCTCGTACGCAATCTGGGGGCCCTTCCACCCCTGAGGGTTGCCCAGGAAGAACTGACTTAGCTGGGCGTCGCGGGCCTTGGCCTCGGCGATGGGGTCAACCTGGTCGACATGAGCTCCGATGGACAGTGTCATGGTGTCCACCCTATGTGTCGGGAGCAGGGGGGTGTCAGGAGCAGGGGGGTCCGGAGCAGGGGGTGTCAGGAGCGGCGGGCGCGGTACTCCCCGGGTGTGCAGCCACAGGTCCGCACGAAATGGTCGTAGAAGTTGCTCGACGAGCCGAAACCGGACGCGTGACCGACGGCTTCGGTGGTCATCGTGGTGGTGACCAGCAGACGTTGTGCCTCGGCGAGCCGATGCCGTACGAGCTGTTCACCGATGGTGACGCCGACCGATTCACGAAAGAGCGTGGTCGCATAGTTGGGGTTGAGGCGGGCCGCCCGGGCCACCTCGGCGGTGCCGATCGGATCGCGGAAGTGGTCGGAGATCCACTGCGCCATGATCGCCACCGTGGACTGGTGCCCCGGTCGCGGCGGGGCCGGCGCGGGATGGCGGTCGTGGGCGAGCAGGATCCGGGTGACCAGGGCGTTGGCCTCCAACAACTGCGACTCCAGGGGTGCATCGGCGGCCAGGTCACTCAACCAGGTCTCGAAGAGCGGCACCAGATGGCGGCCCACGGCCTCGACCGGGACCACCACGGTCCGTTGGGCGAGCACGGTGTTGGCAAAACTGCTGGGCAGGTTCCAGCTCAGCACCGTCGGCAACGGCAGGTGGGTCCAGCAGATGTCATCGCTGGGACTGGGCTCCGGGCCGTACAGACGGTGGGGTGCGGCAGCCCAGAACAAGGCGATGTGGCCCTCGGGCACCACGCAGAGCTCACCGCCGAAGAGATAGTCCAGTCTGCCCTTGAGCACCAGATTGATCTCGAGGTCGTCGTGCTGGTGGTAGTGAGGCATGGTCGAGGCAGGGCTGCGGCGCACCCAGGGGATCGCCCTGGCGGGCATCCGCGACAACTCGTCGACCGACACAGGCCCAGCGTAGGTCAGGACCTGAGGATTCCGGAAGAGGTCGATGTCTGACGGGTGGCTGGCCTGAAGCCCGACTTCCTAGGGTGGCTGGGAACCGCCGGGAAAGCCGGGGGCTGAGACAGGAGTGCATGTCGTGAAGGTCGGTGTGGTCGGCTGTGGCCAGTTCGCCGGGAGCTTTGCCCGGTTGTGGAATCTTCATCCCGAGGTCGACGAGGTCTGGGTCACCGACCTGATCCCCGAGCGGGCCGAGGAACTCGCCGCCAAGAACGGGTTCGCCGGGACCATGGCCTCCTATGAGGCGATGCTCGACTCCGATCTCGACGCGCTTGCGCTGATGACCCAGCGTTGGACCCACGCCCCGCTCGCCTCGCAAGCGCTGCGCGCCGGCAAGCATGTCTACTCCGCGGTCCCAATGGCGACCAGCATCGACGAGGTCACCGCGATCATCGACGCGGTCAACGACACCGGTCTCACCTACATGATGGGGGAGACCCACTACTACTATCCGGTCGCGATGTGGGCGCGGCAGGCGCAGGCCGAGGGCAAGTTCGGCCGGCTCTTCTACGCCGAGGGTGACTACATCCACGACATGGACCACGGTTTCTATGCCGCCTACCAGTACTCCGGTGGTGAGCGCTGGAAGGAGACCGCCTCCTACCCGCCGATGCTCTACCCCACCCACGCCATCGGTGGAGTGTTGGCCGCCTGGAACACCCATGCGGTCAGCGTCTCGGCGCTCGGCTCGGTCGATGACCGTGGTGACGGCGTCTTCGACAAGGAGGTGTCGATGTTCGGCAACGACTTCTCCAACATGACCTCGCTGATCGAGACCAGCGACAACGGCATGATCCGCACCAACGAGTTCCGCCGCGTGGGCATGGCCGGGCAGATGAACGAGTCGCAGTTCCGCTGGTTCGGCACCGAAGGTGTGCTGGAGCAGTCGATGCTCGGTTCCCGCTACGTCACCCGCACCGACACCGTTGAGCTGACCGAGGACTTCCGGACCAAGGCGCCAGAGGTCGGCGAGGCCTTGGACATCGACCCGGCACTGCTGGAGAGCTTCGAGTCCGGCAACGCCCCGGTCCAGGATCGCTCGCGCCTGCCGAAGGAGTACGACGGCGTCCGCAACGGCCACCTCGGCTCGCACCACTTCTTGGCCGACGACTTCGTCCGCGCCGTCGTTGCCGGTAAGCAGCCCCCGGTCAACGCCTGGAAGGCGGCCCGGATCAACCTGCCCGGCATCGTCGCCTGGGACTCGGCCCGCCAGGGTGGGGAGCGTCTGCCCGTACCGGACTTCGGTGACTGCCCGCTCGAGATCGTCGACACCAGCACCCCCGTGCGCTGACCCCCAGGGCTCAGGGGTCAGCCCAGCCCAGGGTCAGCCCCAGCCCAGGGTCGGCCCCAGCCCAGGGGCCAGTCCGGGGCCCAGTCCGGGCCGGCTGCACAAGGATTCCGACCCAACGGACGCCTTGGATCGCTTCAATCCTGTCTCTTGGGTCGGAATCCTTGGAGGGGGAGGAATGTGCCGGTCGACCAAGCAGGGATCGGCCCCCTTCCGGACGGGTCGGATGTGCATTAGGGTGCAGAGAAATATCCCCAGTAGACCCCCGACTGGAGTTTTCGATGCGCATTGCTGCCCGTCCGTCCCGCCCACCTCTCAGCCGGTGCCTGTGGGTGACCCTGCTCGCCCTGGTTGTCGTCCTGCCGATGCTGGGATCTCTCCCCGCCCGGGCCGCGGAACCGGCTCTGGTCCAGGACTGGGAGAGCGATGAAGCGGTGGCTGCGACCACGGTCTCGCTGCCCGGCCACGACGCGGTGACTCGGGTCGCGTACCCGAGCCATGGAGACAGCGGTCTGGAGTTCACCGTCGCCCCGATCGACACTCCTGGGGCGGTGGCCAATGCCGGGGTCACCTTGGCCCAGGACACCCCAGGGTTGCCCGACAACGACTGGTCGGGCCACGACTGGCTGGCGTGGGACTTCTGGATGCCCGAGGACTGGACCGCCACCGGGCGGATCACGGTGCGCGATGACCACGGTGTTGCCTGGGGCGGAGACTGGGACATCCGCGGGATGGGCTGGACCGCAGTCGAGATCCCCTTGACTGAACTGACCTCAGCCGGGCTCGATCTCTCCGACATCCGCTACATCAACATCTCGATCCCGCGCAGGTCCGAGCCGGTGACGGGATACTTCGACGCCCTGCGCCTGGGCGAGGGCGAGGCCGACCACAGTGCGTACGGGGATCGGGTGGTGCAGAACCTGGTCGAGCAGGCTGACTTCGCCGGCATCCTCGACCAGGTCGAGGACGAGCTCGACGACGCCCGCGACCAGCTCGGTGAGCCGGGGGCTCCGTCGTACGAGCCGATGAAGGCCTGGATCAACCGACTGGCCGACACTGCCGCAGGCGTCCGCGACAGCCTGACCACCATCGCTGATGTCGAGGCCTACGAAGCGATGCTCGACGATCTGGCTGAGCTGAGGATCGCGCCCGAACGCCTCGGGCAGATCCTCCAACTGAGGAAGGGACAACCGGCCGGCCTGTTCGGGCTGGACACCGCTGACTCGATGAGCCTGGTCCACCCCAAGGACCTCGGCTGGGACAGTACGGGCACGAAACCCCGCCTGGAGATGGCCCGGGGTGAAGCCGAACACCTGCAGGCGGTGGTCGTCCCGTACGGTGTCGATCTGTCCCAGGTGTCAATGAGGATTGGTGCGGTCACCGCTCCCGACGGTTCCACGCTGGATCAGGGACTGGTTGCGCAGGTGGCGCCGGTCGGGTCGCTGTACACCACGCCGACGGGTGCGTACGGCCGGGAGACCTATGTCGGATGGACTCCGGACCCGATCCGCGACGACCTCACCGAGGTGGATGTCCCGGCCGGGGATGTTCAACCCTGGTTGGTGAGTCTGGAGACCAGCCAGGACGTGGATCCCGGGGTGTACACCGTGACCGTCATCGTCAGCGCCGAGGGCGAACCGGACCGGCGGCTGTCGATCGACGTGCGGGTCTGGTCCACGGTGATCGATGCGACCTCCGAGCTGAGGACCTCCTTCCAGTTCACTCCGTGGCTGCTCAACGACCTGTACGGGCTGGAGGACGAGGATGAACGCTGGGCGATGACGGTCAAGTACTGGGACTTCCTGGCCGAGCACAGGATCCAACCGGATCAGATCTACACCGTCGACGGCGACCCGACCCCGAAGCCGCAGGCGGACAAGTTCGTCCCCCAGCCGGTCGAGCGGATCACCTGGATCCGTGACCACTACGGGCTCAACCAGTTCACCGCGATGTACCTGTGGCACGGTCTGTTGGACCCGGATGAGCCAGAGACGTGGGACGCCCAGATCGACGTGTGGCTTGACCAGATGGACACCGCAATGGCTGAGTACGAGGAAGCCGGTGTCGCCGACAAGGCCGTGGTGTACGGCTTCGACGAGGTCACCGGCCCGATGCTGGAAGCCGCTCGGCACACCTTCGAGCGATTCAAGGAACGTTTCCCCGACGTGCCGATCATGACCACCCTGCGCGACGACAGCATGGGGGTGGACACCGACCTCGCGGGACTGGTCGACATCTGGGTGCCGTGGATCGACGGGTATCAGCAGGACGTGGCCGAGCGGACCCGGGAGCGGGGAGAGCAGGTCTGGTGGTACCACGCCATCTCGACGCGGTATCCGCAGCCCAACTGGTTCAATGGCTACCCCCCGATCGACTCGCGGATGCTGATGGGGCCGATGTCGCACCAGGCCGGGGTGGAGGGCATCCTCTACTACGCCACCAACCGGTGGCTGGTCTCCGATCGGGGAGACCAGCTGTTGCTCGACGACGGCATCCTGTCGGACTGGAACCCGGCCACCTACAACGGCACCGCCGGCGACGGATCGCTGTTCTATCCCGGCGCCGAAGGTCCGATGTCCTCGCTACGGTTGGAAAATGTCCGCGACGGGCTGGAGGACCACAGCCTGATGCAGGAGCTGAAGCGGGCCATCGCGAACCATCCCGACGCCCCACGCGGTCTGCAGGCCCGGGCCCAGAAGTTGCTCAGTGCCACTGACATCGTCACCGATTCTCGCCACTTCACCGAGGACCCGGCCGAGTACCGTGCCTGGCGTGGAGAGGTCGGCCGGACTCTCGAACTGCTGGCGAAGTTCTGAGCACGACCGACCCCCTGTGCCCTCCCGGCCGAGGGCCGTGGGTGCGGCCTGGGAGCCGGAGCTGGGGGCGTGGGTCAGGTCGTGCGGTGGGCCACCCAGGAGCGGTGGAGACCGGCGTAGATGCCGTCGGGGAGTCCGACCAGCTCGGCATGGGTGCCCTGCTCGACCAGGTGACCCTGGTCCAGGACGAGGATGGTGTCGGCACGCTCGGCAGTCGACAGCCGGTGCGCGATGGTGATGGTCGTACGGCCCCGGGCCAGTCCCTCGATCGCTTGCTGCAAACGGACATCGGCGGCCGGGTCGACCGCACTGGTGGCCTCGTCGAGCACGATCACATCCGGATCGGCCAGATAGGCACGGGCCAGTGAGACCAGCTGCCTTTCGCCGGCGCTGAGGGATTCACCACGCTGGCCGACCGGTGTGGCCAAGCCGCGTTCGAGACGGTCCAGCCAGTCGCCCAGACCGAGCTCGACCATGGCGTTCCGCATCTCGTCCTCGGTCGCGGAAGGCTTGCCGTACAGCAGGTTCCCGGCGATGGTGGTGTCGAAGAGGAACCCTTCCTGAGGCACCATGACGACCCGTAGGCGCAGACTGTCGAAGGTGATCCGATCCAGCCGCTGGCCACCGATCAACACCGAGCCGCTGACCGGGTCCATCATCCGGGTGACCAGTTTTGCCAGGGTCGTCTTGCCGCTTCCGGTTTCGCCGACGATCGCGATGTGGCTGGTGGCCGGAATCTCGATGGTCAACCCGTGCAGGACTTCCGGACCGTCGGGGTAGGAATACCGCAGGTCATGGACCGACACATTGAGCGGCCCCTCCGGCAGGGTCACCGCATCCGGCTCCGGGTCGAGACGTTCGCCGGTCTTGGGGTCGATCGCGCCACCGGGATCGGTGACATCGGCCGGGGTGTCGAGGATGCCGAGCACACGGCGCCAGCCGGCGACCGCGTTCTGGGCCTCGGTCAGCATTTCGATGCCCATCCGCACCGGCTGGGAGAACAACGACACCAAGAAGATGAAGGCCACGAGCTGACCGGCGGTCAGGTTGACGTCGATGCCAAGGGCGCCGGTCCCGAGGAACACGCCGACCACGATCACCACGGCGGTCGCGACACCGTCGGCGGTCTCGGACAGCATGAACGACAGCGACTGTGGCTTCAACACCCGGAACTGGGCGTCGCGGACATTCTTGATGTGCTGGCGGTTGCGGTCCCGGTTGGCGCCGGTGATCCCGTACGCCCGCAGGGTGGCGGCACCGACGAGGGATTCCGAGACTCCACCGAGGAGGCGGCCGACCATGGTCCGCACCCGTTGGTAACGGGCCCGGATCAGACGCTGCACCATCGTCATCAGCAGCAGGACCGGGATGTAGCAGATCCATACGGTCAGGGCGAGCAGTGGCGAGTAGATGACCATGACGACCGTGGCGATGACGACCTGCAGGCTCATCACCACCAGCATGATTCCGCCGAAGGACATGAACTGGCTGACCGTGTCGACATCGCTGGTGACCCGCGACACCAGTGCGCCACGCTGTTCGGTGCCCTGGGTGAGCAGCGACAGGTCATGGATGTGGCGGAAGGCCCGCTTGCGCAGAGTGACCAGGGCAGTCTCGGCCATCCGGAACAGCCGACGGTTCATCAAGACGTTGCACGAGGCGGTCAGCACCAGCACGGCCCCGGCGATGATGCAGGCCTTCACCACGAAGCTGACATCGGGCACCTCGGGGGCGATGATCCCCCGGTCGAGGACGTTCTGCACGGCGACCGGGACGACCACCTTGCCCACGGTGGCCAGAGCGGCCAGGGCAAGGGTGATCCAGATCCCCTTCAGTGCGGCCGGGGTCAGGGCCAGACCACGCCGTACGGTGGCCAGGGTTCCTTCGTCGTTGGACTCCTCACCGCCGATCCGGGACGAACTCTTCTCCGGCGCCGTGGTGCTCACCGTGCCTCCTCCACGTCCAGGGCTTCGGCCGCCTGCCCTTCGAGTAACGCATCGGAGATCGCCGCTTCTTCATAGGCGTCGACCAGAGCCCGGTAGGAGGCGACCGATCCGTGCAGCTCCTCGTGCGGGCCCTGGGCCACGATCCGGCCGTCGTCGACGAAGAGCACTTCGTCGGCCAGTGAGATCGTCGACTTGCGGTAGGCGATCACCAGCAAGGTCGAATCGGTCATCTCGCGGCGGATGCCGTCCAGGATCGCCAACTCCACACTCGGGTCGCACGCGCTGGTGGCGTCGTCAAGGATCAGCAGCTTGGGCCGACGTGCCAGTGCCCGGGCCAGGGCGATCCGCTGTCGCTGACCACCCGACAGTGAGCCACCTCGCTCACCCAGCTCGGTGTCGAGTCCGTCCGGCAGTGACCGGACGAAGGAGGCCGCCTGGGCGGTCTCGAGCGCCCACCAGAGGGTGGCCTCGTCGATGTCCTCACCCAGGGTGACGTTGTCCCGTACGGTGTCGTCGAAGATGAAGGCTTGCTGCAGGACCAGGGCGACATCGGCGGTCAGGGCCGCGGCGGAGAGATCGGTCAGGTCGACACCGTCCAGGCAGACCCGGCCACCCGAGGGGTCGACCAGGCGGGCCGCGAGCATCGCGATGGTGGACTTGCCGCTACCGGTCGGTCCGACCACCGCAAGGGTGCGGCGCCCGGCCTGCGGGTCGGCGATGAACGAGACCTCGTGGACGGCGTGGACCCGGCGGGGGTGGGTGTCCTCGTCGCCGCCGACCAGGGTGGCCGGATCGTCGTGGTACTCGAAGTCGACCTGCTCGAAGGACAGCACTCCCGGCCCGGGTGGGAGTGTCTGCGCCCCATAGGTCTGGGTGTCGGTGACGGTCAGGATCTTCTCCACGCGGGCGCCACCGACGACCGTGCGGGACAGGTCGCCCAGCACCCAGCCGAATGAGCGGATCGGCAGCGACATCAAGGTGAACAGGTACGCGACCTCGACCAGGTTGCCGGTGGTGAGGTGACCGTGGGAGATCCGCCAGGCGCCGAGTGCGGCGACCACGAGGATGCCGATGTTGGGAAGTGCATCGATCATCGGATCGAACCAGCCGCGGACATAGCCGAAGCGCACTCCGTTGTCGCGCAGCGCATCAGCGCTCCGGTTGAACCGGACGTCCTCAGTGTCCTCGCGGCCCAACGACTTGACGACATGGGCCCCGTCGAAGGATTCGTGGGCGATCTCGGACACTTCGGCGCGCAGCCGCTGCGACTCGATCGCGATCGGTGCAGCGAACCGCTGGAAGGCGATGTTCATCACGATCAGCAGACCGATGACGCCGACCATGACGAGCAGGAGCACGGCATCGATCTGGGCCACCACGACGGTGGCGTAGACGATCATGAAGATCGTGGCGAGGGCGAAGGGGAACGGTGCCATGGCGAAGAAGGTCGCCTCGACATCGGAGTACATCGAGCTGAGCAGGGTGCCGGTCGACTGGCGCCGGTGCCACAACAACGGGACGCGGGCGTAGACGTCGACCAGCCGGTTGCGGTAGGTCTGGAACAGGGAGTACTGGGTGGCTGCGGCGAGGGCGCGGCGCATCGCGACCGTGACGGCCCGCAGGACGGCAATGCCGATGATCAGCAGGACACCGGAGGCCAGTGCGGCACGAAGTGGTTCGCCGGCTGCGAAGGAGGGGACGACCACGTCCTCGGTGACATCACCGATCACGGTCGAGGTCGCGATCTGGAGCACGGAGAAGAGCATGGCCCCGACCACGGCAAGGCTGAACCACCCCTTGTGCTCCCAGGACCCGATCAGCAGACGTTTCAGACCGGGGAGGAGCACGGCCGTTCGATCCGGTCGAGGCCGCGGGGTGGTGCGGGCGGAAGTGTGTGGGTTCGTCATGGCAGCCTTCCCATCGTAAGCCCTTTTGAAACCTGCCAACTCTCGGCTCGGTCATCTTTCCACCAGGGACGGACCCTACTCATGTCATTATTCCTCGAGGAGGTGGGTCTGTGACGATCATCGTGCTCGGCTTGTGCGTCATCGGGGCCGTGGTGTGGGCTGTGGTCTCGTTGAAGAAGTTGGCCCGCAAACAGAAGCTCGAGAGTCAGGCGAAGCACGCGCTCGGCATCGCGGAGTTCGAGGCGACACCGGAGTTCACCCGTCGGATCGAGCAGTTCAGCGTGCCCCCTTTCGGGGTCGGCTTCCACCGGAGGCTGTCGTCGCTGTCGTACGCCCGGCCGCGGGGCCAGAACGCCTGGTTGGGCTGGTACAACGCCACCGAGGACGACGTGGTTGGCATTGACCTGCCGCGGCCGCTGCCGTGGTTGTGGCTGGGCACCGGACAGGTGCGTACGGGGGTACGTGGCCGTGATCTGCCCGGTCCGGCCGGGTTGGTCGTGCGTGGCGACGGCGAACGGTTCGCCGCCACCGTGCTGCCGCTGATTGACCCCCCTGTTGCCGCCGCTGGCGATGGCCGGGGCAGGGGTGATCGACCTCAGCATCGACCGAGATGCCCTGATTGCGTTGTCGGGGCCGCCGGTCACTGATCAGATGCGGTTTGCCGCCTGGCTGGACCAGCTGGCGGCGATTGCCCAGGCCTCCCGGTTCGTGGAGTTGGTGCCCGGGCAGGTGTGGCGGCGGCTTGTCGGTCCGGTGGGACCCGATGATGGTTGACTGGGTTCACCCCTGACCTCTCCACGAAGGGACCGACCATGGGAACCAAACCGGTTGTAGCCGTCGGACAGACCATCCTCTTCCAACTCGTCGGCATCGCCGCCTGGTGCTGGGCGACCGGAAAGGCGATCAGGATCCACGGTGGCTCCGGTGAGATCACCGCCTCCTGGCTCGGCATCCTGCTCATCGGTGTCGTCGCCGCAGCGATCGTCGGACTGGCGGGGACCGCGACCAAACACTCCGCGGCCGGCCTGATTGTGGTCGGGGTGATTCATGTCGTCGCGGCGGCCGTGATGATTCTCGCCCCGGTAAGGATCAGCGGCACGGTCAACCCGATGTTCGAGCTGGCCGGGAGAATGCGTCGGATCAGCCAAGAGCTGTCGGACGGTCTGATGATGTTCACCGCAAGCGGCACAGGCCTGATCCTCGGTGCAGTGATGATCGGCCTGGGCATTGCCCTGCAGCCCCGTCGGCAGCCGGCTGCCGGCCACTCATCGTCGGGCCGGGCCATCGTGTTCGGCGCGATTGCGGCTGCTCTGGGCGTCGGTGTCCTGTTGGCGAGCGGGCAGGCGTACGTGCAGATCTTCATGTTCATGCAGTCCTCGCCAGGTCCAGCCTTGATCTCCCTCCTCTGCGCCGCTGGTGTTGCGGTGTGCTTCGCCGTGATGCGTGGAGCTCGGACCGGCGGGCTCGTCCTCGCGGCGACGATGCTCGTGTGCGGTCTGTTCGCGACCTCGCCCAGGACCATCGTCAGCATCGGTGTGCCACATCAACTGACCTCCGCCTTCGTCACCTTGGGCAGTAGCGGTGCCTTCGTCATGTGTGGGGTGGCGATTGCGGTGCTCTGCCGCACCGCACGGGCAGCCGAGGCGCCGATGTCGTGGTACGGGTCTGCGCCGGAAGGCTACGGCGCTCCTGGGACGCCGAGCGGCCAGTAGTGAGCGGGTCAGATCCGTCGACAGTCGGTCCACCCTCAACGGATTCAATTCCTGACATCGCTGGCATGTAGCCATTTTCGGACATCCGCGTTGTCAGATGTCCGATTCTGGCTGGTCATCGCGTTGTTCGTGAATCAACCTGCCGAGGGCCGACGCACCAGCTCAGCGACAGCGGCACCAACTCAGCGGCAACCAGGCCAGCGACAGCAGCGGGGGCACACGATCAGCGGCGGGGGCACAGCGTCAGCACGTTGTAGGTCACGGCGTCGGTGCAGTCGAAGTTGCGTTCGATCCGTTCGATCACCTCGGGCGGCTGCCGTTCATAGGTGACGAAACTCTGGTCCCACACCAGATACTTGTTGCGGGGATCATCCAGACAGGCCAAGTTGTCGGCGTAGGTCCGGGTCGTCAGGATCGGCTTCTCCCACTCACCGCGCTGGGTGAACACATTCGTCGGGTACTTGCAGTACGTCGGATTGCCGACCGCGAAGACTTGGTCACCGAAGGCGAGGTAGAGCACCGGGGTGTCGGGTCCGATGATGTCGCGGATGTCCTGGCCTGACTTGAACAGGGCGACGTTCTCGTCGAGGGAGAAGTTGGTCGAGAAGTAACGGGACGGGTTCATGCTCATCGACCAGTTCGCCGCCGGCAGGGAGACTGGCACCAGGGTCAGCACGGCCATGGCGGCGGCCAGAGCCGACAGCCGACGGGTCCGTACTGCGGGGAAGGCATGGATGCGGCGCCGTTGCACCCAGGTCGCGACCCCGGCAAAGATCACCCAGGCTGCAATCAGCGGCCACACCCAGGCGACTCGAGTGTCCGGTTCGATCATGGTCAGTACGACCACCGACGCGAGCGCGGACACCCCAGCACATCCGGCCAGCCACATGCCGCCACGGCGCACGCCCATCACCAGGGCGATCGAGGCAATGACCGGGAAGGCTGCCATGTGGTAAGGGAAGTACTGCTGCTGGGCTGGCACCGGGATCCAGGCCAGCACCAGCGCCGACCACACCACGATCTTCTCGGTACGTGTGGCGCGGACCAGCGCGGCCGGGATGAGCGCGACTGCTGGCCACATCACCATCGCATTGCCGAGCAGCTCAAAGGTCAACCCGATGTTGTCGCCCAGCGGCCGACGCGGCTGCATCTGCGAGGCGTCCAACATCCATCGCATCTCCCACGGCCAGACGGTGGCCATCAGGATCAGCCAGATGATGCCGGTCACGGTCGCCGACACCAGCGCGGTCAGGAAGCGTGGATGCCGTACGGGAAGAGTTCGGAACTGCCGAAACACCTTCACCGCAGGAGATTCCCAGGTGCCTGGTTGGTCCATCATCAGGATCGCCAGCAGGCCGATCAGTGCCACCGGCAGGGTGAGGAACTTCACCACCGCAGCGGCCGCGAGCAGGACCCCGGCCACAATCGGACCGAATGGTCGTCGGTGGAAGGCGAGCCCCACACCGGCCACGGTGATCACCACCGCCAACCAGTCCGGCTCCCATCCCACACCGGTGCTGCACAGCACCAGCCCGGCAAGGGTGGCAACACTGATCGGTGAGGCCAGCCGGGGGATCCGGCGCCGCAATCCGGTCCACAGTGGGATGCAGGCGAGCGTGCTCAGCACCAGCGCCTGGACTCGGACGATCATCTCGAAGATGACCCGGTCCTCACCGGACAGCAGCCACGCCGGATCGAAGAACAGCTCGGTGAAGAAACGGTGGAACAGGGGCCGGTGGCTGAAGGTCTCGGCGACCGGATACATCGAGGTGAAGTGGGTGCCTGCCTCGTACCGGATGTCATTGGCCAGTGGAGCAGGAACTGTCAGCAACAGGCCGAACACCCACAGTCCGGCAACGATCCATGGGTAGGGGTTACGCCAGGTGCGGTGACGGGAGAGGGCCTTCTTCACGGAGACGAACCTATCAACGGGTGGCCACGTCCTGCCGCCGGAGCCGGGCTAGGCTACCGGGATGCTTGCCTCGCATCCTCGGTTGTACTTTCCCGGCACTGTCGCCCCTCCGGCCGGCCCGGTCGGGGAGCAGCTCGTGGAACAGGTGCTGGCCGATGCGGGCCGATGGTGCGATCTGGCCGGAGTGGACGACGTCCCGGCGATGCACAACGGTCATCTCGAACGGGCCCGGCACCTGCACCAGCGGGTGGTGACGCTGCTGGCGGCCTGGCTGATCACCCGGGACCGGCAGTTCCGAGATGCCGTGGTGGCCCACATCGAGGCGATGGCCCGCTGGGAGTACTGGTCATGGATCGCGTGGCGAGAGTCCGATCCCCGGCCGCAGGCGACCTTTGACCTCAGCTACGGCAAGAACAGCGTCACCCTGGCGACCGCCTATGACCTGCTCCACGACGACCTCACCGCGCAGGAACGGGCCTTCATGGTCGATCTCGCCCGGGACCGGGCCCTGCAGCCCTTCGTGGAGGTCGTCGACCGGGGCGAGGCATGGTGGCTGGGCAAGGATGACTCCAACTGGAACACCGTGTGCACGGCTGGCGCCGGGATGCTGGCCCTGGCCATGGCCGAGGAAGTTGACCTGTCGGCGCGGGTGCTGACGATCGTCGAGGAATCGTTCGTCCCGTTCTTCACTGCTCTGGAACGCACCGACGGAGGCTGGCCCGAAGGGATCGGCTACTGGGCGTTCGGCATGATCTATGCCTTCCGCTATCTGCGCAGCCACGAGCGGGCGACCGGCCGCCCCCATCCACTGTTACGTGCCGAGGCGACCGGGAAGACCATCGACTTCCCGTTGGATTTCTTTGTGTACGGCAATCCCTGCAGTTTCGGAGACGCCAACGCCTTCGCCCTGTCCGCGATCCACGTCCACGTGGCCGAAGAACTTGGCCGCAAACAGGCCCTGCAGATGATGGCCCCGCTGGTCGCTGCCGGAGCTCTCACGGCACCGAGCAGGCGCCCCCACGCCGCCGAAGCCCTGTTGCTGGGGGTGGACGTTGATCGCGTGGCTGCGCCCGGCACACCAGCCTCTGCCGCTGATCCCGTACGGTCCTACGAGGGGCTGGGGTGGGTGAGACTGGCCGACCGATGGCCTGATCCGAGCTTGTGCCTGACCATCCGCGGAGGGCGATCAGGGGTGCCCCACGGTCATCGGGACCTGTTGAGCTTCCATGCCGTTGTGGGGCGGGAGAAGCTCATCGAGAACATCACCCCCCACGAATACCTCGACACCACCTTCGGTCCCCGCCGTGAGGAACTGTTCGAGATGGGCCCGCAGAGCAAGAACGTCCCACTCATCGACGGTGTCGGCATCGGCAACGGACAGCAGGTCATCCCGGAATCGCTTGAGGTGCAGGGATTCCCGGCGATCAGGCTGGATGCGAGTACCGCCTTCGGAGTCGCCCGCAACAACGACCCGCTCGCCGAAGAAGCCGTCCGAACCTTCATCCATCTCGGATCGAGCGTGCTGGTCGTCGACCGGATCAGGCTCGCCCAGCGTGGTCGGGTCGAGACCCGCCTGCACAGTGGTGGTGCGGTCACGGTGGACGGCGCACGAGCACTGGTCCGCGGCAGGCAGGAGTCGTTGACGGTGGTGCACGCGGCGCGGACCGATGCCGAGGGTGACTTCGGGCTGTCCCTGGCGCCGACCGTGCCGACGACGCCGGGTGACGATGCGACCGTGATCCGCTGGTGCGGGCCGAAGGCTCTCGGCCAGGACCACCTGATCGCCACGCTGTTGGTGCCCGGTGATGCAGACGCGGACGTGGTGGTGGCCGGCGATGAGGTGAGGGTCCGGATCGGGGACTGGTCGGTCACCGTCTGATCAGTCTCCGGGCCGAGCGACCTGGCTGGCGAGCCGGGCCGGGGCTTGGATGCAGTACGAGTCGGTGAGCAGCTCGGCGAGCTCGGTCCAGTCGGTGTTGTCGTCAAGGATCATCCCGGCGCCGTTGCCGGTCCAACCGAGCGAGAAGTACGGATGACCGAGGTGTTCGAAGGCAGCCACCTCGTCGGGATCCGCGCGGAAGGTCACCCGGTAGAGCTGGTCCTCGCCACCGAAGACATGGGCCACCGTTGCCTGTCCGACCCGCCACCGGACGCCGGTCCAAGCATCCTCGATGCGGCAGTCGGGAAACCGGTCAAGAATGGCGGCCAACCGGCGGATCATCGCAGCAGGCACATCGGGGCGTTCGGACATGCGTCAAGCTTGTCAGGTCGATCTGACAACCGTAGCCTCGGCCGGGTGAATGCCACCGACAGCGTCATCCGCATCAGCATCGCCGCCGAACTCGAGACCGAACAGGTCGCCCATTTCGCCGTACGGGAACTGCGCGACCACCTGCGCCGATTGACCGGCGCGACCGTGGTTGTCGTACCGCCGGGCACGCGTGGGGCTGCGCTCAGCCTCACCGTCGACCCCGACGTCGGCCGACTCGCCGCCGGTGACGCGTTCCCCTTGGACACCCCGGAGCGCGATGATGCCATCGCCATCGACACCACCGGCGGGGTCGGCAGGATTGTCGGTCGTAACCCACGCAGCCTGTTGATCGCGGTTTACCGCTATCTGCGGGAGCTCGGCTGGCGGTGGCTGCGGCCCGGCGTTGACGGTGAGCACCGTCCCACCCTCACAGCGGACAATTTCTCTGCCACCACAGTGAAGTTGACCGAACGTGCCAGCCTGCGCCACCGCGGTATCTGCATCGAGGGTTCGGTCAGCCTCACTGAGGTGATCGACCTGGTCGAGTGGCTGCCGAAGGTCGGCATGAACACCTACTTCGTCCAGTTCATCGACGGTGGGCCCTTCCTGCGCAACTGGTACGGCGAGCTGTCCGAGTCTGCTGCCCGGCGGGCGCGGGACCGCATTGTCGCCGCCGCCCAGGAACGCGGCCTCGTCTTCCACGGGGTCGGGCACGGATGGACCACGGCAGCGATCGGATTGGAGAGCACCGGGTGGGACACCGCATCGCTGGACGGTCAGGAGTCGTCGGCTCCGATCGCCGAGGTCAACGGCGTCCGCGAGCTCTGGGGAGGAATCCCGACCAATACCGAGTTGTGCTACTCCGACCCGAAGGCTCGACAGCGTTTCACCGATGCTGTGGTGAGTTATGCCCGTACCCACAGCGAAGTCGACATTCTGCACATCTGGTTGTCTGACGGCAACAACAACCACTGCGAGTGCCAGAACTGCGCGCCCCGTCGGCCATCCGACTGGTACGTCGACCTGCTCAACGAGATCGATGCGGCGCTCACCACCGAACAGTTGCCGACCCGGCTGGCGGTGCTGGCCTACCACCAGCTGCTGTGGGCACCCCGCGAGGGTGGGATCATCAATCCGGATCGGATGATCTTCATGTTCGCTCCCATCACCCGGGACTACCGGGAGTCATTGCCAGCCGCACCGACGAACCGGCCGATGTCGCCCTACCCGGGCAACAGTTCCCCGCGGGTGGAGTTCGACGAACTGTTGTCGTCGCTGCGGGACTGGCGCGAGTACCTTGACTCCGACTCGTTCAACTTCGACTACCACTTCATGTGGCAGTACACGATGGATCCTGGGATGACTCGGCTGGCCCGGATCATCGCCGACGACCTGCGCCACAGCCGCGCCCTCGGCCTGAACGGTCTGGTCAGCTGCCAGAGCCAGCGGACCTTCTTGCCCGACGGCATGGCGGTCGCGTTGATGGCTCAGCTGCTGTGGGACGCCGACACCGATGTCGACACCTTCCGCGCCGACCACCATGCCCATGAGTACGGCGAGGCAGCGCCGGTTGTGGTCGCCCACCTGGAACGCCTCAGCGAGATCGTCGAAGCTGTCGGGCTCAATCAGCGCCATCCCGAAACGGTCGCCGCTTCACCGGGTCTGGCCGCCGCGCTCCGCACCGAGCTGCGTGACTTTCTCGATGCCGGTGAGCCAGCCGGGCTGAGGCCCGGTGCCTGGATCGCACTGGCCTTCCACGACGAGCTCTGGCTGCGAATGGCCGACTGTTTCGAGGCGGTCGCCACCGGCCACGACCCCGAGACAGCTCTTGCCCACTTTGCCTCGTACGCCGACACCGCCCCAGCACAGCTCCAGTCCCAGTTCGACACGCACAACGTCACTCGTACGGTGGCGCGGTTCGTCCGCGGGAGCTGGTCCCACCATTCCTGACCTGGTCAGTCGAACCAAGGTGCATCGGTGATCGTGACCGGACCGTCGACGGCAGCGGCGGCGTCGAAGGCCAGACCGACCTGGTGGTCGTAACAGCCGTCGGCGAGGGGATAGGGCTCGGGGCTCTCTTCACGCACCCAGGCCGCCATCTGGGTCATGATCGTCGCGATGGCGATCTCGTCGTCGTTCCACCGGGCATCGAAGAATGCGTTGCGGTAGACGACATCGTCGCCCAGCGTGAGGTGGTCGGTGTCGTACCCGTCGAGATCGAGGTCATGTCCGGTCTGCCGGCGCTGGATCGGCGTGGTGATCACCGTCTCCGGCCCGGTCCAACGGACCACGGTGTCGGTGTCGATCTCGCCCAGAGAGCCGCGCACCAGGGTGCGGCGGCGACGCAGCGGATTGCGGGTCTGGCCGTCGGTGAAGTCGTACAGTCCGGAGCGTCCGTCGCCGAAGTCGAGCAACGCAATCGTGTCCCGGATCGGCGTGGGATCACGGTCTCCGGTCCAACGCGCCCGTGAGAGGGGGGCTAGCAGGGGAGCGGTGAAGGCGCGGGCCGTGACCGACACCGGCACCCGGCCGACCCCGAGGAAAGCCCGCATCAGCGCGACCGCATGGTAGGTCTGAGTGGACGAGATGTGCACCTGGGTGATGTCGCCGATGACGCCGCTGCGGGCGATCGTCAATCGGGCCGCATGGGAGGGCAGCAGCGGATACTGCTCGGCGACCTGCACCAGGCCGGAATCACCTACGGCCTGCCACAGCTCGACCATCGATGCCACATCGGCAGCCGGTGGAGTCTCGGCCAGCACCGGGATGCCACGCTCGACCGCCTCGATGATGAAGTCCGGAGTCACCGCGCGCGGCACCGAGGTGATGACGAAGTCCGGTTTCACCTCGGCGACCGCCTCAGCGAGGCTCGCGTACCGGGGGACCGGGAGATCCCGGGGTGTGCGGGCGATGACGCCCGCACACTCCAGGCCCGGGATGGCCGTGGCCAGGTCCCAGAAATAGCGTGCGCGGTAGCCGGCGCCGCCGACGACGAACCGAGTGGGGGTGGTCATGCCCCACTATCGCATCCGGGTCAGCGGTAGATGCCGGCCGAACAGTTGTCGGCGGTGCGCAGGTTGCCCTCATGGTCGGTCAGCAGGCTCACGGTGCCGCCGCCCAACAGGCTGAACGACACGGTGCAACCGCCGATGTTGCGGCCCGGGCTGGTTGTCGAGAGGTGCCAGTCGAGCCCTGGGTCGACGAACTCCGGATCCGCATACACCCCGTGCTCCTCGGTGGGCAGATCGCCAACGACGTCGTGGTAGACGTTGCGGTCGAAGGTGAAATTGACCGGTCGCTGCGGGCTGGTGAACGCGTGGCCCCGCGTGGTGGTGTCGATGATGTTGTGCGTGGTCTCGATGTTGACATTGATCGGTTCCCACTCCCAGCCGGACGGCAGATGCCCGCCCGGTTGGATGTTGATCGCCTTGGTCGTGTTGATCACGATGTTGTAGTAGGCCGCGCTGTCTCGGGCGCCCCAGAACGCGATCCCGTTGGGGATCGTGTAGGCGCCGTCGATCATGGTGCCCTGCACCACGTTGTTGAACACCACCATGTTGTAGGCCTCGTAACCGTTCACCGAGGGATCCAGAGTGAAGGCGGCTCCGGTGATCCCGCCAAGGAAGATCCCGCCGGTGCGCAGCGGCTTGTTCAACGCCTGAACGAGGTTGTCCCGTACGACGATGTTGGTTGATCCACCCTTGGCCAGGATGGCGAGATTGTCGACATCGCGGACGTGGTTGTTGGCCACTGTTGTGTCGTGGACGTTGACGAAGTCGATGCCGCTGCCGCCAAAGTCCTCGATCAGATTGCCACGGACAAGCAGATCACTCACCAGATAGCCCTTGACACCCTCTTCGAATGCCCCGTGGATATGGTTGTCGAGGATCTCGACGTGATCGGCGCCGACACGGACCTCGACGATGATGTCGGTTGTCTTGGTGCCCCATTCGTCCTGGGTCAGCTCGAAGCCCTGGATAGTGATGTGGGTGCGGTCGATGATGCTCAGCTTGTTGATCGGTAGGCCGTGGTACACGATCTTTGCGCCGCGAGGGTTCTCCGACCGGAACACGATGCGAGCGTTCTCTGTGCCGCTGTAGGTGAAGTCGGTGTGCCTGGTTTCGTCGTAGGTGCCGTCAGCAAAGGTCACCGTGCTGCCGGCCTGGGCGACGTCCGCTGCGTGGGCCATCGTGCGCCAGGGGGCGTCCTCGGTGCCGGGATTGTCATCGTCGCCGTCTGGCGAGACCCAGTGGTCACCGGACTCGCCACCCACTGGAAGGCCGGTCACGGCCGGGTTGGTGATCTCCCGCACGACCACGTCATCGAACTGGACGTCTGAACCGAGGTCGGACTGGAAACCGGCCGGACCGTTGGTGAAACTGTGGTCCTGACCTTCGAGGATCAGCTCACCGTTCACCCAGAACTCGAGTTGAGCGCCGCTGGCGACGAGCTCGACATCGAGCCACTCGCCGGTCGGGGCGGCCCAGTCGTGCCGCTGCGCGACGGTGGCATACGCACTGTCCACCACCCGCCGGATCGTGACGCTGGTGTCGTCTCCATGGCCCATCAGCTGGACCTGGTAGTAGTTGGCGTTGTCGTGGTACCGGGCGATCAGGCTCACCCAGCTGCCGCTGGCGGGGAAGTCGTTGGCGCGTACCCGGGCACTCATCGAGTAGTCGGTCCAGGTGGCATCACCGATGGTGGCGCGCTGCATGCCGGTGCCGGCCGGATCAGTGGTGAGCACGGTGTTGTCACCATCGAGGTCGGTGTCGTACGCGCGACGTTGGACTGTCCACTGGTCGAGTCCGCTTTCGAAGTCGTCACTGGCCAGCACGGTGCCACCAGGGATGGGGCGGCGGTTGGCGCCCTCGACATGGACGGTGCTGGTGCCTGTGGCGTGGGTGGCGTCGGCGATGGCGAGCTTCACCTGCACTGGTGTGCCGACAGTGACGGTCGTGGTGGCGGCGAACTGTTCCTGGCCGTTGAGGGTGACTGCGGTGATCGGTTCTCCGTCGGGTGTGAGGGCGATGTTGGTCCCGTCGACCCACAGGCCGAAGACATCGGGTTGGGCGGTGTGTCCGTCGGCACCCTCTTCAGTGGTGAAGACGAAGTTGAAGTTCACCTGTTCGGTGGTCGGGGTCATCCAGAACTCGAGGACGGCTGCATCTCTGGTGGTCCGGCCGAGTTTCGCTTCCTGCAACAGAGCGGTGAGATCGGCATCGCCGTCCTCCCGCAAGGCGGAGGTTCCGGTGTTGCCGGTCGACAGGGTCACACCTTCGGCAAGGCTGAGGCCATCGTCCACCCCAAAGCGACTGACCGCATCGGTTGATCCGGTGTAGCGGGCATCGCTCACCGCGATGTCCTCGCCGGTCAGCCGGTTGGCGAGCCGCACTGCCAAGGCATCGTCGGTGGCTGCGGCCGTTGCCGAGGGGGTAGCTACTGGGCTCAGGGCCATGGCGGCTGCCATGGCCGACGCCATGAGCCAAGAGAGTCGTCTACGCATCATTGGGCCTTTCTCGGGGTGGGTCGTTGACCGGCAAGATCTCAGATCAACAACGATCGATGCGTGGCATGTTACATACTGCACATCGGATGGTCTACTGGTGGGGCTCACACAAATCGGGTTTGTGGCATGGCCGAAACCCGCAGGGCAGAGCCGGGGGATGGTCCTCGGTCGTGACGAGAGGTGGAGAACATGGAGATGGGTGTGATGAGTCGGCGTGGTCTGCTCGGCAGTCTGGCGGCAGGCTCGGCGCTGGGGTTGGTGGGTTGCTCGGGGGAGGAGGCGCCGAATCCGTTCGAGTCCCCCGGTGGTGGCTCGGAGGGTGCGGCGACCAAGGAGTCCCCGATGCTGACCAAGCTGGTCGAGTCCGGTGACCTGCCGCCACTGGAGGAGCGGCTGCCCAAGACCCCGATGGTGGTCCAGCCGATCGACACGGTCGGCCAGTACGGCGGCACCCTCCGCTCGGCGTCCTTGACCGACAATGTGACGCCGTTGTCGACCTTTGCCCATGCCGGGTTCCTGGAGTGGAACGTGGACCAGGAGACCCGGTCGCCGTCGGTCGCCGAGTCCTTCGAGGTTGACGACGAGAACCGGGTCTACACGGTCAAGATCCGTGAGGGCCTGAAGTGGTCCGACGGCGAGCCGTTCACCAAGGACGACATCGAGTTCACCTTCAACGACTTCTTCAGCAACACGACGCTCGTGCCGAGCGCGCCCTACTACTTCTCCGACGCCGACCAGAACCGGCCGACTCTCGACTGGGTCGACGACCTCACCTTCACGGTGACCTTCGGGACACCGACGCCGCTGTGGGCCAAGTACATGGCGCACCCCGGCATTGGATACCAGTTCATGAAGCCGGCTCACTATCTGGGGCAGTTCCATCCCGACCATGCCGACAAGGACGAGGTTGAGGCGGCAGCCAAGAAGGCTGGGTTCGACTCGTGGGATCTCCACTTCCATGACCGGTTGAACCCGTGGACGAACCCGGATCTGCCGGTGATGGGTGCCTTCCGGGTCGTGACCCCGTCGGCGGCCAGTGGCACTGCCACGATGGAGAGGAATCCGTTCTATTTCAAGACCGATCCCGACGGGCGCCAGCTCCCCTACATCGACGAGATCTCGGTGCAGATCCTCGGCCAGGAGGCCCTCGACCTGCGCGCCGCCAACGGCGAGATCGACTTCCTCGGCAACGGTCTGGCCTTCGGGTCATCGCAAGTTCTGCTGGAGAATGCTGATGCGCGGGGCTATTCGGTACGGCGTTGGGCGAACTTCTCCGGCACCGCGTCGCTGTGTCCGAACCTGTCGCACAAGGACGAGGGCATGCGCGAGATCTTCGCCGACGTCCGGTTCCGCGCCGCGGTCTCCCACGCCATCAACCGCGACGACATCAACAACGCCCTGATGAGCGGCATCGGCCTCATCCGGCACCCGCTGGACAGTGAGGGCAGCGAGTTCGAGGTCGAGGGCGGAGGCGGCATGACCTTCATCGAGCACGACGTCGATGAGGCCAACAAACTGCTCGACGAGATCGGCATGACCAAGAGCGGCCAGTGGCGCACTCGGCCCGACGGGAGCCCGTTCGAGCCGGTGCTCATCTTTGTCGAGTCGGACAAGGAAGTTCCGCTGGCGGCTGCTTTCCAGATGGTGGCGCAGAATCTGGCTGAGGTCGGGATCAAGTTGGTCCTCAAGCCGGTCGACTCCACCTTGTACGGCGAGGTGCGGGCCGCGAACGACTTCGACATCGACGGTGTCGGCTGCCCCAGCGACGACATGGACATGGA
>CAMDZW010000032.1 GCA_945911015.1 uncultured Propionibacteriaceae bacterium
GTGGCCAGGCGACGTCTCCGACCACATCAACTCCGAGAGCGGCGGCTTCGCGATCGCCGGATCATCGATGCCCACCGGCACCATCACCGAGGTCACCGAGATGTCCTGCGAGGGGATGCAGGGCTGGACCCCCGGCTCGGACTCAACCTGCGCCACGGCCCAGGTCCGGATCGACGAAGGCCCCGAGGAGGGCCAGACCACCGAGGTCATCCTCAATGCCGCGCAGTATGCCTCCGGTGTTTCCGAGGGCACCAAGATCAAGATGTACCGCACCCCCATGCCCGAGGGGCCCGGCATCTACCAGTTTGCCGACTTCGAACGCGGCACCGCGCTGACTGTCTTCCTCGTCGTCTTCTCCATCGCGGTCATCGCGGTCGCCCGATTCCGTGGCTTCATGGGGCTGGTCGGCCTTGGGTTCGCCGCCGTGATCATCAGCCAGTTCATGTTCCCCGCACTCATTGCCGGCGGCAATCCGGTCTGGGTGGGGTTGGTCGGCAGCTCGGCGATCATGTTCGTCGTCCTCTACACCGCGCACGGATTCAGCGCCCGGACCACGACCGCCCTGCTGGGCACCCTGTTCGGCCTGGCCGTGTCGGCGACGCTGGGGGTGATCGCCACGAAGTGGGCCCACCTGACCGGGGTCGCCGCCGAGGACGACTACATCCTGGCGGCCACTGCACCGGATCTGACACTGACCTCGGTGGTGATCTGCGGGATCATCGTCGCCGGCCTCGGTGTGCTCAACGATGTGACGATCACGCAGGCGTCAGCGGTCTGGGAGCTGTCGAAGTCTGGACAGCGCAACCCACGCAAGCTCTACAACTCCGCCATGCGGATCGGCCGCGACCACATCGCCTCGACGGTCTACACGATCGCCTTCGCCACCGCCGGCGCCTCCCTGTCGACGCTGCTGCTGATGGCGCTCTACCAGCGCCCGATCTGGCAGGTGCTGCAGTTGGAGGAGTTCTCGGCCGAGATCATCCGTACGGTGGTGGGCTCGATCGGTCTGGTGTTGTCGATGCCGCTGACCACCTTGATCGGTGTCATCGCGGTCCGATTCGCCGGAGCTGGCAAGCCTGTCCAGGAGCAGGAAGAGGAGGCCGAAACTGACGAATTCGGCGACACAGCGCGGCCCTGATCCCCACCAGAGTCAGTTCTCGGCGTTACAGTTGGTCAGAACTGTCACCGGACCGTAAGGAAAATCGTGAACAAGAAGGAACTCGTCGAGGCCGTCGCCAAGGCTACCGAGCTGACCCAGGCCGACTCCGAGCGTGCCATCGGCGCCGCTTTTGACGCCATTGCCAACGCTGTTGCCAAGGGCGACAAGGTGAGCGTTCCCGGATTCGGCACCTTCGAGAAGCGTGAGCGCGCTGCCCGCACCGGCCGCAACCCGCGGACCGGCGAAGAGATCACCATCGCCGCCACCTCGGCTCCCGGCTTCAAGCCGGCCACCCAGTTCAAGCGTCTGCTGAACGACTGAACCTGACCCACTGACAAAGGGGCTCGCCGTTGTGGCGGGCCCCTTTGTGGTGCGTCGGTACGTCTCAGCGCTCCCGTTTCGGCAGCACCCAGCCGGGACGAACGAAGTGACAGGTGTAGCCGTTGGGGATGCGCATCAGATAGTCCTGGTGTTCAGGCTCGGCCTCCCAGAACGGGCCGGCAGGCTCGATCGTGGTGACGGCCTTGCCCGGCCAGAGCCCCGAGGCATCGACATCGGCGATCGTGTCGCGGGCAATGGCCTCCTGCTCTTCGCTCTGCGGGAAGATCGCCGAACGGTAGCTGGTGCCCATGTCATTGCCCTGCCGGTTGAGGGTGGTCGGGTCGTGCACCTGGAAGAAGAACGCCAAGAGGTCACGGTAGCTCGTCTCGGTCGGATCGAAGACGATCTCGATTGCCTCGGCATGACCGGGGTGGTCCCGGTAGGTCGCGTGGTCGTTGCTGCCTCCGGTGTACCCGACCCGGGTCGACCGGACACCGGGCTGGCGACGGATCAGGTCCTCCATCCCCCAGAAGCATCCGCCCGCCAGGACGGCGGTCTCCAGCCCTTCCACCCGGGTCACCGCTCCGGTGTCGCTCGGTCCACTGGTCATGCTGTGCTCTCCTTCAGTTTCTGGGCCACCCCTTCATTCCTGACCATGATCGACGCTACCAGCCGGGCCGGGACCCGGCCGTCGGCCGCAGGCTGCTAGGCTGCGGCCCAAGCGCGGGGTGCCCAGAACGAACATGGGCTGAGAACACACCCGTCGAACCTGATCTAGTTCGTACTGGCGAAGGGACGCTCCCCATGTCGTGGTGCACTCCACCCCCTGTCGGTCTGACGATCGCCGGCACCGACCCCAGTGGCGGTGCCGGGATCCAGGCCGACCTCAAGACCTTCAGCGCCTTGGGCGTGTACGCGACCAGCGTGATCACCGCTCTGGTCGCCCAGGCCACCGAAGGCGTTCGGGGGGTTCAGACCGTCGACCCGGAATTCCTCCGCCTGCAGTGGCGAACCCTGGTCGACGATGTCCGGATCGATGTCATCAAGATCGGCATGTTGGCCACGGCCGAGCTGGCCGACACGGTCGCCGAGTTCATCGATGAAGGAGTCGCCGACGATGTGGTCCTGGACCCGGTGATGGTCGCCGCATCAGGCGATCGGCTGTTGGACGAGGCCGCGACCGATGCGGTGGTCCGGCTGTGCCGCCAGGTCTCGCTGATCACCCCGAATCTGCCCGAGGCAGCCGTCCTGCTGGACCGGCCCCCGGCCGAGACCGTCGCCGGGATGCGGGGCGATGCCCAGCGGTTGATCGAGCTCGGTGTGCCGCGGGTGCTGCTCAAGGGCGGCCACATGAGCGGCTCCGACAGCGTCGACATCTATGCCGATGCCGACGGACTGGTCGAGCTGTCCGCACCTCGGGTCGAGACCACCAACAGCCACGGCACCGGATGCTCGCTGTCCTCGGCGATCGCCTCGTTCCGGGCCCACGGTGCCAGCTGGCCCGAGGCCTGCAGTCTGGCCAAGGACTGGCTGACCCAGGCCCTGCGGGCATCGGACAGCCTCGACATCGGCAAGGGCTCGGGCCCGGTCCACCACTTCCACCAACTCTGGAACCACAGCGAGGAGACAGCATGAGCAGCTTCACCGAACAGGCCTGGCAGGCCGTCGCGCCCATTGTCACCGCGATCGAGGAGCATCCCTTCGTCACCGGGGTCGGCGACGGCTCACTGCCGAGCCAGACCTTCGCCCACTACATGACCCAGGATGCGGTCTACCTCCACCACTACAGCAGGATGCTGTCGCTGGCCGCCAGCCAGGCCACCGATGCCCGGCACATCCTGTTCTGGACCCAGTCCTCGGCCCGGGCCAACTCGGTCGAGCTGAAGCTCCACGAGGGTTTCCTCGGTGACAACGCCGCCGCAGCGAAGCGGGCCGAGCCCAGCCCGACCTGCGCCGCCTACACGGCTCACCAGGCCATGCAGGGATCGACCGGCACGTATGTGAGCCTGACCGCGAGCCTGTTGCCCTGTTTCTGGATCTACGAACACATCGGCGCCCATCTGCTGACCACCGCAGATCTGGAGCAGAACCCGTACGGTGCCTGGATCTCGTCCTACTCCGACCCGAGCTTCGCGGCCTCGAGCGCGGGCGCGCGGGCTGTGGTCGACGAGGCTGCCGCGGTCGCCGGCGAGGCGGATCGGGCCGCGGCGATGGCGGCCTTCGTCACCAGCGCGCGCTATGAGTGGATGTTCTGGGACGCGGCGTGGCGCCGCGAAGTGTGGCCGGTCTGAGTCACCGCTGCTGGTCTGCGCCTGGTAACAGGCCAGCAGCGGCTCCGACGACTCCCGCAGCGTTGCCCAACCGCGACGGCACCACCGGTACTCTGAGCTTCAGGTGGGAGAGAAAGTCGATCGCTCGACTCGTGATACCACCGCCAATGACGATCATGGTCGGTCTGAAGAGCCGGTCGAGCACTTCGCAAAAGGGTTGCAGCCGATCTGTTGCCCAGTCCTGATCTGACAGCCCGTCGCGAAGCTTGGCCCTAGCTGAAACGTAGCTGTCGACAAGGTGCTCTCCCAACCGTAGATGCCCGAGCTCAGTGCCTCTGGCCACCACACCATCGACCAGCAAACAGGATCCGATACCGGTGCCGATCGTCGTCACGATGACTGTCCCCGCCGCGCCTCGCGCCGCACCGAAGCGCGACTCGGCCACGCCGGCGGCATCAGCATCATTGGACAGAGCCACTCGCCGTCCGATGGCATCCGCGAACAGGCTCGTCGCCTCACAGTCAGACCAACCGTCGCCGAGGTTGGCAGCGGCAATCGTTCGGCCAGCTTCGACTCGGGCCGGCAATGCAACTCCCACGGCGGCGTTCGGATCAAGCCCGTGTTCGTGGATCAGTTCCTCGATGCTGCGGGCCAGATTCTCGGGTGTCGACTCGCGAGGTGTCGGCCGAGTGTCCAGCTTCGAGCGTAGGGTTCCTGTCGCGGTGTCGACCAGTGCGCTCTTGATGAAAGATCCTCCGACATCAATGCCCAGGGGTGTCGTCGTAAAGTCCCGTGTTGTCATGTTCCCTCATCTGCCGACCATGAGGCAGTATGACCGGGGCGACTCAGCCAGACTCCCGACCGCATGACTCCGTCAACCAGGAGGTCGTCGTCGAACAACACTAGGTCAGCTCTGGCACCGACCCGCAGCGCACCGCAGTCTGCCAAGCCATGGGTGCGAGCAGGTGTCCCAGTGGCAGCCAGGATCGCAGCCTCAGGCTGAACGCCCATCCCGATCGCGTTGGCCACACACAGAGAGAGGGTTGCTGTTGAGCCGGCGACAGCTCCCGGCATCCCGTTCACCACGATCCGGGCCATGCCATTCTCGACCTCGACAACACGATGCCCCACATCGTGGGTGCCGTCGGGAAGACCAGCCGCTGCCGACGCATCCGTAATGAGCATGAAGCGGCTCTCTCCCACAGCGCGCACAGCCATCCGGACTGCTTCGGGCGACAGATGAACCCCGTCAGCGATCAACTCGACAACCACTTGGGGATCGAGCAGAAGGGAAGGGATCGGCCCTGGCACACGATGGTGAATGGGCCTCATTGCGTTGTAGAGGTGCGTTGCGATGGTCGCGCCTCGTCCCACGGCTTGGTCAACGACAGATGGGTCCGCTGCGGTGTGACCGATCGCGACACGGACACCGCGTCCCACCAGCAGATCGATGGCGTCCAGAGCTCCGCTCCGCTCAGGCGCAAGGGTCACCATCTTGATGAAGCCGCCTCCCGCTTCCAGCAGATCCTCAAGAAGCCCTGGATCTGGATCACGCAGGTGCTCGACAGGATGGGCTCCACGCTGCTCCTGCGACAGAAACAGCGCTTCGAGATGAATGCCCTCGATCAGTCCTTCACGACAAAGCTCTGAGGCCGCCCGCAACCGGGCGAGCACTCTGGTCGGCTCCGCCGTCGCAACACTTGCAAAAAGAGCCGTCGTGCCACGGTGGTGATGGAAGTCCACAGCTCGTCGGCCCTCCGCGCCGTCCTCCGAGGCAATCAGACATCCGGCACCGCCGTGGACATGGGTGTCGACCAGGCCAGGGGTCACTATGCCCGAGGAGACAACAGTGGGCCGATCCTCCGCCCATTGCCGCCATCCTTCCCCTTCCCTGACCTGCTCGATCCGGCCATTCGCGACCACCACACATCCGGGCCCGAGCCGACCTGAGGGCCAGGCCAACCGGTCTGACCCGATCACGAACGTCGACTCCCGTAGTGCTTCCATCCGTCGCCTTCAGATACTCGCGGACTCGGCGTATTCAGCGGCAATCTTGTCGCCGACATCGTCCTTCCATACCTTGGCTGTCTCGGCCCACGATGAGACTGGCTGTTCACCTCTGAGGATTGCTCGCTGCGCATCCTTGAGACGCCCGGTCCACGACGCGCCCTTCGACAGCGCGGTCTCTGAATGAAGCCCGCTCGAATCATTCTCCCGACCGTCGGGAATGACTTCTGCAAGGTACTCGTGCTGGCGGCGAACCACGTCTTCATTCCCCGACCCGAAAAGGATCGACTTTGACTGTCCGCCACAGTACGTCCAGCCCGGCACCACATTTCCCTTCTGATCAGGCAGGTACACCGGGTTGGGCCCGTCCCACGAGAAGGTCTCTCCCTCGGCACCGTAATTCACAGTCAGATACTCCGCGGTGCCGAACGGCGACGACAGCAGATCAGCCAATCGCAGCAACTCCTTGAGCCGCGTGTCTGACTCTTGCTTCCTGATCGCCACGAAAGCGCCGTAGCCGGCCAACCCCTTCTGAATCGGAGCTGGGCCTCCGCCGTTCCACTTCGGAAGTCTCACATAGCCGGAATTCCACTCAGGATGTTCGGTGAGATAGGTCTGCCAGCCCGTGAAACCCTGGAAGATGAGCGAGGTGACGCCGCTGCGGAACCAGGTGCCGTTCAACGTGTCTGAGGCAAAGGAGTTCGGATGCATGAGACCATCGCGGATGATCTTGGCTCCGATCTCCAGAGCCTCCGACATCTGCGGAACCTCGATCTGGCTGACAAAGCGACCATCGATGACCTGCCACTGGTTCGGCGCTTCAAGCATGGTCAGAAGTCCCGGCAGCAGCCACAGCACCGGATCTGCCCCCAGAGCGAACTGGTTCTTCCCTCGCTCGGTCAACGTCTCGAGCAGGTCGAGGAAATCTTCACCGTCTCGCAGTTCAGGTGAGGGATCAATCCCTTTGGCCGCCAGGAGATCGCCTCTGGTGTTGAGGATGGTGCCAGCCGGTGGTCGGGGTTGAGGGATCCCCCACAGTCGCCCATTGATCTGCGGGATCCGCCAGCTAGCGGTCGGGATCGACGCCAGTGCTGGAAACTCCGTGACAGCTTCTCCGCCGAGCACGTCTGAGAGATCGGCGAATTTCGAGGCCAGCAACTCGGGGAAGTTGCGCACGGTCTGCACCTGGACGAAATCTGGGATGTTGTTGCTGGCGATCGTCACTTGGAACTTGTCCAAGTAGTTGCTGGACACGATCTCGCCGTCAAGCCGGTTCCCTGCCAAGGCACGGAGCGACGCGTAGGCAGGGTTCCGGTCGGGGGCGATGCTGGCTGGAACGCCTTGGAAGAGGCCGGTTGCGGTATCCGTCTCAGGCAAGGGGATTCCGTCCCGCGCCACCGGCTCTGGATAGTTGAAGAACCCTGGCGACACACCGTCGTCGGTGCCCGGCAGATCAGGGACGATCCCGTCGAAGGGGACATACTTCGGCGGCACGAAGCCACCGTTCGTCACACTCGGCTTCGCTCCGTTGCCATCGGGGTTCGTTCTGCAGCTTGCAAGGCAAATCCCTGTCCCGACCGTAGCCATACCTGCCAGCGCGACCCTGCGCGAAATGCCATTCATTTTATCTCCTTGTTCTGGTCCAGTCGGACTTCTCCGCCGATCTCAGCTGATCGGTACATTGCTTCAATCATCCTCATCATCGTCACTCCTTGACGCGGCGGAACAATCGATGAGTGCTTCTCTTCACAGACATCGAGAAAGTGTCGCACCTCGGCAGCAAAGGCTCGTTCACGGTCGAACTTGTCCATGCCGAACTGCGGTTCCACATTGATGGCAATGTCGTCCATCTCTGTGGCTACAGACAATTGTGGCTCGACCGTTGCTCCACCTCGTCCACCGTAAATCTCCACTCCGACACGATCCGTGGTGGCATGGATCGAGTATGAACAATCGACCATCATCACTGAGTCGTTGTCGAACTCGATCATTCCGGCGACCAGATCCTCGACGGTATTGACCTCACGCTCGACATCAGCAGGCCGATACCGCGACTTCCTGAGGAGATTTCCACGGCCTCCGATCTGGGCAAAACTGCGGGCCGAGACAGAGACCGGCGCCGGACAGCCCATGAGGAACCAGGCAAGGTCGATCACGTGAACGCCCAGGTCCATCAACGGCCCGCCACCTGAGATCTTCCGATTGGCGAACCACCCTCCGGGATTGCCGGCTCGTCGCAGACTGGTCGCCTTCGCATAGTGGACCGGCCCGAACAAACCAGCGTCGATGAGTCTGCGCGCTGCTCGCACGTTGTCGCTGTGCCGTCGGACCATCCCGACCTGGAGAACGCAGCCCGTTTCGTGCGCCGTGGTCTCCATCGCCTCTGCTTCGGCGACGGTTCGGCTCATCGGCTTCTCCACGAGCACATGCTTGCCAGCCCGCAGCGCGTGGACTGCCAGGTCGGCATGGCTGTCGTTCCAGGTGCAGATGCTGACCACCGTGACCTCCGGCGATGCCAGAAGCTCCTCGACCGAGTCGAACCCACGGCACCCCCAGCGTTCGGCCTTCATCCTGGCTCGCTGTGTGTTCTGATCAGCCACACCGACGAGCGTGCAGCGCTCGTCACGGCGGTATCCGCGGACATGTTCCTCGGCGATGGCCCCCGCGCCGATGATGCCCACTCCCCAAGACTTGCTCATCGCGAAGGCTCCTGCCCCAGCAGGTTGAAGGCATGCTCGAGACCGGCGTTGCACGCTCGATCGATGTCCTCCCACCCCTCGAACTCCAGAGACACATACCCGTCGAATCCGCTCTCCTTGATCAGCGAAATGATCCCACGGGTGTCGATGTCCCCCTGTCCGAAAATGGCGGCACGAATGTAGCGTCCAGCGCGAGTGCGTCCCCAATGGCCTCCCGGATCCTCACTCCGAACATAGAAGTCCTTCAGGTGGATGCCGACGGCATAGGGCAGGTTCTCAAAGACTCCAACGTAGGGGTCCTCGTCGACTCCAACAAAGTTGCCGATGTCAAGGAGCGTCCCAAAGTTGGGGTCATCGACAGCATGGACGATACGGCGCACCCGATGACTGGACTGGACAAATCGTCCGTGATTCTCCAGGCAGGTGACGACGCCACGAGCCGCGGCATAGGTGGTCACCTCCTTGCAGGCGGAAACGATACGAGGCAGCACCTCTTCAAAGAGGGGGAGGTCATCACCCGAGTGGCCGGCATGAGGGACGACATCATGACGCAGGCGGGGAATTCCGAGCTCGGCGGCCAGATCGACGTACTGACAGATCCGCTGAATCTCACGTTCCCGTTCTCCGTCGTCAGCGAGCGAGAGATCTGCACCGACGGCAAGCCCGGAGAGCTCGACATTGCCGTCATTGGCTCGCCGGCGCACTGATGCGATGTCGTCGGCAGACATCTCTGGCGAAACCAACGGAGCGTTGGGCACCACTGCCAGTTCAAGGTGCTCAGCAGGCGAGGCCGAGACCCAATCAATCAGATCGTCCAAGCTCATGGCCCCCGAGATGAAATTGCGATGGAAGCAGTAGGAACTGATCCCGATCTTCATGGAACTCCTTCAGTTGATTGTTGGTCAGTCGTCAAGCACGGTGCGGTAGGTCCCGAAGGACTGCGAGCTGTGGTGATTGTGGACGGAGATCTTGATCAGGCGGTTGTCTTCGTGGACCGTCGATGTCTCGAAAGGCACCCAGATCTTCTGCAGGGCTTCCATCTGCCCCACTGAGCGGCGACCGAATCCGGGCCAGGCCTTTCCTTGGCTCGGTACGGTGTAGGTCACCGTCACCTCGTCGCCATTGATGTCCAGGTATGAGATCGTCACCTGAGCGCGTACAAGGTTGAAGCCGACAATGTCGAGCCCGGAGATAGTTCCGTTCAACGCACCTGACGCGCCCGCGACGATGGGCTCACTGCCACGTTCATAGATCTGGTCGGACAATGACGGGTCACCGAGAACCTCGCAGTAGAAGAACGGGTCCCACATGAAGCTGATGATCTTCGACACGTGCTGCCCGACCATTGCGATCTGTTGGTCCAGACGCTCCTTCGTGGCAAGTCCGCGCCCCTTGGGGTTGGGGATGTCACAGTCTGTCTCACCATCCTGCTGAGCCGGCTCCATCGCCTCGAGGTTGGCCCAGAGCTCGATCCCAGTGAGTTCTCCAAGGGTTGACTCCATGGCCGCGAAGTACTCTGCCGTGTTGGCTCGATAGGCTTCCCCGTAGGTCAGGGGCCCACCGACCACGGACTGGAGGGATGGCAGCACAGTCTCATCGATCTCATCCGGGAAGTGAATGCTGCCCTTTCCAGTCCCTCGCCCATCCTGCGGCGCAACAACAATATCCACTCCGTGGCGAATGCTTGCCAAGCGGATCATCCCTGCCTTGACATCTTCCAGCGTCAGTCCCGTGCTCGTGGTGCGGGCTGATAAGTAAGGACTGAAGAGCATCTTGGCGCCCGGCATGCGCTCGGCGAGCAACTCATTGTGTGTCTCGTAGAGGGTGTAGGACTTGTTCCATGCCGCATTTCCCTTGAGCGGGATCTCGTGGTTCTGGTACATGCCCACCAAGCTGGAATGTTGACCACGAATGTTCTCATAGTGATCGAGGAATCGACTGGCGAATGGCTTCAACGTGTCCAGGAACCGAGTGTCGGGAAGCCACGATGTCTGCGGATCTCCGGGGATACTCGGTAGCCCTCGGTATACGGAGATGCCGAGCCGGTCAGCTTCACTCAGCGCGAAGTCAACCTTGTCCACTTCCTCGGCATAGTTGGCGACAGTGACGATGAGATCGTACTGCTCGGCATTCTCGTCACAGCTGGCACCGTCCTCATGTCCCACAGGAAGCAGGAGTCGAAGATAACGCTGATCGTTGTTCATGATCACTTCATCGAGCTGATTGGCTGTACAACGCGCCATTTCGGCACCAAAGATGTCGTCTGAGCCATACACCATCGTGCGACGGATGCGTTCAGCTCCCACGACAGCTTCTGCTCTCTCGCGACAGGTGAGGCCATCGGCAACACAGTTCACAAACTTCGGGTCAACCGCACCGCTCTTGTCCAGGATCTGGCCGTCGGACGACACATCCCGTTGACTGAGCGCAGGACCGAAGGTCGCAATCGTGTCACCTCCCAGTGACTTGAACTCCTCGAACTTCTGCCTGGTCTCACAGGGCAGGCCGAAATACATGAAGACGCCGCTGACCGGGTAGCCGGCCTGCTGCGGCAGTTGTGTGGTTTCTGGGCACTGGTCGGTCAGGGATGAGCCGATTGACGGCCGAGGGTACGCGTCGGCCGACCTGACTGGCGTCAGCACCGCCGACAGGAACGTCACAGTGAGCGCAACGACGAGTGCCGCCGCACTGCGATACCTGGATATTGGCATGGTCCATGCTCCTTTGCTGGTTGGGTGAAGGGGTGTGTGATTGCGGACGTCAGACGTGTGGTCTATCGGGAGCTGCGCCGGCGTCATCGCCTCGGATGTCGGCCAGGAATCCGAGCTCGACCTGTGACATGGCCAGGGCAACGCCACCGTAGGCACCGGCAAGCCTGCCCAGGCCTGCCAGACGCACATGGGTCCGAATCGGCGTCAACCCAGTGACGGCCTCCTGGATCAGTGGAAGCACCGGGCCCATCGCATCAGCAAGCTCACCGCCGAGCACGACCGTGGCTGGGTTCAACAGGTTGACGGCGTTGGCGATGACCACGGACAGTTCAGTGATCACGGAGTTCACCGCCTCAACGGCCGGAGAGTCCCCTCGGGAGTACTGCTCGAACAGGCCCTGGGCCGTCTCGCCCGGGCCGACCAACGCCGCCAGCGAGAGCCTCCGCTCCAGGACACCAGCCCGACCAGTCATATTGGCCTCACCAGTCCGGATGTCGTCGAGGCTGACGTTGTAGCCAATCTCGCCAGCGCGTCCGCGCGTCCCGGAGACGACGCGGCCACCGGCCACCACAGCAGCTCCCACGCCATCGCCGAGTGAGATGAACAGCAGATCATCTCGCCCATCAGCAGCGCCGCGCCACCGCTCGCCCAGGGCGGCATTGTTGACGTCGTTGCTCAGAGTTGCCGGAAAGTCGAACTCTGCCCCGAAGACCGCACCCAAGTCGTAGTTGGTCCATGACAAGGTGTTCGAACGAATCACCCGGCCACCATCAACGGTGCCAGGCACACCGACCCCAACGCCCAGCACCGAACGCTGGTCCACGCCGGCATCGTTCAGGGTTTCTCGGATGAGGTCGACAAGATCTGCTGCAACATTGGTGGTCGGTGCGGACCGCACAGCGATCTGCTCACCGTCGAGATCGGCCAGGAGGACATAGGTGTGCCTGCTGCCGATGTCGACGCCCAGACCCACCCGACTGCGTGGGTTGAACCCGTACAGCGGCGCCGGTCGCCCACCTGACCCATGGGCAGGTCGCTGGCCCACCTTGTCCACAAGTCCGAGCTCGACCAGATCCTCGACAACCGCAGCGACGGTCGACTTTCCGAGCCCGAGCCGCTCAGCCAGCTGCCCTCGCGAGACGGGCTGGTCCCCGCGGATCGCCTGCAGCACCAACGAGCGGTTCATTGCACGAATGAACTTGAGGTGCCCCATAGCTGCTCCGGGCTCAGTCTTGCTCGCCATGCGTTTTCCCAATCCATCAAAGTCTTGTGCCAGCTCTTAGGTGGAGCCTAGCAACCAGATGCGATAGCGCGCAAGGGTCGACAACTGAGCACACCGACGGGACGCCCTCGGCATACAAGGCGAAAAGTCTGCCTCGCCAGCGATTCGACGTACGGTCGATCAAAGTCCAGGCAGAGCACTTTGACCCCTTCATGCCCAGTGTGACCCACCGGTGGCGGTCGCCGGCGAGGCGGATCGGGCCGCGGCGATGGCGGCCTTCGTCACCAGCGCGCGCTATGAGTGGATGTTCTGGGACGCGGCGTGGCGCCGCGAAGTGTGGCCGGTCTGATCAGCCCAGTGGGGCTGGCACGACCACGGTGGAGAGGGTGACCGGTCGGCGGTCCGCCCGAGGCTCCCGGTAACGGGCCAGCAGGTTGGTCAAGTCGGACTGGAGCTCGGCCATCTCATCGGGGGCGATGTGCACCACCGTCGAGGAGAAGCCGAACAGTGCCGACCAGTCCGGCTGGTCCAGGTGCTGTTCCACCGATCCGGCCAACGCGGCAACATAGGCGCCGAAGGCACGGCGGATCGTGGCGACGTCGACATCATCTGCCCGGTCGGGTCCGACATGGGTCTGGCTCGGCCCCAATCCGTAGGTACGTTCGACAGCTCCCCGCACCTGGCGTTCGGCGACCACGCTGAGGATGTCGGCCTCGAGCAGTGCGCCGATGTGGCGGTAAAGGGTCGCCGGCGGCACATCAGGCAGCGCCTCCCGCAACTGCGCCGTCGTACGCTCCGCCGCCGTGACGGCCTGCAACACACGCAGCCGTACGGGGTGCAGGATCACCTTGGCGATCCCCCGGGCGGGGTCGGGTGAAGTCATGGGTCCAGCCTCTCATCCCGCTTGCGAGCTCCCATCGGCATCTATATTATCATTCTCGATATTGATACCGAAGGAGATTCCATGACACGACTCGTACTCGACGGCCTGTCGAAGACTTACGGGGAGACTGCGGCCGTCCGCGACCTCAGCTTCACCGCCGAACCCGGTCGCGTCACCGGGTTCCTCGGTCCCAACGGCGCCGGCAAGTCGACCACCCTGCGCATGCTCCTGGGCCTGGTTCGACCCGACTGCGGCTCGGCCACCATCGATGGCCGGGCCTACGCAGACCTGACTCGGCCGAGCAACACCGTCGGGGCGGTCGTCGATCTGGCCGGAGCGCATCCGGGCATGACGGGCCACCGCCATCTGCGGGTTGCAGCGGCCCTGGGCGGCCACGACCCGGGCCGCATCGACGAGGTGCTGGAGCAGACCGAGCTCACCGGCGCGGCCCATCGACGGACCGGGACCTGGTCGACCGGCATGCGGCAGCGCCTCGCGCTGGCCACCGCACTACTCGGGGACCCGGACGCACTGGTGCTCGACGAACCGACCAACGGACTCGATCCCGCCGGGGTGCACTGGCTGCGCCAGCTGCTACGCCGCCGGGCCGATGCGGGCCGTACCGTCCTGATCTCGAGTCACCAGCTGAGCGAGGTGGAGCACAGCGTCGACGATGTGGTCGTCATCCGTGGCGGCAACGCAGTCTGGAGCGGGTCGGTCGACGAACTGCGCGCCAGTCACGGCACTGTCGAAGAAGCCTTCCTCGCCCTCACCGTCGCGACAGGAACCAGCCGATGAGCCGCACCCTTCGCGCGGAGGTCCTCCGCTTCTTCGGCACCCGATGGTGGCTGGCCCACCTCATCGCCGCCCTTGCCTGCGGGCTCGGCCTGATCGGCCTCATCGTCGCGGTCGGGCCGGAGAACTCCACCCCACCAATGCCAGGCCTGGACACCAGCGAAGGAGTGAGCGCGATGATCCAGTTCGCCCAGCTCACCCTCTTTGTGCCTGCCGTGCTCGGCACGTTCGCGATCACCTCGGAATACCGCCATCGCACCATCGGCACGACCTTCCTCGCCGAACCACGACGGGGCCGGGTGATGACCGCGAAGCTGATCACCCACGGCCTGATCGGTCTCGGCTACGGGATCATCCTCGCCGGCGGCATCGGAGGGGCGATGGTCCTGGGCGGTCTGGCCCGCGACGGGCTCGCCGCCGACGGCCTGGCCTCAAGCCTGGCGCGACTCGCCGTGGCCGCCGCGGTGCACGCCCTCATCGGGGTCACGATCGGCGCCCTGGTGCGCCATCAGATCGCCGGGATCGTCGTCGTGGCGGGCTACTTCTACCTGGTCGAGCCGCTGTTGATGCTCGTGCCGGGCATCAACGCGGCCTATGCCCTCCTGCCCGGCGGTGCCACCGCATCGCTGACCCGTACGACCTGGCTGAGCGAGGTGATGGCCGACCAACTGGGCAGCAGCGCTGCCCTGCTCCTGCCCGCGTGGACCGCAGGTCTGGTCCTGCTCGGCTATGCGGTCGTGGCGTCAGTGATCGCGGTCGCCTGGCCCCTGCGGCGAGACCTGGGCTGACCCCGAGTTGCCGCCGCCAGAGCCTGACCGCGGGTTCCCGGGGCGCAGATCCAGTCGCCGAAGCAGTTGCGCGTTGAGCGCCACCACAATGGTGGACAGCGACATCAGGATCGCCCCGACCGACATCGGCAGCACGAAGCCCACCGGAGCAAGCAGGCCGGCCGCGAGCGGGACCGAGATCAGGTTGTAGCCAGCTGCCCACCACAGGTTCTGCTTCATCTTGCGATAGGCGGCGCGCGACAGGTCGATCACCGAGAGCACCGAGCGCGGGTCGGAGCTGGCCAGGATCACCCCGGCCGAAGCGATGGCAACATCGGTGCCCGCGCCGATCGCGATCCCGACGTCGGCCTGGGCCAGCGCTGGAGCGTCGTTGACGCCGTCACCGACCATCGCGACCTTCTTGCCCTCCTGTTGCAGTTGGGCGACCTTCGCGGACTTGTCCTCGGGGCGGACACCGGCAAACACCCGATCGATGCCGAGTCCGGTGCCGACATCCTGCGCAACGGCCTGGGCATCGCCGGTGATCATGACGACTTCGACGCCGAGCCGATGCAATGCATCGACGGCCTCCTGGGACTCAGGACGGACCTCATCGGCGAGCTTCAGCCCGCCGATCATGGTGCCGTCACGCACGACATGCAGGATGATCGCACCCTCGGCGCGCCAGGCTTCCGCGACGCCGATCTCGGGCTGCCCGGTCTCCTCCAGCAGCCGCGGCCCACCGACTCTGATCTGGTGACCGTCAACGGTCGCGGTGACCCCCACGGCTGGCGAGGAGGTGAAGCCGCGGGCTCGGACCAGAGCCAGGCCCCGTTGTGCAGCAGCGGCGACGATCGCCCGGGCCAGCGGATGCTCACTGTCGGCCTCGGCCGATGCTGCGAGGGCCAGGATCTGGTCCGGATCAACCTCGCCGGAGGGCTCGACGCCGACGAGGGTCGGCTCCCCCTTGGTGAGAGTGCCGGTCTTGTCGAACAGCACCGTGTCCACCTGACGCATCGACTCCAACGCCAGGCGATCCTTGACCAGCACACCTGCCCGAGCGGCACGCTCGGTCGCAATCGACACCACCAAGGGGATGGCCAGACCGAGCGCATGCGGGCAGGCGATCACCAAGACCGTGATCACCCGGACAACGGCGGCGTCCGGGGCCCCGACGGCGATCCAGACGATGGCCGTGACCACCGCGGCTCCGAGCGCGAACCAGAACAGCAGCGCGGCCGCTCGGTCAGCGATCCGCTGGGCCCGCGATGACGAGCTCTGCGCTTCGGCGACCAGCCGGTTGATGCCGGCCAGAGTGGTGTCGTCACCGGTGGCGGTGACCCGAACGCGCAGGCCGGAGTCGGTGGCGACCGTGCCGGCCGTGACGGAGTCGCCTTCGCCACGAGTGACGGCTCGCGACTCACCGGTGATCATCGACTCATCCATGTCTGCGCGCCCGTCGACGACGACTCCATCGGCAGGTACGCGGCCGCCCGGCCGTACGATCACGACGTCGTCGACCCGCAGGTCAGCGGGCGCGACCGTGACGACCTCGTCGCCGTCGACCCGCTCGACCTCGTCCGGCAGCAGCGCGGCCAGCGAATCCAGCGCCGAGGTGGTCTGGGCGAGCGAGCGCATCTCGATCCAGTGACCCAGCAACATGACCACGACCAGGAGCGCCAGCTCCCACCAGAACTCCAACTCGTGATGGACCAATCCCAAGGTCGCGGCCCAGGAAGCGAAGAATGCCACCGTGATCGCCAAGGCGATCAGCAACATCATGCCGGGTGTACGGCTCTTCAGTTCGCTCCAGCCGCCGACCAGAAAAGGCCACCCTCCCCAGCCGTACATGACGGTGCCGAGCACGGGCGCGATCCAGATCGCCCAGCCGGGCACGTCGTAGCCGAGCAGCATCGCGAACATCGGCGAGAAGGCGACGACCGGGACCGCAATGACCAGGTTGATCCAGAAGAGTCGTCGGAACTGCCCGACATGGTCGCCGTGGCCTCCATGACCCTCATGGCCAGCGTGACCCTCATGACCCCCGTGGCTCTCGTGACTGGCGTGGCTCTCGTGACTGGCGTGGCTCTCGTGACTGGCGTGCCCGCCGCGCTCATCATTGACGCGGTCGTGCTTCGCGCGTGAGTCTGTCATCACTCTCTCCGAGGTCGAATCCAACACCAGCATATACCCCCACTGGGTATCGACATGCCTCGCAGCATATACCCCCGCCCGTATTCAGCAACGCCACGTGAGAGCACGGAGCCAGGGTGCAGGTCTGACTCGCGTGTCGTTGCCGGGACAGACGTCGAGGTCTCCCGAAGATGAAGGCTCGTACACGCTGCACACCGGCACCTGGCGGTTGAACCGATCCAAGGTCCCCCAGCGACGGACTCTGATCTGGTAGGAAAGTGCGCAGTCCCCTGCCGCACTTGGATGCGGCGGCAGCGAAGCCGATGTGACCGCCCATGGCGGAGTGGCCTGTCGGTGGTCAGACGCTGCACACCCGACAGGAGAGAAGACATGTCGCATCAACTCCACGCCAAGGCCATCGGTCGTCGCCGCTTCCTCGGCTACTCCACGGCTGGCGCGACTGCCGTCATGCTGGGCACCGGCGCCTGGAGCACCAACGCCTACGCCGAAACACCCCTACGACAAGATCCCTTCACACTGGGTGTCGCCTCGGGTGACCCTGCCCCCGACGGGGTGGTGCTGTGGACCCGCCTGGCCACCGAGCCCTTGGCCGCCGATGGCCGGGGAGGTATGCCGGAGCGGCGAGTCCCGGTCCAGTACCAGGTGTCGGAGGACCCGGGGTTCACGCGCATCGTGAGGTCCGGAACGGTGGTCGCCTCACCGGAGCTGGGCCACTCGGTGCATCCCGAGATCCATGGTCTGCGACCGAGCCGCCACTACTGGTATCGCTTCCGCGTCGGCCAGCACCTCTCGCCGGTTGGCCGCACCCGTACGGCACCGGAGCCGGGCACCATGCCCTCGTCACTGAACTTCGCCATCGCGTCCTGCCAGAGCTACGAGGCCGGGTTCTACACCGCGTACCAGCACATGGCGGAGGAGGACCTGGATCTGGTCGTCCACCTGGGCGACTACATCTACGAGAAGTCGTACGTGGAGGACCCCATCCTGCACACCGGCGAACCGCTACCGGACTATCTGCGTACCCAGTGCTACGACCTTCCGCGGTATCGGCTGCAGTATGCGCTGTACAAGGCGGACACGCTCCTTCAGGACGCCCATGCGATGTGCCCCTGGGTGACGACGTTCGATGATCACGAAGTGGCCGCCATCTGGCCCTACGTCGACGATCCCAGCGAGATGCCTGCTGACTACAACGAGCGCAAGGCCGCAGGCTTCCAAGCGATGTACGAGAACCAGCCGCTGCGCCACGACCAGATGCCGTCGGGCCACGACATGCGGATCCACCGCCGGGTCCAGTACGGCGACCTCGCCGACTTCACCATGCTCGACACCCGGCAGTACCGCTCGTCGCACGAGGGCCACATCGATCCCGATGCCACCATGCTGGGTGGCAAGCAGCGCGACTGGCTCATCGACGGTTTCTCGTCGTCGCGGGCTCGCTGGCAGATCATCGGAAACCAGGCGCCCATGGTGCAGATTGACCGGGACGTCGACCCGGAGGTCGAGAGCTGGTACGGCTCGTGGGACGGCGGCTTCGTCACCGAGCGCAACCTCGTGCTCACCGAAGCGCATGAGCGCGGGGTTGAGAACCTCGTCGTGATCACCGGCGACCGGCACTGCAACTACCTCGCCGACCTCAAGACCGACTTCGACGACCCCGACTCCCCGGTCGTCGGTACGGAGATCGTCGGCACGTCGATCAGCAGCCAGCGCGACGGTGCCGATCTGCCGCAGCAAGGCATCGACTACCCGATCGCCAACCCCTGGTTGAAGTTCTACAACCAGCAGCGTGGCTATTGCCGAGTCACGTTGACCCCTGACCTGCTGACCAATGAGTATCGCGTGATGCCGTACGTGTCCCGGCCGGACGCTCCGATCACCACCCGCGCCACCGCGAGGATTCAGCACGGGAGCCCGGAGGGACATCTCGAGGATGGCACCCCCACCGACGATCTGTGACCTGAACCGGCCACGCCTGCCGGTGATGGCAACCGGGCGTCGTAGGCGGACCTTCAGACCTGGGGCTTGAGCATCGGGAACAGGATGGTCTCGCGGATCCCGACCCCACCGAGCAGCATCAGCAGACGATCGACACCCATGCCCATGCCCCCCATCGGCGGCACGCCGAACTCGAGTGCAGCGAGGAACTCCTCGTCCAGTTGCATCGCCTCGGCATCGCCGGCCGCGGCCGCCAGTGACTGCTCCTCGAGCCGGGCGCGCTGGATGACCGGGTCGATCAGCTCGGAGAAGCCGGTGCCGCGCTCGACGCCCCCGATGAACAGGTCCCAGGCCTCGACCAACCCAGGGGTGGACCGGTGCGGGCGGGCCAGCGGCTGGGCGATCTCGGGGTAGTCACAGACGAAGGTCGGCTGCTGCAGAGTCGGCTCGGCGAGCAGCTCGAACAGCTCGATGGCGACCTTGCCGTCGACCCAGGCCGGATTGACCTCGAGCTCGTGCCGATCGGCCAGCCGCTGCAGGTCCGCCCGAGAGGTCTCGACGGTGACCTGTTCGCCGACCTGTTCAGACAGCGCGTCGTACATGGTGACCCAACGCCACTCGCCGTCGAGGTTGATCTCGCCGTGCTCACCCTCGACCTGACGGGAACCGACCGCATCAGCTGCGTCGACGATGATCCGGCGAGTGAGGTCGGCGATCGTGTACTGGTCACCCCAGGCCTGATAGGCCTCGAGCATCGTGAACTCCGGGCTGTGGCTGGAGTCGACGCCTTCATTGCGGAAGATGCGGCCCATCTCGTAGACCCGGTCGACACCGCCGATCATCGCGCGCTTGAGATAGAGCTCCAGCGCGATGCGCAGCGTCATCGGCTGGTCGAAGGCATTGAGGTGGGTACGGAATGGCCGAGCGGCCGCACCGCCGTGCACCAACTGGAGCACCGGGCTCTCGATCTCGAGATAACCATCGGCATGCAGCGACTCGCGGATCGAGCGGGTCACCGCACCCCGGATCCGCAGCAGCTCGCGCGCCCTCTCCCGTACGGTCAGATCCACGTGACGCTGCCGGACCCGAGTCTCCTCGGAGAGCTCCTTGTGCAGCACCGGCATCGGCCGCAGGGCCTTGGCCGCCATCTCCCACCGGGTGGCCATCACCGAGAGTTCGCCACGGCGGGAGCTGATCACCCGGCCCTCGACGAAGACGTGGTCCCCCAGGTCGACGAGCGACTTCCACTCAGCCAGCGCCTCTTCGCCGACCTCGGCCAGGGAGAGCATGACCTGGAGTCGACCGCCGTCGGCGCCGGGCCCGAACCCCTCCTGGAGAGTGGCGAAGCAGAGTTTGCCGGTGTTGCGGATGAACACGACCCGGCCGCCGATGCCGACGACGTCCTGGGTCTCCTCACCGGTCTCGAGGTGACCCCACTGCTCACGGACCTGGGCCAGCCCATGGGTGCGGTCGACCGCCACCGGATAGGCCTGCCGCCCCTGCTCGAGCAGCTCATCGCGCTTGGCGCGGCGCACCTTCATCTGTTCAGGTACGGAATCGGCGTCGGGCGAGGCTTCGGCTGGGTTCTGACTCACGGGCGACAGCCTATCGGCCTCGACGTCCGGGACCACAGCACACCCGACGGCTGCAGTCCCGGACGGAGACTGTTGATCAGGCCGATGACGCCGAAGGCGGGAGGCGCCATGCAGTCTGGTCAGTTCCTGGTGCGGGAAGGCTCAACCGACCTGGTAAGGATACGCTAACCTAATGCTCATGGACGCGACAAGCTCGTACGAGGAATGTGGTCGAGGTCACTACAGTGACCCTCATGAGTCAACCGCCACCGGCCGGCTTCGAGGCACCGCACCAGCCCGGACCACCACCCCCATGGGTGAACACTCCGGGGCAGAACCAGCACATTCAGGGGCCGGCCCCACAGAAGGCACCCACCACCATCCAGGTGGTGACCACCCCGAGCTTTCCCGGCCGCACGATCGGCGCCGCTCTGGGCGAGGTGATCGGCGTGGCAGTGCGCGATCGGGAGATCGACCGCCGACACGACCCGGCCATCGCCTATCCGGCCATGTTGCTGCACAGTCGCCAGCAGGCCGTGGCCCGGATGGCCGACATGGCACGCGAACGGGGCGCGGACGCGGTGGTCGGGCTGCAGTTCGACTCCTCGGAGATCACCCAGGACCTGAGCGAAGTCGTGGCGTACGGGACAGCGGTCCGATTCGCCGACTGATGCCCATCACTCGGGCCGGTTGTGCCCGCCGATCCGGGTGCGGGACACTTGACATGGCCGCAGGTGCCTTGACCGGGCCGGTCGGCTGACCTCGAGAGGAGAACACGATGCCTCGCCAAGTCATCACCCCCCAGAAGATCCGTGAGCACGTGCAACGGCTCGGCGATCTGTATCCCCCGATCCCGGTGGACTCGGTCGACTTCACCGTCAAGGACCCCGACGCCCTCACCAAGCGGTTCGGCGGCGTCCTCGACTACCTCGCCCGCGTCGAACTCGAGGTTGACCGCAATGTCCTCGAGCTGCTGGTGCTGCTCCCCGATGTCGATGAGACCAACCGGATGTTCTACGCCGATGTGTGGCATCCGCAGGAGATCCAGCACGGACTGATCCTGGACAAGTTGCAGACCGACCTGGGCCAGGACATGGCCGAGCCGGTCAACGACATCGCGCTCCGGGTCAAGATCCTCGCCCCGCTGGGACACTTCAAGCCGATCCAGGAGATCATCCGCTTCCTGTACTTCCTGACCGGGGCATCCACCGAACGGCAGGCCGTGTTGGCCTACAACCGACTCACGACCGGGCTGGACGAGATGGGTGAGGACGCGATCAGCAAGACCCTGATCGGCCCGATCAAGCAGCAGGAGCCGGGCCACTTCGCCTTCTACAACATGTCGGCCACCTCGATGGTCCAGCATGAGGTGCTCAAGCCGTGGCAGATGTGGCTGGCCGGAGTGCTGCGGCGCAAGCAGTACGGGCTGGTCGGCACCAACAAGAACGACAAGTACCGGACCCAGTACGGCGGCGTGGTCACCGCACTCGGCCTGGATGACGACCTGGCCGCCTATGCCCGCGAGATCGGCCGGCTCGAGGCCCGACTGCTGTGGGCCAAGCAGAAGGGCATGGAGTTCCCGCCCTACATCCTCAACGCGCTGCGCGATTGCGTCAGTCTCTACCAGGAGCAGATCCGCAAGGGTCAGCTGCCGGACTTCGCCGGAGCCTGATCCTGCCCCCGATCGTCTCGAACTGGACGTGACCCAGATCGGGGACGACCAGATCGGCGGCGAGGTCGGTGGCCGGAGTGGTCGTGGTGACGGCCAGGCTGGCCATGCCAGCAGCCTTCGCTGCGGTGAGCCCGGCTGGCGCATCCTCCAGGACCAGGCAGTCAGCTGGCTCCACGCCGAGCCGGGCGGCAGCCAGCAGGAACGGTTCGGGATCGGGTTTGCCACGGGTGACGTCGTCGACGGTCACCAGCACATCGGGACGAGGAAGCTGCGCCGCACTGATCCGGGCCTCGGCCAGGGCTTGGGTGCAGGAGGTGGCGATTGCCAGCTGGGCCGCCGGGATCGCGGTCAACGCGGCCAACACACCGGGCAGCACGACGATGTCAGCCACATCGTTGACCTCGAGTTCAGCGATCCTGGCCAGCGCCTCCTCATAGCGGTGCGAGGGCACCAGCTCAGCCACGCTGTCGGCGGCCGGGCGACCGTGTCGACCGAGCAGGTCCTGGTGGGCGATGCCGTACTCATCGGCCCAGGTCACCCAGCTGCGGATCACCGCCGGGGTCGAATCGATCAAGGTGCCGTCCATGTCACAGATGACGGCCCCGAAGGTGCGCTCGGCAAGATTCACGCTGATGGTGCCCCCTTAGGGATCTCGGCGAGTTCGGCGACCCACCAGTCGGTCGCACCCTGACGCCGGACCAGAGCAAGCTCGGTGACCCAGCCGGAGTAGAAGACGTACCCCTCGTGGGGACCAGCCAGCTCATGTTGCGGTGGGGTCGTAGCGCCTCGGCCCTGCAGCATGGCCAATGCCCCGGCCGGCCGTTTCTCGATGGTACTGGTCGCCAGCACGCCCTGCAGGGTGCGGGAGATGTTGTTGGCCGTGGCGGCAGCCTGGGCATTGGCGAGCTTGTCGGAGATCCGCTGGACGTCGAGGACGAAGGTGCCCTTGGTGTGGGCGGGACTGACTCCCGAGAGCGCAACCAGGCGATGGATGCGGCTGACGAACCAGAGAGCGAATCCCGCAATGACCAACACTCCGACGGCCGCACCGAGCCAGTTCCACACCGATGGCGGGCCGGGCTTGCCCAAGGAAATCTCGTCAGCATCCTTGTCCGAGACCCAGATGTTGGCGGTGTCGCCGACCTTGGTGACCTCATCGAGGACAGTGCTGGTGTGGGTGACCCCGTCCACCGTGTACTGGAAAGTGATGGTGCGGCGCTGCTCGGTATGACGGTTCCGGCGGCCCCCGGTGCTCACCCGCTTGATGCCCTGGTCAACAGCTTCGGCTCGGGTCTCGGTCCACGTCGTCGTCAGCTTGTCGTAGGTCGGCTTGAGACCCATGACAACCCCCAGCCCGCCGAACAGCAGCGCCAGGAACAGCATGGCCACCATGGAGCCGACGACGCCTCGGCGGTACTTCTTCACGTAGGTGGTGTTGAACTCGGACATCATCGCGGCATACCTCTGTCAGGCCGAAACGGGAGGGGTCCGGGCGGACCGCTCGCGATCCTATCCGAGCCCAGCCAACTCAATTCCGGCCCCAACCGCCGCCGCACCGCTTCGGCCCACCCTCAGATGTACCGTCGATCCACGAAGGCGGACCTCGTCCCTCAGGGAACCGGTGTCTCGGGGCAGATTCATGGATCGACGGTACGCATCCGCCCGGCCTCGCAGCTCCAGCCCACTCCTAGCCCGCACACCGGGCCGTCCGGACCCCCTGCTGCGACCTCAACAGCTCTTCGAGCCGGGCATCACTGGCCATTGCTGTGGACAACTTGCCCAGTTGTCCACAGTTGAGGTTTTTCAGGACACGGCGGACGGCGGAGCGATGAGGCTGGCGCGATGGAGCGAATCCCCCTTGTCCCGTTCGGCGTCGCACGGACCGAAACCTTCATGGCATCCGGCCTCAGCCGCCGACAGTTCCGAGCCCTGGTGGGTCATGGACTGCGCAAGCTCGGCCGGGGTTGGTACGCCACCGAGGAGGCTCACCGGGACGTCCAATCAGCCATTCAGCACGGTGGCCGACTGTCCTGCCTCAGCGCGCTCTCCCTCTTCCATCGCGCGTGGTCCCCTCCTGGCCAAGGTGTCCACGTCCGACTGCTGGAGGGCACATCCCGAGGACGCACCAAGTACCCCCGCCTCCCCAGGGCCGTGCACAACTGCCAGTCTGCCGGCCCACAGCGGATGGCTGACTTCGGGCCGGTCGACCCTCCCGAACTCGCTGTCCCGGCTGCGGGCCAGTGCACGAGTGCCGAGTACTTCGTCGCCGTGTTGGATTCGCTGCTCCACGCAAAGGAGTGCACCGTCGAGGAGCTGGCCCATTGGTTGCGCCACACACCGTCCCGGATCGCATCGCTTCTCGATCACACCGACGTGGCCGAGTCCGGGACCGAGAGCCTGGTGCGATTCCGGCTCCGCCAACTCGGGCTGCCGGTCCGACCCCAGGTCTGGATCCTTGGTGTGGGCCGGGTCGATCTGGTGGTCGGGGAACGTTTCGTGATCGAATGCGACAGTGTCGGCCACCACGACAGTCCGGGTGCCTTCCACAACGACCGTGAGCGCGACCTTGCCCTGGCCCAACAGGACTACGAGCGACTCCGCCTGACCTATCACCAGATCGTCGATGACTGGGATCGCGCGCTCCAGGCCATCATGACCATCGTGAGCACCGGCGCGCACCTGCGCAAGCGGACCCCTTGGGCAGCCTGACCGTACCGTCGATCCACGAAAGTCAGTCCCCCAGGGCATCGAACCGGCTCTGGCCCCAAATTCATGGACCGACGGTACGCACACCTCGGGCAGCAAAAACTCAGTTGCAAGTGAGTGCTCACTCAGTGCTATCGTCACCCGGTGAGTCGTGCCGCACCCCTTCCGCCGGATGAGCGGAGAGCCCAGATCATCCGAGTGGCAACCCCACTCGTGCTGAGCCTCGGAAGCCGGGTGACGACCCGGGAGATCGCCGAGGCCGCCGGCCTGGCCGAGGGCACTCTGTTCCGGATCTTTCCGACCAAGGCAGCCCTGCTGCACGAGGTGATCCTGTCCACTCTGGACCCGACGCCGATGTGCGACCAGATCAGCGCCATCAACCTGGCTGATCCCCTCGACGAGCGGGTCGCCGCAATCACCGAGGTGCTCGGCGGATACACCGACCGGATCAGCGCCATGATGGGGGCCACCCAGGACCACCTCCACGCCAACAAGCCGGGCAATGCGAAGGAGTTCCACCTCGCCTTCGCCGAACGCACTGCCGCCCTGCAGTCGGCCATCGAGGCCGTGCTCGCCCCGGATGCCGATCGGCTCCGGGTCTCCCCCCGTCAGGCCGCCGGCTACCTCCGCGGCCTCATCTTTGTCAGCCACCATCCGATGATGGGACTGGCCGAGCTGTCCACCACCACAATCTTGTCCCTCCTGCTGGACGGACTGCGACTCCCCCAGGAGCCCTGATGCTCGGAAAACTCCTCAGAACCCATCTCCGTCCCTATGTCGGCTGGCTCGTGCTGATCGTCATCCTTCAGCTGGTCGCCACCTTGGCGAACCTGTTGTTGCCCAGCCTCAATGCGACGATCATCGATGAAGGCGTCTCTCAGGGCGACACCCAAGTGGTGCTGCGCACCGGCGGGACCATGCTCATGGTCAGCGCGGGCCAGATCCTGTGCCAGATCATCGCTGTCTTCTTCGGCGCCCGCACCGCGATGGCCTTCGGCCGCGATGTGCGTGCATCCCTGTTCGGCCGAGTGCTGAGTTTCTCCGCCCGAGAGGTGAACGGTTTCGGTGCGCCATCGCTGATCACCCGCAACACCAATGACGTGGTGCAGGTGCAGATGTTGGTGATGTTGAGCTGCACCATGATGATCGGCGCCCCGATCATGATGGTCGGCGGCGTGGTCATGGCCCTGCGCGAGGACGTCGGCCTGTCCTGGTTGATCGCGGTGGCCGTGGCGATCCTGGCGCTGTCGGTGGGTTTCATCGTGTCGCGGATGTCGCCCCACTTCCGAGTGATGCAGACCCGGATCGACGTGGTCAACCGGGTGTTGCGCGAGCAGATCACCGGCATCCGGGTGGTCCGGGCGTTCGTCCGCGAGCCCCACGAGCGGGACCGGTTCGACCGGGCCAACGGCGACCTCACCCACACCGCCACGATCGCCGGCCGCTGGATGGCGACGATGTTCCCGGTGGTCATGTTGATGATGAACCTGTCGAGTGTGGCGGTGCTGTGGTTCGGTGCCAGCCGGATCGCCGACGGCAAGCTCGAGGTCGGCTCGATGACGGCCTACCTGTCCTATCTGGTGCAGATCCTGATGTCGGTCATGATGGCCTCGTTCATGCTGGTCCTCCTGCCGCGCGCCTCGGTCTGCGCCGACCGGATCGGCGAAGTCCTCGAGACCGAGTCATCAGTGGTCCTGCCCTCCGACGGGATCACCCAGACCGATCCGGTGGCACGGATCGAGTTCGACCATGTGGAGTTCAGCTATCCCGGGGCCGATGCTCCAGTGTTGAGTGATGTCACCTTCACCGCGGAGGCGGGCCGCACGACCGCGATCATCGGCTCGACCGGCGCCGGGAAGACGACCTTGCTGAGCTTGATCCCGCGACTGTTCGACACCACTGGCGGAGAGGTCCGGGTCAACGGCATCCCGGTGACCGATCTCGATGCCAACACCTTGTGGGACCAACTCGGGCTGGTGCCCCAAAAGGCCTATCTGTTCTCGGGGACCATCGCCTCCAACCTGAGGTACGGCAATCCCGACGCCACCGACGAGGAGCTGTGGGATGCCCTCACCGTGGCACAGGCCGATGACTTCGTCCGCGAGAAGCCCGAGGGACTCCAGACACCGATCGCCCAGGGCGGCACGAATGTGTCCGGTGGGCAGCGACAGCGACTGGCGATTGCCCGGGCCCTGGTCGCTCAACCGGGGATCTACCTGTTCGACGACTCCTTCTCCGCGCTCGATGTCGGGACCGACGCACGACTACGGGCGGCGCTGACCGAACGGACCCGGCAAGCCTGCGTCATCATCGTCGCGCAGCGAGTCTCGACCATCCGCCACGCCGACCAGATCATTGTCCTCGAGGACGGCGAAATCGTCGGCCTCGGCACCCACGACGAGTTGCTCGACAGCTGCCCGACCTACCGCGGCATCGTCGAGTCCCAGCTCGAGGCAGGAGCACAGCGATGAGCCATCCAGGAATGGGCGGCAACCGCGCCCCCGCCCAGAAGCCGATGAACTTCGGCCAGTCGGCCAAGCGTCTGATCGGCAAGCTCGGCGCCGAACGCCCGATGCTGTTGCTGATCATGGCACTGGCAGCGATCAGCGTCGTGTTCAACGTGGTCGGCCCGAAGATCCTCGGCCAGGCGACCGACATCATCTTCTCCGGCGCGATCGGGGCCAAACTGCCGGCCGGCGTGCCCAAGGCCGACATCGTGGCGGGCCTGCGGGCCGAGGGTCAGGACACCTTCGCCGACATGCTCGAGAAGCTTGACCTCGTCCCCGGTCAGGGCATCGACTTCACCGCGTTGGGGCAGACCCTCGGTCTGGTGCTGGGCCTCTACCTGATTGCGGCGGTCTGTGCCTGGCTCCAGGGCTACCTGCTCAACGGTGCGGTGCAGCGCTCGATCTACCGGCTGCGCAATGAGGTCGAGGACAAGATCCACACCTTGCCGTTGAACTACTTCGACCAGCAGCCTCGTGGCGAGATGCTGAGCCGGGTCACCAACGACATCGACAACATCTCCCAGACCCTGCAGCAGACGATGAGCCAACTGCTCAATGCGCTGTTCACCGTGGTCGGGGTGCTGGTGATGATGTTCATCGTGTCGCCGCTGTTGGCCGTGATCACCCTCATCTCGGTGCCGATCACGGTGGTGTTGACGGTGGTGATCGGCAAGCGATCGCAGAAGTTGTTCGTCCAGCAGTGGACCAGCACCGGTGAGCTGAATGCTCATGTGGAGGAGGCCTATTCCGGTCATGCCCTGGTGAAGGTCTTCGGTCGTCAGCGGGAGGTCGAGAAGGAGTTCGCCCGACGCAACGAGGAACTGTTCAAGGCCAGCTTCGGCGCCCAGTTCATCAGCGGTCTGATCATGCCGTTGATGATGTTCATCGGGAACCTGAGCTTCGTCGCCGTGGCGGTCGTCGGTGGTCTCCGGGTCGCCTCGGGCGATCTGAATCTCGGGTCGGTGCAGGCGTTCATCCAGTACCAGCGGATGTTCACCCAGCCGCTGGCTCAGATGGGGTCGATGGCCAACCTGTTGCAATCGGGTGTGGCCAGCGCGGAGCGGGTCTTCGAGATCCTCGACGAGCCGGAGCAGAGCGTCGAGGCCGGTGGCGAATTGTTGCCGACCAGGGGTCTGGTCTCCTTCGAGGACGTGAACTTCAGCTACAACCCCGACACCGAACTGATCACCGATCTGAACCTGTCGGTCGAGCCGGGTCACACCGTCGCGATCGTCGGACCGACCGGCGCCGGCAAGACCACCTTGGTCAACCTGATCATGCGGTTCTACGAGGTCGACTCGGGCCGGATCACCCTGGACGGTGTCGACATCACCGATGTGCCGCGGTCCGAGCTGCGCTCCCGGATCGGCATGGTGCTGCAGGACACCTGGTTGTTCCACGGCACGATTCGCGACAACATCGCGTACGGGCGACCGGACGCGAGCGAGGACGAGATCGTCGCTGCGGCAACCGCCAGCTATGTGGATCGCTTCGTACGCTCACTTCCCGATGGTTACGACACGGTGATCGACGATGAGGGCAGCAATGTCTCTGCCGGCGAGAAGCAGTTGATCACGATCGCCCGGGCTTTCCTGGCCGACCCGACGCTGCTGATCCTCGATGAGGCAACCAGCTCGGTGGACACTCGTACCGAGGTCCTGGTCCAGGAGGCGATGTCGCGGTTGCGCAGTGATCGGACCAGCTTCGTGATTGCGCACCGACTGTCGACGATCCGCGATGCTGACGTGATCCTGGTGATGGAGGACGGTCACATCGTGGAGCAAGGCAACCACGCTGCGCTGATCGACCTGAACGGTCACTACGCCGAGCTCTACCGGACCCAGTTCACCGCACCGGTGGTGTGACGGCGGCGCGCCGTTGCCCGCTGGCTCCGCGGGCGGCCATCCTGACCGCGGGTCACCGCTCGAGGAGGTGCCCCGCGGTCAGGATGGCCGCCGGGACCAGGACCAGACCGGCCGCCAGCAGGCCGGCACCCACGGCCAGCAGGCGGCGTTGCGGGTGGAGCCGGGACAACCGGGTGATCCGTTGCAGGACCATGGGCCCGGCACCGAGAGCAGCGGCCGGCGCCCTGGTCCCGGCCAGCTCGGTCAGGGCCCTGGCCAGGGGCAGCGTGCCGACCTCACGGATGGCATGGTCATCGGCCATCATTTCAACCAGGACACGACTTTCGATGAGCGGCAGCTCGCTGCGGATGAGCACCGGGAAGGCCTTGTGCAGGGCACCGAAGGTGTCCAGGACGATGTCGTGCCGGGCCCTCAGGTGGGCCCGCTCGTGGGCCAGGACAGCCTCGAACTCGTCCGCGCTCAAGGTGTCGACGGTGCCGCGACTGACCACCACCCGTGACTTCAACAGCCCGGGCAGACAGTAGGCGACCGGTTCGTCATGGGCCAACACCCAGTGACGACCCTGATCCCCGGACTCGGCCTGGGCCACCAGGTCAACCAGGGCCCGGTGTTCGCGGCGACGCAGCCCTGAGCGACGCAGCTCGAGCAGGCCGAACCAGATGAGCCGGACGATGACGTGCCCGATGAAGACCAGCAGCGCGATCGCGACGATCCACCGTACGGGACCGTGGGTCTGGGGCAGGTAGTGGAACAGGACGACACCGGCGCCCACCACGGCGATCAGGGCGGCCACAGCACCGGCCTGCCACAGGATGATCGCGCTGCGCGGCACCTGGTGGAGCCACTGCCATCGGGCCACCCACAGTGGACCCGGACCGGCCAGCACGACGGCCAGCACCACCAGGACCAGGGCGGTGATCATGACGCCCCGCGACGCTTCCTCGCCCGGGACGGCGGTGCAGTCTCGGCCTGTGCCTCCAGATCGGCGAGTGCCTGGCGGAGCAGGTCGGCCTCATCGGCGCTGACCTTCTCCACGAACGCCACCAGTGCAGCGGAACGGTCGTCGGGGTCCTCGTTGAGCGCGGAGTGCATGGCATCAGCAGTGAGTCCCTCGCGACTGAGCGCTGCCGAGTAGAGCCAGGCTCGGCCGTCCAGCTGACGGGAGGCGAGGCCTTTGCCGGCCAGGCGGACCAGCACGGTCATCACGGTGGTGTAGGCCAGATCACGGTCCTCACTGAGCGCATTGTGCACCTGACGGACGGTCAGCGGCTCAGTCGCTGACCACAACACGTCCATCACGCTTCGTTCCAGATCACCCAGACGGGCCATCACTCCTCCTCAACCCCGACATCCGCACCACACCGACGGCACTTCCGCAGTACGACCTCTCATCGTACTACATCCACGCGTACGCTTTTCAGTAGTACGTATTTGGGTAGTACGACGTCCAGTAGTACCTTGTCGTCCATGGATGTCGAGACCCTCTCCCGGTGGCAGTTCGGGATCACGACCGTGTACCACTTCTTCTTCGTGCCGATCACGATCGGGATGTCGATGCTGGTCGCCGTCCTGCAGACCCTGTGGGTGCGGACCGGCAAGGAGCGCTATCTGAAGCTGACCAAGTTCTACGGCAAGCTTTTCCTGATCAACTTTGCGCTCGGGGTCGCCACCGGCATCGTGCAGGAGTTCCAGTTCGGCATGAACTGGTCGGAGTACTCCCGCTTCGTCGGCGACATCTTCGGCGCACCGCTGGCCCTGGAGGGCCTGCTCGCCTTCTTCCTCGAGTCCACCTTCCTGGGGCTGTGGATCTTCGGGTGGGACCGGATCCCGCGCAAGCTGCACCTGATGTCGATCTGGTTGGCCGCGATCGGCACCTGGCTGAGCGCCGCCTTCATCCTCGCGGCGAACTCGTGGATGCAGAACCCAGTCGGGTTCACCGTCGATGTCGAACGGGGCCGAGCCGAGCTCACCGACTTCGTCGCGGTGCTGACCAACCCGGTCCTGCTGGTCACGTTCCCGCACCAGATCCTGGCCTGCCTGATGACAGCCGGTGCCCTGGTGGCCGCCATCGCCGGCTGGCACATGTGGCGGTTGGCCCGTGCCGAACGCGACACCACCGCTGATCCGACCGAGGAGATCGCCACCCACCGCTGGGCGCTGCGTTTCGGGGCGGGCGTCATGGCTGTCGCCGGACTCGGCGTGATCATCTCCGGAGACCTGCAGGGCAAGGTGATGTATGAGGTCCAGCCGATGAAGATGGCTGCCGCCGAGGCCCTGTACGAGAGTGAGTCACCTGCGGCATTCTCCCTGTTCACCGTCGGCACCCTGGACGGCAGCGAGGAAATCTTCTCGGTCAAGGCGACCCACATCCTGTCCTTCCTGGCCACCGGAACCCTCGACGGGGAGGTGGTCGGCATCAATCCGCTGAACCAGGAGTACCGCGAGATCTACCATGCCCAACTGGCCGAGATCTACGGGCCCGAGGTGGTGGACCAGATGCCGGCCTTCAACCCCAACATCGCCGTCACCTACTGGAGCTTCCGGTTGATGATGGGTCTGGGGATCGTCTGCCTGCTGATCGGCATGGCCACTGTCTGGTTCACCCGCAGGGGAAAGTTGCCGCCGACCTCGCGGTTGTGGTTGCCGATGATGGTGGCCTTCCCCCTCGCCCCTCTGCTGGCGAACTCCTTCGGCTGGATCTTCACCGAGATGGGACGTCAACCCTGGTTGGTGTTCGGGCTGATGCCGACCTTCACCGGCGTCTCGCCGGGGACCTCGATGGCCGACATCATCATCTCGTTGTCAGTCTTCACCGTGATCTACGGCGTCCTCGGAGTGATCGAGGTCCGTCTGCTGTTGAAGTACATCCGGGCCGGCCTGCCCGATGTCTCTGCCCAGGAGCCCTCCACCACGGACTCCGAGGACGAGCCGTTGAGCTTCGCGTACTGAGAGGACAAGAACACCGATGACAACGCTCATGACCCCGATGACCACGCTCATTGCGATGGAGGTCGCTGCGGCACCGTCAACCCTGCAGGTCGTCTGGTTCTGCCTGGTCGCGGTGCTCTTCCTGGGCTATTTCGTCCTGGAGGGCTTCGACTTCGGGGTCGGCATGTTGCTGCCGGTCCTGGCCCGGGATGAGAAGGAGCGCCGGGTGATGATCAATACGATCGGCCCGGTCTGGGACGGCAACGAGGTGTGGGTGCTGGTCGCCGGTGGCGCCATGTTCGCGGCCTTCCCCGAGTGGTATGCGACCCTGTTCAGCGGCTTCTACCTGCCCCTGTTGTTGATCCTGGTCGGCCTGATCGTCCGGGCGGTCGCCTTCGAGTACCGCAGCAAACGTGACGATGCCCAGTGGCGTCGGCGATGGGACTGGTGCATCATCGCCGGCTCGGTACTGCCGGCTCTGCTGTGGGGTGTCGCCTTCGGCAACATCGTCCGCGGTGTGCCCCTCGATGCCAACCACACCTACACCGGCTCACTGCTCACCCTGCTGAATCCCTTTGCCCTGTTGGCCGGTCTGGTGATGGTCGGGCTGTTCCTGACCCACGGCGCGGTGTTCATTGCGCTGAAGACCCTGGGAGACATCCGCGGCCGGGCTCGCCGGCTGGCCGGCCGCGTGGGTCTGGCGACAGCGGTCGCACTCGTGGGCCTGGCGACCTGGCACAATCTCGCCCTCGCCAACACCGCTCTGGTGTGGATGCCCACCGGGATCGCTGCCGTCGGCCTGCTGTTCGGACTGCTGGCGAACCGGGTGGGTCGCGAAGGGTGGGCCTTCGTCGGCACCGCGTTGACGATCTTCGGTCTGGTGATCACTCTCTTCGGTGGCCTTTTCCCCGATGTGATGCCGGCCAGCAACAACCCTGCCCATGGCCTCACCGTGGTCAATGCCTCCTCGACCCCGTACACCTTGACGATCATGACGTGGGCGGCCGCGATCGCCACCCCGGTGGTGCTGGCCTACCAGGGTTGGACCTATTGGATCTTCCGCAAGCGGATCGGGGTGCACCACATCCCGGACCCCACGCCGGAATCAGCTGTCCCTCAAGGATCCCGGACGTGACCGGACCCATCGACCCACGCCTGCTGCGCCGCTCCCGGGCCACCCGTCGCCAGCTGGTGGCGACCGTGGTGATCGGGCTGGCACAGACCGTGGCGATCGTGGCGCAAGCTTGGTTGATCGCCACCAGCGTGGTGACGATCGTCGGCGGTTCGGGTCTGTCCGACGACCTGCTGCGACGACTCAGTCTGCTCGCTGCCGTGGTGGCGGTACGGTCAGCTCTGGCCTGGCTGCAACAGTGGAGCGGGCATCGCGCCTCGGCCGCAGTGAAGTCACAGCTGCGCACCGATGTGATGGCGGCCCGACTCGCTCGTCCCTACGACGCCGAGGTCTCCCAGGGTCGGCTCACGGTCCTGGTCGGGCAGGGACTCGATGCGCTGGACGGTTGGTATGCCCGATTCCTGCCCCAGTTGGTGTTGGGCATCCTCGCCCCGCTGGTGGTGGTCGTCCTGATCGGGGTGGTGGACCCACTGTCGGCGGTGATCGTCGTGATCACCCTGCCACTGATCCCGCTGTTCATGGTGCTGGTCGGGTGGGCGACCCAGCGGCAGCTGGACCGGAGATGGCGGGCCAATGCTGTGCTGGGGCATCGGTTCGCTGATCTGGTCGCCGGTCTGACCACGTTGCAGTTGTTCGGCCGGGCACGGTCCCAGGGACGTGGACTGGTGCACACCGAGAGCCGCCACCGGACCGAGACGATGCGCACCCTGCGCGTGGCCTTCCTGTCGGCTCTGGTGTTGGAGTTGTTGGCGACCCTGTCGGTGGCGCTGGTGGCCGTGACGGTCGGGTTGCGGGTGGTCGATGCACAGATGGCACTCCTGCCGGCCCTGTTCGTGCTCGTACTGGCACCCGAGGCGTTCCTGCCCTTGCGTCAGGTCGGTGTGCACTACCACGACGCGGCTGACGGGATGGCTGCTGCCGAGGAGGCCTTCACGATCATCGAGCGGGCCGAGTCCTCGGCCGGCGAACCCTCACAGATCCCTGCTGTGCAACGGGTCCAACTGGATCAGGTGACTTCTGACCGTACGGGATCGGTGTCGGCCCAGTTCTGCCGCGGCGAGGTCACGGTGATCGTGGGAGCCTCCGGCAGCGGGAAGACCACTGCGCTGCGGATGCTCATGGGCTGGCTGTCTCCGACCTCAGGTGCAGTGTTGCTCGACGGGGTGCCGTTGGGTGCAGACAATGCCGCAGCCTGGCGGCGCCAGGTGGCGTGGGTGTCGCAGGACCCGGCGCTGGTGCCGGGCACCGTGGCCGAGAACATCATCTTCGGCACTGGCGCCACCGCGGACCAGGCACGGGAGGCCCTGGATCGTTGTGGTGGTGGGGAAATCCCGACCGATCTCGTGATCGGGGACGACAACCACGGGTTGTCGATCGGGCAGCGTCGTCGGGTGGCGCTGGCCCGGGCGCTGGTGCGGATCGACCAGGGGGCAGGCTGGCTGGTCCTGGACGAGCCGACCGCCGGACTGGATGCCGAGACCGAGGCGGCCGTGGTCGCTGGCCTGCCGCAGGGGATCGGGGTGATTCTGGTCAGTCATCGCCCCGCCGTCCTGGCCGCGGCAGATCGGGTCGTGGAGATCCTGGCTGTCCCCGCCCCGGCTACCACGGTGGCTCGCACCCCCGTCGCTTCCCCTGCTCCCGCTTCACCAGCGGAGGAGCCGGGACGGAGCCGGGCGCGGCTGTGGCTGGCGGTGCTGCTGGGCGTGCTGGCGGCCGGTTCGGGAGTGGCTCTGATCGGGACCGCGGGGTGGCTGTTGTCGCGGGCTGCCGAACATCCGCCAGTGCTGCACCTGATGGTGGCGGTGACTCTGGTCCGCGCTTTCGGGGTCGGCAAGGGCGTGTTCCGATATGCCGAACGGTTGGTTGGCCACGAGGTCGCTTTGCGGGACCAGTCCGGGCGCCGGCTCTCAACCTATCGACAGCTGATGGACCGCGTGATCGCCGGCGACCTCGCGGCCCGTCGTCAGGACCTGGTGTCGCGGCTCACCCAGGACGTGGCGGCCAGTCTGGACCTCACGGTACGGGTGTTCCTGCCCAGGGCGGTGGCGGTGGTGGTCGGATTGGCCGCGGTCACGGCCTTCTGGTCGGTGACACCGGCGGCCGGTGTCGTCCTGGCGCTGGGTCTGATCGTGGCCGGGCTGGTCGGTCCATGGCTCGGTGACCGACTGACGCGTCACGGTCAGCAGCGGCTCTCCACCGCCCAGGCGGAGTTGGCCGAGTCGACGGGTCGGATCCACCGTTTGGCCCCCGAGCTGAATGCCCACCAACGCAGTGCCGAGCAGTTGGCCGAGCTGGCCGCCCGGGACCGGGAGCTGCGCCAGATCGAGCAGCACGCTGCCTCGGCGACCGGTGTGGGTGCGGCTGTCCAGGTGGGCGCTCTCGGTCTGGCCGGGTTGGTGGCGCTGGTCCTTGCTGCTCCGGCCGTGTCCGAGGGACAGATCGCGGCCACGCTGGTGGCGGTCCTGGCCCTCGTCCCGTTGGCCCTGCTGGATGTGGTGCAGCCCCTGACCACCGCGGCCCTGGCCCGCCGAGCAGGCGGTGCCGCACTGGCCCGGGTCGAGCGACTGGGGGCGACCCTGCCGACGGTCGCTGCCGCCCGGGTGAGTGATCAGACCCCCCGCACCCTGGCCGCGGTGGAGCTCGACGATGTTGCTGTCGGATGGCAACAGCCCGTGGCGCACGGGATCGACCTCACCGTCACCGCGGGAGACCGGGTGGCGATCACCGGCCCCAGCGGAAGCGGCAAGACAACCCTGGCGCTGACTGTCGCCGGCCTGCTCGCACCACTGGCCGGGACGGTCCGCGTGCAGGGCCGGGTGGGCATGCTCAGCCAGGATGCCCACCTGTTCGACACGACCGTACGGGAGAACCTCCGCCTGGCTGCGCCCAACGCTGATGACGCCACCTTGCACACCGCCCTGTCACGTGCCGGCCTGGACCTCGACCTGGACCGCCGCATCGGCGAGCACGGCGCCACTGTCTCCGGCGGCGAGGCCCGTCGGATTGCCCTGGCCCGACTCCTGCTGCGCGAGATCGATGTGGTGATCCTGGACGAACCGACCGAACACCTCGACGCCACCACCGCCGAGGCGCTGCTGGTCGACATCGACCGGCTGTGGCCGGACGCGGCGATGCTGGTGATCACCCACGATGCCGCGACCACGGCCGAGCTGCTGCACTGCCGCCAGTGGTGTCTTCCCGGCAGCCGGGAAGCTCTGGCGATCAGAGCTGGCGGGCCTGTTTGAGCAGCCAGTTCGGTTCCTCGGGCCGGGCCTGGTCGCGGGCAGCTGCCCGCTCGTACCGGTCGAAGGCGCCGACCAGCCCGAACACCTCACTGTCACCGGGCAGCGGTGTCGTGGTGCACAGGGTCATGTCATCGGGCACCACGTCGTCGAACAGGAAGGCGTCGGCAATGTCCTCGACGCAGGGCGAGGGTCCACCGATGTAGAGCCCATGCTGTCCCTCGTTGGCGACCATCACCATGACGGTCTGACGCCTGGTCGCGCGATGGCTGTCGAGTGCTCCCTCGGCGCCGGTCGCGGGGTCCCCCTCCCCCTGGATCATCAGCAGGGTGGGTGATTCCCGCAGGTCGATGCGTCGAGGATGCTGCTGGTAGGGCCAGTGCGCGCACGGCGGGATGGTGTTGTAGTAGCCGATGAAGCTGTACTTGCGGGTGTGGCTGTCCGCCTCGGCCAGATAGGCCGCATCGCCACTGGGATAAGCGGTGTCGTTGCAGCGCACCACCATGCCGAGCGCGCCGAGATCGACCATCTCCCCCTCGGAACTCGCGGCGGCCGCCCGTGCCTGGTGGATCGCCTCACTCGGAGTGCGGGTCGCTGTGTCGCCGAGCTCGGCAATCGTGGCCAGAGCATCCGGATCCGGGTCGCCTTCGGCGAAGGCCACGTCCTGGTAGGCAAGGATCAGGTTCCCGGCGTCGATGAATCCCGAGTTGGTGTAGATCGCGTTGAGGATGTCGCCGTCGAGGGCATAGCCGGGTGGCGTGTCGAGGCCGGCCTTGGTGTTGGCGACCAGCTTGGCGCGGATCTGCTCGTACGTCGCCTCGACTGCTTCGGCGGTGTCACCGAGTCCCCAGACCGCATCATGACGAGCCAGCCAGGGGAACAGCATCTGGTCACGACGCCGCTGGAAGGTCTTCGAGTCGGCCTGTTCGTTGGCGCGCATGTCCTCGACCCAGTTCATGTTGGAGTCCAGGATGAATTGGCCGACCCGGTCGGGATAGGTGTCGGCATACCACGTGCCGAGCCAGGTCCCGTACGAGTATCCGATGTAGTTGAGCTCGTCGGCATCGAGGAGGGCCCGCAGGAAGTCCAGGTCGTACACGGTCTGCTGGGTGTTGACGAACTGACTGAACTCGGTCGCCGAACAGGCCTCGGCATAGGCCTTGGCCTCGGCAATCTCCACAGCATGGGTGGCTGTCGTGCGCTCGCGGTAGTCGGCGACGACCGGGATCGCATTGAGCTCGTCGACATCGATGAGGCACTGCACATTGGTCGAATCGCCGAAGCCGCGCGGGTCGAAGCCGACCAGATCGTAGTCGCTGAACAGCTGCGGCTTGGAGATGGCCAGGGCGGCAGACAGGGTCAGCCCGGCGCCACCGGGTCCGCCGGGGTTGGTGGCCAGGAGGCCCTTCGACTCACCGGTTGCTTCGGAGTGAGCAACGGCGAGGGTGATGTCGGGGTGGTCGTCCGGGTTCTCCCAGTCCATGGGGACGGTGATCGAGGCACAGTTGGTGGTCGGTGCACCCTCGTACAGGTCCTTGACGGTGCCGTCGAAGGAACAAGGCGCCCAATCGACTGTCTGGTCGAGATAGCGCTGCGGGATCGTCACCGGTCCCGGTTCCCCGGTGGCGGGTGGGCGCGCCTCGGCGACCGCAAGCGTCCCGGCAGTCATTGCCACGGTCGCGGCCAGGGCGAGCACTGCCCGGGTGAGTCGGCGGTTCATCTGGTCTCCTGTGATCGACAAGTGCGATGGACGTTATCGGGTGCTCTCCTCATCAGGCAAGGGATCTGCCGGGAGGTCCACGAGGCGGTTCAGCGCGGCGTCTGCATCAACGCCATGGCGGCGTCCAGCATCTCGACGGTGAGTTTGCCGGTGAAGGTGTTCTGTTGGCTCACGTGGTAACACCCGATGAGCCGTACGGGACCGTGCCCGGTTTCGAGGGTGGTCACCACGCCATGGCCGAACTTCGGCCGAGGGCGCGGCACCTGCCAGCCGATCCGGGTGGCGGCAGCGAACAGAGACTGCCAACCGATCACCCCGAGGGCGAGGATCGATTCGAGCCGGTGGGCCGACAGCTCGAGCTCACGGTCGAGCCAGGCGCCACAGGTTGCCTTCTCCTGGGTGGTGGGTTTGTTGGCCGGTGGCGCACAGTGGACCGGGGCGGTGATCCGCAGGTCGGTGAGCTCGAGCCCGTCACCGGCCGCGACTGCGTCCGGACGATTGGCGAAGCCGGCTCGATGGAGCGCGGCGTAGAGCCATTCACCTGACCGGTCGCCGGTGAACATCCGCCCGGTGCGGTTGGCGCCGTGCGCGGCCGGGGCGAGTCCGACGATGACGTGGCGGGCATGCGGGTCGCCGAAGGCGGGCACCGGCCGCCCCCAATAGGGCTCGTGCCCGAAGGAGGCACGCCGATGGGCGGTGGCGACGTCCTCGCGCCAGCTGACCAGACGCGGACAGGCCCCACAGACGCTGGTCCGGGCGGCCAGATCAGACAGGTCCACGGCTTGGGCAGCCAGTTCCCGTACGGAATCAGGTCCAGTCGCGCACGGGGTGACGGGGGTGGCCGGGTCATCGGGCCAGCCGGATCCCGGCGGCACCGGCGAAGCGAACCGATCACCGGTGAGTGGGTGTGGATCCATGACCGCACACTCTATCGGCCACTCACTACGCTTGTACGCAACTACGTATTTATGTACGCTCGGGTCATGTCCGAGCCACATCGATCCGTCGAAGAACGTCTCGCCGCCCTGGAGGCGGCCGTTGCCGCCCTCCAGGCCTCACCCCCTGAGCCGGAGACGTCGACGGGCGATCTGTGGGTGATCGACGGGCTGCGTGAGCGTGAGATCGCCGGTGTCGTGATGGCCGGACAGGTGGAGGTGCCCGACGCCGGACCGGTGATGTGGCAGGTGGCGCGCACTGCCGACGACCTCGCCCAGCGCAACTGGACCGAGTTCGCCGCCACCATCGATGCGCTGGCCCATCCGGTGCGACTGATGTTGATGCAGTTCATCCATCGCGGCATCCGCACCACCGCAGAACTGCAACAGCAAGAAGAGCTCGGGACCACCGGCCAGCTGCACCATCATCTCCGTCAGCTGGTCGCCGCTGGCTGGCTGACTTCACCACGACGTGGCCGCTACGAGGTGCCGCCCGAGCGGGTCGTGCCGCTGTTGACCGTCATGCTTGCCGCCATCCATTGATCCCCGAACCCCCACGGAGAACCATGCAGCACCGCACTCGCCTGTGGCTGACCGGAGTCGTGACCGCTCTGATCGCCGTCCTGATCGGGGCCCTGGTCGGGCCGCAACACCAAAGGGTCGGTGACCAGACCGCCGGCGACCCGGACTTGGCCGCCCGGGTCCGAACGACGATCGACGGGGTCGATGGACGGCGTGCCCTCGCCGTGGCCGAGGTGACGTCGACCTCCCTGGTCTGGGCCGGGTTGGGCAATGCCACAGCCGGACGTTCCGGGCCGGCACCGACCCAGCAAAGCCTGTTCCAGACCGGGTCGGTGGCCAAGACCTTCACCGCCGCGCTCTTTGCCGATGCGATCACTCGCGGCGAGGTGACCGCCGAGGACCGACTGTCCGATCACCTGCCGGAATTGGCGGGCACACCCGCCGGCGAGGTGACGCTGGGATCACTGGCCCAACACAGCTCCGGGCTGCCGAGCCTGGGTGCGACGGTCGCCGCCGACATGGGTCTGATGCTGGTCGGCGAGAATCCTTATGCCACCTCGTCAGTGGAGCAGCTGATCGCCGATGCTGCCATCGCCCCGGTCAATGCCGATCGTCCACCGACGTACTCGAACTTCGGATTCTCCCTGTTGGGCACGGCTTTGGCCCGTGCCGCGGAGACGGACTACCGCAGCCTGTTGGCCGACCGGATCACCGGCCCGCTCGGCATGGACCACACCTGGATCCCCGACCAGTCCCGTCCGGCACCGGCCGATGTGGTGCCCGGGACGGCCTTCAACGGGACCCCGATGACCACCTGGCCAGGCGACGGCTACGCACCGTCAGGGACCTACACCCTCACCAGCATTGAGGATTTGGCCATCTGGGCGCAGGCGCTGCTGGCCGGGACCGCTCCGGGGACCGAGGCACTGACACCGACCGCTGACTTCAACGGCGTGCCGATCGGCTGGGCCTGGCTCACTGCGAACAGCGAGACTGGAGCCACCGTGTGGCACAACGGGATGACCGCCGGTCATGCGGCCATTGTGGTCCTCTCGCCTGACCAGGACAGGGCCATCGTGGTGCTCGGCAACACCGACCTCGAGGTCGACTCGGTGGCCTCGGCCCTGTGGACCGACAACCCGGAACCGGGTGACACAGCAGCCGGTACACCAGCACAAGGACCCACACTCTCGGTGTCGATCCTGTGCTGGATCGTCGCCGGGATCGCTGGGTCCCTGTCCCTGTTGGCTCTGTGGCGGGCGTGCCGCGGCCGGTCAGCTCTGCCGGTGATCGCGCTCGTGGTGATCGCGGCAGCTGGTCTGACCCTGCTGTGGCACAGCGGGCCGTGGCATTCAGTCGGCGGCTGGCTGTGGGGCCTGCTTCTCGCCCCGACGCTCGCCGCGGTCACGATCGGTACGCTTCGCACCGTATTCGTGACGCCGGGGACCGTTGCCATACCGCTTCGGCCCGCCCGGACCACGGCGGTTGCGGTGGCCGGGATTGCGCTTGGTGCGCTGCTCCTGGTCGGCCTCGCTCAGCTCTGGTGACCCTTCGGGAACGCTCTCTGACGCCACGATCGACGCCTGGTCAAGGATCTTGGCCATCGTACGGCGACGGTTGCGCGGCACCAGGGTGACCACGACGCCGTCACGGCCAGCGCGACCGGTGCGGCCGGAGCGGTGCAGATAGGTCTTGTGGTCATTGGGCAGATCCGCCTGGACAACGATCTCGACATCGTCGAGGTGGATGCCTCGGGCCGCGACATCGGTGGCCACCAGGACAGAGGCCTGCCCATTGGTCAGCTTGGCCAGGTTGCGGTTGCGGGCCCCCTGGGTCAGGTTGCCGTGCAGGGCGGCCGCGCGGATGCCGGCATCGCCGAGGTCCTCGGCGAGCGCCTCGGCGCCGATCCGGGTCTTGGTGAACACCAGGGCGCGTTCGGTTGAGGCGAGCAGGTCCAACAGGACCTCGGACCGCTGCTGCGGGAAGATCGCCACCGTACGGTGGTCGATGGTGCCGTCGGACTGTTCCTCATCGGCGACCTGACTGACAGCCGGATCAGTGAGGAACTCCTTGACCAGCGCCTCGACCTGCTTGTCGAGGGTGGCCGAGAACAGCAGTCGCTGCCCCTTCTCCTCGGTGAGGCGCAGGATCCGCTGCACCGGCTCGAGGAAGCCGAACTCACACATCAGGTCGGCCTCATCGAGGACGGTGACCGTGACCTGTGAGAGATCAAGGAATCCCTGCTCGACCAGATCCTCCACGCGACCGGGAGTGCCCACGACGATGTCGGATCCGCGGCGCAGCTTGTGCACCTGACGGTCCTGCGGAACACCGCCGATGACCTGCACGGTGAACTGGCCGAAGGCTCGGGCCAGCGGCTGCACCGTACGGTCGATCTGCTGGGCGAGCTCGCGGGTCGGAGCCAGGATCAGGGCACGGGGCGAACGCCCCTGCTGACGCTTGCGGGTCTCGCCGAGCACCTGGACCAGAGGAGCACCGAACGCGATGGTCTTGCCCGAGCCGGTGCGACCACGGCCGAGCACGTCGCGACCGGCGAGCGCATCAGGGATGGTCGCAGCCTGGATCGGGAACGGCTCAGAGGCCCCCATCTCTGCCAATTCGGCAGCGATGTAGGGGTGGACGCCGATCTCGGCGAATCCCTTGCCGGCCACCTCGTCGAGGGTCACCGTACGGGCGTCGAGACGCTCGTGGACCTCGGGCTCGCGCTTGAAGTCCCGACGCGGACGATCATCCCGGCTGAAGTCCCGACGCGGACGATCATCCCGATTGAAGTCCCGACGCGGACGATCATCCCGATTGAAGTCCCGACGCGGACGATCATCCCG
>CAMDZW010000033.1 GCA_945911015.1 uncultured Propionibacteriaceae bacterium
TGGGTGACCTGCTCCTTGGCCTTGCGGTAGAGGCGGGAGCGCTGGCCGCGGTAGCCGGACGCCTGGTCCAGGATTTCGCGGCGCTTCTTGCGGGCGTTGACGGAACGCTTGACGCGTGCCATGGGTACTTCTCCTCGTGAATGTGGCGTCCGGCCGGATCAATCGCGGCGCGGGCTCCGATGCGTGGTCAGGGGTGGCCGATCGCCTGGCCCAGATGGCTCAGCGACCGGCGGAGGCTCACTTGCCGAGCAGCTTCTTGGCGATCTTGGAGTCTGCCTTGGAGAGCTCCTTGTTGCCTTCGAGGCGACGGTTGGTGATCTTGGAGGACATGTGCTCGTTCAGGTGGGCCTTGCCCGCCCGACGATGCATGACCTTGCCGGTCCCGGTGATCTTGAACCGACGCTTCGCACCGGTGTGGGTCTTCATCTTCGGCATGGTGTTCCTGCCGCTCCTTCGTCGTGTTCACCGCCCGAGGGCGGTGGTGTCCCGGACCGAGGTGATTCGGCCGGGGTGGACATCACAGATCGATGTCGGGGTCCATGTTGTCGGCTGGGCCGCGCTTCTTCTTCTTGGGCTCGCCGGCATGGGCTTGGGCACGATGCTCGGCGAGTTCGCTCTGCTCGGCCTCCTGATCCGCCTTGCGAACAGCTGCCCGCTCGTCACGCTCAGCCTGGACGTCGGCCTTGGCTTCAGTCTTCTTCCGGGTCGGTCCGAGCACCATCAGCATGTTGCGACCGTCCTGCTTGGGCGAGGACTCGACGAACCCGAACTCCTCGACATCAGCGGCGAGCCGACGGAGCAGGTTGAAGCCGAGTTCGGGGCGCGACTGCTCGCGGCCACGGAACATGATGGTGATCTTGACCTTGTCGCCAGCCTTCAGGAAGCGGACGACGTGGCCCTTCTTGGTCTCGTAGTCGTGGTCGTCGATCTTGGGGCGGAGCTTCATCTCCTTGACCACGGTGTTGGTCTGGTTCCGCCGGGCGTCACGGGCCTTCTGGGCGTTCTCGTACTTGAACTTGCCGTAGTCCATGAGCTTGGCGACGGGCGGACGCGCCTGCGCGGCCACCTCGACCAGGTCCAGATCCTGGTCACGGGCGAGACGGAGCGCGTCAGCGGTCGACACGATGCCGACCTGCTCGCCGGCCGGTCCGACGAGGCGAACCTCGGGGACGCGGATCCGTTCGTTGATGCGCGGTTCAGTGCTGATGAGTCCTCCTGGGTGATGTTGATCGGTTCCCGCGGCTGGCGATGGCCTCCCGAAACGACGAAAGGCCCCCGTACGAACGGAGGCCTGATCATGACAGCAACAGTCCCTTCCCTGACGGGAAGGCCATCGTCATCGACCTGCCAGCTGCTCAAGAGCGCCAGTCAGGTGGGAGATCAGGTCTCCACTTGTCCGGGATCACACCGTCAACGACGGGCGAACCATCCGACACTCTATCAGGACAGGCGGGTACCACGCCACTTCACCTCGAGCCAGTACGGTACCAATCACGATCCGACCAACCGGAGGTCTTCCGATGTCGTTCACCGTCACACCGCAGGAGGCGGCCGGCCCCCTCGTTCTGGCCCTGGACGTCGGTTCGACCGGCACCCGGGGTGGTCTCTTCGACGCAGCCAGCCGGCCCGTCGACGGCCACCGGTTCAAGGTGAGACACCAGTTCACCACAGCCACCGACGGCACATCGACCATCGATGCCGACCAGATCGTTGCCGAGATTGTGCAGGTGATCGAGACGGTGTGCCGCAAGTGGCGGGACAGCAAGGGCAAGGCGGCCATCGCCGGCGTCGGGATCGACACCTTCGCCTCCTCCTTGGTCGGGGTCAGCGGCGGTGGCACAGCCATCACGCCCTGCATCACCTATGCCGATGCCCGGTGTGCTGACCAGGTGGTCGAGTTGCGCGGCGAGGTCGACGAGGCCGTCGTCCAGCAGCGCACCGGCACCCGGATCCACACCAGCTACCTGTTGGCCCGGTTCCGCTGGTTGGCCGCCGAGCATCCGAAACTGTGGCGCAAGGCCACCCGCTGGCTCTCGCTGAGTGAATACGTCCACCTCAAGCTCACCGGCACGACTGCGGCCGGCACCTCGGTCGCGGCGTGGACCGGCCTACTGGACCGGCGCACCGCTGACTGGGACCCGATCCTGCTGTCCCTGGCCGGAGCGAGCGCGGAGCAACTCTCCCCCGTACAGCATCCCGATCAGCCCCTGACCGGCCTCACCAACCAGCAGTTGGGTGCCAAGACCTGGGCCATGCTGGCCGAGGCTCACTGGACCCCGGGCATCAGTGACGGCCACGCGAGCAATGTCGGAGCCGGCGGCACCGACCCGTCATCGGCCGTGATCGCCGCAGCCACCTCGGGCGCGATGCGGGTGATGGTCGACCATGTCCCCGATGAGGTCGGCTCAGGACTGTGGTGCTACCGGGTCGACGCCCAGCGCAGCATCGTCGGAGGTGCGCTCAATGATGTGGGCCGGGCGGTGAGCTGGCTCGAATCGACCGTCCAGCTGCCCGATGCCGATGCCTTGGCCGCCCTGTTGCGCCAGGACCCGGATCCCGACATCCCGCTGGTGCTGCCCTTCCTCAGTGGCGAACGGTCCACCGGATGGGCCGGCCGCGCCCGCGCCATCATCACCGGTCTCGGTGCCGCCCACGACGGGGCAGCCCTGGCTCGCGGCATGTTCGAGGGGATCGCGCTCAGCTATGCCCGGGTCGCCGCACAGCTGCGCGCGGTGGCCGGCTCTCCGCAACAGATCCTCGCCTCGGGCCGGATCAGCGCCGACCTACCGGACCTGCTGCCGGTGCTCGCCGATGCAGTGCAGGCTCCGATCACCCCGGTCGTCATCAAACGATCCACCCTGCATGGCACTGCGCTGGTCACACTGGACGCAGTCGCCCCCACGGTCGTACGGGCAGAGCCCACGGCGGCGGAGACGGTCGAGCCGCATGTGGACCGCGCCGGATACTACGAGCGGCGGCTGGCCGAGTTCGAGAAGGTCTACGCGGCGCTGGTCCACTGACACTCACCAGTCGTCCACGGCTGCCTGTTCCTCGGCGAGAAAGGTGGCTTCACCGGCAAGCCGGGACCGGACGAAGTCCCGGATCCGCTCTCGTGCGGTGCTGTGGTCACCGCGGCGTGGGCCGATCCCGGCGACCAGTTGGTGCCAGGGCAGGGTCCAGGCCAAGGCGGGTTCGATCGGGAGTTCGAGCGTGGCCCTGCCCGCGCCGTCCAGAGTGGCGGTGGCTCCGACTCCGGATCGATCCTGTGGGTCGAGCGGCGGGGACCAGACCCACACAGCCAGACCGGTCGGATCAGCCCCGGTGAGCAGCTGGGCGGCGAGGTCCACCCGTACGGTCTGGGCAATGTCGACCGACCAGCGCAGCGAGCCCTCGGCTGCGTCGAAGATGCCGGGAGGCACCGCAGCCCAGTCGATCGAGGACCGGCCGTGTGCCACCGCGGTGCTGGAGCCGGAGGCCGTACCACCGGCGGCGAGGGCATAGTCGTCGCGGCGGGCGACGGCCAGGGTCCCGGCTCGTACGGCATCGAGCTCGGTCTGGGTCCAGTGCGGGACCCATTCATCGGGGAGCTCGGCGACCAGGGCGCCAGCAGCGGGCACGGCAGCCACCACTTGTGCCACCTCGGTTGCTGACACCGTGGCGAGGAGATCGGGTTCGCTGTCCCACCGGTCACCGAGGATCGCATCACAGTGCACCGTCAGCACGGCGAGTTCGAGGGCGAGCAGCACCGGATCCAGCGCGGGAATGTCTGTGGTGGGGCTCGTCGGCCACCACTGCCGGAGCCAGTGTCCGAGTCCGAGTCGTTGCACCCGGGCGATCTCATCGGCGTCGATCGCAGCCTCGATCGCGCCGGGTCGCCCCTCCGTGATCGCTGTGTGGACAGCAATGTGGGCCTGCGGACCGATCCAGCGCCACAGCCAGTCGGCTTCGTCGACATCGGTGAGCGTGAGAGTCGGCCACCGGCCCGGTGCCGCGTCGAGAGGCCAGACGGCCACGGCACCGGCAAGCTCGACCACGACCTGTTCGTACGGTTCGGGGTTCGGATCCGCCAGTGGTGTCGTGGTGAGGGTCCACAGGCCGTCGACCGGGGTGAGGTTCATGCGGCACGCTCCAGGGCCGTGCGGATGCGGGTGCGTTGGTCCAGGCTGACCGACCGAGCGATGCCGGTGACCAGGGTGTGCCAGTCCTGCACGTCATCGGTGACGTCGAGACCGTGCAGACGGACCCACAGGCGGGACAGGTAGGGCTGGGCGAAGGAGCCGAGCGCATCAACAACCTGTTGCTGGACCGGGTGGATCGGTCCCCCCTCGGCCAGCAGGCGACGGCTGTGCAGGACGTAGGCCTCCTTGCGGAGCCGGGCCTCGATCTCACGCGCTGGTCCGCGTGCGGTCGAGGTCGTGGCGAGGGGGCGGAGCTGGCCGGCAATGACCACGCCGATGACCAGGGTGGCGCGGAGCTCGGGGTCATGGAGTCCGAACGGGGCTCGCGCGCGGTCCAGCTCAGTCTCGACGATCTCGTCGACCGAGCCGTCGACCGGACCCCGTCTGAGGGCGGCCAGCACCCGGGTCCGCAGGCTTCGGTCCAATGGCAGCATCTCGTCCCCGGCCGGCATGATCGATGGTGGGTCCACGGGGTCGTGGGCCGACAGCGCCACAGCCGGAACGTCGAGGGCGGAGGCGAGGGCAGCCAGGGCCCCCCGGTGGCTCTTGAGTGCCTCACCCAGATGGGCAACGGCTTCCTTGTCCAGGTGTGGCTTTCCAGATTCCTCAACCAGGACGCCGATTCCGGCAGCCACGGCGGCCACGGCCACATCCGGATCAACCGCGGGTCCGGTGGTCCATGCGGTCGCGAGCCGGCAGGCGAGGTCATCGCGTACGGCATCGAGATGGGTGGTGACCTCAGCCGGGTCCAGGTCGCCGGAGGGGTGGACGTCGTCGAGGGTCTGGGCTGCAACCACGCCCGGGGACGGCTGGTCGGCGACCGGGCCGTGGCTGTGGGCAAGCTCCCAGGCGCGGGGAAAGTACAGCTCCTGCGGATTGCCCGATCGGATGCCGCGAGCCCGGCGGACCTGTTTGAGCACCCCGTACCACCGGTCCGTGGCCCACAGCAGCTGTGCATGGTCGGCGATGAGGGCGGTGAGCTGGGCGGCGGCGTCCGGGCCAAGAAGGGGTCGGGCGAGCTCGGGGTGCAGTTTGGGCCGCACGATCAGCGGGTCGATCAGACACTTCACGGTGCGGGCCAGCGGGGCCCCGTCCCGTCCGGACAACACCGAATCCGCCAGCCCGGCGCTACGCCAAGCCTGGTCGAGGACGACACGACGCGGCAGGGTCACGCTGTCGCTGGTCATCGGCAGTCTCCTGAGGGTGGCTACGATCGGGCCATGCCCGAACTCACCCCCGAGGCTATCGAAGTCCGTGACCTGGTCGTCGATGTGGCAGGCGCGCTGGACCGGCGCCGCGCGGCATGGCAGCCCGCGCTCGACCGCGCTCGCGCGCTGGCCGCAACAATCACTGACCCCCTGTCGGGACCGGACGCGCGGATGCGGGTCGCCAACATCGATCATCTGCTGGCGCTGCGCGCCGGCGATCCGGCGGCGGCGATGACCCATCTCGACTCCTGTCTGGGCATCATCGACCAGCTGCGGGCCTGGCATCACGAGCACGATTCGGACCAGGCCGAACTGATCCGGCTCAACGACCATGAGTGGGGGGTGCGGCTCAACCGGTGCCAGGTCTGGCAGGCGCTCGGCGACTGGGACGAGGCCTGGGTCGACGTCGAGAGATCGCTGGCGCTGGCCGAGGTGTCGTTGGAGCCGGCCAAGCACAAGGCGATGAGTCTGCTCTCGGCCAGTGCCATCAAACTCGAGACCGATCAGTTCGCCGATGCGATCAGGTTGGCCGAGCAACAGGTCGAGCTGTCGCGACGGGACAGTCCGGACACGCTTGGTCAGGCCCTGCTGAGTCTGGCGCAGGCCCAGGCCCGCGTCGGCGCCTACGCCGATGCCTCGACCAGTGCCGAGCGGGCTGCGCCGCTGATCGCCGACGATGTCACCGCGATGGCGAGCCTGCACCAGCTGCGTGGCTTCCTGGCCATGGCAGGAAGGGACATGGCCGCAGCCGAGCGCCACTTCGCCGACCATGCCGACCACACCGCGCACCATGCCGAGGCCTTGACGCCCGACCATCGCTCGGAGGCAGCCAAGAGTCGCGCCTTTCTCCTTCACTCCAAGGGAAAGCTCACCGAGGCGCGCCGCGAATACCAGGCCGAGGTGGAGCGCTCCCGGGAGTCCGGCGATCCGATCCGGCTCGCCGCCGCACTGTGCCAACTGTCCGGGGTCACCCAGGACATTGCGCTGTCGCGGATCACCTTTCGCTCGTCGTCGATGCATGAGCAGGCCCTGGTCGAGGTGAACGAGGCACAGCAACATGCGGCGGCGGCGGATCGCCGGCATCTGGCTGCCGGCCTCGACGTGCAGTACGCCAAGTACATCGCCCAGTTTCACGAGACTGTGACTCGACGCAATGCCGACGCGATGGTGGCCGGACTCGAACGCTGCCTGGCCGCGACCGTCTTCCTGCACCGGTCGACCTTCCGGGTGCCGACTGCCCGGGGACGGCGCGCGATGGCCGAACGGCACACCAGCGAGGCCTTCGACATCTGCTTCGCCCTGGCCTTCCGGCTCGGTGTCAAGGAGCTCGTTGCCGAACTCATCGAGCTGCGCTGCGCAGCGGGGCAGTTCCAGTCCGAGGCAGCCGGTCCCACCGAGCCTGGTGCAGCCACTGTGGTCGAGCTCGACGATCTCGATGGACCCAATGCCTCGACCTTGGGTGGTGCTGCCGCTGGGGCCAGCCGTGTGCTCCTTGCTCCGCCACCGCCGTTGCTGTTCTCGCCGGAACGGGTTGTGCTCACCGAAGCCTTCGACAACGCCTCCCGTCGCTACGGGGTGCGCGGCCACGACGACCGGCCTGCCGTCGCCACCTGGTGAGGCAAACGCTTCCCGTGCGGGACTGGGGTCGGGAGGCACGGGTTCGGGGAGCACGAGTTCGGGGAGCACGGGGTCGGGTGGCACGGCAACGATCGTGCCGGGCCGGTTGCGGCTACCGATCACAGGTCCGGGCGAGTTGACCCACGACAGGTTGATGACCTCCATTCGTGATCGGTAGGACATCTGCGGCGAGTTCACTGACTGCCATGATCAAGAAGATCCTCCTGGCGACCATCGCCTTCGAAGTCATCGTGGTGGGCATCGTCTTCTTCGCCGTCCCTGGGATGAGCGAGATGGGCATGCTGCGGTACCTCATCCCGATCGGGATCATCGCCCTCACGGTGCTGACGATGCTGCCCTTCCTCAAGCTGTCGAGCAGCGCCGATGCTGCGCTGCGCCAGTTCCGCGGTCTGGCGAGCAAGGACTTCGCCGGCGCCCCGATCGCGATCGGCACCCTGGTCGAGCTGTCCCCGACCGGGATGACGATCAACAATGTCGAGCAGTACGAGCTCCTCCTCGATGTCGAAACCGGTGACGGGCAACAGTTCCGGGCCACCTGTCGGCAGCTGGTGCCGCACCAGCAGCTCAGCTCGATGACACCTGGTGTGCAACTGCCGGTGACCCATCGGCCGGACCGACCGGGGGTGGTCGAGCTCGCCGGTCAGGACCGTGCCGACGAGGCGCAGGCGCTCCACCACCAGCTGCGGGTCAACAAGGGACTGGCCGAGGCCGACTCCCTGACGATCGCCGCCGAGGGCACTCACGCGATGGGGGTCGTGCTGGCCGCCGTACCGACCGGAGAGATCCGTCACGGACAGACCGGGCTCGAGCTGACCGTCGCGGTCACCCGTCCCGACGGCAGCCAGTTCACCGCCCACAAGGCGACCTACCTGCCACCGGTCCATCTGTCACTGACTCAGCCGGGCAGCCAGGTCCGAGTCAGTTACCTCCCCCACGACGAATCGCGGTTCACCATCACCGTGGCTGCCAATGTCTGATCCGGTTCTGCCAGACTGACCCGGTGCGTCCCACACTGTTGATCAAATGGGCCGAGGCCAGTGACGGATATCTGTCGTGGCGGTGGAGCTCCGACCTGTCCCGGGTCGAGGCGGCCCACATCGGCGCCGATGTGCTGGAGGCCGTGCAGGACGGTCTGGCGGCCGCACTGCCCAACCCGGTCGGGCCGGAGTCGACCGCTTCAGCTCTTGACCGAGCCCTCACCACCGGGGCCTTCGCCGCCCCCGACACCACCGAGGTCATCTGCCGTGAGCTGGGCAATGTGCTGATTCCTCAACCCCTGCAGGAAGAACTGCGCAACGCCCATGTCCGGCCGCTGATCCGGATCCAGCCCTCCCCCGCAGTCGCGCAGGTCCCGTGGGAGCTGGTCGCCCACGCGTGGGGCGATGTGGTCACCATGCCCCCGGCAACCATCCAAGCTCACCGGGCCGGTCGCGTCGGTGGCAATGTCGTCGCGGTCATCGATCCTCGGATCCCCGGCCAGACAGCGACCTCCTCCCTGGGGTCGGTCCTGGGACGCCCGACTCCTGATGCTCCGCTGGCCTCCCTTCTCTCGTACGGGGACCGTCTGCGTCCTGCAGTGGACAGCTATGTCGACCTCGCCCGACGCCGAGACCTCGATCGGGCCTGGCTGCAGGCAGCCTGCGCCGATGCCGGCCGGTTGCTGTTCGTCGGGCACACCAGCAATGCCTCCGGACACGGTGTGCCGGGTGAGAACTCCGCCATCCACCTGTGCGACGTCGACGCATCTGGGGGCTACCGCCCGCTGACCGCCGGCGACCTGCTCAGTGAGGACGGGTGGCGGATCCCGCCGAGAGTCGCCCTGATTGGCTGCGAATCCGGCGGCGATGCCCGCGACCACGACCACCTTGGCCTCACCATGGCCTGTCTGTCGCTCGGTGCTGAGCTGGTCACGGCCACCCGATGGGTGCTGCCGACCGATCAGGCGCTGACTGAGGCCTTCGGATCGGTCGACGGCTCACCGTTGCAGGAGCTCGTGCGGGCCGTCGATGCCGCCCACGCCTCCACCGATCCGACGACGGCACTGGCCCAGTGGCGGAGCGCACGCTGGGCCGCCTGGCGGTCCTCCGGTCGACCCGAGGACCATCCGCTGCTGTGGGCAGCGTTGACCACGAGCGTGCTCACGTCGACCCGGCGGTGAGCGCGGCCGCGCCGGTCAGCCCGCCTGCATCCAGCCGAAGCCATCATCGACCCGGACCAGCCGGTGCCCTCGGGCAAGCTCGGCCAGAACGTCCCCCTCGATGACCATCGAGGCAGGCCCGGCGATGTCGACGACGATGGCTGATGCGCCCTGCTGGACGGCGGTCTGGGCGACCCGGTCCAGGGTGACCGGGGTCGGCCGGGTAGTCGGATCCCACGTCGCCTGCGAGTCCAGTCCGGTGAAGGCGAGCAGGGCCGTACGACCATCAGCAGCCTGCATCATGACCACCGCCATGTCGGCCTCCTTGTCGACCCGCAGCAGCCGTTCGACCGGTCCCGTGCTGTGGACGGCCGCCTCCTCAGTTGCGGTCGCTGCGATCGGGACGAGCAATCTGGACGTGCACAGCTCGACGACCGCGGTGAGATAGTCGGTGCCGTTGCCGGACAGGCTCGCCTCGAGTGCCGCACGAACCGCTGTGCTCGCCGCGCCGTCATCTCCGGGAAAAGGAGACGGTGCCAGAGTACGGTCGGGTACGGAGTCGTCCATGGGTGCACACTGTACGGCGACGCACGAACCGAGGAGAAAACGATGTCAACCGAAGAAGTGATCGCGCTGGTGGTCTGCTTGGCAGCCGCCGCAGGCTCGGCGGGCATCGGTGCCGTCGCCCGAGCAAAACTGGGCCGCTCGGCGCCGCTGGTGATCGGCATCGGCCTCGCCCTGGCCTTTGTCGGCGCCTGGATGTCGGGTCTGGCCGTGCTGGCCTGGCACGGTGTCCTGGCCATTGTCGACTGGCTGGTGGCCATCCCGACCGAGCTGCTGAGCATCATCGGCGCCTCGCTGCTGGGAGTCGGCATCGTGGTGTGGGTGATCGGAGGGGTCCTCGGCCGTCGTGCCAAGGACCGGACGCCTGCCACCGGATCGTCACCGACGACTCCGCCCAAGCCGTCCATTGCGCCCGCGGGCCGCGGGGTCGCACGACCATCGGGGATGGCGAAGCCTCCGCAGGCGGTCGATTCCCCCAAGGATGCCGAGCGGTCCACTCTCGACATTTCCGAACCGCTCGAAGGTCGCGGCTCGTCCAAGCCGACGGCGTCGGGGAACCTGCCACCGACCCTGCCCTGAGCTGGGTCAGCGGCGCCCGGCTGCTCGGATCTGTTCGTTCAACAGATCGACTGCGTCGCGGGTCGGGCGGCCCTCGCTGCCCTGCAGGCCGAAGAGCAGGATCGTCCGGGGTTCACCCTCGGCATTGCGCTCGTGCAGCACCGCCACGGCCCACGGATCCCCGGGACGCAGCACCACTCGGTCGACATCGGACCAGGCCAGGTTCTTGCGCTGCCAGGCGTTCCGCACGGCGATGCCGTCGGCGTCGGCCCGTACCGAACTGCAGGCCAGGAACCACAACAACCCGAAGATGACCGCCAGAATCCCCAACAGGGTGAGGATCTGGAGCGGCTGGAACAGGGCGCGGATGTCGGGCGGCAGACCGAACCAGCCCACCAAGGATCCGATGACGAAGACGACGCTGAAGGCGACGGCGGTGATGATCACCCACCGCGGGCGCCAGACCTTGGGCTCAATTCCGGCTCGGGCTCCAGCCATGACCGATCACAACCTACAGGCGGCGATGTCGGTGACCAGGATCGCGCGGGCGCCGATGTCCCACAGATCGTCCATCACGAGCTGGGCCTGGTCGGCCGGGACCATGGCCCGGACAGCCACCCAGCCCTCCTTCGCCAGCGGCGAGACCGTCGGTGACTCCTTGCCGGGGGTGACCTGGAAGGCATCCTCGACCTTGTCCGCGGGGATGTCGTAGTCGACCAGCACATAGTTGCGGGCGGTCAGCACCCCGTCGAGGCGGCGGACCAACCCGTCGAGCCCGGCCGGAGCAGCCCCACCACGGCTGATCAGGATTGCTTCGGACTCGAGGATCGTGTCGCCGAAGACGGCCAGTCCTGCCTTGCGCAGGCTGGTGCCGGTCTCGACCACGTCGGCGATCGCGTCGGCCACGCCGAGACGGATCGCCACCTCCACTGCGCCGTCGAGTTTGATCACGGAGGTGTCGATGCCACGCGCGGCCAGGTAGTTCTTGACCAGGCCCGGATAGGACGTGGCCAGTCGTTTGCCGGCCAGGTCCTTGATCGAGGTCAACTCCCCGGCCGTCCCGGCGAACCGAAACCGGCTCGCGCCGAAGCCGAGCGGGAGCACCTCGGTCGCTGTGACACCGGAGTCGATCAGCATGTCGCGGCCGGTGATGCCCAGGTCAAGAGTGCCCTCCCCCACGTACACCGCGATGTCGCGGGGACGCAGGTAGTAGAACTCGACATTGTTGCGCTCGTCGAACAGGACGAGCTCCTTGCCGTCGCTGCGCTGCCGGTAGCCGGCCTCTCGCAGCATCTCGGATGCTCCTTCGGACAGGGATCCCTTGTTCGGGACGGCGATGCGCAGTAGTGGACGATCAGGCATGGCGGGTGATTCTCCTCGAGGTGTTGATCAGGTGGATGCGGCGGAGCGAGGAGTCACAGATGTCGATAGACATCCTTCAGATCGAGGTCGAGGCTGATCATCATCACCTGCAGGTGGTAGAGCAGCTGGCTGATCTCCTCGGCTGCCTCGTCGCGTGACTGGTACTCCGCCGCCATCCACACCTCCGCCGCCTCTTCGACGACCTTCTTGCCGATGGCATGGACGCCGGCGTCGAGCTGAGCCACCGTCCCCGACCCCTCGGGTCGGGTACGGGCTTTTTCGGTCAGCTCGGCGAACAGCGTCTCGAAGGTCTTGCCTGCGTTTGATGCGGCCGTTGTCACGGACGGATCGACCGGTGAGGTGGATGACACATGGTCAGCCTACCGGCTCGGTCACCGCTTCCACCGGCTCGTCCGACCTGGGCCCGTCAGCCCCGCGCCGCGAGATCCGCCACCACTGGACGAAGCCGATCAGGCAGAAGGCACCGTAGAACCCGTACATCAGGGCGCTGGGGTAGAAGCCGGCGATCATCAGCGTCGGCACCCCCACCAGGTCGACCGCGATCCAGATCAGCCAGAACTCGACATAGCCGCGTGCCATCCCGTACGTGGCCAGGATCGACCCCGCGAGGATCCAGGCATCGACCGCCGGCCCCCACGAACCGAGCGCGGAGAGCGCGAAGTACAGCACCACCCACAAGGCGGCATACAGTCCGACCAGGACGCCACGTTCGGACCACGACGCCCACCGTGGAGCGACCGCTTCCTTGCCGCCGTGGCTCTGGCGGTAGCGCCACCACTGGATCCAGCCGTAGACGGACACGGCGATGAAGAAGATCTGGCGGCCGGACTGTCCCCACAGGGTCAGGTCCTGCGGATTGCCGAAGATCACTCCGGTGAACACCGTGAACAGGATGACATTGCCGATGATGCCGACCGGCCAGGCCCAGACTCGACGGACCATGCCCGCCCAAGCACTGGCCAGGCCGAAGCCGTTGCCGATGATTTCGCGCCACAGGATTGGCTCGCCGAACCCCAGATGGAGTTCGGCATTCAGCAACCTGGTCAGCAGCTCTTGGATCTCCATGGGAGTTCCTCCACTTTCCCTCAGGTCGCACGAATGCCGGGGTGTGTGGAGGCAGACGACCATCCCCGTACGGGAATGCGTCCGCTCTCAGCGGGCGCCGGTCGTCAGCTCACGTGATCCTCCCATCCGGACTTTGACCGTCGGTCGTGGATTTGCACCACATCAACCGATGACTGGTTGCCATCGGGTCGCGGACTGACCTGCAGCTGCATCGGGCAGAGGCAGGATCACCGCCGGTTCGGAATTGCACCGACCCCGGAACACGTGCGAGTTCTCACTCGTCGCAGCCCATTCTGCCACGAGCGGTCCCGCCAGCCCCGGGGTGGTCAGGAAAGGCCCGGGGGGTGGTCAGGACAGGTCGATGCCCAGAACCGCTTCGACCAGGTCAGCGATCTGTCCGGGAGCGGACTCGTCGTCGCCGTCGAGGGCCGCCCACGCGTCGATCGCGGCCAGCGCTGCCGGGGTGTCCAGGTCGGTCCGCAGCGCGGTTCGTACCGCGTCAATGCTCGCCTGGGTGGGAGCCGCGGCCCGGTACCGTACGGACTCCCGCCAGACGGCCAGTCGCTCGGTCGCGGCGGTCAGCAGATCGGCGGTCCAGGTCCAGTCGCTGCGATAGTGCTGGGCGAGCAGCGCAAGCCGGATCGCCATCGGGTCGGCGCCGTCGCGCAGCAGTTGCGACACCAGCACCAGATTGCCCTTCGACTTCGACATCTTCTCGCCGTCGAGGCCGACCATCCCGCCATGGACATAGGCCTGGGCCAGTTCTTCGCCGTTGGTCGCGCGGGCCTGCGCAGCACACATCTCGTGATGGGGGAAGATCAAGTCCGATCCGCCTCCCTGGACGTCGAAGTTGTCGCCAAGATGGTGCCGGGCGATCGCGGTGCACTCGATGTGCCAGCCGGGCCGGCCCGTCCCCAGCGGGGAGTCCCAACCGGGCTCGCCGTCGCGCTGCTGCAACCAGACCAGACAGTCGAATGGGTCGTCCTTGCCGGCCCGGTCGGGATCACCGCCACGCTCGGCGAAGATCGGCAGCATCTGTTCCCTGGTCCAGCCCGAGACCGAACCGAAGTCCGGGTCGGTGCTGCACCGGAAGTACCAGTCGGGTTCCCCCTCGGTGAGCTGGTAGACACTGCCCTTGGCGCGGAGCTCGTCGACCAGGTCGACGACCAGCGGGATCGAGTCGACTGCACCGGCGTACACATCTGGGGGCAGAACCCGCAGAGCAGTCATGTCGCTGCGGAACAGGTCGATCTGGTCGGTGGCCAGGTCCTGCCAGTCGACGCCGGTCTGGGTGGCCCTTTCCAGCAGCGGGTCATCGACATCGGTGATGTTCTGCACGTAGCGGACATCAAGGCCGGCGTCTCGCCACTGTCGTTGCAGCAGGTCGAAGGCCAGATAGGTGTTGGCATGGCCGAGATGGGTCGCGTCATACGGGGTGATGCCGCAGACATACATCCGAGCGGTGCCGGTCCGCGGTCCCACCGTGCGCAGACCGTTGGTGGCCGTGTCATGGACCCGAACCGGGCCGATCGTGGAATCTGCCGGTGCGGGCGGCACCGGGCTGGTCGTACGGGCGGCGGTGACCAGTGGCCCGGATGTGGGCGCATTCCACGACTGCATGCGCTCAGCCTACGGAATGAGCGACTGCCCTCACCACAGGGGCCACGGGACGGCCGGTGCGTCCTCGCGGGGCTCGGGGAGCCCGTCGGTCAGCAATGCGGTCGCACGGTCACCGATCGCTGCGATCTCGGCCTCGGACAGCAGATCGGCAAGGTCGTCGAGACCATCGAGAGCGGCGGTGACCATCGACCGTTCCGCCTCGTCGAGAGGTTCGCCGGCCCATCCCCACAGCACCGTGCGCAGTTTCGGTTCGACATGGAAACTGATCCCATGGTCGCAGCCGAAGAGCTGGGCACCGTCAGGCAGCAGATGCCCCACCTTGCGATCAGCATTGTTGACCAGGGCATCGAAGACCGCGAGTCTGCGCAGCCGCGGGTCGTCGGCGTGGGCCACGGCCAGAAGATGGCCGTCCTCGTCCTCGGCGTGCAGCACGACATGCCAGCCTTCGGGGACGTCATCGACCGGGACGACGTCGACCAAGTCACTGTCGTCAGCCAGGACGTGACGATGGGCCTCTGTCGACCCGACCCACCGCTGGGTCGAACCCATCCCGTACGGGCCCTCGGTGAGACAGGTGAACGGCACCACGTCGAAGCCACCGGCCGCCGAGACCTGGTGGGCCGCGACCTCACGCAGGCCGAGGGTGTGGGTCGGGAAGTCCCACAGCTCACGCTCACCACGGATTGGCTTGTGGATGACGGTGACATCGCCCTGGTCGGTGTGGACGGTGGCTAGGAAGGATGCGTTGGATGCCGCGACCAGACGGCCGGTGAGTTCCATCGGGCCGGTCAGGTCGATCGGCTCGAGTGCCGGATGTGCCACGGTGCCGTCAGAACAGGGGCCGACGATAGCCGTTGGCACGGGGGCAGATGTGGCCCTCCGGTTCGAGCGGCTGCAGGCAGAACGGACAGGGCGGTCGGCCGGCGGAGACCAAGGCTTCGGCACGGACCACGAACTCCCGGGCGTCGCCGGGGGTGATGGTGACGATGAAGACCTCACTCGCGCCCACCCCGGCCTGCTCGTCCGGCTCGTCGCCCTCGTCCTCGTCGTCATCGTCGGCGCCCAGAGCAAACTCGTCCTCCTCGGCCCCGGGGGCGGCGGTGGAGAACAGTTCGATGACGATCCGTTCCTGGTTGCTGTCCCACGACAGGGTCATGTCGCCGACCCGGAACTCCTCGGTGATCGGGGCATCGAGTGGATCGGTGTCAGCGGCCTGGGCCGGAGCTTCAGGGACCGGGGCGGTGGCGATGCCGCGAACCACGACCTCGTTGAGCACAGTGGTGAGATGTTCGGCCAGGATCGACACCTGCTGTTTCTCGCAGGCAACGCTGGTGATCCGGTTTCCCTGCCGGGCCTGGAGGAAGAAGGTCCGCTCCCCCGGCTGGCCGACGGTGCCGGCCACGAACCGGTCCGGTGAGTCAAAGCGATGTACCAGCATGAGTTCAGCCTAGCTTCCGGACGTCGCGATGGGCTGGCGGCTCAATCGGCTGTGCCGAGTCCGCCGCCGACCTGGGGTCCGGTCCGGCGTCGGCGCCGGCCCTTCTTCGGTGGGGTGAGCATGGCGGTCAGGTCGCCGGCGGTGGTGTTCATGCAGGCGACAGCGGTGCCGGTGTCGGACAGTCGCAGGACGCTGATCGAGGCCGGGTCGACCAGGATCCGCTGGAACAGGTCAAGGTGGACGCCCAGGGCCCCGGCCAGGATGGCCTTGATCACATCACCGTGGGAGACCGCAACCCACACCGCGTCCGCGCCGTGCTCGCAAGTGATCCGGCTGTTGAGGTCATGGATCGTCTGCTGGGCGCGTGATGCCATCTCGAGCATCGACTCGCCGCCAGGGAATCGGACCGCGCTCGGCTGTGACTGGACGGTCCTCCACAGCGGTTCCTTGGCAAGTTCCTTGAGTGGTCGGCCGGTCCAGTCGCCGTACCCTGCCTCGACCAAACCGGTGTCGGTGGCGACGGTCAGCGCGTGGGGTTCAGCGACGGCGGCGGCGGTCTGGCGGCACCGTTGCAGTGGAGAGCTGACGATCGCTGCGATCGGGGCTCCGGCCAACCGCTCGGCAGCGGTGGAGGCCTGGGTCCGGCCGTGCTCGTCCAGGGCGACCCCGGGGCTGCGGCCGGCGAGGATCCCGGTCGCATTCGCGCTGGTTCGGCCGTGACGGAGCAGCACCACTGTGGTCATGGCACCTACGCTACCGGCGTGGAGGTGTTGATCCGAGCGGCATCACCGGCCGACGCTGCCGGGATCGCCGCATGCCACGTGGCTGGGTGGCAGGCCGGGGTCGCTGGAGTCGTCGCGGCCGACTACCTGGAGTCATTGACGGTGGCCGACTCGCAACGACGATGGGCGGCGGGGATGGGTGTTGCCGATCATGGGGTGCAGGTTGCCGTCGTCGAGCAGCAGATCGCAGGCTTCACTCGTACCGGAGTCTCCATGGCCGAGCCGGGGGAGGCTGCGGTGGGGCGCCGTGGCGAGCTGCGGGAGCTCTACGTCCGGCCCGACCACTGGGGAACGGGAGTCGCGAATCACCTGCACGGCGCAGCGATCGCCGCGTTGGCCGATTCCTGCGATCGAGCAGTGTTGTGGGTCGTCAAGGGTAATGAACGCGCAGTCCGGTTCTATCGCCGCCGTGGCTGGCGACCTGACGGGTGGGTCCGAGCCGAGTCCGAGGGGTCACATTCGTGGACTGAGTTGCGGATGGCCGGGGTGCTGGACTGAGCTTAGCCACCTCCGTGTGGATGTCTGGTTTCGAATTTCGCGATCACTGGCGGTTTTCGGACATGACGTCAGGCGAGCGCCGGGTAACTCCCGTGCAGATGGACCAGCGGAGCCGGATCGGCCGGGTTGAACTGGACCGGTTCGGCGAATCGGGCCCGCACCAGCGTGGACCAGCCGACGTCCTCCACGAGCTCGGCCACCTCCACCGTCGCTGTGGCAACGGCACCGACCAGCCGTGGACCGTACGGGGTGTCGTCCCACTCACCGACGGTGAACTGGCCACCGGGCGCCGGAGAGAGACCGGCAAAGACCTCGGCCACGTCCTGGGCCGTGGCCGGGAGCAGGGACACCGTCGCCTGTGGGTTGGCCTCGAGCGCCTCACACAGATCGGAGGCCGGGTCCACCAGGGCGAGCACTTCGCCTGGTTCACCGTCGGCGAAGAGCATCGACGAGACGGTCAGTCCGACCGGCTTGCTGCGGCTGGCCACCGTCCCGGTCGGTGACGTCCAGACCGACACTCCGCTGGGCCATCGGCCGCGCAGCCTGCGCAGCTCGCGGCGGCTGCCCGGGGGGTCGGCGAAGGGATGCTCGACATGGATCGTCATGGACACCAGTGTGGTGCATGGATTGGTTGGCCCGGACCGCTAGGTTTGCTCTCGGTCCGAACTGCGGACCCGGACCGAGAGGACGCATCGCACTGTGGGATGGCTCGAAGCACTGATCCTGGGGATCATCCAGGGACTCACCGAGTTCCTGCCGATCTCGTCGAGCGCGCACATCTCGATCGCCGGGCAATTGATGTTCGGCCGAGATCCCGGCGCCGCCTTCACTGCGGTCTGTCAGCTCGGCACCGAAGCTGCGGTGATCGTCTACTTCCGCAAGGACATCGGCCGGATCATCGCGAAGTGGTGCAAGGCCCTGTTCGGCAAGGAGTCCCAGTCCGACCCGGATGTGCGGATGGGGTGGTTGGTCATCCTCGGTTCCATCCCCATCGTCGTGCTCGGTCTGCTGTTCCAGGACGCGATCGAGTCCGTGCTGCGCAGCCTGTGGATCACCGTTGCCATGTTGGCCGGGTTTGCGATCGTCATCTGGATCGTGGACCGGTTCGCCCGCAACGAGCGAACCCTCGACCAGCTCACCTGGGGCCACGGCATCCTCTACGGCCTGGCCCAGGCACTGGCCCTCATCCCCGGTGTGTCGCGATCCGGTGGCACCATCGCGGCCGGTCTGGCGATGGGTTACCGGCGTGAAGCCGCTGCGCGGTACTCCTTCCTGCTCGCAATCCCGGCCGTGGTCGGGTCCGGCGGCTACCAGGTGGCGAAGGTGATCCGCGCCGACGGTGCCGATGCCGCCTGGGGTCCCATCGGGCTCGCCACCGTGATCGCCTTCGTGATTGCTCTGGGCATCATCCACTGGCTGTTGAAGTACGTGTCGACACACAACTTCACCATCTTCGTCATCTACCGGCTGGTCATCGCTGCCGCCGTCGCCGCACTGCTGGTCTTCGGCGTCATCCCGGCCATCCCGGGCGCCTGACCTCGCCACGCCATGACTCGCGCTCCCCTGCTCCGTGAGGCAGATCGCGCGACCCGGCTGTGTCCCGGGCCTGACTGGGCCGGTGGTGACGTCGAGGAGGGTGGCGACGACCACCTGGTCCTCATCCCCGCAGATCCGGAGCCATCCGCCGTCCTGCGCATCACCCGCCGAGCCGACGTCGCCGCACTCCTGCCGTCACGGGTGGAGCTGTTGAGCTCGTTGGCTCCGCAGCTGCCGTGGCAGACACCGGTGCCGCTGTCCGAGATCGATCCGGGCGACACTGATGCAGACGGTGACGCCGTTGTCCTTGCATTCGTCCCGGGTGCGGCACATCCACCGCACCACGGCGATCCGGCCGCATTCCGAGTCATCCTGGACGCGGTCGCCGCCGTCACGGACCAGGCATGGCAGGGACGGGTCGTGACTCCGTACACGAGCACGCCGCGCTGGGACGCTCACTCCCGTGAGACGGTCCTCGCCGTGTTGCCCTCTGGGCATCGGAACGCGGCCGAGTCCGTGTGGGCCACGTTGGAACAGTTCGAGGAGGAACCCGTCGTCGGCCTGGTGCACGGCGACCTTGCCGGTCACAACATGCACTGGCACGGTGAGCGGCTGGTCGGTGTCATCGACTGGGACCATGCCGCTGCTTGGGATCCGGCGATCAATCTGGCCCACCTTGCGCTGTGGCACGGTCTGGCGGTCATCGAGGCTGCTGCACCGGATCCCGGATTCGCGGCCCGCGCCTCGGTCTGGGTCGGCCACCATGCCCTGTTCCGTTTGAGGCGGGCGGCCGAGACCGTGGCCGCCGGTGACGCACTGCCCCGCTGGGATCGGTTGCTGCGCAAGACTCTGCCCCGGTTGGAACACGCCGCCGCGGCGGCGGTTCGGATCGGCCACTGACCGCAGCCGCTCTGTTCACCGCCCGATGTGCGACCTCTGGGGACAGGATTGTGCACAGGTCGAGCATGAACAGTACTGTCGCCGCGATGCTCGGATCAGCTTGTCTGGAGGCCGAAGCCCCCGGACAAGGAGCGTCCCATGCCTTCACGACCCAGCCCGACCGTTCGTCCCCATCCCGCGCGACGCCGGCTCACCGAGGCCGTACTGATTCTGCTGGTGATGACCGGCCTCACTCTGCCGACCCAGGCGGTGGCCGAGGCAGCGCCGATCGAGGTGCAGTTCTTGAGCCTGACCGACCTGCACGGCTATCTGTCCGACGTCGAGAACCAGACTCTGCCGGGCCCGGACGGACCGATCCCGATCGGCGGGGCCGGTCATCTCAAGGCCCACATTGACCGACTTGCGTCGACGGCTGATCACTCATATCTGATTGGTTCCGGTGACCAGTTCAGCGGTTGGCCGGACTACACACAGGCCTTTGCCAACGAACCGACCGTTGAGGTGCTCAACGCGCTCGGCATGGATTTCGACGTCGCAGGCAATCACGAGTTCGACCGGGGACTCCCCTTTCTGAAGCGGATGGTGGACGGCTCCTGTTTCGGCATCATCGGCTTCGACAGCTGCTTCTCCGATTCCGGCGGGGCAGAGTTCAGTGGGACCGACCATCGGTACCACGCAGCGAATGTCACTGACCGCGCGACCGGTGACTCGGTCCTGCCGTCGTCCTGGGAAACCTCGGTGCCGAATCCGTACGGTGGTCGGATCCGGATTGGCGTGATCGGCCTCGCCTTCCCCGGCACTCATGAGGAATCCCTGTCGATCTCCACTGAGCTCGAGTTCGAGCCGATGGTCGCGGCCGCCAACCGGGTCGCCCAGCAGATGCAGGCCGACGGCATCGAGACCATCGTCGTGGCCATGCACGAAGGCGGCCAGCACAGTGGATCTTTCGACGACTGCGTTGACCCCACCGGTCCGATCGTGGAGGCCGCCGCCACCTTGTCTCCTGCCGTCGACGCCATTCTCGGCGGGCACTGGCACACGGCTTTTGCCTGCTCGCTGCCGGGCCCCATCGGAGTGGACCGTCCAGTGATCGAGGCCGGCAACCATGGCCGCATCATCGGGGAGGTCCGCCTCCGTGTTGATCCACGGACCGGCGACGTCATCCCCGGACGGTCCACCGCCACCAACCATCCGGTGACCCGCGACATCACGCCGGATCGCGAGGTGCAGCAGATCGTCGAGACCTGGGAGGAACGCTGGGCCGAGCTGCAGCAACAACCTTTCGGACACATCGATCAAGCCCTCGATTTCGCCACAGATGTCGAGAGCCGGATGGGAAACCTGGCAGCCGACCTCTACCACGCCGCGGCCCGGCCCCGTCGCAACGGCGGTGCCGAGTTGGCGCTCGTGCCACCGGACATCGGGCCCGATGTTGTGGGCTCCGGCCTTGCCGCCGGCGACATCACGTTCGGCGATGCGTGGGGCGTCATGGGAATCTCGCCCATCGTCACCGTCGGCCTGACCGGTGCACAGATCGACCAGATTCTGGAACAGCAGTGGCTCCCACCTGCGTACGGCTGTCAGCGGCAGGCATCCTTGGCCGTTTCAGGGAACGTCAGGGTGACGGCTGACCTCGCCCGACCGGTCGGTGACCGCATTGGCCCCGATGACATCATGCTGAATCACCGACGGCTCGACCCGAACCGTACGTATCGGGTCGCCACCACTTCGGTGCTGATCCTGCACGCCACCCAGTACGGTTATCCGACCTTTGCCCAGGGCACTGATCTGGTTCGGGCACCGAAGATGGGACAGGACGTGTGGCTGCATCATCTTCGTCGTCACCACGGGACCGAGGTGCCCGACCTGGGACGGATCACACTCATCCCGGGCACCCCGCCGCCGTCCGACGGACCTTTCGGTCCCCTCACTCTGCTCTCGCAGGACGAGATCACGGCCACGGCCACCAGTCAGGGCAGCTCGGCGTACAGTCCCGCGGCCGCCCTCGATGGCAAGTGCTCGTCCATGTGGCACTCGGCGTGGAGCCCACCGGCACCGCTGCCGCAGTCGATCACGCTTGACCTCGGCACGGTTCGAGAGGTGAGCGCTCTGCTGGTCACTCCCCGACAGGATGCCGACGTGCCCAACGGTCGGATCACCCGATGGCAGGTGCAGGTGAGTCAGGACGGTGAGGACTTTCGTACGGTCGCCACCGGCACCTGGGACACCACCGTGACGGCGAAGATCGCCAGATTCCCGGAGGAGACGAAGGCACGCTGGGTCCGTCTGGTCGGGCTGGAAGGCGGATCCGGCTATGCCGCGACGGCCGAGCTGAACATCGCGGTCCCCTGACCGGCCCCGCAGCTGCGAGACCGCCGCCCCATCAGCTTCGTGGGGCGGCGGTGAGTCCGAACCGCGAAGGACCGAACGGCACCTCGTCGAGCCACGGGTCGAAGCGCTCGACGAAGGGCACGCCGGCCGGGATCTGGATGCAGTCGGTCGAGCTCCACCCCCTGGTGAGGGTGCCGAAGTCCGGAACATCGGGATGGTAGTGGGGCTTGCCGGTACCGTGCGGGTTCACCGCCATCGGATCCGACACCGCCTGGAACCGGAAGTCTGCCGACACCCGGAGCCGATCGGTGAGGTTCGGCAGGGCGCCGTGCACCGTGAGGCTGGTGAACAACAGGACGTCGCCAGGTGCGAAGGTGGTGGTCCGCCACTCGGCATCGGCCTCGTCGGCATCGGCCTGCAGCATCCCCGGCCCCTCGGCGGGATGGACCGGTAGCACCCCCAGCCGGTGCGAGCCGGCCAGCACCTTCAGGCCGCCTATCTCGGGTGGCGCTTCCCCCAGCGGCAGCCAGGTCGTCAAGGTGTCCGCGCTGCCCTGGATCAGGCGATAGTCCTGGTGGGTCGGGGTGGGGCTGGCCCCCGGCGACGGCGGACCGATCCGGCAGATGTGCAGGGGATGGGAGAAGGTCGGCTCACCGAGCAGTCGCGCAGTCAGGTCGAGCAACTCCGGGCGGGACCCGAGCTCATGGAAGTCCTGCGTGGCCTGGATGCCGGTGTAGCCCCCGAAGAATCCAGGCGATCCTTCCTCGACGGCGCGAGGGCCAGCGATCAGATCAGCGAGGTCGGAGCCGGACGCCAGCCATTCACTGTCGCGGAGCACAGCCCCAATCTGCTCGCGAACCGACACCACCACGTCAGTGGGGATGAATCCACGCAGGAAAATGTAGCCGTCGGTGACGAGTCGCTCGGTCAGTGCGTCGGTGTCGTCCGCCAACGCTGCCGAGTCAATGAGTTCTTGCATCGGTACGATCCTCTTCGATGTTGTCGTGGTCAGTGGTGGGTCACGCGTCGTTGGCCAGTTGTTCCATCTGAGCGGCGACGTCGGCCGGTGGGCGGGCGTCCAGATAGAGGTCATTGGCGGCCCGCTCAATCTCGGGCAAGCGTCCTGTCCAGCCCGCAGCGATGGGCATGTTGATGGTGGCGCCTGCGGCCGAGTCGAGGAAGGGTTGGACGTCGACGCCCTCGGCCTTCCAGTACGCGGCATAGCCGTCACCAGCCCCCTCGAGGGCAGGGATCACATAGCCAGCATCGCCCATCAGACGCTGTGCCTTCTCCGATGCCAGAAAGGTCACCAGGGCAGCGGCCTGTTCAGGATGGGAAGTGGCAGCTGAGACGACCTCGGCGAGTCCGTTGATCACCACAGTTCTTCCCTGTGGGCCGGCTGGCATCGCTGCGACACCGATGGGAAACGTCACCTCGTCGAGCGCGTACGGCAGCAAGGCGTTGTTCGCCGGATACATCGCGACTTCGCCGCGGTAGAACATCTCGGTGGCCTGACCCGACGGCGGGTTGGTGCGAGTGCCGTCCGGGGAGACATGGTGAGTGAAGACCAGATCGTGACCGAAGGTGAGACCGGCCAGCACCTCCGGCGAGGTGTAGCTGACCGGACCGTACGGCTCGGCCTGCACCACACCACCGTTGGAGGCCGCCCAGTTCATCCACTGGGTCTGGCCGTGGTTCCACGAACAGAACCCCCACTGCTCGATCGCCTTCGGGTCGAAGCCGGACTCATCAGCCCGCCGCCCCTGCTTGTCGACGGTCAAAGCGCGAGCCAGGTCGAGAAAGGAACCGCTCCCGTCGGTGGCCCAGGTGAGGTCCTCGGCCACCGAGACTCCGGACTTCTCCACCAGGTCGGCGTTGTAGAGCAGACCGACCACTCCGAGGTCCTTGGGGACGCCGTACTGCTTGCCTTCGTGGGAGTAGCACTCGACGACATTGGGGTGGTAGGAGGCGAGGTCGATCCCGGCAGCCTTGAGCTCCTCATCCAGGGGTGCCAGGACTCCCCCGCCGACCAGGTCGGGGAAGGCATCGACGGTCAACCAGAACACGTCGGGCCCCTGGCGAGCAGCCAACTCGGTGGTCAGCTTGGTCCAGTACTCCCCGTACGGGAGGAGTTCCATCCGTACGGTGATGTCTGGATTCTCTGCGGTGAAGGACTCAAAGACCTTGGTGTAACCGACCTGCTGTTGTTCGTCCCAGAGCCGGTAGACCAACTCGACCTTTCCGTCGGACGAGCCTCCTGCTCGGTCACAGGCGGCGCCTGTGGCCAGGACGGTTCCTGCGCAACCGATCAGGAAGGTACGGCGGCGTAGTGGTGCGGACATGTCTTTCCTCCTTTGGATGGACGGTTCAGCGCAATCCGGTGACAGCCACCGAACGCACGATGAATCTCTGACAGAAAACGAAGACGATGAGCAACGGGAGCAGGGCGACCAGACTGCCGGCCATCAGTGCGTTGTAATCGACGCCGATCTCGCCCTTGAACAACGCGATCCCCACGGAGAGAACCCGTTTGTTCTGACTGCTGGTGATGATCAACGGCCACAACAGACTGTTCCAGCTGCCGACCACGGCCAGGGTCGCCACAGTGATGAGGATCGGGCGCGACAGTGGAAGCACAATCGACAGCAGCACCCGAAATCGGCCCGCTCCGTCGATGCGGGCAGCGTCCTCCAGCTCCACCGGGATGCTGCGGAAGAACTGTCTCAGCAGGAAGATCGCGTACGGCGACCCCAGTGCGGTGGGCAGGATGAGTGCTGCCCAGCTGTCGATCAGACCCAATCGCTGCATGATCAGGTAGAGCGGGATCATCGTGACGACCGGTGGCACCATGAGGGTGGAGAGGTAGACCCAGAACAGAGCTTCCCGACCGGGGAACCTGATGCGGGCGAAGGCATAGGCAGCCATCACCGAGCAGACCAGCTGGATGACCGTGATCGCGACAGTCACCATCACGGTGTTGGCAAGATAGCGACCAAAGCCGGCGGCGAAGAGCCGATCGAAGGCATCCACACTCGGCGGGACGCCAGGCTCCCAGGGAAGGGTGCTGAACAGCTGCCCCGGCCCCTTGAAGGCAGTCAGGATCACCAGCAGGTAGGGAAAGACGGCCAATGCAGAGCCCACCAACAAGACGGCGTAGCACGCGATGACCATCGGCGTGGTCGAACGACTGGTCCTCATCTCAGCTCCTCAGTGCATCTCGTAGTTGGCGCGACGTTCGAAGTAGCTGAACTGGACCAGAGTCACCAGCAGGATGATGACGAACAGGATCACCGACAGTGTGGCCGCATAGCCGAAGTCGAAGGACCTGAACGCCTTGTGGTAGATCAGATAGGTGATCACCTCGGTGCTGTTGCCGGGGCCGCCCTCGGTCATCACAAAGATCGTGTCGAAGGCCTGGAAGGACCCGATGACGTTGGTGATCAGGACGAACAGCATGGTCGGACGCAGCAGCGGCAGAGTGATCGAGAAGAAGTGCCGCACCGACGACGCACCATCAAGGGCCGACGCCTCTCGCAGCGAGAGCGGCACATTCTGCAAGCCAGCAAGGAAGAACAGCATGTTGTAGCCGGCAAACTGCCAGATGTGGACCGCAGCCACACTCGGCAGGGCCAGGCGAGGGTCAGACAACCAGGCCGGACCGTCGATGCCGATCAGGTCGAGAGCGACATTGATCGAGCCTCGTGCCGGGTCAAAGATCCACGACCACACCAGGCCCAGAGCGACTGGGGTCGCCATCCACGGGATGATCAGCAGCGCTCGTGCCAGGTGCATCCCCGGCAACTGTCGATTCACCAGGAGAGCGAACAGCAACGACAACACCGTGGTCCCCGGGACGCTGATCACCACGTAGAGCACGGTGACCAGCAGGGAGTGTCCGACGGTCGGATCCCCGAAGGCGTCCTGGTAGTTCGCCAGTCCGATGAACTCCGGGCGGGCGAGCAAGCGCCAGTCGAACAGGCTCAGTCCCAGCACCAACACCACTGGTGCAAGGAGGAACGCAACAACCCCGATCAGGCTGGGCGCGATCAGTGCCATTCCGAAGGCGGTGTTGCCCCAGCCAGATGCTCGTTCTCTGCGTGGTCGGCTCATGGCGACTCCCGGACCGCGTGGCTGCCAGCCACAATCGACGGCTCGGCACAGCTCGGCACCAGGAGTTCCCTGGTCCGGGCCAGGGCCCACCCGTCAAGCGCACCGATGGGATCGCTGGACATCCGCAGCCCCGGAGAAGCAGCAATGTGATCTGCCCAGTGCTCGCGGTCCTCGGTCCCGGGCTGGACGATGAGGCAGTCGGGGTCGTTGGCCCAGAAGCGACCGTGCAGGAAGTCACGGGCCCGTGACGTGATCCGAGCCCCGTGCTGACCGGGCTGGCTGACATCGCCAGTCTCCGGTTCCACCCGAGGTCCGGTGTCCGGCGAGACTCTCATGGTGTCGACCAGACCAAGACTCGGCAGGATCGGCGCACCACAACCGTGAAGAGTGCGATGGGGCCCCACAACCTCACGGAGAAGGCTGAGTCCCTCACGGTAGGCAGTGATCGCATCGGCACCGCTGTGCCGTCGCCCCTCGAGAGCGCCGGCGTACAGGAAGTCCAGTTTGAAGTGGTCGTACCCCTGTCCGACCAGCTCGGAGAAGACTGTCCTCAAGTGCGCGGCCGCCCCCGGATGGGTGGTGTCGAGGACTCGTTGATCCCGACCCCAGTTGTGGCCGGCCGAGAGCTGTGGGACCAACCACTCGGGATGAGACCTCGCAAGCTCGCTGTCCTCGGCCACCAGGAACGGCGCGACCCAGATGCCCGGTCGGTAGCCGTCCTGACGCAGTCGAGTGGCGAGTCGTAGCGTGGAGCCGAATCCGTCGCGTGGGGCCAACCAGTCGCCGATCGCAGCCTGATACCCCTCGTCGAGCAGCACCAGGTCGACCGGGATCGAGTGTTGGCCCAGCGTTCGCGCCTCCCGCAGCACATCAGCCTCGGTGACCTGTCCCCAGTAGGCGTACCAGCTGCACCAGGAGGGGCCATAGCGACGGACGGGCAGGGCGCCGTTGACGGCAGCGAAGCTCGCGGCCCACCCTGCCAGCGCCTGGTCCGGGTCCTGCGGCGCCGACCAACGTGCATGCTGCACTGGACCATCGGCCCGCACCATGACCTGATCACCGACAACCTCGGCCTGGATCGATGCCACCCTGTCGACCCCAGCCGAACTGAACACATCCACATCGCTGCCCGGTCCATGGGCAACCGCCAACAGCCCCTCCCCCTGGAACTGCCCCGGACCGGTCGGCTGATCAACTCCCCAGCGGTAGGCCATGACGTGGTGATTCACGGCGGTCGGACGGGGAGGTCGAGCCCCGTGAAGGTCGTACCACCCACTGGGGCTCCATGACTGCCATCCGTGCTCGTAGATGCGGGCGGTGGCCCGGTCGATCGAGACCTCGGCGATCTTCTCAGAACCCACAGTGTTCCCATCGTTGTTGTGGCTGAGTGCAGGATCCTGCTGTGGGTCCACACTCGATGATCGATCTTCGATCAGGCGTTGCCAGATGTTGTCTCTATGGACAAGGATCCTAAGGAGAATGCACCTGGAGGATCCATGAACGAGGCTGCTCTGTCTGAGCACGATCTTGCTATCGCCACTTTGGTGGAGTTGTACAGCGAGATACCACCACCGAGTCGGCTTGTCACCGGGCACTTCTTCAGCGGCCCCGACTATCGTGTGGTCCGCCCCGACGGCGTCGGCAGTTGGTGCCTCATTTTCACGGTGGCCGGCACCGGCGAGTTCCGAGTCGGCTCGGATCGGCTCGAACTGCGTCGTGGGGATCTGGTTCTGGTGCCGCCGGGCATCGAACACCACTATGGGACCTCTGCCACTCATTGGGAGACCTGGTGGGCCCATTTCCAACCCCGACGGGAGTGGCACACCTGGTGGGGGTTGCCCGAAGCCGTGCCGGGTCTACGCCACGTCAGGCTCACGCGTCCTTCGGAGACTGACAGAGTGGTGACCGCTTTTGACCGGCTTCACCGTGACGCCCAGCGAGCCGGCCTGTCGCCGGTGAGCGGGGACGACCACGCTCCACCGGTCGACGAGGACGTGGCGACCCGGCTGATTCTCAATGGCATCGAGGAGGTTCTGCTGATCGCCGCCCACAGCGGTCGTCGCAAGGGGCGAATCATCGATCACCGCATCCAGCTGGTGCTGGACACCATCAGTCAGAACCCGGCCAAACCCTACACACTGGATTCCCTTGCCCGCTTGACACATCTCTCGGTCTCACGACTCGCCCACCTGTTCAAGGACCAGGTCGGCGAATCGGTGATGGATGTGATCACGACCCTGCGACTGGCTCGCGCTGCCGAGCTCCTGGTCGCCACAGACCTCTCGGTCAGCGAAGTCGCCCGGACCGTCGGGTATGCCTCGCCGCACTACTTCAGTCGACAGTTCGCCAAACGGTTCGGAGTCTCGCCCACCACCCATCGTCACGAGCGCGCCTGAGCAACCGGGGTCAGTGCCCCATCATCGACATCTGGTCCTCCGTGCCGCACGGGCCACCGCCGACGGCCGCCTCGCGGCGCACGGGCCGGCCGTCGAAGTCGTACATGTGCGGCAGGTACCACTGTGAGATGTGGGTGGCCGAGACCGGCAGGTAGTGACAGATGAAGGAACGACGCCACTCGTCAGTCGTGAAGTTCGGGTTCGAGCCGTGCACCACGCTTCCGTTGAAGAACAGGACATCGCCGGGGTCGAGCTCAAGTTTGGCCGGATCATGTCCCGGAGGAGGCGCCACGTACTCCTTGACGAAGCTGACGGTCGGGTCACTGGTCTCGGGGCACTCCACCTCCATCACGTGGGTCCCCGGGCAGACCTGCAGGCCGCCGTTCTCGGGATGGGAGCGGTCGACCGCAATCCAGGCGGCGATGCAGGTGAGCGGCTCCACCCGGAGGTAGTAGTTGTCCTGATGGAAGGCTTGTCCCCGCGCGCCCGGTGGCTTGAAGTAATACATCGTCTGGCAGGCAATCACCTCCTCACCCTGAAGCTCTACCAGCAGCGACCGCAGCCGAGGAGCAAGCAGGATTTCGCGGTCCGGAGCGGAGAACTGGTGCGGGTTCATCACCCGCGGATAGCGACCGAGCACGTCCGAAGCGCTCGGGTCGGGTTCCCAGTGTCCGGCGATCGGCTCACCCGCCTCGGCGATGGAGTCGAAGCGATGCCGGATGGCCGACACCTCGTTCTGGGCAAACAGGCCCCGTGCGACATGGAACCCGTCACGGTGCCACCTGGCGAGCTCGTCCTTGGTCAGGGCTGAGGCTGGTGCGGTCGTCATGGTCCCAGCGTGCCTGCTGCCCGCTTGCAGAGCCATGGATCAGACCCGCGAACACCATGGAGTTTTCTATCATGTGCACCATGCACGATTGGTCCCCGATCTGGATCCACGCCGCCGGACACTTCCACTATCGCCGGTCATGGATGACTGAACGCGCCGACCCGACCGATCATCTGCTCATCCTCGTCGGCGAGGGATCAATGGACGTGACTGTCGCCGACCGGTCCTTCACGGCCACGGCCGGAGAGCTGGTCGTGCTGCCACCTCACGTCCCGCACCGCTATCGATCGGTCTCGCCGGAGTGGCAGTGGTACTGGCTGCACACTGATGGCCCGGCCGTGCCGCAGTGGTGGCAGGAGCTGCGGACCGACCGCGGTCCCGCCCGGATCGGAGTCGACAGCGCCGTGCGGAGCCGATTCGCCGAGCTGGTCAGCCGATGCGCAGCGGCTGGCCTCGAACTCACCACCGACCGAGCCACCGTTGATGCGACCTCGCTGCTCGCCATCGACTCCTGTGCACATTCATTGCTCGGACTCCTACTGGAGCGGCGCCGCCATCCGGTGGGTGGCGTGACAGGGCTGCCCGGCTGGATTGTCGACCACCTCGCCGAACCGCTCTCAGTGACTGACCTTGCCGACGTTGTCGGAGTGTCAGTCCCCCACCTGCACCGGTTGGTCCGCGACCAGTTCGCCACCACACCCATGCGGCTGGTGACCCGTCTGCGGCTGGAGCGGGCTCAGCGGCTGTTGAGCGAGACTGATCTGTTGGTCACCGACATCGCGGCCTTGGTCGGCTACGACGATCCGCTGCACTTCTCCCGTCGCTTCCGCCAGTTCGCCGGTCGGCCGCCCAGTGCCGTACGTGGCAATGCCTGAGGAGACTGTTCCTCCTGTTCCTCTCCCGAGAAGGTCAGCAGAGGTCGCACGCGCGTTGCAAAGGTAGAACCGTTGCTTGGGCACCGACCCTTGCAATTGGTTTGCCAGCCTCCCCGAGAAGGGCCGAGTGAGGCGGTCCGGCCCCGCCTCAGCTGCGGTGGGCCTCGGCCACCACGTCGAGCATCGAGAGTTTGTCGTCGAGGGTCCGCCCGTACGGGACCAGGGCGCAGGTCGTGACGCCGGCCTCGGCGAGCTGGTGAAGCCGCTCAGCGATCCGCGGCACCGGGCCGAGCAGGGAGGTCTGGTCGATGAACTCGTACGGGACTGCCGCCATCGCATCGCGGTGCCGCTTGGCCAGGAAGAGGTCCTGGACGGTGGCAGCGGCGTCGCCGTAGCCCATCCGGACGGCGAGCTGATGGTAGAAGTTCTGTTCCCTGCTGCCCATGCCGCCGACGTAGAGCGCGGCATAGGACCGGATCGGGTCGGCACATCGGACCGGGTCGTCACCGACCGCCACCGGGACCGAAGCCATCACGTCGAACCCGGTCAGGTCCTTGCCCACCCGTTCACGACCGGTCCGTACGTGGGCGAGTTGTTCAGCAGCAAAGCCTGGCGCCAGGAACACCGCCAGCCAGCCGTCGGCAATCTCCCCGGCCAGTTCGAGATTCTTTGGGCCGACCGCAGCGATCAGGATCGGCAGGTCCGCCCGATGCCCACCGATGGTCAGCTTGAGTGGCTTGCCCGGCCCGTCCGGCAACGGCAGGGTGTGGTGTTGCCCCTCGTACGAGAGGGAGTGTCCGGCCAGCGCCTGCCGGACGATCTCCACATGTTCACGGGTCCGGGACAGCGGCTTGGCGAACCGGACGCCGTGCCACCCTTCGGAGACCTGAGGTCCGGACACGCCGAGGCCGAGGCGGAACCGCCCACCCGAGAGCAGGTCGAGGCTGGCCGCAGTCATCGCCGTCATGGCCGGTGTCCGGGCCGGGATCTGCATCACTGCGGCCCCGAGCCCGATCCGCGAGGTCTGTCCGGCCAACCAGGCCAGCAGGGTCGGTGAGTCGGACCCGTACGCCTCGGAGGCCCACACCGAGGAGAAGCCGAGTTCTTCGGCGCGACGGGCGAGGGCGAGTTGTCCGGCGGGATCCTCGTTGCCGGTGAGGTAGCCGAGATTGAGTGCGAGCTCCATGACCGGAGACTATCGCCGCCGGGCTCGGGCCATGCCTGTTCCGCTAGTGTCGGTCCCCATGAAGATGCGTCACGTCGGAGCCAGCGGCCTCCAAGTCTCCAGACTCGGTCTGGGCACCTTGTCCTGGGGGCGTGATGTCACGGCTGGACGCGCCCGGGAGTTGATGACGACCTTCGTCGAGGCTGGCGGAAACCTGATCGACACCGCGGCCGCCTACGGCGCCGGGGACGCTGAGCGCATCATCGGCGCACTCGTCGACACCGTGGTCCCCCGTGACGATCTGGTGATCGCCACCAAGGCCGGTTTCCGGGTCGAACGTGGCCATCGGGTCGTCGACACCTCGCGACGCGGCCTGTTGGCCGACCTCGAAGCCTCCCTCGATCGTCTCGGCACCGACCACGTCGACCTGTGGCAGGTCCATGCCTGGGGCCCCACACCGCTCGAGGAGACCCTGTCCGCACTGGACCTCGCGGTCAGCCAGGGCATGGCCCGCTACGTGGGGGTCTGCAACTTCGTCGGCTGGCAGACCGCTCGGGCCGCGACCTGGCAGCAGGCCTTCCCCGGGAGGGCATTGCTGAACACGATCCAGGTCGAGTACTCACTGCTGGCCCGCCGTGCGGAGGTCGAGGTGTTGCCAGCGGCCCGAGAGATGGAGATGGGGCTGTTGCCGTGGTCACCGCTGGGCCGCGGCGTCCTCACCGGGAAGTACCGTGACGGGGTCCCGAAGGACTCCCGCGGCTCCAGCGATCACTTCGCCTGGTTCGTCGAACCGTATCTGGAGGGCCGCTCCCGTTCGGTCGTCGAAGCGGTCGCCCATGCGGCCACCGGCCTCGGTCTCACTCCGGCCCAGGTGGCGCTGCTGTGGGTCCGCGACGCTCCTGGGGTGAGCTCTCCCCTGCTGGGGGCCCGTACGGTGGCCCAGCTCGAGGAATGCCTGGCAGTGGAGGGAAAGAAGCTTCCCCTCGAGATCGCCACCGCGCTCGACGACGTCAGTGGTGGCCCGTTGGCGAGCCGAGCCACCACCGACTGATCGACAGACTCAAGCCTTCCAGACCACGGCCACTGCCGGACGCGGGACCGAGGTGCCCCCGTCGGGCCAGTGGCTCGACGGCTCGGTCGCGGTCGAACCGCTGCTCTCGCCGGGGTGCTGCACGCAGACCATCACCCGCTCGTCAGTGATGTACGGGCCACAGGTCTCGGCGCCGGTCGGCACGGTGAGGAACTGCTGCACGTGACCGCGTTCCTCTCCCTCCAACGGGACCAGGAACAGTCCGTCATGGTTGCCCAGTGCATTGCCGTCGGTCGAAATCCACAGATTGCCGTGCTCGTCGAACGCCACATTGTCGGGGCAGGAGATGGGCGACACCTGCGACTTGTCGAAACCGGCGAACCAGGTCGACGAATCCTCCGGATCTCCACACAGCAAGAGAATCGACCAGGTGAAGATCTCCGCGGTCGGATCGTTGCCGAGCTCAGTGAGTTCGATGACATGGCCGTGCTTGTTGTTGCTGCGCGGGTTCGCCTCGTCGACCTGTGCGTCCGTACGTGCGGTGTTGTTGGTGCAGGCCATGTAGACCTTGCCGGTCGTCGGGCTCGGCTCCACGTCCTCGGGCCGGTCCATCTTTGTCGGCTCCATCAGATCGGCCGCCAGCCGAGTGTGGATCAGCACCTCGGCGACCGACATGCCCGGCACGAAGGAACGCCGGTCGGTGGTCAACGGGATCCACATGCCCACACCGTCGAACAGGTCATCGCTGGGCAGTTGTCCCGATCCGTCGATCTGACCGCTCGGTGAGTCACCGGCAAACTTGGCGACATAGAGGGTGCCACGATCCAGCAGGCGTTGGTTGTGTCGCCTGGCACCAGCCGAGTCACCGGGGATGATCCGCTCCCGGGACACGAACTTGTACAGGTAGTCGAACCGCTCGTCGTCACCGGAGTAGACAACGACCCGGCCGTCCTCGGCCACGATGGCGTTGGCAGCCTCATGCTTGAACCGTCCGAGCATGGTGCGCTTCTGCGGGGTCGAGGTCGGGTCGTTGGGGTCAATCTCGACGACCCATCCGAACCGGTTGATCTCGTTGGGCTCGACGGCCAGGTCAAACCGGTCGTCGAAGTCCTCCCACCGCCGGCCGGTCGCACCCGATCCCACGCCGTAGCGGGCCAGGGCAGCCGCAGCCTTCGGATCGGTGACGGCCGAAGCGTTGGCGAAGTACTGGTTGAAGTTCTCCTCCGCGGTCAACCAGGTTCCCCACGGAGTCATGCCACCGGCACAGTTGTTCAGGGTGCCGCGGACCGTGGTCCCGGTCGGATCAGCCGAGGTCCGCAGCCACGGGTGGCCAGCGGCCGGACCGGTGATGGCGAACTCGCTGCCGACATGGAAGCGGCGGTTCAGTTCGTGATCCAGGACCGGGGTGAGCCGCCCCGTCCCTTCCTCAGGCGTGGTCGCCACGACGGTCAGGCCGTGCGCGGCCCATGCGATCTCCACCTGTTCCCGGGTCGGGTTGGCCTCGTCGTAGCCGGGGAACATCAAGATCTCATCGGTGTACTCATGATTGACGCACAGCACCTGCTCCCCACCGGGAAGCTCGTACACCCCGAGGTAGTCACAGTTGTAGCCGAACTGGCGTTGCTGGGCGGCCACGGACTGGCGCTCCAGGTCGAAGCTCGGCGTGTCGCTGAACAGCGGATCGCCCCAGGCGATGACCACGTCCTGGTCGTAACCGGACGGAACCGTGAGCTGGTCATCGGTGTTCGGTGCGACCGGAGTGAACTGGTGCCCCTCCCCGGCCGTCCTGCCGCCCGGATCCTTCTCTTTCCCTCTGCCACGACCCGGCGCCGCAGCAGCCAGCTGACTGCCACTGGTGGCTGCCACCCCGGCGGCACCGAGAACGACACCGGCACGCAGCAGTCCGCGTCGGGAGACGGCCCGAGCGACGATGTCGCCGAAATGCTCCGACTCGGTTCGGTTGGGGACGGGGCGGAAGCAGGCATTTCCGCACTTGTACTGGCAGGTCATCGAGGACCGTTTCGCATGGCCGGACACCAGGGGCAACAGCCTGCGGGCATGCTCGGATCGTTCAGTCATTGGACTTCCTTCGTGTCGTGGTCGGGTCACGGACATGAAGAAGTCAATGCGGGTCAGGTGGCCAACCCGACCCCGTACGGGTGAACGTCAACCAAACAGCTGGGGTCCTGGCCCGGACGCCGGGTTCAGCGTTGCCGATCGGGTGTCGACCTTGATCACCTTGCGCCGGATCCACACATCCCGGGTCCCGTCCCGGTAGCGACGCAACCGGAGCAGTTCCCAGCCGCCGTACTCGGCATGGTCGGTGAGCAACTTGCGTACGGCACCGCGCGGCATCTCCCGGCTGAGACGAACCCTGGCCGTCTCATAGGTGACAGCCCGGCCCAGGTCGACCATGGTTTAGGCCTGCTGCAGGAACCGGTCGAGGACTCGGGCACCGAACTCGAGCGAATCGGTCGGGACCCGTTCGTCGACACCGTGGAACATGCCGACGAAGTCCAGCTCGGCGGGCAGCTTCAACGGCGCAAAACCGAAGCTCTGGATGCCGAGTCGATGCCAGGCCTTCGCGTCGGTGCCGCCACTCATCAGGTACGGGACAGCACGGGCACCCTCGTCCTCGGCCAGCAGACACGACTGCATCGCCTCGGTGAGAGCGCCGGCGAACTCGGTCTCGACCGGCGGGTTCTCCACCGCGAACTCGTACCGCACCTTCGGCCCGATCAGTTCGGTGATCGTGTCCAGGAACTCCTGCTCGTAACCCGGCACGGTGCGACCGTCAATCCCGGCCACGGCCTGCCCCGGGATGACATTGTGCTTGTATCCGGCGTTCAGCATGGTCGGGTTGGCACTGTTGGCCATGGTCGCGCCGACCATGCGGGCGATACTTCCCAAGCGGGCCAGCGTTTCCTCGGCATCCTCGAGGTCGAACTCGATGCCGAACGCGTCGGCGACCGCATCCAGGAACTGTTGCTGCGCCGGTGCGATCCGGTACGGCCACTTGTACTGTCCGATCCGGGAGACCGCGGCAGCCAGCTCAGTGACCGCATTGTCGTCATTGCGCATCGACCCGTGGCCGGCGGTGCCGTCGGCAATCAGGTTCAGCCAGGCCATGCCCTTCTCGGCCGTCTGGATCAGGTACAGCCGTAGGTCGTCGCGTACCGTCAACGAGAAGCCGCCCACCTCACCGATCGCTTCAGTGCACCCCTCGAACAGTTCGGGGTGGTTGTCCACCAACCAGGTCGCGCCGAGCACCGAGCCGGCCTCCTCGTCGGCAGTGAAGGCAAGCCGGATCGGACGGCGCGGGGCCCGACCGGCGCGGGCACGGGCACGGACCACCGACAGCACCATCGCGTCGAAGTCCTTCATGTCGACCGCGCCACGTCCCCAGACACATCCGTCGGCAATTTCACCCGCGAACGGGTCGACCTGCCAGTCTCCGGCCTGGGCCGGGACGACATCGAGGTGGCCGTGAATCAGCAGCGGAGGAAGCGAGGAGTCGACCCCTTCGGGGGACCAGTCAGCGACCAAGCTGGCCCGTCCCGGCTCCGATTCAACCAAGGTGGACTCGATGCCGACCTCGTCCAGTTGGGCGGCCACCCATTCGGCCGCAACCCGCTCCCCGACCGCGTCACCATTGCCCCGGTTGGTCGTGTCGATCCGGATCAGCTGGGCGCAGGTCTCGACGACCTCGGCGTCAGCTCCGGGAGTGATCTCACCGTTGTGGCTCGGCTCGTGCAACGTCATGAACCCATCCTCACACATGAGTTGGATCTACCCGTTGGTGGTTGCTATAGTTCTGCGGGTTGCGCGGCGACGCGCGATGCACCTGTCCGGGTGGCGGAATTGGTAGACGCGCTAGCTTGAGGTGCTAGTGCCCTTAAAGGGGCGTGTGAGTTCAAGTCTCATCTCGGACACCCACTGAAAAAGGGGTCGGGTTCACCGGCCCCTTTTGTGTTGCTCACTCGCAGGTCAAATTGCTCCGATCATCGGCCTGCGTACGGCGCACCGGACCGGTATCGTCGCCGACCATGACAGACCTCTGGTCCGCTTTCCTTCCCCAAATCCCCACCATCCTCGCCTCCCAGGATCCGACCACCGGACGGTTCGGGACGGATCCATGGATTGTCCGGGACCAGAACGTGCTCTGGCCGCTGGCGGTGGCCTGGGCCACTGACCTCCCCGATAACCGGTTCCACCACAGCGACGAGGTCCTGGCAGCAGTCATCGCCGGCGGCGACGCCCTGATCAGCGAGCAGGACGACGACGGCAGATGGGAATTCCGCAAGAAGGACGGGTCGACCTGGGGGCCGATCCACATGCCGTGGACCTACAGTCGCTGGATCCGGGCCTGGGCCCTGGTCCGCGACGCGATGCCGGCCGACCGTCGGGAAGCGTGGGACGCGGCGCTGACTCTCGGTGTCGACGGCATCGTTGCCACGGTCCTGTCCGAGCCGAGGATCCACAACATCCCCACTCATCACGCCATGGGGGGTCTTTGCCGCCTCACAGGTGCTGGACCGTCGCGACTGGGCAACTGCCGCCCGCGACTACCTCCACCGCGTTGCGGCCCACCAGGATCCAGGCGGATTCTGGCCGGAGTTCCACGGCCCGGCCGTCAACTACAACTTCGTCTACATCGACGCGCTCGGCGCCTATCTGGCCATGTCGGGGGACCAGACCGTCCGACCAGCGTTGGAACGGGCGACAGCCTTCCACACCCACTTCACCTACCCCGACGGCTTCATGGTGGAAACCGTGGATGAGCGCAATCCCTTTGAGCACCATGCCGCCCAGGCCAGTGCCGGGTTCACGGTCAGCCCGCTGGGTCGTGGCTATGTCAACTGGCTGATCGCCCACCGCGACACCCCACTGACTGCCGATGCCCTCGCCTCACTGATCAGGTACAGCCAGCCGGGACCGGCTGAAGACCCGCCCAGTGAGAAGGACAGGCATCGGTTCGTGCTGGGAGAACAGGCTCTGGTCGTACGGGAGAGACCGTGGTTCACCGTTCTCTCGGCCTACCACGCCCCGCAGGGACCGAGCCGTTGGTACCAGGACCGTCAGGCCCATCTGTCCCTCTTCCATGATGCTGTCGGCCTGATCATCAGTGGCGGCAACACCCGGTTGCAGCCCCGCTGGTCGACCTTCACCGTCGGCGACACCTCATTGTTGGCCCACACTCCCGGCGATGAGGACCCTGATCTGGCCAGTGTGGCGGGGCTTGTCCACCTGCCATCACAGGCACAGCTGCGGACCGACGACACCGCGGTCGACCTCGATTTCGACGGTGTCGCCTGCTCGGTCGCGGCTGAGCAGGTCGACGACACCACCGCACGGATACGGCTCCGGCTCGCCTCCGCCGCCCCCGACCGAGTCGAGAGCCACACCGGTTTCCTCGCTCATGGAGGACGGTCCTGGTCCACGGCACAGGGCGAAGGAGTGATCGACCAGACCGCGATCCGGCTCACCGGGGCCGAGTGCGGTGGCCACTTCTCCCATGCCGGCTGGATGATCGAACTGCCCGATGATGCGCTCGTCGAATGGCCGGTCCTGCCGCACAATCCCTACGCCAAGGACGGTGCCGCAACGCTGGACCAGGCTCGGATCGTGGTCACCTTGCCGTTCGGGTCCACCCCGACCGAGCGGGCACTGACCGTACGGGTGACGGCCAGAGCCGATTGACCGGGTCGGTCTCGATAGAGTGATCCGGTGCCTTCATCGACTGAGCCTGCCCGCCACCTGATCCATGGCGGCCCCATCGCGCTGCCGACCGGGATCGTTGACCAAATGGCCGTGGTCGTCGCCGACGGCTTCATCGAGCAGGTCCTGCCCGATGATGACGTGGCCGAGCTGACCGGCCGGGACGACGTGGGCGTGCTCGATCTGGCCGGGCAGCTGCTGACCCCCGGGCTGGTCGACATCCACATCCACGGAGCCGCCGGAGCCAGTTTCGAATCGGCCGTTGACACACCGACCGCGCTGCGCCACCTCGCACACCGCGGCGTGACCTCGATCATGACCAGCCTCGCGTCCGGCCCGGTCGACGAGATGCTCACCACGACGCAGGCCCTGGCCGAACTGCCCACCACCCCTGGCGAGTCACGGATCCTGGGGGTCCACCTGGAGGGACCGTTCATTGCGGTCGACCAGTGTGGCGCCCACGACCCGGCTTTCCTGCGTTCGCCCGATCCGGAGGTGATCGCCAGGATCACCGAACTGGCCGATGCGGTCGCCATGGTGACGATCGCTCCTGAGCTGGATCATGCCCTGGCGGCCACAAGGGCCTGGGCAGGCGCCGGTATCGTCGTCGCGGCCGGACACAGCTCCTGCCATGCCGACACCCTGCAGCCCTGCATCGATGCCGGCCTCTCCCACGCCACCCACCTATGGTCGGGGATGGGCACGACGATCCGCCGCGGCCCCTACCGGGTCCCGGGACTGCTCGAGGAGTCGCTGGCCTCCGACCTGACCTGCGAGGTCATCGCCGATGGTCGGCACCTGCCCGACACCTTGCTGAACCTGGCCCGACGCAGTGTCGGCGACAAACTGATCGCCGTCTCCGACGGCACCATCGGCATCGGACTGCCCGAAGGCACCCGTTACCGGCTGAGCACGGTCGAATGCGTCGTCGACGACCAGGTTGGCAAGGTGGTGGGCCAGGACGCCTTCGGTGGTTCCACCACCGATCTGTCGTCGATGGTCGCCCACTTGCACCGTACGGTCGGCTGGCCTTTGGATGAGGTCCTGGCCATGGTCACCGCCAGGCCCGCCGCGATCGCCGGCCGGTCCGATCTCGGCTCCATCGCCACGGGCCAGATCGCGGACCTGGTCGTGTGGGACGACCAGCTGACCCCGGCCCGGACCATGCAATCGGGACGCTGGCTCTGAAGTCTCAGCCGACGGCATCGCCCACCCCGGCGGGGAGGGTGGTTCTAGGGTTGGGCCATGACGACAGATCCGGCTTCGCTTCCGACCCGTTATGACCAGTTGACCCGCGCCCAGGTGGGCGAAATCGCTCCCGAAGGAGTGCTGGTGATCCCCGTCGCTGCCACCGAGCAGCACGGCCCGGACCTGCCGCTGGCCACGGACTGGGCCATTTGTGAGGCGCTCACCGTCCAGGCTGTGGCCGAGGGCACCTTCGCACGTCCCGTGGTCGTCGCCCCGACTTTGGCCTATGGCCACTCCGAGCACCATCTGGCCTTTGCAGCGGCCTCACTGCAGCCAGCCACCTTCTTGGCCGTCCTCAACGATCTGATCCGTTCGGCCATCCTGTCCGGCTGGTCACGGGTGATGATCGTCAACGGCCATGGCGGCAACACCGAGCTGATCCGGCTGGCCGTCACCCAGGCCAGCAACGAGCACACCGGGGTCTTCGCGGCACTGTCCTACTGGGACGCAGCCTTGGAGGTCCCCGGCGGAAAGTACGGAGTGTCCCCCGGCCATGCCGGCAAGTACGAGGCCTCACTGCTGATGAACGTGCGACCCGATCTGCTCGACCCGGCGACCGAGTTCACCGCTGGTGAGCCCGCCGGCCAGATGCAGTCCCAGATCGGCATCGGCGGCCGTGCCCTGGTGCTGCGGACCAGCGACTGGTCGACCACCGGTGGGTGGACCGACAGCCCACAGGGGGCTTCAGCCGAGGACGGCGAGCCCTACCGCCGCGCCATCGTGGCCGGCCTGCAGGAGCGGATCTCCGCCTTCTGCGCCATCGAACTCCCCTGAGGATCAGCGCACCCCGCGGACCCGGAACTGCACGCTGATCCGCGGCCCGACGGGACGCGCAGTCTTGGGCACCTGATGTTCCCAGGTCCTTTGGGCTGACCCGCCCATGACCAGCACGTCGCCGTGCCCCAAGGTGAACGAGCGGGTGCACCCGCCACCGCCGCGGGGTCGCAACTGAAGTTTGCGATCGGCACCCAGCGAACAAATGACCACCATGGTGTCGTCGGTTCTGCCACGTCCGATGGTGTCGCCGTGCCAGGCGACCGAGTCCCGACCGTCACGGTAGAGGCAGAGCCCGGCGGTGACGAAGGGTTCCCCGAGCTCCGGGCCGTAGTGCTGGTTGAGGGCATCGAGTGCCTGGGTCAGCATCGGATGCGGCAGCGTCCGCGCCTCATGGTGAAAGGCCAGGAGTCGGGGCACGTCAACCACCCGGTCGTACATCTGCCGCGTGTCGGCCCGCCACTGGACGTCGCGCAGGAGCGATGCGAACAGGTCGTCCCCGACCAACCAGACCGGGCGCAGGTCGACCCATGCGCCCCGGCTGAGGGGCACCCGGGTGACCCCTGCCCCGTACGGTGCGAGGTCGCCGTCGCCGGCAATCTCCAGCAGACTCCCCTGATATTCGATCATACGGTCGATCTTAGCGAGACTTTGCCACAACCGTTCGAGATTTTGGGAAGAATTCACCCAAACTGGGTGACAGAGTTGTCGGGCTGGGGCACTCTAGGTTTCGGACACTTCGCACACTGCACCGAGGGAGAGGAGGCGGAGCCATGAGTGGTGTCATCGTGCTGAACACGGACAACACGGCCCTGCACACCGTTTCGATCCCTCATGCGATCAGGATGTTGGTCCGCGAGGTGGCCGTCATCGAGGAGGCTGTCGAGGGTCAGAAGTTCGGGCCCTACCCACTGCCGGTCGTGCTGCGCCTGCTGCGTTATGTCAAGACACAGTTCATGTACGGCAGGACGCCGGTCTGGTCGAAGCGAGCCGTGCTGCGGCGGGACAAGCTGCGCTGCGGCTACTGCGGCGAACGGGGCACCACCATCGACCACCTCATGCCACAGTCGCGTGGAGGCCGGAACACCTGGTTGAACACGATCTGTGCCTGCCAGTCCTGCAACCATCGCAAAGCGGCCCGCACCCCGGCCGAGGCCGGCATGACCTTGCTGATCGTGCCCCGGGTGCCGACCTGGCGTGAGGTCGCGACCTGATCCTGCCTCAGAGCGGGCCCAGGGAGTTCGGTGGCTGAGTTGGGTCGGATCCGCGCAGGCCGAGTCGGTGGATCTCGAGCCCAGCCAACCGGTCGAGGCATTCCGGGTCACGATGGCGCCAGGCCCGGACCGGGTCGTCGCTGATCGCCCGCAGCTTGCGGATCGGCTGAGT
>CAMDZW010000034.1 GCA_945911015.1 uncultured Propionibacteriaceae bacterium
CGATCACACCGGTGACATGGGGTGCGGCCATCGAGGTGCCCTGCATCCAGCTGTGACCGTCGCCGGTGGTGGACCAGATGGTCTTGGTCACGTCAGGCCGCTCCGAGCGCCAGTTCTGCCAGGCGTCGCCACCGGGAGCGGTGACCGTGATCGCGCCCTTGCCGTAGCTGGAGTAGTAGGCCTTGCTGGCGTTGGTGCCGACCGCCGACACGGTGACCACCGTGGGCAGCCCGGACGGGAGGGTCTGGCAGCTCGCCTCGACCCGGCGTTGGGTCGGTTTGCCGTTGCTGGGGCTGGACCGGTCCATAGCCGGCTGGCTCAGGTCGTCGCCGCCATTGCCCGCCGAGGCGACGGTCACCACCTGCTGTTTCTCACTGAAGCTCATCGCCCGGCGCAGGGCGGACTCGACCGCGGCCTGGTCGGGACTGTATCCGCACCAACGGTTCCACGGGTCGAGGAGGTAGGAGTGGTTGGTGACGTCCATCCCTTGTCCGGCGGCCCACAAGATGCCACACAGGGCGTATTCGGGATAGATGTAGCCACTGTCGTCGACGACCTTGATCGAGGCCAGCCGCACATTGGGGGCGACGCCGATGATGCCGGCGCCATTGCGGGCCCCGGCGATGATGCCGGCCACATGGGTGCCGTGACTGGAACTGCCGGCCTGCCAGGCCGACGGACTGGTGTCGGGCACGCCGTCGCGGGTGCAACCGACCGAATGGCTCGGGTCGACGTTGCCGGCGAGATCGGGGTTGGTCGGGTCGATGCCGGTGTCGAGGACACCGACCAACACCGACCGCGCGCCATCGGTGATCCGATGGGCGTCGTCGGCGCGGATCATCCGCATGTTCCACTGTTTGTCGAAGTCGTCCTCGGCCCAGTCGTTGCCGCCGTGGGTCCCCTCGCCAAGGTCCGGTACGGATGTCGCTGCGGTCTTGCGGTCGCTGGTCACCCGGACCAGATTGCGGGTGGCCCCGACTGCTTCGACCCCGGGTCGGCCGCGGACACGGTCGGCGAAGTCCTGATGGGTGGAGCTCACCACGGCGACGCCGATCTCGTCCCAGAGCTGGAGCACCTCACCGCCAGCCGAACGGATGGCGGCCTCAGTCCGGTCGAGCTGGCCGGGTTCGGGACCGAGCACCACGAAGTTGGTCCGGCCACCGCCAGAGAGTTGGGGGGTCGCCATGGCTTGGGCGGGCCCGATCAGCACGGCGAGCAAGCAGGACAGCACCGCCACGGCGCCGGTGAGCGCAACGCGACGTCCCGCCATGATGGTTTCCTCCCCAGAGACCTGACCAAGCGTCCCCTGTCCGGGGCCCTCAGTCAAGCTTCTGTCCACAGGAGCACGGTCACACGACGCGGTGCAACCACCTCACCGGAGCGTCCTCGGCCGCATGCCGGAAGACCTCCAGTTCATCGTCCCAGGGTCGGCCCAGCAGGTGGTCGAGGGCCTCGACCAGATCGGTGCCCTTCACCGCTGAGGTCACCACAGCATGTTTGATCCGGTCCTCGGGGACCATGATGTCACCGTGCAGACCGGTGACAGCATGGAAGACACCCAGACTCGGGGTGTAGGAGTAACGCTCCGGCTCGGTGGCCGCGGTCCCTTCTTCGGTGACCTCGAAGCGCAGCCGTTTCCAGCCCTGCAGTGAGCTCGCCAAGCGGGAGGCAGTGCCGGTCGGCCCGCTCCAGGTGACCTCGGTACGGTGACTGCGGGGTTCGGCCGACTGCGGCCTCCAGTCGAGGCGTACGGGCACGCCGAGAACGCCCCCGACGGCCCACTCGACATGTGGACACAGCGCTGCAGGGGCGGAGTGGACGTGCAACACGCCACGGGTCTTGCTCATGGTTCCTCCCAGGCTCGAGATGTGCCTTCCCCAGCAATCTCGTCACAGGAGCAACCAGAGCCCATTGTGCCCCATGGGTCACAGGAACACCAGAGCGTGCCCCATGGGTCACAGGAACACCAGAGAGTGACGTCTTCTCAGGCCTGGGCCCAGCGGCGGACCACCAGATCCACCAACCGAGGATCGGGCGGTTGGTCCGGCACCAGCAGCGGCGCGGTGACCACATCGGCGCCGGCCTCGCTGAGCCGGTCATGGAACCAGCCCGGCGCCAGCAGGTGGCAGACCAGGATCACCCGACCGCCGGAGACCCGGGCCTGCGCCACGGCGTCACGCACCCGAGGTGTGGCCGCCGTACCGTAGGCCACCTGCACCGGGCGCCCGATCCGGGCCGCGAGGTCGGCGCCGATGCGTTCACAGTCGGCAACAGCCCGCGGGTCAGACGATCCGGCAGCGCCGAGTACGACCCGGTCCTCGGTTTGCAGACTCGCGACGGCCTCGGCGACTCGTTCGGCGAGCACCTCGACCAGGGCCTGGTCCGGGCCCAACGCACCGGCCATCCGGACCCCGGGCACAGCGGTGACGGCTTCGGTCAGATCGACATGGACGTGATATCCGGCCGAGAGCAACAGCGGCACCACCACGGTGTCACTTCCGGCACCGACCAGTGAGCTCGCCACATCGGGGGTCTGGACATCGACAAAGGCCTGACGGACCGTGACCTCGGACAGGGTCGCGGCCACTGCGTCGACCAGGCCGGCAACAGCGGCCTGCCCCGGCGGCGATGCGGTGCCGTGGGAGCAGGCAAGAAGGACACTCACAGATTCTCGATCGGCAGCAGTGGGATGTCCTCGGCCGGGGTGAACCCGAGGACCTGAGCACAGAAGGACTCGGTGGCCTGCAGCTGGCTGATCACCGAGGATGCCTTGCGGAAGCCGTGTCCTTCGCCGTCGTACATGATCAGGGCCACCGGGAGCCCCTTGGCCCGGACCGCTGCTGCGATCGTCTCGGCCTGGGCCGGTGGCACAACTCTGTCCTCGGTGCCCTGGAGCACCAGCATCGGGCTGGACAGCCGGTCGACATGGCTGATCGGTGAACGGTCGCGGTAGAGCTCCTCGTCGTCGGGCCAGCGCCCGACCAGCCCGTCGAGATAGCGCGACTCGAACTTGTGCGTGTCTCTGGCCAACGCACGGAGGTCACCGATCCCGTACAGGCTGATGCCGGCGGCGAAGACATCGGTGGCGGTCAACGCGGCAAGGGTGGTGAATCCGCCGGCGCTGCCTCCGGTGATGAGCAGTCGGTCTGGATCGACCAGACCCTTCTGCGCCAGGGCACGGGCACCGCCGATGCAGTCGGCGACGTCGACGACACCCCACTGCCCCTTGAGTCGTTCGCGGTAGGCCCGGCCGAATCCGCTCGAGCCTCCGTAGTTGACGTCCAACACGCCGTACCCGCGACTGGTCCAGTACTGCACGCCGACCGAGTGGACAGGTCGCGACATCGACGTCGGCCCGCCATGGGACTTCACGATCAGCGGCGGCAACTCACCTTCGGGAGCCGTCACATCCGGATGGGTCGGCGGATACCACCAGCCCTGGACGGGGCCGATTTCGCTGTCCCACCAGACCGATTCAGCAACTGAGGTCCATGCCGGATCGGGAGCTTCCTCACTGGCCACCACCACCTGGACCAGTTGGGGATCGTCCCATCGGCCGGTGACGACCTCGGCCGGGGCGTTGTCATGTCCGATCAGTGCCGCAAAACCGTCGGCGTCGACAGCCAGCGAGGCGACATCGGCCAGTGGTGCGGTCAGTCGGCGCGGTTCGCCACCGTCGAGAGGCAGGATCCCCAGCTGGCGACGGCCGTCCACGAACCAGGCCGCAAGGACACCGTCGCGAGACTTCCCGTACGGCGTGGCGTCAAGCGTCCACATCGGCGCACAGACATCATGGGCGCCGTCCCACAGACGATGTTCGGTGCCGGTGTCGACATCGATCGTGTGGAGCTGCCAGTGGTCATGACGGTCGTGACTGACCAGCACGGTGTGATCATCCAGCCACAGCGGATGAAGAGCTGACACCCCCTCGACCAGCACGGTCACGTCGGTGACCGGAGCCGGACGGGCCGGGTCGATCCGTCCGCTCATCAACCGGGTCCGGTCCCAGGGCATGTCGGGGTGGTCCCACTCGATCCAGGCCAGGCGACCGTCGCGGGTCAGCTGCGGTGAGGCACAGAAGTCGGCTCCCCCGACCAGCACGATCCCGGGATGGCGACCCGCGTCGAGCGGCAACGCCACGATGGTGTGGACCGGCTCGCCCGGGCCGCTGCGATCCTCCCGCACCGCCAGCACCAGGGCCAGGTCGGGCAGCACGACCAGACCGCCGTAGCGATGGGGCGAGGCGCCGTCGGGAGTGATCGCGTACGGCTCGGCGTCGCCCTCCTGCACCCAGACCTGGTGTTCGGGCCAGCTCGACCAGACCACGACCGACCCGCCAGTGGCGTCCTCGGCCACCGCCCACGCTCCCCCGCCGTACTCGTACACGCTGCTGCGGACGTAGGTGTCAGGAGTGACCTCGGTGATCGTGCCGTCGGCGTCGCGGCGACGCAGCGTGGTCCGGCCGGCGTCGGCAGGATCGGACTCGGACCACCACACGGCTCCGGCAGCCATGCCCACTGCGGCGAAGGTCCGGGTCCCGGCGACGGCCTGTTCTGCGGTCAGCGGTGACGGCCAGGTGCCATGGGGCTTCTGCATCCGGCTCACCACCAGCGGTCCGGGCCTGGACGCACGCCGAAGATGGCGGTGCCGACGCGGACCGTGGTCGCCCCGTGTTCGATGGCGAGCTCGAAGTCACCCGACATGCCCATGGACAGTTCGTCCCAGGTGCCAGGAGCCCCCTCGGAGCGAAGCCGGGCCTGCAAGTCGGTCATCACGGTGAAGTTCTCGGCCACCATCGTCAGGTCCGGGCTGTTGACGGCCAAGGTCATCAGACCACCGACCTCGAGCCGGTCGAACTCGGCGATCTGTTCGGCGAAGGCTGGCACGTCGTCGGGGGCGAGTCCGTACTTGGACTCCTCACCCGAGGAGTTGACCTGGACCAACACCTTGAGGCTGCGGTCGACATTGCGGAGTCGCTTGTCGAGCTCCTTGGCCAGTCGGAGGCTGTCGAGGGAGTGGAACTCACTGGCCAGCTCGGCGACGATTTTCGCCTTGTTGGTCTGCAGGTGCCCGATCACGGCCCATTCGAGATCGGGCAGTTCCTCGTGGGTCTCGGCCCACTTCTGTTGGACCTCCTGGACCTTGTTCTCCCCGAGCAGGCGAATCCCAGCGGCGTGGGCGGCCCGGACCGCGTCGGCTCCGAAGGTCTTCGACACCGGCAGCAGCCGCACCTCCTCCGGCCCACGACCGGCACGCTCACAGGCGGCATCGATCCGGGCGCGGACCTCAGCGAGGTTCTCGGCGATGTGGCTCATGGGGCTCCTCCAACCTTGATCCACACCGTGGCATTGACGCCTCCGGTGCAGGTGATCAACACACTGTTGCGAACACAGGCCATCTCATAGTCCTGCCCGGTGACCGGGCTGCTCGCGTGGACGGTGAACTCGGTCGCGTCCGGATCGGCTCCGGCGACGGCATCGGCCACTTCGGCGGCGAACTCGCAGGAGGTTCCCGCCTTCGGCACCGCAACCAGGTCCGAGCACCAGCGTGCCCCCCGAGCCACCTGGGTCGGCCCGACCTCAGGTGGTTTGCTCGTCGGCGGCTGAGTGGACGGCGGCTGGGTCGACGGTGGGACTTCGCTCGTCGGTGGGGCCTCGGTCGCCGGGGGCGGAGCCTGCGAGTTCGGCGCATCACTCGGCGGGGGCGGCGTGACCGAGGTCGCTGGGGCGCCCGGCGGCACCGGCTCGGCCTGGTCGGGAGCCAGACTCGAGGTCAACACCACGATCCCGGCGACCAGCCCCACCACCAGGACGACGGCCATCATCGAGACCAGAGTGATCGTGTTGCGGCGATTGCGTCGGTCCCGCTCGGTCGGGCCTTCGTCGTCGTCGAAGGGATCGATCCCGGGGTCGGGCTGGTAGGGCTGAGCCGCGTAGAGCTGAGGGGCCTGTCCCTGTGGTGAGGACGGCGGTGCCTGCGGGGGCGGTGCCCCGTACGTGACAGGCCTGCGACAACGAGCGCAGGAGAGCACACTGGGCGCCAGTTCGGCACCACAGTTCGGGCAGTTCGCCATCTCGGTTTCACCCTCGGGTCTCGACAACCCCACCATCCTACGGTGAGGCCGCGGACCCGTCGATCTACTCCAGGGGCAGGAACCGGCAGGCACTCGTACGGTGGAAGTCGGTGTTGTCCACGTGGAGGGTCACCGACGCCTTCCCCGGCGCGAGCGTCCACGTGCCGAGGTCGGTCCATGTGTTGGCGCCGCTGCGCTGGGACCTGACCACGGTGTCCTCACCGTCGGCATGCTGCACCACATAGCGGGCCTCGGTCGTGGTCTCGGCATTGGACGGGTACCAGACCGAGATCCGGTACTCCCCCGGGCCGAACTCGCTGTCCTCGGCGATCGTCGCCTCGAAGGTGGCGGTCCCACCGATCTCCTCCGGCGCACTGTAACGGGACCGGATCCCTTGGTAGCCCGGCAGCGAGCTGCGCAGCCACGATCCGGTCTGCCGGTAGGCCGGCGCCGGTGTCTCGTTGGTGATGATCTGACCGGCATCGGCCACCCTGATCTGGGCGGTGGTGCTCAGTTCGCCATCGTCGACACTGACCCGGAACTGGTTGGCCGTACCCGGATCTGCTGTGGCCGGCGAATGCACAGCGACACTGTGCACGGTTTCGGCCGCGGCTTCGAGGGTGAGGCTGGTCCGTCCGCCCTCGACGGTCCACCCCGGCTGTCCCCAGATGGCGATCTCGCTGGTGATCGGCACCGCGCCGGCGTTGACGATCCGTACCGTCAGCGTGGTGCTGTCGCCTGGATGGGCGATGACGGCCGGGTCGGCGGAGAAGCTCAGGATCGCGCGTGGGTCACGGATCATGAAGGGGTACGGGTGGGCTTCGGCCGTCCCGCCGTCCCAGGTCAGGGCGCCGGTGAGCTCGTACCGTCCGGTCGGGCTGTCCTGGCTGACCGTGACCGTGCCCACGACGGTCTGCTGCTCTCCAGCGGCCAGGGTGGTGGGCGCGTCGTCCCACCTGAGGGTCCACCCCTGCGGCAATCCGAGCGAGGGTTCCACGTCCTCGATCGGATCGTCAGTGCCGTTGCGCAGCCACAACGAGACTTCTGCCTCGGCTCCCGGGGTGGCCGAGGCGTGCCCGACGATCTGGACATCGACTCGGTCCGCGGCCGGCTGCAGCGAGACCGGCAGCTGGAGGGTGATCTCACCGGAGTCCCAGTCGGCGGTGGTCACCCGGTAGGTGAACGGCTGTGCCGGATCGTCGACACCGATCGTCCACTCATTCGGGTACGGCTTGTCGTCGATCACCTGCTCGCCCCCGTCACCGATGCGGTACCGAAGCGTGGCCTGAGCGGTGGTGTCGATCTGGACATAGGCGTCGTGGCCGGAGCCGTCCGGTCGGACCAGCAACATGCCGCGCAGAGCGCCCTCGTCACCGTCGGGATCGAGATCGGTGGAGTGGAAGCTTTCCTGTCCTCGTTGGGCGATCTCGGGTTCAACCTGCCATGGGGCTGAACCGGTGACCTCCCGTACGGCAACGGCGACCTGCCCATGGGCAGGCACGGTGACGCTGAATCCGCCATCGGTGGTGACCAGCCGTCCCAGTGGCTCGCCGCCCAGCACATCAACGGTCGGGTTGTCGGTCGAGCCCGACAGGTCTGGGCCGAGGGCGACCGTGGCTCGTTGGGGCCGACCAGAGGTGTTGGTCAGCGCCACGTAGAGGTGGCCGTTGCCGACCCCACTGATCCAGTTGACCATCGGATTGTCCTGGCTGAGCAGGCCTTTGGGGAACCAGGGCCACACACCGTCCTCGCCATGGAACCGGCCCGGACGGTGACCGTAGAGATCAAAATCGAAGTAGGCATGGTTGGCCTCGAAGAAGCGTGGGAAGTCGATCTCGCCGCCGGACTTCGCGTAGGCCTCGGAGAGCAGATGGTTGATCGTCATCAGCAGCTGGCCCGGGATGTGGTGGTACCAGAACCCGGTGAACTCGATCGGACCGGTGAGGGCATAGTCCGGCTTCTGCTGATGGGTCTGGAACTGTTTGTTGTAGTACCCCGGATAGGTGTTGTAGCGCCCGATCACCTGGTTGTGGGCGACATCGCCGAGCAGTGGGTCATCGGCCCGGCTGGACAGGCGCAGCAGGAATGATGACCAGATCGCGTTGTTGGTGAAGCCACCGCCTCCCTTGTAGGTCGACAGCTGTTCCACGGTGAGGCCACTGGTCGACACCTGCCACTGCGGCACGGTTTCGGTCGGCACCTCGCTCAACGGGTAGTCGGCCAGGGCGCCGTCGGGCCAGTCGTACTGGAGAGTGAGGTCTTCCCCACTGGGGACGGTGATCTCGCCGTCGGGCACCGGCCGCAGGTTGGCCTGGCTGATGAACCGGCGGGCCTCCAGCGCAATCCCGCGCAGCAGGTCGGGATGGATCTCATCGTCGGTGGCCAACTCGTACCACCGCAGTAGATCGGTCCACCGCTTGCTGTAGCCGAAGCCGAATCCGGTCTCCCCGGAGTTGGTCTCGTACGGGGTCAACACCTGCGCGGTGAGGTACCGGTCCACGGCCAGCCGGGCCTCAGTCCGGTACGAGGGGTCCCCGGTCAACAGCCACATCGCCAGCGGCAAGGTCGACGGCAGCGTCGCAAAGATGCTGTCGCCGGCCTCAGTCAGCTCGTGGGAGAGCTGGACCAAGGCACCATTGGCCTGACCGGACAAGGCATGCAAAGCGCCCAGACCGACCCGGCCACGGGAGACACCGGTGATCCGGAACTGGTCGGGATCGCCATAGACGGTCTTGCCCTCGATCGGGGTGTGGCCGACGCCGGTGCGCGACACCCCGTACTCCAGGGTCGGGCGTGCCCGGCGGTGGTACATCGCCATGTCGGCGCCGAGGATCCGGTGTGCGGCCAGCAGCACCGCGGTGCCCGAGATCCGTACGGCCTGGTCGTTCTCGACGTCGATGATGCCCTTGGCGCGGTTCCACCAGCCCGACTGGGAGGGGACGAAGTCGACCGAGTCATCTGCTTCGGGCTCGATCATCAGCAGGTCGGCCAGGTTGTGAGCAGCGTCGGTGAGTGAGGACCCATACACATTGCTGCGATAGGCGGTCAACCCGTACTCGCCACGGGCGAGGTCCTCGTAGGCATCGGTCAGGTCGTGCGCACCGAGATAGAGCCCGCTGAGGAAGCCTCGCGACTCACCGGCCGCGAGCGGGGTCCGTTCGCCGATGGCGGGGACGAAACTGCTCGGGTTGAGCTCACCGGTGTCGTTGCGCAGCGACATCGCGAAAGGCTGTTCGGCCTTGCCGATGTTGCGTTCGTGCAAGAACTCCAACGCATCGGAGGGGATGAAGTGGCCCATGGTGAGGCTCGTGTCACCAATGGTGCGTTGGACCAGGGCCATCGGCGCGAAGAGCTCCCAGGCGGCGAGACCGAAACTGTCGGGCTGGACATACTTGGCGTGCTGGCGTGCTCCGCACAGCACCTCGTCGACCTCGTCGAGCGTCATGTCGGCCAGCCCGGTGTGGGCCAGCACGAAGTCGTCATCGCGGTGGGCGGTGATGCGCTGGTGCAGCTCGGGCTGGTCACCGGAGAGATCCCAGCGGACCTGGACGGTGGCCACGCCCTCGAGTTCGCTGCGCAGTTCGACCATTTGGTCACTGAGCTGCCGGAAGCCAGTGAACGCGATCCAGTGCGGCTCGAGCAGATTCCAGTAGTCGGACACGATGGAGTCGGTGGTGCCGGTCAGCAGCGCCCACTGCTCGTCGAACCGGTCGTCGTCCCCGGTCACCGGGAGCCAGTCCCCGTCGACCTTCAGGGCCAGATCCCGTACGACGGCCGCACCTCCCTGCCAGGTGGCCCGGTGGAAGGTGACCCGATGGTTCCGGCCGGTGAGGGTGGTCAGCTCCTCGAAGCTGAGGTCGGGTTTGTCGAGACGACGCAGCGCGTCATCAGGGTTCCACCCGTTGGGTGGACTGGTCGGTGCGGCGACCGGGGCGGCGCCGGCTCGGGCTCGTGGGCCCACGGCAGCGAAGGTCGCCGACCCGAGCAGAAGGCCGACGACACTACGGCGGCTGAGGACTTCTTCCATGAAGATCACTCCTGAGGATGGGGGATACCTCGAAACACCCTGCCACACCATGGCACTCATGTCCATGATGTGCATGACCATCCCACATACAGCCACGCTCACCCGTTGCCGCCCACCACCGGGACGTCGGCAGGTATGACGATCCACCGGCACTCAGCCGGTGGATCATCATCAGGTCTGAGGGTCGGTCTCAGGGCACAGCGCTTACGTCGATCAGGGCCAGCGGGCAGCCAAGGAGGCGCAGCCAGCTGCCGCAAGGACGGCAAAGAGCAGCCCGATCCCGGCATAACGGGAGGTGACCTCCTGGTCGACCTGTTCGGTGCCGACCGAGGAGGAGATGTCGGCATAGACCTCGCGGAGTTCAGTCGAGTTCTCCGCCGCATAGGCTCGACCACCGCTGATCTTGGCCACTCCGGCCAACTCGGCATAGTCAACCGGGACGGGTTCGCGTGCCCCGGTCTCGGTCTCGATGTAGCCGTCATCGGTGCCGTAGGCAATCGTGTAGATCGGCACCTCCTGCTCCTTGGCCTTGGTCGCCGCCTCGTCTGCGGGGCGGCCTGTCTGGGTGGCGCCGTCGCTGAGCAGCACGATCCGAGCCGGCACCAGAGCGGTCGGGTCATCGGGATCCTCAGGGACCAGCAGCAAGGACTCCAATGAGGCGTAGATGCCCTCCCCGATGGCCGTGCCCGGCTGCAGGTACAGGTTGTTGATCTGATTGATGACCTGGTCGTGGTCGACGGTCGGCGGCACCACCAGCCGAGTGGTGGCGGCGAAGCTCACCAGCGCCACGTTGAACCGCGGCGGAAGTCCCCGCACGAACTCGGCGGCCGCCTGCTTGGCCGCCTCGATCCGGCTCGGATCGATGTCGGTGGCCTCCATCGAGTTCGACACATCGAGGGTGACCACGATCGTGGCGCGCTCCCGCGGCACCGACACCTGCGTCTTGGGCTGGGCCCAGGCCAGAGTCAGGGTGGCCAGCGACAGGATCGACAATCCGACCGCCAGGTGACGACGCCACGCAGGCTCGGGCGGGATGACTCCGTCGAGACTGCTGCGACCACGCGACAGTCGGCGTTGGTGCAGCATCCAGTTGGCCACCAGGTAGAGCGCGATCAGCATCGGCACCAGGACCAGCAGCCACAGACGCCCAGGGGCAAGGAACTCCATCAGGGCCACCTCACAGCCATTGAGACCGCACCCAGCGATGCGACCACGGCGAAAACCAGACCCAGTCCGGCAAAGCGTGCCGTGATCTCCTGGAATCTGGTCACATAGCCGACCGATGAACCGATGTCGGCGTAGACCACCTTGAGCTCGTCCGCGGTCGCGGCCGCGAAGTACTGGCCCTTGCTGACCTCAGCGATCTCGCGCATCTGGTCATGGTTGACCGCCACGACGAACCGTTCACCGTCGAGATCGACATAGCCGTTCTCGGTCCCGTACGCAATCGTGTAGACCGGGACACCCCGCTCGCCCGCCGCATTCGCCTCCTGCATCGGAGCCTGCCCGGTGTTGTTCTCACCGTCGGAGAGCAGCACGATCGCCCCCGGGATGTCGGCATCGGGATCATTCGGGTCCTGCGGAGCCGCCTCGAGGGCCTGCATCGCGGTGGCGATCCCGTCACCAATGGCGGTCGAATCGGCCAGTTCGAGGGTGGCGATCCCCCGCTTCACCGCGCCGTGGTCGGTCGTTGGTGGAACGATGATCTTGGTGCTGCCAGCCATGGACACCAACGAAACGTTGTATTTGTCCGGCAGCGAGTCAACGAACTCGGTGGCCGCAGCCTGGGCGGCCTCCAACCGGGTCGGCTCGACATCGGCGGCCTGCATCGACTGCGAGACGTCGATCACGACCACAATCGTGGCCCGTTCCCGGGGCACCAGGGCCTCGCCGAGCGGTTTGGCGAAGGCAATCGTGAGGGTGACCAGACTCAATAGGGCCAGGGCGAAGGCCAGATGTCGACGCCACTGTGACTGTTTGCCCAGCACGCGGCTCAGCATCGAGGTGTTGGTGTAGCGCATGCCCTTGCGGTTCTTGCGTGACATGGCGAAGACATACAGCGCAATGAGCAAGGGGATCAGCAGCAGCAACCACAGCAGTGCCGGGAACTCGAAACCAACCGGACGGAAGCTGCGCAGCAGTTCGGCGAAGAAGTCCATCTCAGCGGCTCACCCCCTGCGGCGGCTGGTGGAGGATGCTGGCCACCCTCTTGTACGACAACACGAACCTGGCAATGTCAGCCACCCAGTCACGGTCGGTGCGCAACTGGATGTGCCCCACTCCTGAGCGACGAAGGGCAACCCGAATTCGTTCCCGCTGGGCGCGCGAGGCAGCATCCATTCGCTCCCGGGTCGCGGCGTCGGAGGTGTTCACATAGCGCTCAAAGTCAGTCTCAGGGTCCCGGATCAAGATGTCACCCACATTGGGGAACTCGATCTCGCGACGGTCAACCACCTCGATCGCCAGGACTTGGCTGCGGACCGCGAGCCGACGCATCGACCGCTCCCACTCCGGCTCGACATTGGGATCAACCTCGGAGTCGCCCGGGGTGAGGAAGTCCGAGACGACGACCCGCATGCCACGGCGTCGTTGCGCCCTGGCCAACTGCTCGATCCCGGCGGACAGGCTCATCGGCCCGGTCTCGTGGTCGCGGACCAACGGTTCGGTGAGCATCCGGCGCAACAAGCCGTACAACGCGGTGCGGCCGGAGCGGGCCGGCAGCCGTTTGAGCTGATCGGGGCGCAACAGGTACCCACCGAACCGGTCACCGACCTTCTGCGACAGGAACCCGATGGTCGCGATCGCGGCAATCCCCAGGTCGCGCTTGGTGATCCCGGCGGTCCCCCAGTTCATCGACGCCGTGGTGTCCAACAGCGCCCACACCTCAAGCTCACGGTCCGACATGGTGTCACGCACATGCGGCACCTGGGTCCTGGCTGTGACCGCCCAGTCCATCCGACGGATGTCGTCCTCACCGGGCTGGTAAGGACGCGCATCATTGGCGTCACTGCCCGGCCCCGGCAACAGTCCGGCATGGTCACCGTGCAGGAAACCCTCGAGTCGCCGTACGACCGTGAGCTCCAGACTGCGCAGCGCCGCTTCGGGCGCCAGCTTGTTGAGCGGGATCGTGGGTTTGGTCGGTTCCCCCACCAAGGACGACGCGACATGAGCCGGTGGTCCGGTGGGCGGTGCGAACTGGGGTTGGGTCACCGCGGTCCTCAGCCGAAGTCAGGTCGACGCTGCGGCTGGCTCTGTTGCCCCTGCTGAGGCTGACCCTGCTGGGGGAACTGGCCAGGTGCCTGCTGGGCAGGCGGGAACTGACCCTGCTGCGGTGCCGGGAACTGACCCTGCTGCGGTGCCGGGAACTGGCCCTGCTGGGGTGGCGGGAACTGGCCCTGCTGCGGGAACTGGCCCTGCTGCGGGGGCGGGAACGAACCCGATCCCGGTGAGGCCGGTGCCGGCGGATGGGGAGCCGAGGGTGCGTGGGCCGGTGCTGGTGCCGAGGACTGGTACTGCGGTGACTGGCCACCCTGCCCTTGGCCCCGGGCGTCCTTCCACACCGGCGTGGGCGGCGGCACCATGGCCACGATGCGCTCGACCACGTGGACCGGTGAGATGTTGTCGGCGACAGCATCGAAGCCGAGGACCAGACGGTGGGCCATCACATCCTTGGCGACGGCCTGGACGTCGGTGGGCAGCACGTAGTCGCGGCCATTGATCAGTGCCAGGGCACGAGCCGCGGCGACCAGACCAAGGGTGGCCCGCGGCGAGCAGCCGATCTGGATGACCGGCTCAAGGTCAGGCAGGTCGAACTCGGCCGGCGATCGGGTCGCCATCACCAGCCGGACGATGTACTCGGCCAACAGGTTGTGGACGAAGACGTCTCCGGCCTTCTCCTGGAGACCACGCACCAGGTCAGGGTTCAGCACCGGGCTGGGCTCGGGCGGATTCACGCTCATCCGCCGCAGGATTTCGAACTCCTCGTTGCCCCGGGGGTACGGCACATCCACCTTGAGCAGGAAGCGGTCCCGCTGCGCCTCGGGGAGCGGGTAGACACCTTCGGACTCGACCGGGTTCTGGGTCGCGATCACGATGAACGGCTTCGGTGCCGGATAGCTGACCCCACCGATCGAGGCCTGCTTCTCCGCCATCAACTCCAACATGGCCGACTGCACCTTGGCCGGAGCGCGGTTGATCTCGTCGGCGAGGACGAAGTTGACGAAGACCGGGCCGAGTTCGGTCTCGAACTTCTCCTGCTGGGCGGAGTAGATCCGGGTGCCGACGATGTCGGAGGGAACCAGATCCGGGGTGAACTGGACCCGGGAGAAGTCGCCACCGACGACGGTGGCGAAGCTGCGCACCGCAAGAGTCTTGGCGACACCGGGCACGCCCTCGAGAAGGATGTGTCCCTTCGCGAGCAGACCCACCATCAACTGCTCGACCATGTGCTCCTGGCCGACGATCACCCGCTGGACCTGGTCGATCGCTTCCCGCAGGAGCTTCGCCACTTCCTTGTGGTCCATGTCGGCGACATCCATGCTCGGCGTCTCGGCGTCCGCAACGCCCTGCTCGTTCGTCACCCAGTGCTCCTCGGATCTGTTCATACGGTCATGGTCCAGTTTCTCGGACGGTCTGGCCCGCACGCAACGATACTGTGTCCCAGTCCAGCTTTGACCGGTGTGATGAGATGAGGGCGATGACCACGACCACCACGGGGCTCGATGCTCTCGGTCCGCTGCTGCCCAGTGACCCGCCACGGGTCGGCCCCTACTGGCTCGAATCGCGACTGCAGGCGGGGTCGGCCGGTGCTGCCTACCTCGCCCATGACGACGCCGGGACCGAAGCCGTCCTCGTACGGCTCAGTGAGGGCGCCTCATCCGATGCTGCAGCCCGCGACCGCTTTGCCGGTCTGGTCAACAAGCTCCACATCGACACCGTGCTGGCCCGCGGTGGTCAGGGACAGGACGAGGGCCGATGGGCCCGCAAGTTCATCCCGGAACAGGGTCTGGCCGCTCACGACAATGTGCCGGAGTCCCCGTGGGTAGCCCTGCAGCGCACCGGGACCGACACCGACGCCACCTTGGCCGATCATCTGCTGGCTGAGGTCGAGCTGCGCCAGCTGAGTCCGCAGGGCACCCCGTCCGGCCCGGGATACCGGCACTACTGGCTGAACCGGTCCAAGCCGGGTTCGGTGCGGGTCTGGCCGCTGCCGTGGCCACGCCGCCACGAACGGGCCGGCTGGATCTCCCTGTTGGTGGCCTGGTTGCTGACCGCGCTGGTGCTGTTGCTGGCGCTGCTGATGGCCTGGCTGTTGTTCAAGGACATGCCGCCGCAGTCGCCGCCACCGCCCATCCCGTCGAGCGAGTCGGCCAGTGGGGGCGGCTCAGGTGACCCGTCATCGGCCGATCCGAGCCAGTCCGGCGAGCCGAGCGAATCCGGCACCCCGACCATGTCGGGAAGCCCGAGCGACTCCTCCAGCCCCGAGTCCGGTCAGCCCTCAGGCGAACCGACCGAGACCACCTCCGACGGCGGCGGCTCCTCACCGAAGTCACGTCTCTGACATGGCAGCAGTGGGTCCTCAGGTGGAGTTGATCGTCTCCGATCTGGACGGCACATTTCTCTCTCCCGACGGGACGGTGAGTCCCACCAATGCCGAGGCCGTACGCCAGTGGTGTGCCGCCGGCGGTCAGTTCATGGTTGCGACCGGACGGCCGCTGCGCTGGCTCGACCCGATCCGCGACATCGCCGGGACCACGCCATGGGTGATTGCCAGCAATGGTGCGGTGGTGCTCGATCTCGACAACGACTCGGAGGTGCTGAGTCGCCGGATCGACCCGCAGCTCGCTGCCTCGATGATTCAGGACCTACGCCGTACGATCCCCGGCACCTGTTTTGCCGTGGAGTTCGGCCGTGAGTTCGGCCACGAGGAGGATTACCCGGTGATCGAGGACGGCCTGCCAGGCCGACTTGACCCGGGCCCGGTCGAGCAGTTCCTGGATCTCGGCCCGTTCGTGAAGTTGCTGGTCCGCAACGATGGGCTGGATGCCGACACCTTGGCGCTGCGAGCGGCCGAGGTGGTCGGAGGCCAGCTAACCGTGACCCATTCGGCCGCCACGGGCGTCGGACTGCTCGAGCTCAGTGCTCTGGGAGTGTCGAAGGGCTCGACCTTGGCCGAGCTCTGTGTCGAGCGTGGACTGAGCCCGCACCAGGTGGCTGCCTTCGGTGACATGCCCAACGACCATGCGATGCTCGACTGGGTCGCTCACCCCCATGTGATGGCCAATTCCCATCCCGACACCATCAACCGTGGCCGACTGATCGGCAGCAATGCCGAGTCGTCGGTGGGATTGCGGATCCTGGAACTCCTCGCCCTGCGGTGACCGGTCGAGCGATCACGATGCGGACGACATGCGCGATTGTGTGCTGTTCGCGGCCGAAGCAACATTTGATGTGATGAGATCAGCGAATGCCTCAGTCTGAGCGTGTGTTGCCTCGTCCACTCGATCACCGCCCCCGGGTGGGTCTGGCCATGACCAGCCAGACATTGCGGGACAAGCTGCTTCCGGCTCCGATCCTCGACCGGCTGACCGCAGTCGCCGACCTCAACCCGACCGTGCTGCACGAGTACGACAGCGCAGAAGCCCAGCAGGTGCTGGCCGATCTTGACGTCCTGCTCACTGGTTGGGGCGCGCCCCGGGTGACACCCCAGATCCTCACGGTGGCGCCGCAGTTGCAGCTCGTGGCCCATGCTGCCGGATCGATCCGGGCCGTCTTCGATCGGGACTGCTATGCCCACGGGGTTGCGGTGACCACCGCCGCACAGGCCAACGCCTGGCCGGTGGCACAGTGGACCCTGGCGATGATCCTGCTGGCCGGCAAGCGGGCACTGCCCCGCTCCCGCCAGTTCGCCACGTCCCGCGATCGCTCGGGCCACATCGATCTTCCGGTGGGCAATGCGCTGCGTACGGTTGGCATCATCGGCGCTTCCCGGATCGGACGTCTGGTGCTGGAGCTGTTGCCGGTCCACAACTTCCGGGTCCTGCTGGCCGATCCCACCCTGACTGCCGATCAGGCCCGTGAACTCGGTGCCGAACTGGTTGGCCTGGACGAGCTGATGGCCACCGCCGACACGATCAGTCTCCATGCCCCGATCCTCGAGTCGACCAAGGGCATGATCACCGCCGAGCTGTTGGCTTCGATGAAGGACGGCGCCACCTTCATCAACTCGGCCCGTGGCATTCTGGTCGACCACGACGGCCTGCGGACTGAGGCGACAACCGGGCGGATCGACCTCATCCTCGACGTCACTTGGCCCGAACCCCTCGCAGCCGACGATCCGCTCTGGGACCTGCCCAACGTCTGGATCACCCCTCATCTGGCCGGCTCCCAGGGCACCGAACTTGCCTGGCTGGGCGAGGCCGCCGTCGCCGAGATCGAGGCGTTGGCCTCAGGAACTGCCTATCGGCACGCCGTGGACGCTGCTTCGTACGACCGCATGGCCTGACCCTCGACGCAGCAGCAACCATTGTTCGGTCCGTTCCGAACAACTGATACTCTTTCGGTATGAGCCAGAGATCGGCGTTCATCGAGGATGCGAGTCTGTACTTCGAGCGACTCGGACTGAGTCGCACCGCGGGCCGGATCATGGGATGGCTGCTGGTCAACGGCCCCGATGGGGACGCGCCACAGTTCTGCGAGACGCTGCGGGTGGCCAAGAGCAGCGTGAGCGTGGCCCTGCGCCGATTGGAACAGGCCGGGCTGGTGGAGAAATTCCGTGTCGCAGGCATGCGCCGCGACCGGTACCGGCTCACCGACGACGTCTTCGGACGGGCCTTTCGAGCGCAGATGACGGCGATGGACGATTTTGTCGAACTCGCTGACCGCGGGCTGAGCGTGGTGGGCGACGACCCGGCCCAGCGGCAGCGACTGGAGAACATGCGCAACATGTATGACTTCATGAGTAGACGGTTCCCCCAACTGCTGGACGAGTGGGAGGCCAACCGCCGATGAAGGTCCTGCTGGTCAGCACGGGCAGTCGTGGCGACGTGGAGCCCTTCGTCGCTCTGGCGCGGGCCCTGAAGAGTGCGGGACATGCCCCCACCTTGGCGGCTCCGGCCCGTTTCAGCGACATGACCGAACCTGACCACTTCCCCTTCATCGCCCTTGACGACAGCCTGTTCGACCTACAGGACAAGCTGGCTCGCCACGGCACCTTCGCCGCAGTGACGGGAGCAGCCAAGGCCAAACCCGCGCTCCGACGGTTCCTGTTCGACGTGGCAGAGCTGGCCACCCATCCCACTGATGTGGTGGTCTATCACCCCAAGACCCTGGCGGCACCACTGGTTGCGCAGAAGCTTCAGGTGCCCGCCATTGCCGTGCAGTTGATCCCGCTCTACCAGCCGACCTCCGCCTTTGCCTCCCCACTGCTGGCGCCCCGGGTTCCGACCTGGCTGAACCGTGCATCGTGGCGCCTGACGGCCGCTGTGGAAGCCCCGTGGCGGAGCACGCTGCGCACGATCCACCACGACGTCCTGGGTCTGACCACCCCGTACGTCGGCCTGGCAGAGCGCATCGCCACCGGCAGCGTTCTCAATGCCTGGAGTCCGACCCTGCTCCCGGCGCCACCGGACTGGCCTGCCCCCACAAAGCCTCGTGGATTCTGGCGGCTTCCTGCCCAGCAGTGGGACCCACCGCACGACCTTGTCGACTTCCTCGATGCAGGCCCTGCACCCGTCCATGTCGGCTTCGGCAGCATGCTCACCCGCGACCCGGCCGCCCTCGGCACTGCCGTACGCGAGGGCCTTCGGCGGGCAGGAACTCGCGGCGTTGTGGCGACCGGAGCCGGCGCCATCGAGCTCGACAGCAGCGACGACATCCTCGTGCTGGACCAGGCCCCACACCACTGGCTACTGCCCCGGATGCGCGCCACCGTCCATCATGGCGGGATCGGCACCGTCGCTGCGGCGCTGACTTCGGGCATCCCGCAGGTGATCAAGCCCTTCCTGGGCGACCAGCCGTTCTGGGGACGGCTGGTCCACGAACGTGGGGCCGGCACCCTCCTGGGCTCCGATGTTGCTGGCGGCCTCGCGGACGCAATCCACCGCGCCACCGCGCTTTCGGGGCATTGCGACATCCTGGCCAAAAAGATCCACCATGAAGATGGCCTCGCTGCCGCCGTCGCCCAGGTGGAACAGGCCGTGGCCACGTCGGGACGCCCCAACACACGACCGTCCTGATCAGCCCAAGAGCGCCCCGATGGCAGCAGCCAGTGCCGAACGCTCGAGCGGCTTTGCCGAAACGGTCAGGGCGTGCAGGAGCGTGCCGTCAATGAAAGCCGCCAGCTGAACGGCACGGTCGGCCGGAGAAGCAACACCGGCCGACTCCAACACGCCCGTCAACGCACGGATAAGCCGTACGTGACCCCCGCGCACCTCGTCGGCATGGACCAGCGTCAGGGTGAGCCGGACCCGAGTCACCGGAGCCTGCGTCGACGAGGCCATTCGCATGATGGCCTCCGCAAGCACCTGGGTCATCTCGTCGACGCCGAGAACTCCGGAGACCGCTTCGGCACCCAAGAACTCTTGGAACAGGCTCCAGTCCCGAATCTCCATCTCCTCCAACACCGCACGGACCAGGCTGTCTCGCGTCCGGAAGATGTTCGCCGTGCTCCCGCTGGGCAAACTCGCTGCGGCGTCGACTGCTCGATGGGTCAGCTTCTTCAACCCACCCTCGGACAACACGCACAATGCAGCTTCGACCAGATCCTCACGGCGCCCCATGCCTCCAGCTTAACAACAAATGTTGTAACCTGCGGACATGACTACCGTGGACATCGTCGGCGGAGGCATCGCCGGACTCACTCTTGCTGCCACACTCCGACGACCTGACTGGGACGTCGTCCTGCACGAACAGGGCCCTCGCCGCGACGAACCAGCAGTGGGGACCGCTTTCGGACTCTGGCCGGCCGCGATGACCGCACTGGACCGGATTGGCTTGGCGAACACGATCCGCAGCCTTGGGGTTCACGTTTCCAAGGCATCGTTTCGGGACACCCAGAACCGCATCCTCACCGCACTGCCCGAGCAAGATGTCGTGATGGTCGCGCGCACCACTCTCCATCGCGCACTCCGCGACGCACTCCCCGACCGGACACAGTGGCGCAACGCCCGCGTCTGGGACCCCCACACCCTCTCGGGGGAGGTCATCGTCGGTGCCGACGGTGTCCACAGTGCGGTCCGCCGCTCACACTGGGGCGACAGGAGTACCGCACGGTCGCGACCAGTGACCATCATCCGCGGCGTCATTGATCACGACCTTTCCCGAGGGGAAGTCACCGAATACTGGGGAGATGGCCAGCTGTTCGGCATCACGCCGGTTACGCGGGACCGCACGAACTGGTTCACCGCTATTCCCAGGCGAGTTTTCACCAGCATCGGCGAGGGCTTGACCCACCTTGCGCACAACACTCAGCACTTTCCAGAACAAGTCCAGAACACCATCGCTGCCGCGAGGCCTGAACACACTCTCATCAACGGCGTTCACGTCTCCCGCACCCTGACGACCACCGTGCACCGAAACGTCGTCCTGATCGGAGACGCCGCTCACGCAATGACTCCGAATCTGGGGCGCGGCGCCTGTGAATCAATTGTCGACGCCGTGGAACTGGGCGAGCTACTCAACCAACATCAGCCGACAGAGGCCCTGCGCAGGTACCGTACGCGGCGGCTGATCAGCCCTCAGATGATGCGAATCGCCTCAGGGATCCTGATGAACATGGCCTTGAGTCAGGGTCATCGCGCAGGAGCCCGCAACCGTGTCATCAGGGCCTTGGGTCGCCCTCTGACCACAGGTGGGGCGGACGGGGCTTGAACCCGTGACCGAGCGATTATGAGTCGCCTGCTCTGACCGGCTGAGCTACCGCCCCTGAGTGCCCGACCTCGGCCGGGCGAAGGTCACCCTACCGCTGCCGCTGGCTCGAACCGTCCGCGATGCGATATGATGATTTCATCATGCCATCCATTCAGAGTCAGCGTCCCCTGTACGAGGTCAAAGCCGGTCTGTTCAAAGGACTGTCCCACCCCTTCCGGGTCCAGATCCTGGAGCTCCTGTCCGACGGCGCGGACCACACTGTCGCCGAGCTGCTCGCCGCCACCGAGCTCGAGGCCTCCCATCTGTCCCAACATCTGGCCGTGCTGCGCCGTCACCGGCTGGTGGTCTCGGACCGTCGCGGCAGCCACGTCCACTACCGACTGGCGTGGCCCGAGGTGACCGACTTTCTCGTCTCGGCACGAAAGCTCCTCACCCAGATGGCCGAATCGGACCGGGCGCAGCTGGACCGGATCGCCGAGCTGCCAGGGCTGGCCGAGCTGTGAACCCCACCATCGATCACCTCCGGCGGCTCCTCCCCCGCCGTGACGACTACCACGAGCTGCCCCGCAGCTGGCGCGCCGACCTGATGGCCGGTCTGACCGTCGGCATCGTCGCGCTCCCCCTCGCCCTGGGGTTCGGCATCTCCTCAGGGGTCGGAGCCGAAGCGGGTTTGATCACCGCGATCGTGGCCGGCCTCATTGCCGCGATCTTCGGCGGTTCCCACATCCAGGTCTCCGGCCCGACCGGAGCCATGGTGGTCGTGCTCGCCCCGATTGTCGCCACGTACGGCCTGGGTGCCGTCGCGACGGTGTCAGTGATGGCGGGCGTCATCGTGCTCCTCGCCGGGGTGTTGCGACTCGGTCGCGCCGTGGCATTCATCCCCTGGCCGGTGATCGAAGGCTTCACCCTCGGCATCGGCGTCATCATCTTCACCCAGCAGATCCCGCTGCTCACTGACCCGGCCCTGCACGGGGCCAGTCACACCAACGTGATGGTCACCGCGGCCACCGCACTCGGCTCGGCCGACGGCGCTCACCTGGCCTGGGCCCTGGGCGCCGTCCTGGTCGTTGCAGCATGCATGGTCGGGCTGCCGAAACTCCACAAGGCGATCCCGGGATCACTGGTCGGCATTGTCGTTGTCACGGTGGCCACACTGTTCCTCGACACACCACTCTCCCCGATCGGCGACCTGCCCAGCAGCCTTCCGGCACCGCAGTTGCCGCCGATGGATCCGACCACCATCAGTCATCTGATGCTCCCGTCGCTGACCATCGCCGCGCTGGCAGCGATCGAGTCCCTGCTGTCGGCCCGGGTGGCCTCGTCCATGGCCGACACTGGCCGCTACGAACCTGAACGAGAACTCCTCGGCCAAGGTCTCGCCTCCGTGGCGGCGGGCCTGTTCGGTGGCATGCCGGCGACCGGGGCGATCGCCCGCACGGCGGTCAACATCCGCTCCGGTGCACGGACCCGGCTGGCATCGATCACCCATGCCTTGGTCCTGCTCGTGGTGGTGCTGCTCGCCTCCGGCCCAGTCGAACACATCCCCCGCGCCGCGCTGGCCGGGGTGCTGATGGTGACTGCCCTCCGGATGATCAGCCTGAGCACCGCCTGGTCGATCCTGCGGTCCACCCGAGCCGATGCCCTCGCCTTCGTCGCCACCGCCGTCGTCACGGTCTCGGTCGACCTGGTCGTGGCTGTGGTGATCGGACTGATCGTGGCCGGGATCTTCGCGATCCGTTCGCTCTCACGGCTGTCGGCAGTCCATCGCGAACCGCTTCCGGGTGAACCGGTCGCCGGCGACGAACGGATCGTGCTGTTCCGGCTCGACGGTCCGCTCTTCTTCGCACCGGCCGACCGGATCTTGGCTGCGGTCACCGCCACTGCCGATGTCTCGGTCGTCGTGCTGCGCATGTCACAGCTGCAACTGGTCGACGCGACCGGTGCCCACACACTGGTCGACATCGTCGAGCAGCTCGAGGCACGCGGCATCACTGTGCTGCTCAAGGGTGTCCAGGACGGCCACACGAAACTGTTCTCCCGGATCGGAGTGCTGGCCGCCCTGCGTCATGTCAACCATCTCTTCGACGATCTCGACCTGGCCGTCGCCCACGCCCGATCCCATGTGGCGCGTCAGGTGAGCCCGTCCGCCAACTGATGCAGCCACTGCGCCGCCCCGCCCGGCCCGTCGACCACCACATCGCCGAGCTCGGCAGGATGCTCCTCCGACGCCACCCACACCCCACAGCTCACCACGCCCTGGTCGCGCAGCTCCCGTACGGCTTCGAAGGCGGGCAGGTCACCTCGGTCATCGCCCAGATAGACCACCGACCGAGCCCCGAGATCCCGTACGGCCTCGTGCAGGGCACGTCCCTTGTCCATCCCGGTCGGACGCACCTCGAGCACCTGCTTGCCGGGCTCAGTGCGCAGCCCGAGCCCGGTCGCGAGCTCGGTGACCGGGCCGGTCAGCGCGGCCAGGGCGCCGTTGGGGTCGCTGGCGGTGCGGGTGTGGACCGCCAGGGCGCGTCCCTTGTCCTCGATCACCACACCGGGCCAGTCTGCAGCCAACTCCGGGAGCCGCTCGCGGACGACGTCCAGCGAGGCGGGGATCTCCGGCTCGTCATGCTGACCGGTCAGCGAGGACCACCGCTCGACCCCGTACTGACCCATCACCCTCAGTCCACGCAGATCAGGGGCGTCGAGCCCACCCAGAGTGACCGCAGTGCGGGTCGGGCGGCCGGTGATGACCGTGACCTGCCCGACCAGCCCGATCATCCGGACCAGGGCCTCCCGTGCCGCGGGGTCAATCCGGGCCTGTTGGGGATCGGCCACGATCGGGGCCAACACCCCATCGAAATCAGTGGCCACCAGACAGTGCCTGGGATCAGCCTTCATCGCAGCGAGGAGCTCAGACGTCATGGGTCAAGCCTCACATGTACCGGCCGTCCCAAGCCACTCACCTAGACTCAACCTCAACGAAGGAGTATCACCATGACCCAGTCCAGATCCGTTCCGTCGGCCCGACGCCGCGCTTCCTTCGTCGTGGTGGCCAACCGACTCCCGGTCGATCGCATCATCCGTGACGACGGGACCGCGGACTGGCGCACCGCACCCGGTGGTCTGGTGAGCGCGCTGGCACCGGTGATGCGCAAGAACAAGGGCGCCTGGGTCGGCTGGCACGGCGCCGCCGACGAAGAGCTCGAACCCTTCGTCGACAGCGGACTGCAACTGGTGCCGGTGCCACTGAGCCAAGCCGATGTGGCTGAGTACTACGAGGGCTTCTCCAACGGCACCTTGTGGCCGCTCTACCACGATGTCGTCGAGTTCCCGGAGTACCACCGGGAGTGGTGGGACGCCTACCAGCGAGTCAATCGCCGCTTCGCCGAACGCACCGCCCAGGTTGCCAAGCGAGGGGCAACGGTCTGGGTGCAGGACTATCAGTTGCAGCTGGTCCCGCAGATGTTGCGCGAGGCCCGGCCGGACCTGACGATCGGATTCTTCCTCCACATCCCGTTCCCGCCGGTCGAGCTGTTCCAACAGCTGCCCTGGCGCAGTTCTGTGCTCCGTGGGCTACTCGGCGCCGATGTGGTCGGCTTCCAGCTGCCCGGTGGCGCCCAGAACTTTGTTCGACTCGCCCGTCAACGGATGAAGCTGGAGACCCATCGCGACCGCGTGGTGCACCCCGACGGCCGGGTCACTGTGGCCAAGGCCTACCCCATCTCCATCGATGCTCATGGCTTTGCCGAGCTGGCCGCGTCGGAGCCGGTCGTGGAGCGGGCCGCCGAGATCCGTCGTGATCTGGAGAGCCCTCGGACGGTCTTCCTCGGCGTGGACCGACTCGACTACACCAAGGGACTCAAACAGCGCATCCGGGCTTTCGGGGAACTCTTCACCTCGGGTCAGCTCAACCCGGACGAGGCCGTGTTCGTCCAGGTCGCGACACCATCGCGAGAACGGGTTGACCAGTACCGCCGCCTCCGCGACGAGATCGACCGACTCGTGGGCCGGATCAACGGCGACATCGGCCGGCTCGGTCGGCCGGCGATCACCTATCTGCACAACTCCTACCCGAGGGAGGAGATGGCTGCGCTGTACAAGGCGGCCGATGTGATGGTTGTGACACCGCTGCGCGACGGGATGAACCTGGTCGCCAAGGAGTACATCGCCTGTCGCAGCGACAACACCGGCGCCCTGGTGCTCAGCGAGTTCGCCGGGGCCGCAAAGGAACTGAAGCAGGCGATCCTGGTCAATCCGTACGACATCAACGGGATGAAGGAAGCACTCATCACCGCTGACCAGCTCCCCCGCAATGAACAGACCCGGCGGATCAGGCCGATGCGCAAGCAGGTCTTCGACCACGACATCGACCGCTGGGCCGACCGGTTCCTGGGCGATCTGGGCTGACTTCCCTACTGAACTGAACAGCACCGAAAGGAACCATGGCCACCATGCGCCTGTTTGCCTCCCGCCCACGGCTGACCGCGCGGCAACGGGAGTCGTTGGTCTCGGCCTGTACGGAGGCGAGTGTCGATCCCCACGTGCTCGCTGTCGCCCACGGCACCACCGTGGCCCGTCCGTCCGCGACCCCGGGCATGTTGTCCGAGGGCGTTCGGCAGGTCAGCGTGGCTGCCCTGCGGACCCATCTGGCGTACGGCGATGACGACGGCTGGACCATGGTCGCCTGGCATGAGATCGACCGGGGTGGTTGGAATCCGGAGACCCGACGGTTGGAGGTCGACCAACGCGGCACCGTGACCGACGGCATCGTCCGGCCTGGCGGTCGCCGCCACCGGATCCACATGGACCATCCGGCTCGTGTGGCCGAGGTCATGAGCGAACGAGTCACGGCGACCATCCTGTTTTCCCGTCAGGTGCAGTTGCCCGACTCGAATGCCATGTTCACCGTCGTCGCCCGGCGCAACCTCGTCGACCCGACCGTCAGCTGGCTGGCAGTCCCGGGCCGCGGAGTCAAGATCGATGACGAGGACGTACGCGCCTTCGCCACCGCGTCGATGCGCCGGCTGCAGCGTGAGTTCGCCTGACCCGGTTGTCAGTTCGCCTGAACCGGAATGCAGACAGCCCCTCTCCATGCGGAGAGGGGCTGTGTCTGCTCCCCCGGTAGGGCTCGAACCTACGACAACTCGATTAACAGTCGAGTGCTCTGCCAGCTGAGCTACAGGGGATCGCGCCATCGCTGGCGACTCGGAAAAACTTATCTCAGGCGGCCAAGGTTCGCAAATTTGAGGCCCCCGTCAGGCAGCCGTCGGGGCCGGTCTCAGCGGCACCAGCCAAGCAGCTCCCGACGACATGATCCCGGCCCGGGCGAGGCGTCGCCGCAGCACCGCCAAGGAGCGCTCCTCCTCGCGACGGACGGTGGTGATGCTGATCCCGAGCTGGTGGGCGATGTCGTGCAGGGTGCACGGTTGCTGACCGCCGACCCCGAACCGCATCGTCACGATCTGGCGGCACCGGTCGTCCAGCTCGGCCAGCATTCCACTCAGATCGACCCGATCCCGTTCCAGGTCCTCCAGACGGGTGTCCTCGGTGCCGGGCAGCTCGACCTCATCGAGACGGATCAGCGCCGGGACCGGTGACCGGGACTGTCGCGGCCGCCGGATGGTCTGGTGCTCGGCGACCGAGGCCGCCATCCGGGAATGGATCCACGGATAGGCAAAACTGGCGAACCGCACCCGCCGGTCAGGGTCATAGCGTCGCACGGCCTCGGTCAGAGCGACACAGCCTTCCTGGAAGAGGTCGTCAACCGGCAGCGAGCTGCGCAGGGCCACCCGGAGCGCGATCAGCCTGACCAGTCGCAGGTTCGCAGTCACGAACGCATCCTCGGCTCGACGTCCGAGCTCAACCAGGGTTTCCAATTCCATGCCGGTGGCGTCACGGGCCAGCGAACCGCGACCGGCCAGTGCCTCTGCGGCGAGCAACCCGGCTTCGACAGTCCGGGACAGGTCGGCCTCCTGTTGGGCCGTGAGCAGTGGTGTCTTCGGTAGATACATGGCCCCACCGTGGCCCCATTCGTCACCGTGCGGACCAGATTGTCAGGTTCTGTGGACAGAGCGAGAAACTGTCCACAGATCGGGTCCGGACCGTCAGCTCAGGGTGACCGCGAGCTGCTTGAGTTGGGCACGCTCGGACTCCAGCCCGAGGAGCACCGAGAACATTTGGTTGTAGGTGGTGGTGTCAGCGATCGGGTCGGTGCGCTGCAACCGGGACTTCAGGTCGGCGATCTGGGTGGTCACTCGCAGCAACCGCAACTGTGCCGCGAGCGCGGTTGCATAGCGGATGTCGAGTTCCCGGTTGGTCTGCAAAGTTTCGACGGTCAACGAGACGGTGAACGGCTGCAGCGACTCGGGCACCTCCGACCGGACCCGGTCGGCCCAGTCCGCCCCGGACTCCCCTGCCGTCCGGATCGCCTGTGCGGCGAGGAAGACGGCCCGATAGGCCGGGTGGACGAAGTCTTCGGCGGTCAGCCCATGGAACGTGGCATCGAAGGCCTCCGGCACCTGCAGGACCAGTTTGGTCGTCTCCCGTTCGACTGTCAGCTGACGGTCGTGAGCGTCGGGCAGCGCTGGCCCGCTCGGCTCGTCGTCAGGCGGTGGTGGTTCGTCATGGACCTGTACGGGAAATGTCTGCTCCCTGCGCTGCCGGGCCGAACCCGAGTGCTGGGGACGCAGGACCTCGGCCCGTACCTCATCGATGTCGAGGCCGATCATCTGGGCCAGTTCGCGGATGTAGCCGCTGACCATCGACTGGTCCCGCACCGAAGCGACCAGCGGTGCGGCCGCGCGCAGGGCCTGGACCCGTCCTTCGACCCGGTCCAGGTCGTAACGCTGGACCACATTGGTCATCACGAATCGATACAGCGGGACCCGGCGCGCAACGAGCTCGCGAACCGCAGCGTCACCGTGCTGGAGCCGCAGGTCACACGGATCGAGCCCGGTCGGTTCGACCGCCACATAGGTCTGGGAGACGAAGCTGGCATCGTCGTCGAAAACCTTCAGCGCCGCATTCTGTCCGGCCGCGTCACCGTCGAAGGTGAAGATCACCTCACCGTGCAAGGCGTCGTGGTCGCCCATCAGACGCCGCAACAACCGACCGTGCTCATGACCGAAGGCCGTGCCGCAGGACGCGATGGCGGTGTCGACCCCGGCCAGATGGCAGGCCATCACATCGGTGTAGCCCTCGACGATCACGGCCTGGGACCGCTTGCCGATGGCCGTACGAGACATGTCCAGTCCGTAGAGGACCTGGGATTTCTTGTACAGCGGAGTTTCCGGGGTATTGACGTACTTGGCCGGAAGTCGGTCGTCCTCGAAGATCCGGCGGGCACCGAACCCGAGCACCGAGGTCGCCGAGTCCTTGATCGGCCACAACAGCCGTCCCTGGAAGAAGTCCCAACCACGGTCCCGGACCAGCCCCCCGGTGACCAGCTCCTCATGGGTGAAACCCTTGGCCCGCAGGTGATCGGCGAGTTGGCGGCCACCGCGCGGGGCATAGCCGAGGCTGAACTGTTCGGCTGCAGCCCGATCGAAACCTCGTTCGGCCAGGAACTGTCGGGCGGTCAGGGCGTCGGGGCTGGCGAGCTGTTCGGCGAAGTACTCCGCCGCCAGCTGGTGGGCCTCCAGCAGGCGCATCCGCAGTCCCGGTGCCAGACTCGGTCCGCCCCCCTCGGTGAACCGGAGTTGGATGCCGACCCGGTCGGCGAGCCGCTGCACCGCCTCGGCAAAGGTCAGGTTGTCGACCTTCTGCACGAAGGTGATGACATCGCCGCCCTCACCGCAGCCGAAGCAGTAGAACAATCCCTTGCTCGGGGTGACCTGGAAGCTGGGTGTCTTCTCGTCGTGGAACGGGCACAGACCCTTCTTCGAGCCGCCGCCGGCGTTGCGCAGCTGCAGATATCCACCGACGATCTCGTCGATGCGGGCGCGCTCACGGACAGCCGCCACGTCCTCATCCACAATCCGTCCTGCCACGGCGGGCAGTCTACTGGCAGGTGCTCGACGCCGGTCTTGACCTTCACGTTGGTCGAACCGATTGAATCAGGGCCATGAGCGAACGACTGCTGAGCATCAGTGCCTACTCCCGAGCCACGGCGCTCCCCGCTTCGGCGCTGCGCTACTACGACGAAATCGGTCTGCTGCGCCCCGAGCACGTCGATCAGAGCACGGGCTACCGTTACTACTCCTCTGCGACCGTCGAGCTGGCCAAGGTGGTCAGCGCACTGCGAGTGGCGCGGGTCCCGGTCGACGTCATGAGGTCGATTGTGGAAGGGCCACGCCATGACACTGCTCCGAGCCTTCGTCGTCTGGCAGCCGAGCAGCGAGACTCCAGCACCCGGGCAGCTCGCGATCTGGAGGCTCTGGCTGCGCGACTCGACAGTCGGACCACAGTGGGATCGGTGTCGGTCAACGGCCCCGAGCTGGCGGACGCGCTTCGAGCAGCGATGAACCAGTGCGGACTCGAAGCACCGTGGGATCGCATCGTTCTGGCAGCTGAACCATCGGGCCTCGACGTGGTGGCGACGAATACGTTCAGCTTGTTCTGCCATCACCGCGTGGCCGCCAGCGATGGCTACGGGCGTGCGGCCATCCGCCGTTCAGCGGTGTGGGACCTTGCGGCGTGGTTGGACCGCCGGGCCACCGCCACCATCACGTTCTCGGACCCACCGATCAGGATCCAGACCGGCACCGACACCTTCACCACTGGCCTGGCCGGGGCAACCGACTATGCCGATCATCTCGCACTTCTGCCCCCGAACCTGACCGTCCGCGCCCAGCTCACGGTCGACCGGGGGATGGCACGCGCCGCGATCATGGAGGCGAGAACTGACGTGGTTGACCTCGTCGTCCGGGATCAGGTGGTCAGACTTGCCGCGAAGGAGGTGGGTCTGCTGCTCGAAGGACATGAGCCCCTGCACCTCCGGTTCTCGCGGCACCTTCTCGAGGCGGCGCTGCGGGCACTAGCCGGGACGAGCGCACGAGTCGACCTCAGCTCCAACCGGGGCCCATGTCTCCTCCGCGCAACCGTTCAACCTCACCGCATGGTTGTCCTCATGCCCGTACGCCCGTCGTGACAAGGACCAACCCGTCGTGACAAGGACCAAACGGCACAGCTGGGTGACACCCCGATTGGCCATCTGGACTGGAGCGAGCGCCGCCGCGAGTCTGGCGAATCAGATGCTCGCCTTCGCCCTGAGCTGGACAGCGGCCGGCCACAGTCCTGCTCTTGCTGGAACGGTTCTGGTCACCTGGTCGCTGCCGCTGGTCGCTTTGTTGCTCGTGGGCGGCGTGCTGGGCGATCGTTGGGGTCACCGTCGGTTGCTGATCACAGTCAACCTCGTCCATCTCGTGGTCGCCTGCAGTGCGGGCGCGTTCCTTCTCACCTCCTCCTCGCCACTCGTTTTGATTGGGCTCGCACTGGCCCTCGGCACGGTCCAGGCGCTCAGGGCGCCCGCATCCGGTTCAGTCGTCCGGCTCTTCGTCGACGACGATGACCTCACTCCCGCTCTTGCAGCCACGACCACCCTGACCCAGGTCGTCACTCTCGCAGCACCTCCGCTGGGTGGCCTTCTCGTGGCCGAGGCCGGACTACCCGGGTGCCTCATGGTGCTCGCGATCACTCTGGGCGTCACGACGGCAGCCTTCTGGCTGATCAGACCGCCTCGCGATCCTCGGGCCCGTGGTGAAGCCAGCGTCTGGCACCAAGCCAAGGAAGGCATTGTCCATCTGGCGACGCACTCCTCGACACGATGGTTGCTGTGTTCGGTCGCTGTCGTCGCCGGGGCCACACTGCCGGTGGTCACTCTGATCGTTCCACTGCTGGGCCAGGATCGGATCTGGGACCCTGCCCACACAGGCCTGCTCGGAGCTGGGTGGACGGCTGGTTCCATCGGCATCGGCATCCTGACCAGCCTCCGCGGAGCGCCGCAGAACCCACGGTGGATGTTGAGGTGGGGCCCGGGTGCGGCGGCCGGACTCATTCTCATGCTGGTGCTGCCCGAGTCGCCCTGGCCGGCGATCATCCTGATGGTTCTCATCGGCGCGGCTGTCCGGGTCTACACCGCAGTCGCGGCGCCGTTACTCCTCACCTCGGTGCCACCTGAGCTGATCGCTCGGGTTCAGTCGGTTCTGGTGCTCGTTCAACAGATCGCAGTGCTTGTCGTAACCGCAGGTCTGGGCGTTGCCGCAGATGTCATGGGCGCCTCGGCAGCACTGATCGGTTCCGGCCTGTTGTGTGCCGCTGGAGCCGTCCTGGCCCACGCAGCCACCCGGGGCACCGCGAAGCCCGTCATCGTTCACCGATGAGGTGGTCGCTGGTCAGATGGGTGAACTCGATCGGATCGGGCGTGATGCCGCGGGATTCCTGAGCCTCGCGGAACTGCCACCAGGCGGCCACGACCGCCTCGGAGAACTCAGGCGGCAGTCCCATGGCCTGTTCCACAGCAGTCGGCCAGTCGGAGGCGGCGACACCGAGCGCACGGGCCAGGATGGGTCCCTGTGAAGCCAGTTCCTCGGCGGTCGACTCGTCGAGCAGGCCAAGCCGGTCGAGCACGTAGGCGTCGAGCAGCCTCAGCATCGGTTTGCCGTCGTAGCGGTTCGCCATCGGGCCACCGTACAGACTGACAGCGACCGTGGTGCGAGTACTCCACGACGACTTGCCGTGACGACCGGTCGACTGGCTACAGTGAGGCAGCGTGGGCACCAAAGAACGAAAGTCACCCAGCGCGGCGACCACGTTGATCGTGGGCGCAGTCGTGCTGTTCCTGTTGGGATGGTTGGTCTTCCATGCCGTGCCGCGCGGCATTCGGGCCCAGATCGGGCTGGTCGGGTCTGCCGACAAGTTCTCCTACTCGAGCTGGCGGTCCGAGATGGAGCTGGCCCTGGACGAGGACGGTCGGGCCGTGCTCGAGGTGACCGAGACGATCGTGGCCCAGTTTCCGGACCGGGATCAGAACAAGGGAATCGTCCGCGGCATCCCGTCCAACTCCTCGTACGGCATCGAGGACATCACCGCCACTGACCCGTCCGGTCGCGACGTGCTGTACGACACCGACTACGACTACGACAACGACGTCCAGTACATCCTGACCGGTGGCAATGACTACGTCCGAGGCGAGCAGACTTATGTCCTGCACTACTTCGTGCGCACAGCCATGGTTCGCGATGCCGACACCGACGTCCAGGAGCTGTACTGGAACCTTCTCCCCCTCGACTCCGCCCAACGGATCGACAACTTCTCCGCGACGATCCGGATTGCTCCACAGCTGGCGCAGTCGTTGAACGGTGACTCGGCCTGTTACCAGGGTCGCTTCGGCAGCACAGACACCTGCACCCTGACCTCGTCGACCGCCGGTGACGGCAGCCACGTCTTCGAGGTCGGGTCGGGACCCCGCCAGCCCGGCGACGGTGTCACCGTGGCCATCGGCTTCGAGCCGGACACCGTGGCCTATGCCGAACGAGCCGACCGCAGCCAGCCGGACTCGGTCATCGACATCCTCGGCCGGGCCCAGCGCGGCGAGGTCGGGGTGCTGGTCATCCTGGTCGGACTGCTGGTCGCTCGGGCCGGGCAACGCGCTCTCAAGTCCCATCGGGACCGGAATCGCCGCCCGACCCCTGACCAGCTGCCACCCCTGCCGGCTGCCGGCGTGCCCACCACGGTCCCCCCTCCGGTTGCTGCGGCCATCGCCAATGCCGACACCACCGACCGGCCAGTCAACGACACCGACGGGGCACGAGCCGGACGAGCCGAGATGGTCCACCTGGCCGTCCAGGGCGTCATCGAGATCGGTCAACAGCTGAACGCCCCCGGACGACCGGTCCAGATCACCGTCCTCGACCCGAGCCGAGCACTGCATCGGCTCGACCAGGAAATGCTCGCCACGATCGCCCCGACCGGAGGCACCAACACCCTCTCCTCGAAAGACGCCACCCTCGCCAATCGGATCCGACAAGTCGGCCAACGTGGCCAGACCGCTGCCCTCGGACAAGGATTCCTGCACCGGCCACGCCATCCGGCCAGCATCGCCCTCGGCATCCTGGCGCTGTTGCTCGCTGCACTCGGCATCGCGATCATGGTGGTCAACCCGATCGAGACCTTGTCGGTGATCATCGGGGTGGCTGCACTGCTCCTCCACCTGATGCGGGCGGTGGGGATCTTCTATCCCAACCCTGTCCACACCGAACAGGGCTATGCGATGCGGGACCTGCTGCTCTCGGTGCACGCCCACCTCAAGGAACGTGACGTCCACGTCCCCGTTGACGACGACGGGGTCTGGCTCACCCGCGCCGAGCGGCTCCTGCCGTACGCGATCTTGTTCGGTCTGGACAAGCCCTGGAGCCAGATGCTGTCCACACACTATGAGCAGGTCGACCGCTCACCGACCTGGATGACGCCCAACAACCTCGCCTTCGCCGGCGCGTGGAAGTCGATGGACCGTACGGTCTCCAAGGTCAGCACCTACACCCCACCGTCGAGCAGTTCGTCGAGCGGCGGTGGCGGCTACTCCGGCGGCTCATCGGGTGGAGGGTTCTCCGGCGGCGGTGGTGGCGGCGGTTTCTCCGGTGGACGCTGACCACTGGCAGCATGCCCGGGTTCTCCACCGGGCCTGGATCGAACGAACCCTGACCGACCACCAGGAACGGGCAGCGCGGTCCATCGCCCATCCGGTGGAGGACTTCCTCTTCGAGTACTACTGGGCCCGGGTCACGCACCTGGCGCGCTGGTCACCCGGCATCGGGGTGGTGCTCGAAGGTGATGTCACCGATCTCGATCTGCCGTTGAAGTCGGTCGACGGGGGCCACACCCTCGATCTGTCCGGACCGGCGGATCGCCGCCAACGGCTCGCCCGGACCCGGGACCTGTTGGCCCGCACCGTCGACCGAACACCCTCGTACGGCTGTTTCGGGCTGCACGAGTGGGCCATGGTCCATCGCGCGGACCAGGTCCGTCACCCCCAGCTCGGGCTGCGTCTGGCCGATGACGACGTGGCTGCCGTGGTCGAGGAACGCGGTGTCCGCTGTACGCATTTCGACGCCTACCGATTCTTCACCCCGTCGGCGAAGCCATTCAACCAACGACCGCTGTCCCGTGACACCCAGCCCGACGACGAGCAGCCGGGCTGCCTGCACGCCACGATGGACCTCTACAAGTGGGCCACCAAACTCGGCCTCGCCGCGCCCAGCGCTGTGGTGCGGGACTGCTTCGACCTGGCACTCGATGTCCGGTGGATCGACATGAGGGCCAGCCCGTACGACTTGAGTTCACTGCCCGATCCGGGTGGACACATCCGGACGACACGACCGATCGCCGTCGAGACCGCTCGCGGCCGGGCGGAGTATGTCGAGCACCAGCGCGCCTTCACCGAGCGGGCTGCTCCGCTGCGGGCACAACTGGTCGAACTGCACGATGCCGTGCTGGCCGAACCTCAGAACGGGTTCTGCGGAGGGTAACCGCCACCGGGAGGTGGGGAGGTGCTCGGCCCCTGAGGGCCACCCTGCTGCGGCGCCCCATAGCCAGGCTGCTGGGGCTGCCCGTACCCACCTTGTTGCGGCGCGTACCCACCTGCCCCGTACCCACCTGCCCCGTAGCCACTTGCCCCGTAGCCGGGCTGCTGGGGCTGCCCGTACCCGCCCTGTGGCGGCGCCCCGTATCCACCTGTGCCGTAGCCGGGCTGCTGGTGGCCGTAGGCTCCGCCCATGGTCTGGGCGGCATAGGGCGGGAACGGATCGACGTTGTTGACCAGGCCGCCCTGTGAGATCAGCAGTTGCTGGTCGGGCTGTTGGGTGCGAGCGCCGGTGAGGCGATGGTCGTACGGTTTGCCGGCAATCAACACAACGATGGTCCACACGCCGAGGATGATCATGATGACGTTGAGCGCATCCTCGATCCGCAGACCACGCCCGATCCGGAACATCGACATGATCATGAAGACCACAGTGACGAGGTTCAGCCCCGGCACGAACACCCCAAGCGCCCACCACCCGTTGAATCCGCCCGCCTGCAGGATGGCGTAAGTGTTGACGATCGGGACCCATGCCCGCCAGCTCTGGATGCCGATCTTCTTGAACAGGAAGTGGTAGAGCAGTCCGGTGACCACATACGCCGCGGCAAAGATGAGCAGATACACCAGAACGAGTACGGCAGTGATGCCCGCACTCGCGGCGCCGTAGTCGTCATAGGGATCGACAGGCATGGGGATTCCTTCGGGATGAGATGTGTCGCCCCCACTGTAGGCTGCGGACATGTCACTGGCCCGCGCCGTCCTGCTCTATGACGGTGACTGCGGATTCTGTACGGCATCGGCCCACTTCTTCGATGACCGGCTTCATTCCCCTGCTCAGGTCAGGCCCTGGCGGGCCGAGGATGCGCTCAGCCACGGGGTGAGCCCCGACGAGGCCGAGACCGAGATCCACTTCGTGACCACCAGCGGCAGTGTGCTCGGTGGCGCGGACGCTGTCCTTGCCTGGTGGCGCACCAGCCCGGGCCCGTGGGCGATCCCCGCCTGGATCCTGCAGCTGCCCGGTCTGGTCCAGCTCACCCGGATCGGCTACCGCCTGATTGCCCGCCACCGACATGCGCTGCCCGGCGCCACCGCGGCCTGCTCAGTCAATCCCCTTCGGTAGCTGGTCGACCGGCCAGTCCAGCAGCCGTACGGCCGAGTCGAAGGCGAACCGGTCGGTCATCCCCGCGACATAGGTGACTGCTGCCCGTACGGCAGGGTCAGTGCCGGGGTCGACCTCGACCGGCCACGGGATCTGAACGGGTTCGGCCGCGTAGTACTCGACCAGCCCGCGCAGCACCCGTACCACCGCATCGGACTGGGCCAAGGAGGCAGGCCGGGTGTAGATGCGGTCGTAGTTGAACTTGCGCAGCGCCGCGAGGGCGCCGGCCATCGTCGAGTCCATCCCGATCCGACCGGTCTCAACGGTGGTGGCAATCACTGCCCGGATGAACCGCGACAGCTGGGTGCGGCGATCCCGCCCGCACACCTCGGCGACCTCCGCCGGCAGATCTGACTCGGTGACGATCCCGGCGGCAATGGCGTCCTCCAGGTCGTGTGCACAGTAGGCGATCCGATCGGCCCACGAGACGATCTCCCCCTCGACCGTGGTCGGGGCCGGGTTGGACCAGGAGTGGTGGCGGATCCCGTCCAAGGTCTCGGCACACAAGTTCAGCGGAGCGAGAACGACGTCAGCTCCCCACGGACCGTGGTCGTAGCCCTCGCCGAGGTAGTGGTCGAAGGCGTCCTCGCTGGCATGCCCACCGGGACCGTGACCGCAGTCGTGACCGAGCGCGATGGCCTCGGCCAGGACGACATTGACCCCGATCCCCCGCGCGATGGAGGTGGCGACCTGGGCCACTTCCAGTGCATGGGTCAGCCGGGTCCGCTCATGGTCGCTGGGATGGACCACCACCTGGGTCTTGCCGGCCAGACGTCGAAAGGCGGTCGAGTGGACGATCCGGTCGCGGTCCCGCTCGAAACAGGTCCGCTCGGCGTCCGGTTCCTCCTCCCGCGCCCGGTTCCCCGCGCCGCGGGACAGGGTCGCTCCCTCACTGAGGGTGGCAGCTTCGAGCTCCTCGCGGACGACCCGGTCGACCACCACCGCACCCGGCACGAAACCAGTCGAGTCGCGATGCGCATGGACCATGTCGTCGGTGCCATGACCGGCCATCGTGGCAGCCCACTGAATCGTGCGATCACTCAGCACCAAATTGTTGTCGTCACTCACCACAGGCGTCACTGTGCCGAATTCTGTATGGATCTACAAAATCGGACCCTCCTCGGGGCGCCGACTGTCCCCGAGGGCCAGTTGCTGGCAGGGTCAGCCTGTGCCAAGCTCCTCGCCGTCCCAGACCAGTTCGTTCTCACGGATCGCGATCGTCAACCGCGGAGAGGCCGCCATGCGGCTCATCCATGCGGTGCGCGATCTGAACGCGACCGCCAACGGACCGGAATGCGTCACCATTGCCCTCCACACCGATGTCGATGCGGGTGCTGCGTTCGTACGGGAGGCAGACGAGGCACATCTGCTCGGCGCAGCCGCCGACCGCCCCTACATCAACCTCGATCTGCTGGAGCAGGCGCTGGTCGCCACCCGAGCCGAAGCGGTCTGGGTCGGCTGGGGCTTTGTCGCCGAGGATCCGGCCTTCGCTGAACTGTGCGACCGGTTGGGCATCGTGTTCATCGGTCCGAGTGCCACCGCCATGCGCAAGCTCGGCGACAAGATCGGCTCCAAGCTGATCGCCGAAGAGGTCGGCGTCCCCGTCGCACCGTGGAGCCGGGGTGGGGTCGACACCCTCGACCAGGCCCTCGCCGCTGCCGAGGAGATCGGCTACCCGTTGATGCTGAAGGCCACCGCCGGTGGCGGTGGCCGTGGTATCCGCAAGGTCACCGAGCCCACGGAGTTGACCGAGGCCTACCAGCGCACCCGCGACGAGGCGGAACGGGCCTTCGGCTCCGGTGTGGTCTTCCTGGAGAAGTTGGTCACCGGGGCCCGTCATGTCGAGGTCCAGCTGATCTCCGACGGCACCACGGCGTGGGCGGTCGGGGTCCGGGACTGCTCGGTCCAGCGCCGCAACCAGAAGGTCATCGAGGAATCATCCTCGGCCCTGCTCGAGCCCGAACAGACCGCTGAGCTGAAGGCATCAGCCGAACGGCTCGCGCTCGCCGTCGGCTATGCCGGCGCCGGGACGGTCGAGTTCCTCTATCACCCGCAGTCGGCCACCTTTGCCTTCCTCGAGGTCAACACCCGTCTCCAGGTCGAGCATCCGATCACCGAAGTCGTCACCGGCCTCGACCTGGTCGCCTGGCAGATCCGGATCGCCCGCGGTGAATCCCTCCCGGCGCAGCGGCCCGTCGAGCGGGGCCATGCCGTCGAGGCCAGGCTCAATGCCGAGGACCCCGACCGCGACTTCGCCCCCGCGCCGGGGCGGATCACCCGCCTGGAGTTCCCGTCCGGGCCCGGTGTTCGCGTCGACACCGGTGTCACCGAGGGCGACACCATCCCGGCTGACTTCGACTCGATGGTCGCCAAGGTGATCGCCTACGGATCGAGCCGCGAGGAGGCCCTCGCCCGGCTGCGGCGAGCCATGATGGAGACCACGGTCGTCATCGAAGGGGGCGCCAGCAACAAGAGCTTCATCCTCGATCTGCTCAACCAGCCCGAGGTCATCTCCGGCGACCCTGTGTGGGCTGACACCGGATGGATCGACCGGGTCCGCGCTGAGGGCCGTCTGGTCGCCGAGCAACATGCCGGGGTGGCCCTGGTCGTGGCGGCGATCGAGTCCTACGAGGAGGTCGAGCAGGCCGAGATCCGCCGTTTCCTCGACACCGCCGCCGGCGGCCGTCCGCAAGTCCAGCACGAGACCAGCCACAGCATCGAACTGAAACTACGCGGCGTCACCCATGCCTTCACCGTCAGTCAGGTCGCACCGGACCGCTATGCGGTGACCGTCGCCGGGAGTGGTCGGGTGGTCGACGTCCAGCTCCGCCGCCTCGATGCCGTCCACTCGCGGGTCGTCGTCGACGGCCGCATGCACCGGCTGGTCACGGCCTCCCATGGTCCGACCCAGCTGGTCGAGGTCGACGGTGTCACCCACCGGGTCGAGCGTGACGAAGGGGGCGTGCTCCGCTCCCCTGCGCCGGCGCTGGTCATCGCGACCCCGGTCGCTGTCGGTGACGAGGTCGCCGCCGGCGCCCCGGTCCTGGTCCTGGAGTCGATGAAGATGGAGACCATCATCCCGGCACCGTTCCACGGTCGGGTTCGGGAACTGGTCGTGCGCACTGGCACCCAGGTCGAGACCGGAGCTCCACTGATCCGCCTCGAACCCGTCGAGGAGAACGAGGCCGCCAGCGCGACCACCAAACGGACCGGCGACCTTGGCCTGCCGGCCGCCACCGACACCGGGACCGCCGATCGGGCCCAACGGGCAATGGACCGGCTCCGCTCCGTTCTGATGGGATACGACTGCGACCCGGACCAGCGCGCCCGTGTCGTGCAGCAGTACCTCGACTGTCGTGCGGCGATGGCTGCGAACGGCACCGACGTCTTCGCCGCCGAGATGGTCCTCCTCGGACTGTTCACCGACTTCGTCGAGCTGACCCGCAACCGGCCCGCGCGCGACGAACTGCATCGCGAACTGCGGGTCCACAGCTCCCGGGAACACTTCCACACCTATCTGCAGGGCCTCGACCCCGACCGGGGCGCGCTGCCCGAGCAGTTCCGCGAGAAGTTGTTGCGGGTGCTCGGTCACTACGGCGTCACCGAGCTGGACCGCACCCCCGCCCTCGAGGAGGCGGTGTTCCGCATCTTCTTGGCCAACCATCGCGGCGGTGAGGTCGACATCGCCGTGGCGATCCTGCAACGCTGGGCGGCCGAGGGCCGCCCGACCGAGGACGGTGCCGTACGGGCTCGCGCTCTGCTGGAGCGGATGGTCCGCTCCACTCAGTTGCGATTTGCCGTGATCGGTGACCTGGCCCGGTCGGTCCGATTCCGCTGGTTCGACCAGCCGCTGGTCGACGCCGAACGCCGGGCAGTACTGGCCGGGGTCGGCCCGGAGCTCGACGCTCTGGTCGACCCGTCTGCGGCGGACCGGCGGCATCGGATCGAAGCTCTGGCTGACATCCCTGAGCAGATGGTCGGGTTCCTGCGCGACCGTCTGGGCGATCACATCCCCGAGACCGAACCGATGCTGGAGGTGCTGCTGCGCCGCCACTACATCGATCACGCGCTGGGTGAGATCCGAGTCGCGACGGTCGCTGGCCGACCGGTTGCCCATGCCGACTACACCACAGCCGCCGGCGTGCCGATCCGGGTTGTGGCGACATTGGCCGACATCACTGACCTGTCGGCAGGCTCAACCCTGGCTGACAGCATCTCCTCCGCCCTGGCGACCGAAGGCGGACACGCGGTCGAGATCTATCTGCGTTGGCCTGAGCCGCCGGCCGATCTCAACGAGATCTCCGACCAGCTGTTGGCCCTGCTCGCCGGACATGAGGTACTGGCCGACAGCCGTCGGGTGTCGATCGCAGTCTGCCCGGCCGCCCCACGTCCGGTCGAGTACCTCACCTTCCGCCGCCATGACGCCAGCAGCGACCCGGCCGAGGTCGACGGGACGTCGGCCGACGGGGGTGAACTCACCGAGGACCGGCTGGTCCGTGGCATCCATCCGATGGTCGCGCGCCGTTTGAACTTGTGGCGGCTGATCAACTTCGATCTGACCCGGCTCGACGCCCCCGACGACGTCCTGCTCTATGAGGCCGTCGCCAAGTCCAACCCTGCTGACCGGCGGCTCATCGCCATGGCCCAGGTCCGTCAGATGGCGGTCGTGCGCGACGACCAGGGCCGCATCGTCAGCCTCCCTCATGCCGAGCGTGCCGTCGAACACTGCCTGGAGTCGATCCGCCGGGTGCGCAGTGCCCGCGGCAGCGCCGGCAGCCGACTCGACGTCAACCACGTCTGGGTGACCGTGTGGCCACCGATCGAGGCCGACATCGAACAACTCAAGGCGCTGCAGGACAAGATCACTCCGCTCAGTGAGGGTGCCGGGCTGGAGGAGGTTCTCGCCCAGGGGCGGGTCCTCACCGATCAGGGCTCGATCGAGCCGATCGCCATCCGTTTCCACTCCCAGCCGGGCCGTGGTGTGGTCGCCGATCTGGTCCCGCCGCCGA